>NZ_JAMDGS010000005.1:0-494065 GCF_028657055.1 Pseudomonas aphyarum
TCTCCCTCTGGGAGAGGGTTGGGGTGAGGGCCGCCCCGCCGCAAAACCAAAGCCGAACACACTGTGCTCCTCACCACTCATCACAATGAGCGTTAGCTCGAGTACCGCTTTTGATCGCAGGCCCCGTCGGCAGGCTGAGTGGAGGGATTGATCCGGGGGTGGGAGCGCAGCGACCGTGCGGCGCAGCCGCATGCATCGAGAGGAGGTGCAGCGAAGCAAACCGTAGGCGATGCCCCCGGATCGATCCCGGAGCGAAGGAACCCCGAGCCCCAGCGAGGGGCCGTACGTCAGGGTTAAAGACCTTTTGGTTACTTTTGGGGCGTTTGCCAAAAGTGACCCGCCGTAAGGGCGGAACCCTAAGCAGCCATAACCGCAGCAACGGATCTGCTCCCAATCCCAATCCCAATCCCAATCCCAATTGACTAAAAACCCCAGCCCATGGTCTCCTACACAACTTGTTACGGGTGCCCCTCACAGGGTGAAACGGGAAACCGGTGAATCATGTGCTTTACTCTAAAGCCATGTCAGTCCGGTGCTGCCCCCGCAACGGTAAGCGAGCGAAGCGTCAGATCCACTGTGCCCACAGGCATGGGAAGGTGACGCTTGCAGGTCGGCCAGACGCCAACCCCTCGTGAGCCCGGAGACCGGCCCGCAACACACAGTGCGCATCCTTGCGTCACTGAACATAACAAACCCGCGGTGGGCGGGCGCTGTTCGAACCTCTGCGTGCCCGGCCGCAGGGGTTTTCATGCGCTCTATTCACCCGCTGACACTCCAGAGGGAAGCGCCATGTCGATCATCAGCAGCACCGGCAGCAATTCGGACAAGATCTCCAGCACCACCACCCTGAGCCAACGCCTGACCGCCGCCGTCTGCGCGTCGATCCTCGGTGCGTGCCTCGTATATTTCGCCGGTTTCTCGCACATCGAAGCGGTGCACAACGCCGCGCACGATACCCGCCACAGCGCCGCGTTCCCGTGCCATTGAGACCTGACGACATGATCAAGCGTATTGCGCAGACCGCAGGTTTCACCGGCCTTCTGGCCGCCCTGCTCCTGACCTTGCTGCAAAGCTTCTGGGTTTCGCCGCTGATTCTGCAGGCCGAAACCTTCGAGAAAGCCGAGCCGGTTGCCGAAGTTCACGAACACGCCGCCGGCACCGCCGCCCACACCCACGATGCCGAAGCCTGGGAGCCGGAAGACGGCTGGCAGCGCGTGGTCTCCACCACCGGTGGCAATCTGGTGGTTGCCGTGGGTTTCGCCCTGATGCTGGCGGGTCTGTACACCCTGCGTGCGCCGACCAAAACCTCGCAAGGCCTGCTCTGGGGCCTGGCCGGTTATGCGACCTTCGTGCTCGCACCGACCATGGGTCTGCCACCTGAACTGCCGGGCACTGCCGCCGCGGATCTGGCCTCGCGTCAGATGTGGTGGATTGGCACTGCGGCCTCCACCGCTGTCGGCCTGGCCTTGATCGCGTTCAGCCGCCATTGGCTGATGAAGATCCTCGGCGTGGCGATCCTTGCCGTGCCGCACGTGATCGGCGCGCCACAACCGGAAGTGCATTCGATGCTCGCCCCGGAAGCCCTCGAAGCCCAGTTCAAAATCGCTTCGCAGCTGACCAACGTCGCGTTCTGGCTGGCCCTGGGCCTGATCAGCGCCTGGTTGTTCCGCCGCAAAAGCGAAGGTCAGTACCACGCATGACCGATGACAGCGCAGCGCCGACCTTTGTGGTCGGCCTGGGCTGCCAGCGCGGCTGCCCGGCCAGCACGCTGCGAGCATTACTTGATCAGGCGCTACAGGCCCATCGAATTGATCTTGAGAAGGTCAAGGCGCTGGCCAGTATCGACCTAAAACGCGACGAACCCGGTTTGCAGGAACTCGCCGCCCAACTGGCGCTGCCGTTGCTGTATTTCAGTAGCGAAGAACTGGCCAGTTATCAGCAACGTTTGAGTCACCATTCACAGATCGCCTTCGAACGCACCGGCTGTTATGGCGTAGCGGAAAGTGCCGCGCTGGCGCTCGCCGAACAGTTGATCAGTGGCCCGGCAAAACTGCTGATTTCCCGGCAAAAGTACGCTCAGGCAACTCTGGCATTGGCCGGCTCGGCGTAAATTCCCGATAATCCGCACTTTCGATCATGAGCATTCTTCATCTGAAGGGCTTCTGAAGCACCGCCCTGCCCCTTTTCTACAGGATCCAACGATGACCGTTTACTTCATCGGCGCCGGCCCCGGCGACCCGGAATTGATCACTGTCAAAGGCCAGCGGCTGATCCGCAGTTGCCCGGTGATCATCTACGCAGGTTCGCTGGTACCGACGGCAGTGCTGGAAGGTCATTGCGCTGACACCGTGGTCAACAGCGCCGAGCTGCACCTGGAACAGATCATCGACCTGATCAAGACCGCGAACGCCAAGGGCCAGGATGTGGCGCGGGTGCATTCGGGGGATCCGAGTCTGTATGGCGCCATTGGCGAGCAGATTCGTTATCTGCGCGAGCTGGATATCCCGTTCGAGATCATTCCCGGCGTGACCGCCACCGCCGCGTGCGCCGCACTGTTGGGCGCTGAACTGACCCTGCCGGACATCTCGCAAAGCGTGATCCTGACCCGTTATGCGGACAAGACCGCGATGCCTGCCGGCGAGGAACTGGGCAGTCTGGCGCAGCACGGGGCGACCATGGCGATTCATCTGGGGGTCAATCATCTGGAGAAGATCCTGGCCGAGCTGCTGCCGCATTACGGCGCAGATTGCCCGATCGCGGTGATTCATAGGGCGACGTGGCCGGATCAGGACTGGGTGGTCGGGACGCTGGAGGATATTGCCGAGAAGGTGGCGGCCAAGGGGTTTCGGCGTACGGCGTTGATTCTGGTTGGGCGAGTGTTGGGCAGCGATCATTTCAGTGAGTCGTCGCTGTATCGTGCGGGGCATGCGCATTTGTATCGGCCATAAAAAAACGGCGCTCACGGGGCGCCGTTTTTCATGCCGCAGCGAACACCTTAGTAGTAGGCGTTTTCTTTCTGCGTGTGGTCGGTCACGTCGCGAACGCCCTTGAGCTCCGGAATACGCTCGAGCAAGGTGCGCTCGATGCCTTCCTTCAGGGTCACGTCCGCCTGGCCGCAGCCCTGGCAACCACCGCCGAACTGCAATACGGCAATGCCGTCTTCAACCACATCGATCAGGCTGACCTGACCGCCGTGGCTGGCCAGCCCCGGGTTGATTTCGGTTTGCAGGTAGTAGTTGATGCGCTCGTTGATCGGGCTGTCGGCGTTGACCATCGGGACTTTGGCGTTTGGCGCCTTGATGGTCAGCTGGCCGCCCATGCGGTCGGTGGCGTAGTCGACGACGGCATCATCGAGGAACGCTTCGCTGAACGAGTCGATGTAAGCGGTGAAGCTTTTCAGCCCCAGCGCCGTGTCTTCAGGTTTCTCTTCGCCCGGCTTGCAGTAGGCAATGCAGGTTTCGGCGTACTGGGTGCCAGGCTGGGTGATGAAAACGCGGATGCCGATGCCCGGGGTGTTCTGCTTGGAGAGCAGATCGGCCAGGTAATCATGGGCGGCGTCGGTAATGGTAATAGCGGTCATGGAGACTCCTCGCAGGCTTGAGGCGGAGTTTACGCCAATCGGCGCGCGGCACAAAGTCCTAGTATTTACGTAGGAATAGTTCGCAAATCGGCTAGGCGTCAGGTTCGCCGTCAATCCGCGCTTTAAGCCACTGATAACTGCGCTTTTCGACCCATTCGTAGCTCAGCCACGAACCGATACCGATGGCCAGCGCACAGACGGCAAACATCAAATACGGGTTGATCCCGTAGCGTCGGGCCAGATAACCGCCGGCCGACAGCACCAGCACATGCATTAGATACACCGAGTAGGAACAGTCGCCCAGCAGCTTCAGCAGCCTGTTGCGTTCGACATGACGTTCGAGCGCCATGCTGGCCATGACCAGCACCGCACTGGGCACGCCCCAGTTCAGCAATCGGGGTTCCGGCGGCAGATGATAGATCGCCAGCAACGCCGCACCGATCCCCAATAAGGGCAGCCAGAGCGCCGGCCCGATCCAGCCGCGACGGTAAAGCATGCCGATGCCAATCCCCAGCAGGAACTCATAAACGATGTCCGAGCGATAGAACTCGCTGACCCAGCCAAACCCGGTCCAGGCCTGACACACCGCAAACAGCAGCGCCGCGACCACCAGCAACCGCACTTGCAGCCGGAACAACAGCGCCCAGGCGAACAGCACGTAGAACAACATTTCGTAATTCAGGGTCCAGCCGACATTCAGGGTCGGGTAGATCCCGTAGCCGCCGGGGTTTTCGGTCGGGATAAACAGCAGCGACAGCAGCAAATGACTCCAGTCCACCGTCTGATCCGGCAGCAACGGCCGGGCAAACACCACCAGCAACGCCATCAGCACTGTGTAGAGCCAATACGCCGGAACAATCCGAAACAGTCGATACAACAGAAACCGCGCCGGCGGCAGCGCCTTGCCTTCGGTGGACAGGAAAATCACCAGCCCGCTGATCACGAAAAAGATATCGACGCCCACGGCGCCCTTGTCGATGAACAGCTGCCCTATCGGCCCGCGCGCCTCGAAGTCGAAGAAAATCTGCATGAAGTGATGGCAGACCACCGCCCACGCGGCGAGCGCTCGCAGGGCCTGCACTGAAATCAACATCGATGGCGCTCCCGATCCCGTACTTCACAGGATTGGGACAACCGCCATCGCTCAAACGATCAAAGATTCTCGTACCGGTTCATGTCCAGCACGCCCTCTTCCACCGGATCGGTTTCGTGGAGGTACTGGCTCAGGTCGTGGAAATAGAACCAGAACTGCGGATGGCTGCGGCGGATGCCCCAACGTTCGACGATTTTCTCGAACTGCGCCGCGTCCTTGGCACTTTCCATGGCATCGACAAACGCCGGCACCTGATCCGCCGGGATGTTGAACATGAAATTCGGGTAGCTGCTGAGCACGCCCGGATAGATCGTCAGCGTGTCCAGCCCCGGTTGATAGCGCAGCGATTCACCGAGCAGGAACGCCACGTTGCTGTGGGCGCGGTTACGCAGCAGGCTGTAGACCTCGCGCTTGCCGCTGCGGGTTTCAACCCGCAGCATGGTCGCTTCCGGCAATTGATCGATGACTTTCAGGCCGGCTGCCGGACGCGAAGTCAGGCGACTCAGCGCCTGTTCGGCGTTTTGCAGGGCCGGGTCGATGTTCGGACGCGAGCAATAGGCATCTTCGCAGCGGTTGATCGGATCCGGACGCGCGTTGAGATCGCCGTAACGCGCCAGCAGTTGCATGGCGAAATCGCGTTTCGGGTCTTTCTCGTCGAGTTTCAGCGCGGTCGGCTTGTCGTCGTCGATGGCTTCGTAATCGAGCCACATCTTGAACTGGCCGCTGCTCTGGTACCAATCGTCGAGGTAGCCCTCGCGGGAATCGGCGGGCATCAGGCGCAGGAAGTTCTGCTCGGCGCCATTGCGGATCAGGTCGAAATACAAGCGCGTTTGCGCCTGATGGGAGACGTTGCCGAACACATCGAAATTCACCGCCAACTGGTAATAGGTGCGCTCCAGCAGCGGGTAGTCGAACAGCCACATGGTCTGCGGCACTTCGCCGATCAGGCCTTTGGTCACCGACGCGCTGTCGAAGTGGCGGAAAATGCTGAGCAAGGCGTTGTCGTTGCCGGCCCACAGGGTCGACCAGCTCGGCGCCGGCAGATCGGCGTAGCTGTCACGGCGCAGGGCTTCGTATTTGTTGCGCTTGTTGCGGTAGTTGTGCCACAGGCTCAGGACACTGCCGACATCGTCGTTCTGCCCCGGCATGGCCAGCAATGGCGTGGCCTGGCCGCGATAGTTCGGGTCGGTGATGTACAGGTCGTGTTCCGGGGCCTGGAACAGCGCCCAGAAGTTGTCGCGGATCACGTCGGTCGCGATCTGCCCACGGCACACCGGGCCGCGAATGAAGGTGCGAACGAAGTATTCGGCGTTATCGAGCATGAACTGATAACGCGCCTGCGCCGGGATTGCCTCGAAGGTCGCGAACGGGTTGGCCCGGCTCTGCGGCCCATAGCCCGGCAACGCGTTGACCTGCCAGTTACCGTTGTAGAACAGGCTTTTGACCCGCGCCATCTTCGCCGCGCTCAGCGGATAGGTGATGTGGGTCTTGTGCACGATCACGCCCTGCACCGGCCACAGGCGGTAATACACTTGAGTGCCCGGATCGTCGTTCGGGCGACGGGTGGCGATCAGGTCGATCGGCTGACCGGTCGGCGTGCGCGAGCGCACCCACTGGAAGTAATGCCCCGGCTCGCCGTCCTTGAAATAGATGTGCGCGAGGAACCAGTGCTCGTACAGCCAACGCCCGACCAGGCTTTCCCGCGCGCCGGGCTGATTCAGCAGGTTTTCCCACTGAACGATCTGCAGCGCCTCTTTAGCGCTCGGCGCCAGGCCTTGCTCGTCGATAGGCGCGCCGGACGCCAGCCAGCGTTGCAGCGTCTGGTATTGCTGATCGGTCAGGCCGGTCACCGCCAGCGGCATGCCCTCTTTCGGGTGGGCGCCGGCATAACCGTCGAACTCCGCAGGCATCGCGCACAGGTTCTCGCGATTGAGGCCCAGCACGATGTCTTCCGGCAGTTTGGCGTTGGGGGTCAGCGGCGTTTTGTGTCCCAGCTCCAGCATGCGCGCCATCAGCGCGGCCTGACTGCCCTGGGCGTCGAGTACCGAATAGAAGTCTTTCTGCTGCCAGGCGCGTTTGCCGAAGGCGTCATAGAACAGCCGCGTGGTCGGTGCCGCCTGGGTGCGTTCGCCATCGTAGACCGGCATCTTGCTCGCACCACGGGCCGCGCCTTCGCCGCTGCCCAGGTTCAGCTGGCAGGCAGAGTCGTAGCACGCATGGCAGGCCACGCACTTCTCGGTGAAGATCGGCTGGATATCGCGAGTGTAAGAAATGGAAGGCGAGATCGCAGGACTTTGCGCCGCCGCGCCAAAGCTCAAAAACAGCAACACCATGCTGACGACGCGGTACGACATATCCCTGATCCTGATCCTGAATAAAAACGCCGCGATTCTACCGTTATGACGCCCGTACCAACATGAGCGATATTCATGCAAAAGCGCCACATGCTCTAAATCGGCACAGGTTTGTTATGATCCCGCTCCTTCGTCATGGTCTTTTTCGAGTAGTCCCAATGTCCGATCGCAGCGTCCGTCTTCAAGCTCTCAAGCAAGCTCTCAAAGAGCGCATCCTGATTCTCGACGGCGGCATGGGCACGATGATCCAGAGCTACAAGCTCGAAGAGCAGGATTATCGCGGCAAACGCTTCGCCGACTGGCCGAGCGACGTCAAGGGCAACAACGACCTGTTGGTCATTACCCGTCCCGACGTGATCGGCGGAATCGAGAAGGCTTATCTGGATGCCGGCGCCGACATCCTGGAAACCAACACCTTCAACGCCACCCGCATTTCCATGGCCGACTACGGCATGGAAGAACTGGCCTACGAACTCAACGTAGAAGGCGCACGACTGGCGCGCAAGGTCGCTGACGCCAAGACTGCCGAGAACCCGGACAAGCCGCGCTTCGTCGCCGGCGTGCTCGGTCCTACGAGCCGCACCTGCTCGCTGTCGCCGGACGTCAACAACCCGGGCTATCGCAACGTCACCTTCGATGAGCTGGTGGAAAACTACACCGAAGCCACCAAAGGCCTGATCGAGGGCGGCGCCGACCTGATCCTGATCGAAACCATCTTCGACACCCTCAACGCCAAAGCCGCGATCTTCGCCGTGCAAGGCGTGTTCGAAGAACTGGGCTTCGAGTTGCCGATCATGATTTCCGGGACCATCACCGACGCCTCCGGCCGTACCCTGTCGGGCCAGACCACCGAAGCGTTCTGGAACTCCGTGGCCCACGCCAAACCGATTTCGGTCGGCCTGAACTGCGCCCTCGGTGCCCGCGAACTGCGTCCGTACCTCGAAGAGCTGTCGGACAAGGCCAGCACCCACGTATCGGCGCACCCGAACGCCGGCCTGCCGAACGAATTCGGCGAGTACGACGAATTGCCGGTGGACACCGCCAAGGTCATCGAAGAGTTCGCCCAGAGCGGTTTTCTCAACATCGTCGGCGGTTGCTGCGGTACCACGCCGGGCCACATCGAAGCCATCGCCAAAGCCGTCGCCGGCTACGCGCCACGGCAGATTCCGGACATTCCCAAGGCTTGCCGCCTGTCGGGCCTGGAACCGTTCACCATCGATCGCAGCTCGTTGTTCGTCAACGTCGGCGAGCGGACCAACATCACCGGTTCCGCGAAATTCGCCCGCCTGATCCGTGAAGACAACTACACCGAAGCCCTGGAAGTCGCCCTGCAGCAGGTCGAGGCCGGCGCCCAGGTGATCGACATCAACATGGACGAAGGGATGCTCGATTCGAAGAAGGCCATGGTGACCTTCCTGAATCTGATTGCCGGCGAACCGGACATCTCCCGCGTACCGATCATGATCGACTCCTCGAAGTGGGAAGTGATCGAAGCCGGCCTCAAGTGCATTCAGGGCAAGGGCATCGTCAACTCGATCAGCATGAAAGAAGGCGTCGAGCAGTTCATCCACCACGCCAAATTGTGCAAGCGCTACGGCGCGGCAGTGGTGGTGATGGCGTTCGACGAAGCCGGCCAGGCCGACACCGAAGCGCGCAAGAAAGAAATCTGCAAACGCTCCTACGACATTCTGGTCAACGAAGTCGGCTTCCCGCCGGAAGACATCATCTTCGACCCGAACATTTTCGCCGTGGCCACCGGCATCGAAGAACACAACAACTATGCTGTGGACTTCATCAACGCCTGTGCCTACATCCGTGACGAACTGCCGTATGCCCTGAGCTCCGGCGGCGTGTCCAACGTGTCGTTCTCGTTCCGCGGCAACAACCCGGTGCGCGAGGCGATCCACTCGGTGTTCCTGCTGTACGCGATCCGCGCCGGCCTGACCATGGGCATCGTCAACGCCGGTCAGCTGGAGATCTACGACCAGATCCCGCAAGAACTGCGCGACGCCGTTGAAGACGTGATCCTCAACCGCACGCCGGAAGGTACCGACGCCCTCCTCGCCATCGCCGACAAGTACAAGGGCGACGGCAGCGTCAAGGAAGCCGAGACCGAAGAATGGCGCAGCTGGGACGTCAACAAGCGTCTGGAGCATGCGCTGGTCAAGGGCATCACCACTCACATCGTCGAAGACACCGAAGAATCCCGTCAGTCCTTCGCGCGCCCGATCGAAGTGATCGAAGGCCCGCTGATGTCGGGCATGAACATCGTCGGCGACCTGTTCGGCGCCGGCAAAATGTTCCTGCCACAGGTGGTGAAATCCGCCCGCGTGATGAAGCAGGCCGTGGCCCACCTGATTCCGTTCATCGAACTGGAAAAAGGCGACAAGCCGGAAGCCAAGGGCAAGATCCTGATGGCCACCGTGAAGGGCGACGTGCACGACATCGGCAAGAACATCGTCGGCGTGGTGCTGGGTTGCAACGGCTATGACATCGTCGACCTCGGCGTGATGGTCCCGGCAGAGAAGATTCTGCAGGTGGCTCGCGAAGAGAAATGCGACATCATCGGCCTGTCCGGCCTGATCACTCCTTCGCTGGATGAAATGGTCCATGTGGCCCGCGAGATGCAGCGCCAGGACTTCCACCTGCCGCTGATGATCGGCGGCGCGACCACTTCCAAGGCGCACACGGCAGTAAAAATCGAACCGAAGTACAGCAACGACGCGGTGGTCTACGTGACCGACGCCTCCCGCGCCGTGGGCGTGGCGACGCAGTTGCTGTCCAAGGAACTGAAAGCCGGTTTCGTTCAGAAGACCCGCGAAGAGTACATCGAAGTCCGCGAGCGCACCGCCAACCGCAGCGCCCGTACCGAACGCCTGAGCTACGCGGCCTCGATCGCCAAGAAACCGCAGTTCGACTGGGCCTCCTACACCCCGGTCAAACCGACTTTCACCGGCACCCGCGTGCTGGACAACATCGACCTCAACGTACTGGCCGAGTACATCGACTGGACGCCGTTCTTCATCTCCTGGGACCTGGCCGGCAAGTTCCCGCGCATCCTCGAAGACGAAGTGGTCGGTGAAGCGGCGACCTCGCTGTTCAAGGACGCCCGCGAGATGCTGACCAAGCTGATCGACGAGAAACTGATCAGCGCCCGTGCGGTGTTCGGCTTCTGGCCGGCCAATCAGGTACACGATGACGATATCGAGTTGTACGGCGATGACGGCAAGCCAATGGCGCGCCTGCATCACCTGCGTCAGCAGATCATCAAGACCGACGGCAAACCGAACTTCTCGCTCGCCGACTTCGTCGCACCGAAGGACAGCGAAGTCACCGACTATGTCGGTGGTTTCATCACCACCGCCGGCATCGGCGCCGAAGAAGTGGCCAAGGCTTATCAGGACGCTGGCGACGATTACAACTCGATCATGGTCAAGGCTCTCGCCGACCGTCTGGCCGAAGCCTGCGCCGAGTGGCTGCACCAGCAGGTGCGTAAAGAGCACTGGGGTTATGCCAAGGATGAAGTCCTCGACAACGAGGCGCTGATCAAAGAGCAGTATTCCGGCATCCGCCCTGCTCCGGGCTACCCGGCGTGCCCGGATCACACCGAGAAGGCCACGCTGTTCGCCCTGCTCGATCCTGAGGCCCAGGAAATGCGCGCCGGTCGCAGCGGCGTGTTCCTGACCGAGCACTACGCGATGTTCCCGGCGGCAGCGGTCAGCGGCTGGTACTTCGCCCATCCGCAGGCGCAATACTTCGCCGTGGGCAAGGTCGACAAGGATCAGGTGCAGAGCTACACCTCGCGCAAAGGCCAGGAACTGAGCCTGACCGAACGCTGGCTGGCGCCGAATCTGGGTTACGACAATTGAGTTACGACAACTAAGTCAGCTACGCGCGACACCCTGTGGGAGCCAATTGGCTCCCACAGGTATTTCTGCGACCTGAAAAGGCTTGGCTATGCTTGTTGGACACACACGGCAGACGGGGGATTTATGGACGATCCAGTCGACAACAAGCCACCGACCTTCTGGCAGATGCTGCACAGCGTCATGGCGGCGGCGTTCGGGGTGCAGAGCGGCAAGAACCGGGCAAGGGACTTCACCCACGGCAAGCCCAGCCATTTCATCTTCCTGGGCATCGCGTTCACGGCGGTGTTCGCCCTGACGCTGTTTGGCATCGTTCAACTGGTGGTGCACCTGGCAGGCGCGTAACCGGCGTCAGTGCATCAGGGTTTGCAGGTTGAACGGATAGCGATACGAAGCCGGACGGCCCTTCGCCGAGAGCTTGCGAAAATGCACGCCGTAGTCCGGTGAGGTGCCCATGGCCAGCATTCGGCGGGCATGATCCTTGTCGATCAGTTGCAACAGCGGAATCTGCCGGTCGCGGCCACCGTAGCGGTTCAGGTCGACGCCCTGCGCATGATCGTGCACTTCCACCAGCGCCCAGCCCCCCAGCGTGAAATGACCGCCGAGCAATGCACTCAAGCGTCCGTCGATCATGGCCTGCAACGCCGCAGGCGAGGTGTTGACCGCGCTGAACAGCACGTCTTTGCCCGGCATTTTCCCGATCTCTGAAACCGCTCGCATCGCACCAAAAGCCATTTCGTCGTTGGCCGCCCACACCAGTGACACCTTCGGGTAACGAACCAGCAACTGCCGGGCCTGCTCGTAAGCACGCTGCTGTGTCCAGCCGCCATAGACCAGTTGCCGCAAACGGACCTCAGGATGTTCGGCCAGCGCCCGCTGCATGCCTTGCTCGCGCAACTGCGACGACGGCGTGATCTTCAGGCCAGAGAACGCCAGCAATTCGATGCTGGCGCCGGGGGCCACCGGTGGATGCAGGCGGATCAACTCCTTCATCAGCAGGTAACCGCCCTCCTCGTCATTGGGCACGAGACTGCCGATCCGGTCGGCCCGGTCCCCGACCAGCGCTTGCTGATTGGGGGTCAGTGCGGCATTGACGATAAACAGTTTCACCCCGCTCTGATTGGCCATGCGCAGGATCTGCGGCGCGATGTATTGCTCGTTGGCGAACATCAGATAGTCGGGGCGATCAGGGCCCTGCAATGCCACCCGCGCCTGGGCCAGCGTCATTTCGGGCTGGCGCTGGGAATAGAGGATGCGCAGATCGACGCCCAGATCCCGGGCGGCAGCCTGCATGAATTGCGAGTAGCTGACCCAGAACGCTTCGTCGGTGGCGCCCGGATTCAGAAACAACACAGACTCTGCCCGCGCACTGGTCCCGAAGGCCATGCCCAGCAAAAGCAGACTGATGTGGAGAAACTTGAACATGAAACATCCGGGCCCAGGGAAAAATGGCCGCGCATTATAGCCATTCAATCGCCGGCCATTAGCGCCTGATCCCGCTTTTTGTCCGACAATCGTCGGAGGCGGGCCCGGACGAGTCGTTTTACTGATGGCTGACCCAGAACACCGCCGTTCCAACGACCAGAATGATCAGGAACAGAATGGCCCATGCATCGACACTGCTATCGCTTTTCCTTGCCTTGGTTGGGTTGCTCATTGCATCGCCTCTTGTCGGTTTTATCGGTGATTGCAGAAAGACTCGACCACAGTTAAGACGATGATTGTCCGCACGACAAATGTGGGTTAGTTGACAGTGATTCTCGTTAGGCGATTTGGTTCTTTCCATATACTCAAACATCACTTTTGCGCATAACTGCAAACGGGTATATTGCCCCGGCTCCGTCAGGGAGTGCGCGGCCGTGCGCGCAGAATTGCAGAGGAACCATCGGACTCCAGCAAGCGAAAACGCAGCGTTTTCCGAGTGGCCAAAGCCTGAGAACAGGACTTATATGTACGTATACGACGAGTACGATCAGCGGATCATCGAGGACCGCGTCAAGCAGTTCCGTGATCAGACCCGACGCTATCTGGCAGGTGAGCTGAGCGAAGAAGAATTCCGCCCCCTGCGCCTGCAAAATGGCCTGTATATCCAGCGTTTCGCGCCGATGTTGCGCGTGGCGGTGCCTTACGGCCAGCTGACTTCGCGTCAGATGCGCATGATGGCAAAAATCGCCCGCGACTATGACAAGGGCTACGCCCACATCAGTACCCGCCAGAACGTGCAGTTCAACTGGCCGGCGCTGGAAGACATCCCGGAGATTCTCGCCGAGCTGGCCACCGTGCAGATGCACGCGATCCAGACCAGCGGCAACTGCCTGCGCAACGTCACCACCGACCAGTTCGCCGGTGTTGCGTTCGATGAGCTGATCGACCCGCGTCCTTGGTGCGAAATCGTGCGTCAGTGGACGACCTTCCACCCGGAATTCGCTTACTTGCCGCGCAAGTTCAAGATCGCCGTCAACGGTTCGACCTCCGACCGTGCGGCCATCGAAGTCCACGACATCGGCCTTGAGCCAGTGCACAACGCGGCTGGCGAACTCGGTTTCCGCGTGCTGGTCGGCGGTGGTCTGGGTCGTACCCCGGTGGTCGGCGCCTTCATCAACGAATTCCTGCCATGGCAGGACCTGTTGAGCTACCTCGACGCGATCCTGCGGGTCTACAACCGCTACGGCCGTCGTGATAACAAATACAAGGCGCGGATCAAGATCCTCGTCAAGGCGCTGACTCCCGAAGTCTTCGCCCAGAAAGTCGATGCGGAGATGGAACACCTGCGCGGCGGCCAGACCACGCTGACCGAAGCCGAAGTTCATCGCGTCGCCAAACACTTCGTCGACCCGGACTACAAGGCGCTGAGCAGTCAAGACGCTGAACTGGCCGCCCTCGACAAAGAACATCCGGGCTTCGCCCGCTGGCGTACCCGCAACACCCTGGCGCACAAGAAGCCGGGTTATGTGGCCGTGACCCTGTCCCTGAAGCCGACCGGCGTTGCGCCGGGCGACATCACCGACAAGCAGCTCGACGCCGTCGCCGACCTGGCCGACCGCTACAGCTTCGGTCAACTGCGCACCTCCCACGAGCAGAACATCATTCTGGCCGACGTCGAGCAGAGCCAGCTGTTCACCCTGTGGGGCGAACTGCGTGAAGGTGGCTTCGCCACACCGAACATCGGCCTGCTGACCGACATCATCTGCTGCCCTGGCGGTGATTTCTGCTCCCTGGCCAACGCCAAGTCGATCCCGATCGCCGAATCGATCCAGCGCCGTTTCGACGACCTGGACTACCTGTTCGACATCGGTGAACTGGACCTGAACATCTCCGGTTGCATGAACGCCTGCGGTCACCACCACGTCGGCCACATCGGCATCCTCGGTGTGGACAAGAAAGGTGAAGAGTTCTACCAGGTATCGCTCGGCGGCAGCGCCAGTCGTGACGCCAGCCTGGGCAAGATCCTCGGCCCGTCCTTCGCCCAGGACGACATGCCGGACGTGATCTCCAAGCTGATCGACGTGTACGTGGAACAACGCACCGAAGACGAGCGTTTCATCGACACCTACCAGCGTATTGGCATCGACCTCTTCAAGGAACGCGTCTATGCAGCGAATCATTAAGAACAACGAGGTCGTCGACGAAACCTGGCACCTGCTGCCCAAGGATTTCAACATCGACGAAATCAGCAACTGCGACGACCTGATCGTCCCGCTGCAGCTGTGGCGTGAACACGCCCGCATGCTCAAGGCCCGCGATGGCGGTCTGGGTGTGTGGCTGGACGCCGATGAAGAAGCCGAGGAAATCGGTGACGACGTCAATGAGTTCCAGGTGATTGCCCTGAACTTCCCGGCGTTTACCGATGGCCGCAACTACTCCAACGCCCGCCTGCTGCGTGACCGTTACGGTTTCAAAGGCGAATTGCGTGCGATTGGCGACGTGCTGCGCGACCAGCTGTTCTACATGCGCCGTTGCGGTTTCGATGCCTTCGCCCTGCGCGCGGACAAAGACCCGTACGACGCCCTTGAAAGCCTCAAGGACTTTTCGGTGACCTATCAGGCCGCCACTGACGAACCGCTGCCGCTGTTCCGTCGCCGCTGACGCTGAACCCCGAGCCCGTATCAACGGGCTCGGGTCTGCTTATCCCGTTGTACCTGATCTTCCGATCCCCGACGTACCCGGCAAAGTCAGCCCTGGATGGCGAGCCAGCGCCGCATTGGTCAACTGTTTGCGCAGCTCCAGGCTTTCATTTCTGAAGTTGTCGATGATCGTCGCCATTTGCTGTGCGGCCGCTTCAAAAGGCAGATCGACTTGCGATTCCAGCAGCGAAAATGCCTGCGCACTGCGTTCCCGAACATCGGCAAAGGCGTCCTGGCGGCTTGTCAACAAATACTCGGCCCAAAACTCCTGCCGACTGATCGAATCTGACAATCGCGAGGTGTTTTCGGCCTTGACCACCTCCCGGTAAGCCTTGTCGATCTGTTCATCGGTGACTTCGGCATCCAGCTGCACGTTCAGCGCGGTGGGTTGCGCCGGCAGCTCCAGCCGCTCTGCCAGCCGAACCCGGTAAATCAGGTTGATATCCAGAGCCTGATGCAGACTCAACGATTCTGTCCGGGCGCGACGCCCGACTTCCAGCACCACCTGTTTTTCCAGCTCCTGCAACCGGAACAGTCCGCGCAACAAACGGATCAGGTCGCCTTCAAGCGCCTGGCTACCAGTGCGAGCCGCGGCTGCGGCCCTGAAGCACAGAACCCTGACCTCCACATCGCTGAATAACGCAGTCGCATTGGCGGCACTTGCGCGGCCCTCCCTCGCCATCCGAAAGAGCACACGGCGCAGCCTGTCATTTTCACTCGCGGCCACCAGAACATCCCAGACCCGCTGGCCAAGCTGAGTACGCGCGCGGGAATAGTCAGCCGTACCCCGCAATTGCATGAGCAAATCGAAAAATGCCCGTGAATCCGGATCAGCCGACAGCGATAACAAGACCTCGTTTGCCCGCCCTACCCGCACGGATGGCAACCCGCTGACCCAACCGGCCCCCCGTGCGTCAGCTGCCGGCCGCGCCGTGGCGATGTAGTCAGGGGTCATGACCCCCAGGCTGATGCCGTGCAATCGCTGATAGTCGGCGATTGCCTGGAGGCTGGTCACGGACAAAGGATTGCCATCGATATGGGTGCCACGATTGAGCACTGCACGTGACTTGAACACGGACGCCGGGACTTCCACGATTCTGTTGTTGCGCAGATCCAGGGTTTGCAGGTGGGTGAGCCCATTGATGTCGGTCGGCCACTGACTGATTCCCGTGTCGTGCAAGTCCAGATGGCGCAACTTGCGCATCGCGCCGACAGCAGGCGCCTGGCCTAACGCTTTGTTCAGGCTCAGATCCAGTGAACGCAGATGCGCTTTGTCGCTTAACGCCTGCGCAGATTGCTCGTTCAGGTGAATCTGGTTGCTACTCAGATCCAGTCCGGTGAGGCCCGGCATGTCTGCAATCGCCTGAGGAATACGCGTCAGCGCGTTGCCCGACAGATCCAGCACTCGCAGGCGTGTGAAATTGCGCAGAAAGGCATTCAGACCCGAACTCGCCCCCACACCACTCATTCGCAACGCCGTCACATGAGCAAAGTCGCCGATCACCACAGGCAGTTCGCCCAGCGGTACCGAATCGAAAGTCAGGTTGTATAGGCGCTGACCGTAAGAAGCAGGTATCTGACTTTCCTTGCGCCATGCACGCAGAATGGCCCGCGCCGCCCGTTTCTTGCTTTGATAAGGCACTTTGAGCCTGTCACCCTGGCTATCGTGGTACCAGCTATCGCGATGGACCCAGCGCTCCAGCGTGCCAAGGATCGTCCGTAACTCCTGACGCATGACTTCAAGCTTTCGGATCGCCAGAACTTCATCAGTCCCCAGCGACGACACAAAGCTTTCAATCTGCGATGTCGAATGCGAGGGATATAACTGGCGAGCACGGCGCATCAACACCGGTGACTTGCGAGGCACCGGATTCGGGACCGGGGTCGACCCGGTCTGCATGGCCGATTGCTCGACCTGCCGGTCTGCCAGGCCCATGGGGGATCGGTAGTCAGGATGCGGGGCCTCGAGACCGAGCACCTTGGCGAAGGCCTCGCGTCGCTGGTGTGCCAACGCGGTGAGTTTTCCCCGCAATCCCTTCCCATCCAGATCCGCGTCCACGCCAATGGCTTTGCGGCTGTGCGCCGGAAGGCTTTGCCACAACGCCTGGAAAAAACTCTCCCGGGTACGTGACGGCTGACTGGAAACAACGACGTTTTGTAAACCCAGGCCCTGATAGCGTTCGGCATAAGCTTCGAGCAACACCTGATGTACCGCGCCGTCAGGACCGACAGTGGCGCGCTGATCGGCATACACCCCCCAATCGATAATTTCGATGAACACATCACCAGGCCATCCGGGCAGATGCGTCAAAGTGTCGAGCACCAGCATGTCCGCATCACGCCCGCTCGCCGCGTCCAGGTACAAACCCTCGTATGCGCGATTCAGGCGCTGGAGCTGCCGATAACGTCGCGCCTCTTCCGCCAGACGCAGCGGTACGGTATCGGCATCCAGCTGCTCCCACTCATGCACATCGGCATGTTGCGCCAACTCGTCGGCGACACTGGCCGACAGCCCGGGGAATGCGTTGATGATCGGCTCCCCCCTGGATAACTCGCAGACATCGGCACGCCGAAACAACCGATCCATCATCGCCATGCGCATGCGTGGCGCCAGCGCGGCAATGTGCTTGCCCAGCAGCATGCTCTGATTTGTCGGTTCCACACTGGCCGAACCCAGCAAATGTGAACGCTCACGGACGCTGAGTGCTGCCAGCAGCGGCGGATAAAACTGCCCCTTGACCAACAGGTCCTCATTGATTTTCACCTCACGGGTTCCCTTGGTTCCGCCATAGCGTGTCACTTCGTTCGCGGTGATATCCGTGACGACAATCGCCATGTCCTGCGGCCAGCGCCCTGCCCCCGTCAACAAGTACAACTGCAGATCGGCGTCGGCCTGCGGCGCAGAGGCGGGAACGGCTATCTGCTCCATGAACACCGTGACATCGCTATCCGCGCAAAAACGTCTGGCCGTATCCGTCAGTACCGCCATTGGCTTTGCGCGCTCGACAAACAACTGGCGCATGGCGGTCTCGTTGGTAGCAGTGGCTGCGATGACTTGCAGGGCGCGAGTATCTGAAATCTTCTCCTTACGAAATCCCAGGCGACGGAACAGCGTCAGCGAGTCCCACTCGTGAGGCAATTCCGAATCGTGCCGCCAGGCGCCCGCACCATTGGTCTCAAACAACGGGGAATAGCGTTTGGGCAAGGGCGGGGTGTGCACCTCCCACAAACTGGTGCCACATAATGGACGCACCACATATGTCTCAGGCCCCAGAGGCAGATAACCATCGGAGCCACGCCAGACCAGCCCTTGCGCGTCAGCCGCCAGACTGCTCGGCAATGATTGCTGCTGGCGATAGGCAGCCATGTCCGGATTCCACAGGCGATACGACTGGTTGCCAACCGGCACACTCTGTAGTCCCTGAATGAAACTCGACGAGCGCACCGCTCTGTAGGCCTTGCCTGCGGCAGCAGTACCGGCAGCAAACCCCGCCATCAGGATCAGATTTTCAAGGGTGTCGAACAGACAATCGGCGGCATGCTCCTGATCGCCGTGAACCCAGTTATCGATCCCCTCATAAATCTCGCCCAGCAACTGCAGCCCGGCGACGGCGCACATGACTTCACCCAGGACCGGCACGAAAGAAACAAAGAACAACACTGTGTTCAGTCCAATGGCTTTATAAGTGTCCAGTCTCGCGAGACGGGTTTTCTCATCTTCATCGTCGGTGGGTACCACCAACAGACGTGTATCTGCCCGAGCCTGCGCTGCGCGATGGTGGAAGATCTCGATAAACATGTTCTGTTCTGCGTCGCCCTCAAGATCAATGCCTGTCAGAGGAAGATAAGTCGCACTGACGGGAAACTGATTCGGCCGGGCGTTCAACAACCGCACATCCAGACCAGTGAGGAAGAGCGAACGATCCTTCATCGTAATGAACCGCATGAAGAAAGCGCGAAACTCGGGGTCGCGCAATCGCCCGCTCAACTCGAGTTCGAATTTCTGGAACGTGGGATATTCCTTGAGAGGATGTTCAGGATCGCCGGGCAGGTAGATCACGCAACGATAATCGTCGCTCGGTTGCTCGCTGACCGCGCCGATGAACATCGGCCCCCGGAGTTGCACCCCGAGCATTTCAAGACTTTGATAACCGAGGGTGTTATTTCCCAGTTTGATTGAAGACTCCGAGTTTTTGACCGACTCGAGCATCTTGTAGACATCTGGACCAATGTGGCCACGCAGATAGGCAATATGCCGATCCACATCAAATTGATCCCTTGAATACGCGACGGAAGCTTTCTGCAGACTTGTAACTTGACCGTCGCTGCCGAAAATGGCTTCCACGTGTTTTTGATATTGTTTGCCGAGATCCAGATAGCGACATAACCGGGCGAACTCATGAGGTTGTATTGCCAACACCCGGCTGGCGCGCCCCGTCACGCGTTGCGGAATGTATAACAACGATCTCTCGTGATAATTGCCGGCCAGAGTTTCCGACAGTTCGAAGTTTTCACAAGCGGCCGTGAGCAGATCCCGATCAATCGGCAGTACCAGTTTCTTGCGCAGGCCGAGCAGGCTCGATGTGGAGCGCACATGCTGAAAAACCGCCCCATCGACTTCAAAAGGTTCGCCCAGTTTTTCAGCCATCGCGTTGGCCAGCAGTGGCGTACAAAAGCTTTGCGGGGATTTCAGTGCGCGCAATTGCTCCAGCGCGGCATGACGCGATTTGAAACTGACTTTCAAACTTTCATAGAGATCATTGCGAGAGGACTCCGAAGACTCAAGCAACCAGGAGGGCATCTGTTTTTTATACAGATCAAAAAAGACACCCTGTTGTGCAGGTGTCATGACGGGCAAACTTGACTTGTTTTTTTCAACATCCACGTTTAACAACTTTTTTCTGAAATGGACAATCAGAATAAAGTTGAAAGAGCGTATGAAACAGCGCGATTAGTTGATGAATTCCTTGCTAAAACAGCAACAGTATTAAACTTTAAAACATCTATATACCGCACTTTCCCCTGATAAAAATGCATCACGCTCGTGGGCGAAAACCTCACGAACGTGATGCACGTACTTACCAGAAGCGTTGCTGCGTCAGCCGGCTCCACCAGCTCAGCAACACGCGATCCACCGAGCCGCTGGCCGCCATGCCGATGCGCTCCTGCAGGCTTTTGCGTTCGGCGTAGTGCAGGTGATAGACCTCGGACTGCTTGGCGCGCTCGGCCAGGTATTCGTCGCTGGTCTTGAGTTCGTCGACCAGTTGTTTGTCCAGTGCCGCGATGCCGAGCCAGACTTCGCCGGTGGCGACCTCGTCGATCGCCAGTTGTGGGCGATAACGGGCAACGAAGTTCTTGAACAGTTGGTGAGTGATGTCCAGGTCCTCCTGGAATTTCTCCCGCCCCTTCTCGGTGTTTTCGCCGAACACGGTCAGGGTGCGTTTGTATTCGCCGGCGGTCAGAACTTCGAAATCGATGTCGTGCTTTTTCAGCAGGCGGTTGACGTTGGGCAACTGCGCCACTACACCGATGGAGCCAAGAATGGCGAACGGCGCGCTGATGATCTTCTCGCCGATGCACGCCATCATGTAGCCGCCGCTGGCTGCGACCTTGTCGATGCACACGGTCAACGGCACGCCGGCTTCACGAACGCGCGCCAGTTGCGACGAGGCCAGACCGTAGCTGTGGACCATGCCGCCGCCGCTTTCCAGACGCAGAACCACTTCGTCCTTCGGCGTGGCCAGGGTCAGCAGCGCGGTGATTTCGTGGCGCAGGCTTTCAGTGGCCGAGGCCTTGATGTCGCCGTCGAAGTCCAGCACGAACACCCGCGGTTTGGCGTCGGGTTTCTTCTTCTGTTTCTTCTCGGATTTGGCCTGGCCCTTGCGCAAGGCCTTGAGCTGATCCTTGTCGAGCAGGGTCTGCTCCAGCCGCTCACGCAGGCCTTTATAGAAATCGTTGAGCTTGCTGACCTGCAACTGGCCGGCGGATTTGCGTCGGCCCTTGCTGCGCAACGCAGCGAAACTCGCCAGCACCACCAGAATGGCGATGACCAGCGTCACGGTCTTGGCCAGGAAACTGGCGTATTCAGTGAAAAACTCCACAGTGACTCCTTCAAACGATGCACGGTCGTGAAACACGCGCGGGAATTGGTTCCAGCATACCCATGCACCGGCCGGTCGGCCAGCCGTGAAACCTCTGGCAACAAGGCTGGAACGGGCATTTCAAACAAGCGTATGTTTTTTCATTGACAGCTCACCGTCATCCCCATAACCTCGCCACAACCTTCAACGTACCGGGATGACGCGGACGTGGGCAGCATCTACTTGATTCGACATGGCCAGGCCTCCTTTGGTGCAGACGACTATGACGTCCTGTCGCCGACCGGTGTACGCCAGGCAGAAATCCTCGGCCGTCACCTCGCCGAACTCGGAATCAGCTTCGACCGCTGCCTGTCGGGCGACCTGCGCCGCCAGCAACACACGGCCAACAGCGCGCTGGAACAGTTCGCCGCCGTCGGCCTGCCGGTTCCGGCACTGGAAATCGATTCGGCGTTCAACGAATTCGACGCCGACGCCGTGATCCGCGCCCTGCTCCCGGCCATGTTGCCGGAAGAGCCCGAAGCCCTGGAAATCCTGCGCAACGCCGCGCAAAACCGTGGCGAGTTCCAGCGCATCTTCGCCCTGATCATCGAACGCTGGCTTGCCGGCACCTACGACACACCGGGTCTGGAAAGCTGGCTGGGTTTCGTCGAACGGGTACAGGCCGGGCTGCAGCGGATTCTCGAACAGGCCGACAACACCCAGAAAATTGCGGTGTTCACCTCCGGTGGCACGATCACCGCCCTGCTCCACCTCATTACTCAAATGCCTGCCCGGCAGGCGTTTGAACTGAACTGGCAAATCGTCAACACCTCGCTCAACCAGCTGAAGTTCCGCGGTCGCGAGGTGGCTCTGGCTTCCTTCAACAGTCATGCACACCTGCAGCTGCTGAAGGCCCCGGAACTCATCACGTTTCGCTGAGTCCGGATTACTGTGACCCTGCTGCAATCAACCAAAAAGGATCGAACCATGACCTCCGTAGCTGATGCCGTAAAAGCAATGCAAGCCAAGTTCAACCCAGCCGCCGCTGCCGGTCTGGATCTGATCTTCGGTTTCAACATCACTGACGAAGACAAGCACTATGCCCTGATCGTCAAAGACGGCACCTGCGATATCCAGGAAGGCGAAAACGCCGATGCCAACTGCACGCTGGTGCTGGACAGCGAAACCCTCAAAGGTATCGTCAGCGGCGAAACCGACGGCATGCAGGCTTTCATGGGCGGCAAGCTGCGCGTTGAAGGCGACATGATGCTGTCGATGAAGCTGTCCGAGCTGTTCCCGGCATAAACGCCCGGACGCAATTCACGAATCCCGCCTCTGGCGGGATTCGTGCTTTCAGAGGCCGATGATTTCTCCAACCTTCAACGTGTTGAACCCGGCGCTCTTTCCAGCTCTCGCTGAACATCTCGAAACGCAATGGCTGCTTCACTTCCTTCAGCCAGATGCTCAGCCATCGACCCAGTCAGCATCTTTTTGTCGTTGACATCCCAGTCAATCGTGATGACAAACGTGTCGCCCCCCACAGTCACGAACAACCAATAAGAGTCCACAGGTCTGTCCGGTTCGGAGAACGCGCTGTAGGCATATCGGATCTGGCGACGAAGATCCGGCGTATCGAGAACCAGCCCCTCTGTATCCACCTTCGGATAACGCTCCTCCATCGCAACCAGCACTTTGGTCAGAAACTCGTCATTCGAAATGCCCCTCAACGGATCAGGACTGTTGCGCAGCATGGTGACAGGACTCTGTGCGGAAGGCGTCCCCATCAAACGCGGTCGATACATTCCCGAGCTGAACCATCGAGTCGCGTCAAAGCGCGTTTCTTCAGGGCTCCAGTCGCCGTAATACATCATTACCCTGGCGGACATTTGATCTTCCTTGCTGTAATAAAAAAATACCGTAGTGATGAACACCGCCAGCAAGATGAGCAGGAGGCTGTTCTTTCTCGATAGACGCAGCATGCTCATGCGGGTCTGTATTCAAGAAGGTGAGCGGGCACACCCGTGGGGGTATCCCCGGAACGGACATCACGATGCGCACCCAACGCATCCAGCGGATAACCCACGGTTTTCTCGTGAAAACTGCGGCTGTCCTCATGTGCTACCAACTTGCGCTCCTCATCAGTAACCGTTGAAAGGGGTTTTTGCGGAGCCTTTTCATCTGGAAGCTCAGCCGTCGGGTTCTTCGCTGTCTTGCGGTGTTCTGCAAGCTTTCGTTGATACTCGATATTCTTGCTGGTGTAGCTTTCCATTGCCTCCCTGTCGGAGACCATCCGCTGACGCGTGCCGGGCACCGATTGCCGCTCCGCGTTGGTGCCGTAAGTCGTGTCGTAATTGCTGCGTCGCGGAAACGCCATGACGGTTGTCCGGGTGGCGTTAGCCATGATCTGCGCGAGGCTGAGTTCATAGTGAGGGTCTTCGCCCTCGAGCACCCAACGCTCGGCGTTGATGCCCAGCCCGGTGCGACAGGCATAAGAGTGAATCTTTGCACCGTATGCAAACGCTTCCGGCTTGAACATTTTTGCCTGGGCATCACGCAATCGGTAACTTTCACGCTTATCCAGCTCGTATCCCAGCTCGATTGCACCCACTACGCCATGGGAGAAAAAATCCAGCTGTTTGATTTCTCTGCCGCGACGTTGCCGGGTGAAGATGAAATCCACCAGGCCGGATATTGAATCCAGTTCCCGGTATTGCGCGCCATGATCGCGCTCGACTACCAGCTTCAACGCCGCCAGCAGGTTTTGCGGGTAGTCATCCTTGAAAATCAGAAAGACGCGCTGTTTCGAAAAGCTTGGTGTGCCTTCGGGGTACTTCGTCAGTTGTCGGATGCCTTGATTGATGAAGCGCATTTTATTGCCCTTCTGCCCGCGCCAGTTTTCTATCGTCGACATGTAGGAAGCCCCCACCACCGTCACATAGTCCTGGGCCAGCGTTCCCGTGACCTGAGTCGTCGCATGCTGCTCAGTGGTCTGGGCCTGTTTCTTCTTTGGTGCAGCCACGCGTCACCCTCCTTAATAGTCGATGCCCAGGGCATCCAGATGGGCGGCCGCTTCCTTGCCCCACTGAACAACAATGGACGTCGGATCGGCAGTGAATACCCTCGCAGCGTTGCCATGGTTGTCGGTATGGCCGACCAGGCGCTGTCCATCGCCGGTTTCGATGCAATAGAGCATGTCGGGAATTGCTTCGCCGGTGGTTTCGTCCACCAGCTGGAAGCGTTCACTGTGTTTTGGCACGGTGACAATCGGGCTGAAAGGCGCGGAACCGACCTGTGTGCCGACAAAAACGTCGCCGGAGCCGGTAATGATCATTCCGCCATGGGCAGTGGCGCTGCCGAGGAAGGCGATTGGCTTGCCGTTGATCAGGATGTTGCCGATGCCCTCGGTGACCGAATCACCGCAGGCGGTGGTGTCGCCGACTCGCAGCACGGGCATGCCATTGATGTTCACATTGGGTGAACCGCTGGTGCTGGGGTTGGTACCGTGTCCAGTGATCGGGCAGGCATTGAGGTCGCTGAGGCGCGCGGCAGGTTTTGCCATCGTCTACATCCTTGTATGAGCGGAGCCGGGAAATTTACCGGATCTGCCCTGCGGGTGAAAGGCTGGCCTCCTGCCTGCCCGTCTCTGCCGTGACCGGTGTCACAAACGATGCCGCCAGCAGCTCCCGCGTATACGGGTGTCGGGCCGAATGGAACAACCCGGCCGTTTCACCACGCTCCACCACCTCGCCATCCTTCATCACGATCAGATCGTGGGCCAGCGCCCGCACCACCGCCAGGTCATGGCTGATGAACAGATAAGTCAGCCCGTGCTCCTCCTGCAATCGACGCAACAACGCGACGATCTGTTTTTGCACCGTACGATCCAGCGCCGACGTCGGCTCATCGAGCAGGATCAGATCCGGCTTGAGCACCAGCGCACGAGCGATGGCGATGCGTTGCCGTTGCCCGCCAGAAAACTCGTGGGGATAGCGATGACGCGTCGCCGGGTCGAGCCCGACTTCCTTCAATACGTCGATCACCGCCTGTTCGCGCGCCTGCGCATTCAAGTCACTGTGCACCTGCAAACCTTCGGCAATGATCTGCTCCACGCACAAGCGCGGGCTGAGGCTGCCGAACGGATCTTGAAACACCACTTGCAGGCGTTTGCGCAGCGGACGCAATTGTTTGCCGCTCAGTTGCTCAAGCGCCTCACCCTTGAAGCGGATACTGCCCTCGGCGTCGATCAGCCGCAGGATCGCCTGACCCAGCGTTGATTTACCCGATCCCGACTCACCGACAATGCCCAGCGTCTTGCCCCGCTGCAGGTTCAGATCGATGCCATTGACCGCGTGCAGATACGACTTGGCCCGCAACCATCCGCCTCCCAGCGGAAAACGCACATTCAGATTGCGAACCTCGAGCAAATCCTCCGCCGCATCACGGCACAGCGCCGCACCGCCGGGTTCGGCGTTGAGCAATTCGATGCTGTAGGGATGCTGCGGCGCGCGGAACAATTGCTCGCAGCTTGCCTGTTCGACGATTTCGCCCGCGCGCATCACCGCCACTCGCTGGGCGATGGTGCGCACCAGATTCAAGTCGTGACTGATGATCAGCAGCGCCATGCCCAGTCGCTGTTGCAGCTCCTTGAGCAGCAAAAGAATCTTGCGTTGTACCGTGACGTCGAGGGCCGTGGTCGGCTCATCGGCGATCAGCAACTGCGGTTCACACGCCAGCGCCATGGCAATCATCACCCGCTGCCGTTGCCCACCGGAGAGCTGATGCGGATACGCCTTCAGCCGCTCGCGCGGACGCTGAATGCCCACCAGTTCCAGCAGTTCCAGAATCCGCTTGCGCGCCGCCGCGCCCGCCAGGCCTTTGTGCAGCGCCAGGCTTTCGCCGAGTTGCCGCTCGATGCTGTGCAACGGGTTGAGCGAGCTCATCGGCTCCTGAAAAATCATCGCGATGCGGTTGCCGCGCAGTTGCCGCAGATAGCGCTCGTGTACACCCAGCAACTCTTCGCCGCCGTAACGGATGCTGCCGTCGATCTGCGTGATGTTCGGGTCCAGCAGTTGCAGGATGCTGTGGGCCGTCACCGACTTGCCGGAGCCCGACTCGCCCACCAGCGCCAGGCACTCACCCGGGCAAATGTCGAGGTCGATGCCGTGCACCACTTCCTGCCCCTTGAACGCCACCCGCAGGTCACGTATTTCGATCAGATGTTCACGCATATCAAGTCCTGGGGTCGAAGGCATCTCGGCAGGCTTCGCCGATGAATACGAGTAAAGAAAGAATCAGCGCCAGGGCAAAAAATGCCGTCAGCCCCAACCACGGTGCTTGCAGATTGTTCTTGCCCTGACCGATCAACTCGCCCAGCGAAGCGCTGCCGGCGGGCATGCCGAAGCCGAGAAAATCCAGCGCCGACAACGTCGCAATCGCTCCGGTCAGAATGAACGGCAGGTACGTCAGCGTCGCACTCATGGCATTGGGCAAAATGTGCCGCACGATCACCTGCGCATCGCCGACACCCAGCGCCCGCGCCGCTTTCACGTACTCGAGCCCCCGGCTGCGCAGGAACTCGGCGCGCACCACGTCCACCAGACTCAGCCAGGAAAACAGCGCCATGATCCCCAGCAACCACCAGAAATTCGGCTCGACGAAGCCTGACAGAATGATCAGCAGGTAAAGCACCGGCAGCCCCGACCACACTTCCAGCAAACGCTGCCCGAGCAAGTCGACCCAGCCGCCGTAATAGCCCTGCAAGGCACCGGCGGCGATACCGATCAACGCGCTCACCGCCGTCAACGCCAGGGCGAACAACAGCGAGACCCGCGTGCCGAATATCACCCGCGCCAGCACATCCCGCGCCTGATCGTCGGTGCCCAGCCAGTTTTCAGCGGTGGGCGGGCTCGGGGCCGGTTCGGTGAGGTCGTAGTTGGCCGTGTCGAAGCCGAACGGGATCGGCGCAAACCACATCCGTCCGCCCTGCCCCTCGATCAGTTCACGCACCTGGGCGCTGCGGTAGTCGGGCTGGAACGGGAGCTCACCGCCGAAATCCTGCTCGGTGTAGCGCTTGAACGCCGGGAAATACCACTCGCCCTGATACGTCACCAGCAACGGTTTGTCATTGGCGACCAGTTCACCGCCCAGGCTCAGGCCGAACAGCGCGAGAAACAGCCACAACGACCACCAGCCGCGCCGATGAGCCTTGAACCGCGCCCAACGGCGCTGTCCGATGGGAGAAAGCGTCGGCATCAGGCAGTCCTCGCGGTGAAGTCGATGCGCGGATCGACCAGCGTGTAACACAGGTCGCCCAGCAGTTTTATCAAGAGCCCGAACAGGGTGAAGATGAACAGCGAACCGAACACCACCGGGTAATCCCGAGACACCGCCGCTTCGTAGCTCAGTCGGCCGAGACCGTCGAGGGAGAAGATCACTTCGATCAAGAGCGAACCACCGAAAAACACCGTGACCAATGCCTGAGGCAATCCGGCCACCACCAGCAGCATCGCGTTGCGAAATACATGCCCGTACAGAACCTGTCGTTCACTCAGGCCCTTGGCCCGGGCCGTGACCACGTACAACCGCGAGATTTCGTTGAGAAAGCTGTTCTTGGTCAGGATCGTCAGCGTCGCGAATCCGCCGATCACCAGCGCACTGACCGGCAACACCAGATGCCAGAAGTAATCGGCGACCTTGCCCCACAGCGACAGCTCGGCGAAGTTGTCCGAGACCAGCCCGCGCACCGGAAACCAGTCCAGCGCCGTACCACCGGCGAACACCACGATCAGCAGCAGCGCAAAAAGAAAACCCGGCATCGCGTAGCCGATGATGATCGCCGCGCTGCTCCAGACATCGAACGCCGAGCCGTTGTGCACGGCCTTGCGAATGCCCAGCGGAATTGATACCAGATAAGTGATCAGCGTCGCCCACAATCCCAGCGACAAGGTCACCGGCAGCTTCTGCCAGATCAGTTCGGTCACCGTCGCGCCCCGGAAGAAACTCTTGCCGAAATCCAGTTGCGCGTAGCTCTTGAGCATCAGCCACAAGCGTTCGCCGGCGCTTTTGTCGAAGCCGTACTGGCGCTCGATCTCAGCCACCAGTTTCGGGTCCAGGCCACGGGTCGCGCGGGACTCGCCGCCAATGCTCTCGACATGACTGGCACCCACCGCCGCACCGACACCAATCCCCTGCAATCGGGCGATGGCCTGCTCGACCGGGCCACCGGGCGCGGCCTGCACGATGACAAAGTTCACCAGCAGAATCGCCAGCAAGGTCGGCACGATCAGCAGCAGACGCCGCAGGCTATAACCCCACATGGGCATACTCCTTTTGCTGTTGCTGCATTTGCGTCGAGGTCAGCGCGGTCGGACTGATTTCCCACCAGGTGTCGAGACCGGCGTCGTACAGCGGCGCAATCGCCGGGCGACCGAAACGGTTCCACCACACCGTGGAAATCCCCGGCGGGTAATAGTTGGGAATCCAGTAATAGCCCCACTGCAACACCCGATCCAGAGCATGGGCGTGGCGCAGCAGACTCTCGCGATTGTCGGCCTGGACCACGCCCTCCAGCAGCGCATCCACCGCCGGATCGCGCAGCACCATGTAGTTATTGGAGCCAGGATCATCGGCGCCGTCGGAACCGAAATAATTGAACAGCTCGCGCCCCGGCGCCTGACTCACCGGGTAACCGACGACGATCATGTCGTAGTCGCGGCTGCGCACGCGGTTGGTGTATTGCGCGGTGTCGACCTGACGAATATCGAAGCCGATGCCGATCTGCGCCAGATTGCGCTTGAACGGCAGCAGCAGACGCTCGAAGCCCTTCTGGCCGTTGAGAAAGGTGAATTGCAACGGCTCGCCGGCGGCATTCACCAATTGATCGCCACGGGGTTTCCAGCCAGCGGCCTCCAGCAATTTCAGCGCCTGCAACTGTTGCGCACGAATGTTGCCGCTGCCGTCGGTACGCGGCGCTTCGAATACCTGGCTGAAGACTTCATCGGGAATCTTGCCGCGCCACGGTTCGAGGATTTTCAGTTCTTCGGCATCCGGCAATTCGGTGGCGGACAACGCGCTGTGGGAAAAGAAGCTGCGCTGGCGCAGGTACATGCTGCGCATCATCTGCCGGTTGCTCCATTCGAAATCCCAGAGCATGGCGATCGCCTGCCGGACCCGACGATCCTGAAACACCGGCTTTTGCAAGTTGAACGCAAACCCCTGGGCGCCTTGCGCGGCCCCGGGTGCGAGGTGTTCGCGCAGCAACTTGCCCTGCTCCAGCGCCGCGCCGGCGTAACCGATGGTGTAACTGGTGGCGGAGAACTCGCGGTTGTAATCGAAGCCGCCGGCCTTGAGCACTTGTCGCGACACGTCGGTGTCGGCAAAGAACTCCACGCTCAACTGATCGAAGTTATAGAGCCCGCGAGTGATCGGCAGATCCCTGGCCCACCAGTCCTTGATCCGCTGGAATTTCACGCTGCGCCCGGCGTCCACCGCGCTGACCTTGTACGGCCCGCTGCCCGGCGGAATCTCGAAGCCTGCGCCATCGGCGAAATTGCGTGTACGCCACCAATGCTCGGGCAACACCGGCAACGTCGCCAGATCCAGCGGCAAGGTCCGACTCTCGTTATTCTTGAACACGAAACGCACCTGGGTCGGTGACTCGACCTGCACCTCGGCGACATCGCGAAACTGCTGGCGATACTTGAGGCTGCCCTGAGTGGTGAACAGCTCGAAGGTGTAGCGCACGTCTTCGGCAGTGATCGAAGTGCCGTCCTCGAACCGCGCCTTGGGGTTGAGGTAAAAGCGCAGCCAGCGCCGGTCCGAATCCAGTTCCATCCGTTGCGCGACCAGACCGTAGACGCTGTAGGGCTCGTCCTTGCTGCGATAGGCCAGCGGCGCATAGAGCCAGCCGTCGATGTCGGCAACGCCGGTGCCTTTGTCGATGTAGGGAATCAGGTGATCGAACGGGCCGCTCTCCAGCGAAGAACGGCGCAAAGTCCCCCCCTTGGGCGCGTCGGGGTTGGCGTAGGCCAGGTGCTGGAAGTCCGGGGCGTATTTCGGGGCTTCGCCGTAGACCGTGAGGGCGTGTTGTGGCGCCGCGAGCAGCGCCGGGCTCAGCAACAGACCGACGCTGAACAGAATGACTCTGGAAAACATGGGCAGATCCTTTCACCACGTGCCTGCCTGACTGTGATGTGCAACAGGCCGGGCCTTTTTATAGGGCGGGATTTAGAACGATGCGTTACTAAAACCCGCCCTGACCGATCTTTCTCAGAACTTGTAATTGACCCGCGTGTACAACGTGCGGCCAAACGGGTCGCCGTATTTCGGGTCGTAACCGCTCTGGAACGTGTAGGTCTGGTTGCTGAATGGCGGCTCACGGTCAAACAGGTTTTTCACCCCGAGCGTCACTGCCAGGGTCTTGCGCCAGGTGTAGGTGCCGGCCACGTCCCAGACGTTGTACGAACCGACGTAATCGTGAGTCTCGCGATCCGAGTCGTGGTAACCGCTGGTGTAGCGGTTGGTCAGGCTCGCGCCGAGCGGGCCGTAGTTCCAGCTGCCGGTCAGGCTGTGACGCCAGCGGGCCACGGCACCGGCCGAGGCAAAGTCGCCGCCGCGAAAATCGCCGAGCTTGTCGATGTAGTCGCCCTTGAGCTGCTGCTGATAGTCGTAGCGAGTGACGTAAGTGCCTTGCAGGCCGATGCCGAAATCGCCGTACGGTGTGCTCGGCAGGCGATAGTCGAAGCTCACGTCGACGCCGTTGGTCTTGATCTTGCCGAGGTTGGCGAGGCCCGTGACGATGTGATCGATGGAGCCATCAGGCTTGCGGATCAAACGCTCCGGGTACAGCTCCGGGTTCTCGAACACCGCCGATTCGGGGAACTCGGCGATCTGGTTGGCGATGTCGATCCACCAGAAATCCAGCCCGGTGGTCAGGCGATCGAACGGCTGATAAACGAAACCGAGGGTGACGTTGCGCGCAGTCTCCGGGCTCAGGTCCTGGTTACCACCGGTCCGGTTATAGAACTGCTGAGCGCAGTCTCGGTTGGCAATCCCGCCATTGCTCGGGTTGCCACCGGAACACAGTCGCGGGTCGTTGTAGTTGGCCACGGTGAACGAGGTGTAGTTCGGGTTGTACAACTCGTACAACGAAGGCGCGCGGAAGCCTTCACTGTAGGCGCCACGCACCACCAGTTCCTTGAACGGCTGGAAGCGGAACGAGTATTTCGGGTTGGTGGTGCTGCCGAAATCGCTGTATTTGTCGTGGCGCACAGCGGCGGACAGTTCCAGACTGTCGAGCACCGGCACATTGACCTCGGCGTATTGGGCCGAAACGCTGCGATCACCGGCGACGCTGGCATTGGGATCCACGCCCAGGCTCTGAACATCAGCCGCGAACTGGGCGAAATCCTGATGGAAGTCTTCCTTGCGGTATTCGCCGCCCAGGGCCAACGCCGACGGCCCGGCGCCGAACCAGTCGCCGATCTCGCGACTGATGCGCCCGTCAATCGCCTTGACCCGGCCCACCGCCGTCGAGTAATCGCCGTCCACTCCGTTGGCTGCCAGTAACGCCGAACCGGCAGCCGTTTGCGGGCCAAACGGGTTGATCACACCGTTGGCAATACCCTGGCTGACGGCGCGGTCGTTCACATAACCGCTGCGAATCGTGTTGACCACCTTGTTCTGGTTGTACGACGCGCCGAGGTTGTAATCCCACCCCACCAGCGTGCCGTCGAAGCTCAACAGCAGACGCTGGCCGGTGTTGTCATCTTCATGCTGACGGGCACCGACGGCGGTTTCACGCCAGTTCACGTCCACCGGTTGCGTCGGATCCAGAGCAAAACCGCTTGGGCCAGGCGTGATGCCATTACCGGGATAGAACGGGGTGCCAGGATTGACCTGATTGCCTATCAGAGTGCCGGGGCCGATCTGCGTCCGGTTTTCGTTGCGGGCCCAGAAGTATTCGAGGCTGACGTTGTGATCGTCCGACAGCTTTCCGGTTGCCTTGGCGAAGGCCGAGGTCTTTTCGGTTTCCGGCACCAGATCGAGGTAGTTCCACAGGCTCTGGCGGCAGATCCCGTTGCGTGACAGCAGCCCCGGCGCATTGCAGCCGGAACCGGCCAACGGGTTGGTGGCGTTGCTGCCCTGGCTCCAGTTGGCGGGCGATGCCGTGCCGGAGGTGTAATCGAGGCCGCGCCCCGGCTGGTAGTTATAGGTGTAACCACGATCGTCGGCGGCCAGGCGATTCTGCTTGTCGTAGCTCACCACGCCGAAAACGTTGAAGCGATCGTCCTGCAAATCACCGAAACCCCAACTGCCGCTGAAGTTGCGGCTTTCACCGCCACCGGAATGGGTCGGCGTGTCGTAATTGGTACTGATCTGACCGTCGGTGAGGCTGGTCTTGGTGATGAAGTTGATCACCCCGCCAATGGCATCGGTGCCGTACAGCGCCGAGGCGCCATCGCGCAGCACTTCAACCCGGTCGATAGCGGCGAAAGGGATGGTGTTGAGGTCGACGCCGGAGCCATTGATCGCGTTGGTCGCGTTGTTGCTCAGGCGCCGGCCGTTGAGCAGCACCAAAGTCTTGTTCGGGCCAATGCCTCGCAGGTCAGCGTAAGACGCCCCGCCACTGCTCGACCCCACCGAGCGCCCGGAGCCCACCGAAGACTGGTTGGCCGAGATGCGGTTGACCAGCTCTTCAGTAGTGGTCACGCCCTGCTTCTGCAACTCCTCGACCCGCAGGATGGTGACCGGTACGGCGGTTTCGGCATCGACCCGGCGAATCGCGGTGCCGGTGACTTCGACCCGTTGCAGTTGGGTGGTCGGCTCGTTTGCCGTGCTGTCGGCAGCGATGGCCGGCAACGTGTTGATCGCCAGCAGCAAGGCCAGGCTCAAAGGGGATTTAACGGGTGAAAAATGGATCATGAACAGCCATCCCTGCGTTTTGGTTTATGCAGGGATGTGCGATGGCGGATGTTGATTTATAGGGCGCGATTTAGACCGTTGGGTGCTGAGGTTATGCAAAATTCAGCATGACGCTTCATCAGACTGATGCCATTTCCCCGAGTAATCGGGTATCGAGGCCGAACCGCTCCTGCGAGACCATCCTGAACTGCCCCTCTGCCAGGTCGCAGCTCACCAGCAAGTTCCACGAATGCCGGGTTGCCGCCGAGGGAATCAGTACAAACGGATGTTCAGCCAATAAAGCGTCGGCAAACAATCGCTGATTGGGTGACGGCCGAGCAGGACTCAGCCAGTAAGGATTCGGCACCTCTTCAGGCTGCACGATTTTTACCTTCGCATTGTTGATGACTTCGAAACACGTCAAAACATAAGGCTCGCGGTCCAGAGCATCGAAACTGCGATTGGCTGCCACCTCCAGAATGGCCGACGACGGATCGACGGATGCATACACGACGCGTCGTCCGGGAATGTTCCATCGACCGCCTCTCATCTTTGACCCCATCCCGCTATCCCACGTTCTTCCATAAACCTCGCGGTCAAGCCGCCAGGCATACCAGTGCTTGTCCCACGGCAAGGGGTTCATGGGTAAACCCCGTAGATAAGCTGACTCAGATACTGCTCCACCATCTGAAAACCCAATGGATGCAGGGTCAATTCCAGCGGCACATGACCGTAAAAATAGGTAGAGGGTTTCTGCAGCCAGTCCTCCGCCCGTGGTTGCCCCCCGAAGGCCCGAATGGCCAACTCCAGCACCAATGCATATTGGTAGGCGATGACACTCTGCTGCGGGTCAAGCCGTACCGGTTTGCCTTCCTTCAGCAGCCGCCTTACCGTTCTGACCGACTTGCCAGTGATGAGTTTGACCATGTCGCCTTGCTGGTAAAGCTCGGAGGTTGAAAGCATGTCGACGACGTCGTTCAGCTCGAAACCTTCATCGGTAAGCTGAACAATCAGCAGGGCGTCATCACCGATGTTCCAGCCATGCACGAGCAATTCGACAGGCTTGCCCTCGACTTTCTTCAAGCCCGCCAACCGGGGTACTTTTGCGCTGGGCAAGGCGACATCCTCCATGGGGCACCTGGCACGATCATCGCGCCACTGATGGCGAGCGGAATAAGCAGGCGTTTCGTATTCGAGGTGTGCAGTTCGCATGATCAATCCATTATCAGAGGCCTGAGTGATCGGGCCGTTAACGACTTCAATGTCATCGCCGATGCTATAGATCACGCTTCCGACGGCCAACCTTAAAAAGTCGTCGGAAATATCCCCGTTTTCGCCCAAAGCCCGGCAACTTCCGTAGGACGCTGCCGGGCGTCATTCCAACCTCAGCTGCCGAAGTGATAGCTCACATCCAGCCACCACTGGCGCCCGTACGGGTCGTAATTGCCGGTCGGGTAATACGGCCAGCCCGCCGAGTCGTCATGCTTGACCTGATTGAGCACGTTGTTCACGGTCAGCCCGACACTCGCCCGGTCGTTGAGCTTGTACCGTGCACTGGCGTTGAACACTGTCCACGGCGACAGACGCCCGTCGCCCGCGCCGTTGGTGACCGAGCCGTAACGAATCCCCATCAGTGTCGCCGTGGCCTTCTGGTAATCCCAGGTCAGGCTGGCGTTGACCTTGCTGCGCCAGTCGTAATTGGTGCGCGAGGTGCGCCAGTCCTGGGTCGGGGCTTCGTCCGATTCCTTGTAGTAATGCGAGAGCACCAGCGTGTAGCCCAGCGTCGAACTGAACGCGCCGTACTGCCCGGCGCCCCAGCGAATGTTGCTCTTGAAGTCCAGGCCGCTGACCCGTTCGCTGGCGGCGTTGATCGCATTCACCCGCACCCGCTGCAACTGATTGGGATCGACGGCGGCATTGCCGGGATTGCGATCCACGCGTGCCAGGGTCGACTGGCAGTTGGCCGAGTTGATGTCTTGGGTGCCATTTCGGCATTCGTTCTCTTGCTGCAACAGGCGGTTTTCGTCGACGGTGGTCAGCAGGTCATCGATCTCGACCCGCCAGAAGTCGGTGGAGAAATCGAAGTTGCGCGACGGCGACCAGACGAAACCGTAGGTCCAGGATTTGCCGCGTTCGGATTCCAGATCCGCCGTGCCGCTCTGGGTGTAATCCACCCGCCCACGGTCACAGGCGCCCTCCACGCCCTGGCTGCAGCCGTAATAGTCGATCTGCGCCGGGTAGTAACCGTTGCTGTCCGACTGATAGATGTAGTTCAGGTCCGGGGCGCGGAAACTGGTGCCGTAGCTGCCGCGCACCAAAAGGCTGGTCACCGGCCGCCATTCCAGGCCGAGGTTGTAAGTTTTCTGCTGCTCGGTGCGGCCGCTGAATTTGTATTGGTCCCAGCGCCCCGCCGCTGTCGCCAGCACCGTGTCGGTGACCGGAATGCTGAACTCGCCACCGGCCGCATAACGCTTGCGCGAGCCGCCGGAGCTTTGTGCAGGAGTCACGCCGTAGAAACTGCCGTCGTTGAGGCTGTCGTCCGGATCGATGCGGTATTCCTGCTTGCCCGCCTCGAGCACGCCGGCGAATCCCACCGGGCCGGCCGGCAGGTCAAACAACTCGCCATTGACCGAAGCGTTGTAACTCGTGGACACCGACTTGCTGCTCTGCGTCAGGTTGCCGCGAAACTGCTCCCATTCCTGCGGCGTCAATGGCCGGTCGAGGCGCGAGGCATCCGGCGCGAATACCGGGTAACCGTCGCGGGTGCCCAGTTGCGGGCCGAGGTAGAAATCCTGGATCGACGACAGCGGCGTGTAACGCGTGGTGCGCACGCTTTTATATTCAGACCGGTTGGCCGCCAGTTCATAGTTCCACCCGGTGTCGGCGATCTTGTCCGAGAGACCCAGGGTGCCGGTCCATGAGGTGTCGCGCCATTTGCTGTTGTTGCTGGTGCGCCCGCCGATTTCCTCTTCACCGAAGCGCCGGTACCAGCGCTCCAGATTACCGCTGTTCTGGTTGATGAAGTCCGGCGAGGTGAAGCTCGGGCCGCGCGTGTTGTTCTGAATGTGATCGAGGCCGTACATCAGGTCGGCGAAGACCTGGCCGCTGTCGCTGAAATGCCAAGTGCCACGGGTGTAGCCGTCGTAATTTTCCTTTTGGGTCTGCACCGTCCAGTAATCGTTGTACATCTGGTCGGTGCGGCAACGCCCGCCGCTGTTGAACAGCTTGTTGTCGAACGTGCCCTGATAGGCGCCACAGCCGGGCCCCAGATAGCGGTTGTTGGTCAGGTCGCGACGGTAGCCGACATCCGCCAGCGGCCCGCTCTGCATAAAGCCGCGATCATCGGCCCAGATCGGATCGCGGTTGGTCAGTTCGAGGCCGAACAAACCGTCGAAGTCGCCCCAACTGCCGCCGCCGCTGATCTGCAAGCGCTGGTTGTCGCCGCCTCCACGCTCGCTGGTACCGCCCTTGAGGTTGACGTCGACGCCATTCATTTTGTCCTTGAGGATGATGTTCACCACCCCGGCAATCGCATCCGAACCGTAGATCGCCGAAGCGCCGCTGCTGAGCACTTCGATGCGGTCGATGATCGCCGATGGAATGTTCGCCAGGTTGGTGAAGTTGACCTTGCCGTCGTACGGCGTCGGGTAATCGGCGACCCGCCGGCCGTTGATCAGCACCAGCGTGTGGTTGGGGCCAAGGCCGCGCAGGTTGAGGGCGCTGGCCGCCGGTTGCCAGGTGTTGCCGTAGTCTTCGCCCTGGGTCATGCCAGTGTTCTGGGTTTGCGTGGCGAGGGCGTCGTAGACGTTCTTGTAGCCGCGCGCTTCCATTTCTTCGTGGGTGATGACGTTGACCGGGGTCGCACCATCGCTCTGCGCCCGGGCGATCCGCGAGCCGGTGACGGTGACTTTTTCCATGCGGTAATCGGCGCTGCTGGCGGGCGCCACGGCAGCCGCCTTGACCGGCGCCGCGCTCGACGCATCGGCCGGGCGAATGCTCAGGCCCTGAGTGCCCTGCTCGACTTGCAGACCGCTGCCGATCAAGGCTTTCTCTACCGCCTGACGGCCACCCAATGCACCGCGCACCGCACTGCTGCGCTTGCCCTGAACCAGATTCTGACTGAAGGAAATCGGCACGCCGGTCTGGCGCGAGATGTCCAGCAGCACCTCGTCGAGGGCCCCGGCGGCAATGTCGAAGGTAAAGACCTGAGTGGCGGCGTCTTGTGCCAGAACAGTGGTCGGGACAATGCCCGCCGCCAGCACGATGGCCAGCGTCAGGCGGGACAATTGTTGTTGTTTGAATGAGAACATCGAGGGGCTTCCCTGTTGAAGGCGTCTGCAGGGAATGAGCAGCGGGCCGGCGCTTTTTATAGGGGGACGGATAGACCGGGAAGTTATGGATTTATAACCGTGCTTCGATGCTGACCCAGTACGGGTTGTGCCAGGTGACACGGATCGGCAGCGAACGCTCCAGCAGTTGCAGGGTGCGATCGCTGTCGTCCAGCGGATAGAGGCCGCTGAGGCGCAAACCGGCGACCGCCGGGCTCAGGTGCAGGATGCCGCGACGGTAGCTGCGCAGGCTGTCGATGACTTCGCTCAAGGGGCGATCACGCACTTCAAGCCGCCCTTGCACCCAGGCACTTTCCTGCCCTTTGCCGCGTTCCAGCGCGAGGATTTCCTGCCTGTTGAACAGCAGACTTTCGCCCGCCTCCACCACTTGCCGCGCGCCGCTGGCGGTGACCACCTCGACCTGCGAATGCAACATCACCAGCCGCGTCGAATCCTCACCGCGCTGCACCAGGAATTTGGTCCCGAGCGCGCGCATCCGCCCGTGCTCGGTTTCGACCACAAACGGCCGGGCCAGATTTTTCGCGACATCGATCAGCAGCTCACCGCTGCGCAGGTCCAGCAGGCGCTCGAGATTGTTGAAGCGCGGCACCACGCGGCTGCGGGCATTGAGGGTCAGGGCGCTGCCATCCTCCAGCGTGAACGCCCGACGCTCGCCGGTACCGGTCGACAACTCGCCAGCCTCGGGCAACCAGCCATAACGTCGACCGAGCAAACCGGCCAGCACCGCGATACCGAGCACACTCAAACTGCCACTGAGGAATCGACGGCGACTGGATGGTGCGTTCAGGCTGTGCAGCACACTCTCACGCGGCAAGCCGCGCAGGTTCGAATGGCGCAGTAGGTTCAACCCGCCGCCCATTTGCTCGATGATCTGCTGATGCCGTGGATCCGCCATGCGCCAGGCGTCGAACGCTGCGCGCTCCTGCAAACTGACGTGCCCCGATTGCAGCAGTGCCATCCATTGCGCAGCTTCGTCGATCAGCGTTTCGTCCGGCCTCATGCCTGCATCGCCTGATAGCAACGCTTGAACGCCTCGACCATGTATTGCTGCACACGGCTGGTGGACACGCCGAGGCGTTCGCCGATTTCGCTGTAGGTCAGGCCGTCGAGCTGGTGATAGAGAAACGCAGCCTTGGCCTTGGCCGACAGGCCGTTGAGCAAGCGATCCACCGCCAGCAGCGTTTCGATCACCAACTCCCGTTCTTCGGGTGACGGGTGCACCGGCTCCGGCGCCAAGGCAAGGCTATGCAGATAGGCGCGCTCCAGATCCTGCCGGCGCCAGCCTTCATAGACCAGCCGCCGGGCAATCGTGGTCAGCAGCGCGCGGGGTTCGCGAATCGCCAGCGGATCGGGCAGTGCCAACACCCGAAGAAACGTTTCCGAAGCAATGTCCTGTGCACTATGCGGGCAGCCGAGGGTACGGCTGACCGCTGCGCACAACCATCGGTAGTCCTTTTGGAACATTTGCCCGATGACCTGGTAGTGCGGGTTGTGACTCCCCATGCCTTACTCCCTGAAAACGGGCTCCACCCGCTGCGAAAATCCATGGATACGCCGGGATCTTCCGGCGGTGATCAGGGGTGCGACTGTGCAATAGCGCCTGAGACATTTGAAGTAATAAAAAATCAGGATCATCAAACCTTTGAGAATAAGGCACGTCGTCGCCACGGCAATATTGGCTGACACAACGTTGATCTCGATCAGTGGCGCCGGCCACGCCAGTCTCTAACCTTGCGCCTCCATCGATAGCCACGGACGGCTCACCGGGAGCCTGCGGCTGACCTTTCAAGGACGAGCAATCATGCGATCACTCAACATCATTCTTCTGTCGTCGGCGTTCAACGGCCTGACCCAGCGTGCCTGGCTGGAACTGCGTCAGGCCGGGCACTCGCCCAGCGTGGTGCTGTTTACCGACGAAACCGCCGTGTGCAAGCAGATCGAAAACAGCGGCGCAGACCTGGTGATCTGCCCGTTCCTCAAGGATCGCGTGCCCCACGCGCTGTGGAGCAATCCGCAGCGTCCGGTCGTCATCATTCACCCAGGAATCGTCGGCGATCGCGGTGCCAGCGCACTGGACTGGGCGATCATGCGCGAGCTGCCGTCCTGGGGCGTGACCGCCCTGCAAGCGGTGGAAGAAATGGACGCCGGCCCGGTCTGGGCCACCTGCGAATTCAACTTGCCGACAGGCCTGCGCAAATCCGAGCTGTACAACGGTCGGGTCAGCGACGCGGCGATCCGTTGCATCCGCGAAGTGGTGGAGAAATTCATGGACGGCTTCGTGCCGGTCGCGCTGGATTACAACGATCCGAAAGTGCGCGGGCGCTTGCAGCCGAACATGAAACAGGACGACCGCACCTTCAGCTGGCACGACTGTTCGCGCTTCATCAAGCGCTGCATCGATGCGGCGGACGGCCAGCCCGGCGTACTCGCCAGCCTCGCCGGCGGGCAGTATTACGTGTACGACGCGCACCTCGATCAGCGCACCGGCATGCCCGGCGAGATTCTCGCGGTACACGACGACGCGGTCTTGGTGGCGACCGGTGATCACAGCCTGTGGATCGGCTCGCTGCGACGCAAACCGCAACCGGGAGAGGAAACTTTCAAGCGTCCGGCGCGGCATGTGCTGGCCGGGAAATTGTCTGGCGTGCCGGTGCTGGACTGGTCGATTGCCAATGCGCCATTCAGCGACGAGCCGTATCAACCGATCCGCTATCGCGAGTCCGGTCAGGTCGGAGAGTTGACGCTGGAGTTCTACAACGGCGCGATGAGCACCGAGCAATGCCGGCGCATGGTCGAGGCGCTGCGCTGGGCCAAATCCCGCGACACTCAGGTGCTGTTGATCAAGGGCGGACGCGGCAGTTTTTCCAACGGCGTGCATTTGAATGTGATTCAAGCCGCCGAAGACCCGGGCGCCGAAGCCTGGGCCAATATCCAGGCCATCGATGATGTGTGCGAAGAATTGCTCAGCGCACGGCAACTGGTGGTCAGCGGGGTCACCGGCAATGCTGGCGCCGGCGGTGTGATGCTCGCCCTCGCGGCTGACATCGTGTTTGCCCGCGCCGATATCGTGCTCAATCCGCATTACAAGAGCATGGGCCTGTACGGCTCGGAATACTGGACTTACAGCCTGCCCCGCGCCGTCGGCCCGGCCATGGCGGAACAATTGACTCAGGCCTGTCTGCCGGTCAACGCCGCGCAGGCGCTGCAACTGGGCATGGTCCAGGAAATCGGCCCGCGCTGCCCGGACGAGTTTTCGCTGTGGCTGCTGCAACGGGCCAACAGTGTGCTGAGTGATCCGACTTATGCGGCGGTACGGGAGCGCAAGCTGCGGGTCGATCATGTGTTGATTCGTCAGTGCCGCGAGTCGGAGCTGCAGGAGATGCAGGAAGACATGCTGTACAACCGCAATCAGTTTGCCGAGAAGTGCCGGAATTTTGTGTATAAGCGCAAGACTTGCTGTACGCCGGCGCGGTTGGTGGAGGATTGGGCTCGGGTGGTTGATACCGAGCTGGTCAGTTAGTCCGCGGCGTCTGCTGTCCCCCTCACCCTAGCCCTCTCCCGGAGGGAGAGGGGACTGACCGCAGTGTCTTACGTCATACATCGACCTGAAAGACCGAGTCGATTATGGATTCAGAACAAATCCTTCAGGTCGGCGTATCTCGTCAATATCCCCGGATCGGTCCCCTCTCCCCACGGGCGGTCCGACGTTTCGGGAGGGCTAGGGTGAGGGCGCTTTTGCCTTACAATGCCGGCACCTCAACCACCGGCCCGCCCATGGACATCGACCTCGCCCGTACCTTTCTGGAAATCGTCCGCCACGGCAGCCTCGCCGCGGCGGCGGAAAAGCTGTTCGTCACGCAAACGGCAATCACCGCCCGGGTCCAGAAACTCGAAAGCCAGTTGGGCAGCACCCTCTTCGTGCGCAACCGCGCCGGTGCGCGGCTGACCGCCAACGGCGAGGCCTTTGTGGTCTACGCCAATCAGCTGGTACAGACCTGGGAAGCCGCGCGTCGAGACCTGCCCTTGCCCGAGGGTTATCACAACGTGCTGCACATCGGCGGCGAGGTCAGTCTGTGCAACCCGCTGATGCTCAGTTGGGCCGCCGAGCTGCGAGAGAGAATCCCCGGCCACGCCTTGCGCATGGAAATCCGTGACGGCGAAAACCTGCTGCGCCAGCTCGAACTGGGGGTGCTCGATGCCGCGCTGGTCTATCAACCGGAATATTGGCCGGGGCTGCAGGTCGAGCAGGTGCTGGAAGAGAAACTGATTCTGGTGACCACGCCCGGCCGCCCTGCCCCCTACGTGTACATCGACTGGGGCCCGGACTTCCGCCGTCAGCACGACGCGGCCCTGCCGGAAAAGGCCAAGGCCGCCCTGAGCTTCAACCTCGGCCCGCTGGCCCTGCAATACATCCTGGAGAACGGCGGCAGCGGCTATTTCCGGACCCGGGTCGTGCGCACTTATCTGGAAAGCGGCGCGCTGGAGCCGGTGACCAAAGCCCCGGAATTCGGCTATCCGACCTACCTCGTCTACTCCCGTGACCGCGACTCGGCGATCTTGCAACAGGCGTTCGATCTGCTGCGCGAAGTGATCAGGGCCGATGACGACTGGTCGCAGCGCTGGAACCCGTTGAGCTGACGGCCGCTATACACCGGAGCATGGCACTTGTGACCTGAAGGTTGCCCCTGCACAAACGGCGGGATCGGCTAATCTGCCGGGATAACGACAATATCCGCAGGTGACCGCAGTGAGGCAGACCACCGAGGCATTTCGCAGCCGCTACCGTGCGGCGATCCATCCCCGCTACAACCCGTGGCTGCACGGCGCGTTCGTGCTGCTGTTCGGCGTGCTGGCCATCGGCGCGTTCTGGAGCAGCGTGCACCAGGTGCAACCGCTGGAATGGCTGACCGTGCCGCTGACCCTGCTGTTCTTCAATTTCGGCGTGTACATGGTGCACCGCCACCTCGGCCACCACAAAAAGAGCTTCGCCCGGATGTTCTATGCCCGGCATGCCGGCGATCATCACAGCTTTTTCACCCCCGGCCACATGACCTACGACGGCGCCCGCGACTGGCGGGTGATCCTGTTTCCCGCCTGGCTGATCGTGCTGCACACGCTGGCGATCACCCTGCCCCTGTGGTGGCTGTTCGCGCAGGTCAACAGCAACGTCGCCGGGCTGTTCGGCGGCTGCATGGTGTTCGGTTACCTGACCTATGAAGTGTTTCACGCCTGCGAACATCTGCCGCCGCAGAACCCGCTGACCCGCCTGCCGTGGATCCGCCAGATGCGCCGTCTGCACGAGCTGCATCACCGTCGCGAGCGCATGCAGGAGCGTAATTTCAATATCGTTTTTCCGTTGATGGACTACCTGTTCGGCACCCTTTACTGGGAGCCGGAAACCGCCCCTCTGACCGATTCGAGAACGCCCATGACCCGCATGCAGCACACAGTCGACATCGCCGGTGATCCGATCGCCGTCCTCGCCTACGCCGCCACCGTCAGTCGCTGGCCGGAGTGGCACCCGTCTTCACTGAAGATCGACGGCCCCAGCGGTGCGCTGCATGCCGGTGCGCGATTCGATGAAGACATCCACGCCGGCGGGCGCGAGGGGCATCTGCGCTGGGAGGTCACCGAATACCTGCCCGGTCGGCGCTGGTGCGCCCGGGCCCAGGGTGATCAGGGTCTGTCGTTGCTGCTGACCTATGAATGCTCGGCGCACAACGATGCCACGCGGTTTGTGCGCACCCTCGATTACCAGTTCGCAGGCATCGGCCTGCGCATTGCCAACCACGTGCTGCTCAAGCGTCGCATCGATCGCGAATCGGCGGCTTCGATGCTGGCCCTGCGTGACATGGCGACCCGGCATCTGGCACTTGCGGGAGCCCACGTGTGAGATGGCGTTATCTGCTGTTGCTGCTGATTGTCGGGGTTCTGGGCTTTTTGCTGTTGATGCCGACCAAGGTCGAGCCCGTCGCCTGGACGCCGCAACCGGCGCCCTCACTGACCGAAGGCCAGTACGCTGACAATCAGCGACTCAAGGGCGCGGCGCAAGTCGGCCCGAGCGACATCGAAGGCCCGGAAGCACTGCTTCTGGAAAACGATTTTCTGATCACCGGACTGCACGACGGACGCCTGCTGCGCACAAGCCTCGACGGTCAGCAACGCAAGGTGCTGGCGGATACTGGCGGCCGGCCGCTGGGGCTGGCGCGGCATCCCAACGGTTTGCTGGTGATCGCTGACGGGGTCAAGGGTTTGCTGTCGCTCGACGCGCAGGGTCGGCTGGTGGCGCTGACCACCGAAGCCAATGGCCTGCCGTTCGGGTTTACCGATGACGTGGCCATCGACAAGTCCGGGCATTACGCCTACTTCAGCGATGCCTCGAGTCGCTGGGGTTACGGCCACGATGGCGAAGCGATCATCGAGCACGGCGGCGACGGACGCCTGCTGCGTTATGACTTTCAGACCGGCAAGACCGTCGTGTTGCTCGACAAACTGGAGTTCGCCAACGGCGTGACCCTCGGCCCGGAAGACGCCTATGTGCTGGTCAACGAAACCGGCGCCTATCGCATCAGCCGCTATTGGCTGACCGGGCCCAAGGCCGGCACCCACGATCTGTTCATCGACAACCTGCCGGGGCTGCCGGACAACCTCGCCTTCAACGGACGGGATCGTTTCTGGGTGGCGCTGTATACGCCGCGCAATCCGCTGCTGGATCGCACCGCTGAACACCCGTTCGTACGCAAGATGATCGTGCGGGCGATGACCGTCGTGCCCAAACCGGTGGAGAAGCGCGGGTTCGTGCTGGGGCTGGATCTGGACGGCAAAGTGATCGCCAATCTGCAGGACGCCAGCGCCGGCAATTACTCGCCGATCACCACGGTGCGCGAGTATGGCGAGTGGTTGTATTTCGGCTCGCTGAAGGCCACGCACATGGCGCGGATGCCGTTGGAGGCAGCCTTGAAGTGAGGCGATGGCTGGCGGTCAGTTGCTGGACCGATCGAACTTGTCCGGATCTTCATCCTCCGGCACTTCCTCGCTCTTGCGTTCCTCTTCAGGATTACGGACGGTGTGCGCCGGACTGTTCGGCTCGGGATGCGTGGGAACCGGGTCGAATGCGCCCTGCTCTTCACTGGGGAATTTTGGCTTGTTCATAAGGCACCTCGGTAAGAGTCGCTATGTGAAGACTCTGAACATTCGAGGTGCCGTTCGGGGCTGTCGTTCCAGTCGTTTCACCACCGAGGGCCGGTGGCGCGACTGACGGTCAGGTTCGAACCTGCAATTGCTCGACGATCTTGTCCTTGACCTGCAGGCGTTTCTCTTTGAGTTTCTTCAGGGTGTCGTCGCTGGGTGCATCCGAGGTCGCCGTCTCGGCCTTGACGACTTCGGCGTCCGCCTGGGAATACTTGTTGATCAGTGCGTCCAGATGTGGATCCGCGGTGCGTCGTTGCTGGATCTCTTCCTTTGTTAGTTTCAAGTCCTGTAACAGATCATGGGTCACCGGCATGGAACACCTCCGTCAGTTGATCGGCAGCCAACGCGACCGATTGCGCTGGCCAGATATCAGAATGGCCTCGGTTGACCGGTTCTGTCGACCACCTGTCAGACCAGCGGTGCCCGTTCGTCGCCCTGTCGCAAACCCGATAAAACCTTCGCCCGCGCTCGTCCCTCCATTGAATAACGCTCACAAAAACCTGCGTGGAGAAACACCAATGGACGGATTCAAACTGCGTCATCTCTTTCTGGCCGTCGCCTTGACCACCGGCATGGGCTCGGCCTTCGCCGCCACCGACAACGATTTCGTCGACAACGCCGCTGCCGGCGGCATCGCTGAGATCGAAACCAGTCGCCTGGCGCTGGAAAAAAGCCAATCCGCCGACATCAAGGCTTTTGCCAACATGATGATCACCGACCATGGCAAGGCCAACGATGAACTGGCGACGATTGCCAAGGCCCACGACATCGAAGTGCCGGACACCACCACGCTGGTCAAACAGGCCAAGGAAAAAATCCTCGAAGTCCGCGATGAATCCTTCGATGCGGCGTACGCCAACAACCAGGTCAAGGCCCACGAAGAAGCCATCAAACTGTTCGAGAAACAGGCCAACACCGTGACCGATGACAAGGTCAAAGGCGCCACCGAGCTCAAGGGTTTTGCCCAGAAAATGCTGCCGGGGCTGCAAAAACACCTGGCCGCCGCCAAGGAATTGCAGGCCAAACACCCGAGCAAGTAACGCTACACGCCTCAAGAGGCCGCCTCCATTGGACGCGGCCTCTTTTTTTGGCCCGCCGTTTTGCACGAAAAACCGGCGCTCCCGGCCATGGCGACTAGAGTTATCGGTGCGTTCCGTGCGGCAGATCAAAAATATCCACGCGAGAACGAACAACTATTTCAAACGGCAAATGTCATTCATTTCGCGCCGGTCATTTTCCTATCCGCCGGCCCCCAATTCGCGATGGAGCAACAGGCACATGGCAGCACTGCAGAACAGCACACTCGATGCGATGAAAAACAAACAGGCACAACTGCTGGGCGAATGGACTCAAGGGCTGGTCGACAGCGGTGCCACCCGTAATCTCAAAGAACACGACGTGCAGCAACAGACCAGCGAGTTCCTGCAACTGGTGGTCAGCGGTCTGGAGAACGACAACGGCACCAATATCGCCGCGCCGGGCTGGGAAACCACCCGCCAGTTCCTCGAAAAACTCTCCCACAGCCGTGCCCTGCTCGGTCAGGATTCGCAGCAGACCGCCAGTTTCATTTTCTCGCTCAAAGGTCCGCTGTTCGCCTTGTTGCAAAGTCATTACCGGGAACAGCCGGCGCTGCTGGCCGAACAGCTCTGGGAAATCTCCGAACTGCTCGACGCGTTCGGCCTGCACACCATCCGCACCTTCCAGAAATCCCGTGAAGCGGTGATCAAGCGCCAGCAGGAAGAACTGCTGGAACTGTCGACCCCGGTGGTCAAGCTGTGGGATGGCGTGCTCGCGCTGCCGATGATCGGCACCCTCGACTCGCAACGTACCCAGGTGGTGATGGAATCGCTGCTGCAACGCATCGTCGACACCGGTTCGGAAATCGCCATCATCGACATCACCGGCGTGCCGACCGTCGACACCCTCGTGGCCCAGCACCTGCTGAAAACCGTGACCGCGATCCGCCTGATGGGTGCCGATTGCATCATCAGCGGTGTGCGTCCGCAGATCGCCCAGACCATCGTCCACCTGGGCCTCGACCTGCAAGGCGTGGTGACCAAAGCCAATCTGGCTGATGCCTTGAAGCTGGCGCTGACTCGCCTGGGCATCACCCTCGCCAAGACGGTTTAACCCATGGAACGTATCCCGATTCTTCAGATGGGCGACTTCCTGCTGGTGACCATCCAGGTCGACATGCATGACCAGCTCGCCCTCACCCTGCAGGACGACCTGTCCGAGCGCATCAGCAAAACCTCGGCGCGGGGCGTGTTGATCGACATCTCGGCGCTGGACATGGTCGATTCGTTCATCGGCCGGATGATTGGCACCATTTCCGGTTTGTCGAAAATCATGGACGCCGAAACCATGCTCGTCGGCATGCAACCGGCGGTGGCGATCACGCTGGTCGAGCTCGGCCTGAACCTGCCGGGCGTCAGCACCGCGCTGAACGTCGAGCGCGGAATGAAACTGCTGCAGGAACGAGTACGCCAGCAATGACCGTGCGCAGCAGCGGTACACAACCGATCAAAATCGAGCAGGACGTGGTACTGGCCCGGCAACAGGCGCGCAAACTGGCCACCGAATGCGGCATGCGCCTGATCGACCTGACCAAACTGGTGACCGCCGTCAGCGAGCTGGCGCGCAACATCATGGTCTACGGCGGTGGCGGCGACATGGACTGGCAGATCCTCGACGACAACCACAAGGTCGGCCTGCGCCTGACCTTCCGCGATGAAGGCCCCGGCATTCCCGACCTCAAACTGGCGATGACCGATGGCTGGACCTCCGGCAGCGGCCTGGGCCTGGGCCTGGGCCTGACCGGCGCCAAGCGACTGGTGGATGAATTCGAACTGGACACAGAGCCCGGCAAAGGCACTCGCATAACGATCACCCGATGGACATGAATATCAGCGGGACACTGACCCAGGTGTTGGTGATCGAGGACAGCAGCCAGATCGGCCATGCCCGGCGTACGGCGCAGCGTCTGGCCGAGCAACACGGTTTCGGTGACAGCGACGCCGGCCGCGTGGCGCTGGTGGCCACTGAACTGGCGAGCAATGTGCTCAAGCATGCCGGGCGCGGGGAATTGCACCTGCGCCTGGTGCCCCGTCAGGGTGACGACGGCATCGAGATGATTGCGGTCGACCGTGCTCAGGGGTTTGATCTGGACGCGTGTCTGGCGGACGGTTTTTCCACCGGCGGCACCCAGGGCATCGGCTTGGGTGCGGTAGCCCGGCAGGCGGAGGTCTTCGACGTATTTGCCGACCATCGCGGCGCCGTGTTGCTGGCTCGTCTGTACCCGCGCAGCGACCGTCAGGCGGATCTGCCGTATGGTGTCAGCCAGCACTCGCTGCACAACGATCCAGCCTGCGGCGACGTCTGGCATCTGGCGATTCACGGCAGTGACATCAGTGCTCTGATCGTCGACGGTCTGGGCCATGGCGAGGACGCCGAGCGTGCGGCCCGAGCAGGCGAAAAAGCCTTTGCTCTCACCCCGTTCGGTGCGCCGACGGTTCTGATGGAAGACATGCACCGCGAAATGATCGGAACCCGTGGCGGCGCAGTGGCATTCGCACAGTTTCACGCTGAACGGGCCAGCCTGACGTTCGCCGGGATCGGCAATATCGGTGCGAGCCTGATCGCCTCCGACAAATCCCGCGGACTGGCCTCGCATCCCGGAATCGTCGGCGGCCAATACCGAAAAGCCCAGCCCTTTGACTATGCTCACGTGAACGGACATCTATTGATCATGTACAGCGACGGCTTGCAGTCCCGTTGGAACCTTCAAGACTACCCCGGTCTGGTGCATCGCCATCCCGCCGTGATAGCCACCGTCCTGCACCGCGATTTCTGTCGCGGACGCGACGATGTAACGGTGCTGGTCGTTGCCCTGGAGGCCGCCCATGGCTGAGTCCCCGACCCTGAACAGCGCAGAACAGACCGCGCTGATCGCCCAGTTGCAGAGCGAAACCGCCGCACTGCGCGAAGAGCTCGACGAGACCAATCAGGGCGTGCTCGCCCTGTACGCCGAACTCGACACCCAGGCCGAACAACTGCGCCAGGCCTCGGACCTGAAAAGCCGCTTCCTGTCGTACATGAGCCACGAATTCCGCACGCCGCTGGGCTCGATCCTGAGCATCAACAGCCTGCTGGCCGACGAGCTCGACGGCCCGCTCAGCCCCGAGCAACACAAGCAGGTCGCGTTCGTCAGCAGCGCCGCCCGTGAACTCAGTGACATGGTCGACGACCTGCTCGATCTGGCGAAGATCGAGGCCGGGCGCATCACCATTTCCCCGGCGTGGTTCGACATGTTCGACTTGTTCGCCGCACTGCGCGGGATGTTCCGGCCGATTGTCGACGCCTCCGCGGTGGACCTGATTTTTGAAGAGCCGGTGGGACTGCCGCGCCTCTTCACCGATGACAAGAAGCTGGCGCAGATCCTGCGCAACTTCATTTCCAACTCGCTGAAATTCACCACCCGTGGTGAAGTCCGGGTCTCGGCACGACTCGAGGGGCAGGACAAGGTGCGATTTGCGGTCAGCGACACTGGCATCGGTATCGCCCCTGCATTGCACGGTACCCTGTTCGAAGACTTTTCACAGGTCGATTCACCGCTGCAAAAACGCCTGCGCGGCACCGGGCTCGGCCTGTCGCTGTGCAAGCGTTTCGCCGAATTGCTCGGCGGTGAAGTGGGTGTCGAGAGTACGCCGGGCGTGGGCTCAAGCTTTTTCGTGATCATTCCGTTGGCGCTTGCCCAGGAGAACGTCGATGAAACATGACATCCGTCTGTTGATCGTCGATGACAACGTCGCCACCCGCTACGCCTTGCGCCGACGCCTGGAGCGCCACGGCTACGAAGTGTTCGAGGCCGGCACCGGCGGCGACGGCCTGGCCCTGATTGCCAGTCAACCGCTCGATGCGCTGATTCTCGACGTCAACCTGCCGGACATGAGCGGGTTCGACATCGTCCGTAAACTGCGTACCGACCCGGGCACCGCACTGCTTCCGGTGATCCACGTGTCGGCAGCGTCGATCCAGACCGGCGACATCATCACCGGCCTCGATGCCGGTGCCGATGCCTACCTGATTCACCCGGTCGATCCCGATGTGCTTTTGGCAACGTTGCGAACCCTGCTGCGGGTGCGCGACACGGAGAACGCCCTGCGCGAAAGCGAGGCGCGTTTCCGCGAGATCTTCGTCAACGTCTCCGCGCCGATCGCGGTGCTCGACGCCGACCTGAAAGTCCACGAGTGCAATCACGCCTTCTCCCAACTGATCCAGGACAACCGCGACCCGCAGACCCTCAGCGAATGCTTCGCCGAGGATCAGAGCGCGATCCTCAACGAACTGCGCCTGCGGCTGGTGGATGGCGAGCGCTGGAAAGGCACGCTGAACATGCGCGTGCAGGGCGAGATCCGCGAGACCGAGTGGCAGATTTCACCCTACCGTACGCCGAAGCTGAGCCTGGTATTCGTCGAAGACGTCACCGAACACCGTCACCGCGAACGCTCGCACCTGGCGCGGCTGGACGACACCACCACGCAACTGGCCAAGGAAGTCGCCGACCGGGTACGCGCCGAATCGCAACTGCTGCAAGTGCAGAAAATGGATGCGCTGGGCAAACTCACCGGCGGCATCGCCCATGACTTCAACAACCTGCTGACCGGGATCATCACTAGCCTCGAACTGATCCAGAAGCGCGTTGCCGATGCCCGCCCGGACAAGGTCCAGTTCTACGCCGAAGCCGCCCTGAATTCGGCGATGAGCGCGGCCTCGCTCACCCATCGCCTGCTGGCCTTCGCCCGCCAACAGCCGCTCGACACCCGCCCGGTGGATATCAACGATCACGTTCGTTCGCTGGAAGAACTGTTGGTGCGCACCATCGGCGAACGGATCGCTCTCAAGCTTGAGCTGACCACCAAACCAGCCATCGCGCTGGTCGACCCGATCCAGCTGGAAAGCGCGGTGCTCAACCTGGTGATCAATGCCCGGGACGCGTTGCCGCAGGGCGGCAATATCTGGGTCAGCACCTACGCCGCGTACTCCCACGGCGATCCGAACCTCACCGATGGTTCCTACGTGGCGCTGTCGGTGCGCGATGACGGTACCGGCATCGAGCACAGCGTCATCGACAAGGTGTTCGAGCCGTTCTTCACCACCAAACCGCTGGGCCAGGGCACCGGGCTGGGGTTGTCGACGATCTACGGTTTCGCCCGCCAGTCCGGCGGCGATGCGCACATCCGCAGCGTGGCGCGGCGTGGCACCGAAGTGACGATCATGTTGCCGGCGACCACCGACCCGACCGGCGCCGATACACCGCTACCGACGATTGACCCGAAAGGCACTGGCGAGCATGTGCTGATCGTCGAAGACATGCCGTCGGTGCGGCTGTTCGTCACCGAAGTGCTGGAGGACGCCGGCTACCGCTGCACCCAGGCCGGCGATATCGAAACCGCGCTGGAACGCTTGCAGAACGATCCGTCGATCAACCTGCTGCTGACCGACGTCGGCCTGCCGCGCATGAGCGGCCGCGAACTGGCAGACGTTGCCCGGGGCTGGCGTGAAGGGTTGCCGATCCTGTTCATGACCGGTTACGCCGAAACCGCGATCAACCGCCAGGTGTTCCTCGGGGCCGGCATGGACATGCTGATCAAACCGTTCCAGATCCGTGAGTTGCTGGACAAGGTGCGCCGCACCCTCGACGGCGCCTGACACACCGCCATCGCGGGCAAGAAACGGCGCAGTCCGGCTTTTCTTGCTCGCCGCCACTTTCTGCGGCGTCCCGGCCACGACGATCTTGCCGCCCTGATCCCCCGCCCCCGGGCCGATGTCGATCACCCAGTCGCTCTGCGCCACCACGCGCATTTCATGCTCGACCACGATCACCGTGTGCCCCGCCGTCACCAGCGTATCCAGTTGCTCCAGCAAACGGTCGACATCCCGTGGATGCAACCCGGTGGTCGGTTCATCCAGCACATACAACGTCGCACCGCGCTGGTTGCGCTGCAGTTCGGTGGCCAGCTTGATCCGCTGGGCCTCGCCGCCGGACAGCTCGGTCGCCGGTTGCCCGAGGCGCAGATAACCTAGGCCAATATCGCGCAGCACCTCCAGCGAACGGCGGATCGTCGGTTGCTCGGCAAACACCGTCACCGCCTCGTCCACCGTCAATTGCAGCACCTGCGCGATGCTCAAGCCCTGCCAGTGGATGGCCAGGGTCTCGGGGTTGTAACGCGCGCCGTGGCAGGTCGGGCACGGCGCATAAACGCTGGGCATGAACAGCAACTCGACACTGACAAACCCCTCGCCTTCGCAGGTCGGGCAGCGACCCTTGGCGACGTTGAAGGAAAACTGCCCGGCGTCGTAACCCGCTGCTTTCGCCTCGTCGGTCGCAGCGAATAACTTGCGCACGTTGTCGAACAGCCCGGTGTAGGTCGCCAGATTCGAACGCGGGGTGCGGCCGATGGGTTTCTGATCGACCTGCACCAGACGCTTGATCGACTCCAGCCCGGCGCTGACCTGGCCGGTGCTGGCGGTCGGGGTATCGTCTTCCAGATTGAGCTCCTCCGGCTCGGCGTCACTGACGCTGCGCCCGAGTTGCGCGCCGACCAGTTCCAGCAGCGCCTGGCTGACCAGGCTCGATTTGCCGGAACCAGAGACGCCGGTGACCGAGGTGAAACAGCCCAACGGAAATTCGGCGCTGAGGTTATCGAGATTGTTGCGGGTGACGCCATCGAGCTTCAGCCAACCCGACGGTTTACGCGCGGCGCGGGTCGACCGTTGCTGTTCGGCGAACAGGTAGGCGCGGGTCGACCGTTGCTGTTCGGCGAACAGGTAGGCGCGGGTCTGCGACTGCTCGATCGTCGCCAGCCCCGGCGGCGGGCCGCTGTAGAGAATCTGCCCGCCCTTTTCGCCCGCTGCCGGGCCGACGTCGATCAGCCAGTCAGCGCGGCGCATGGTGTCCAGATCGTGCTCGACCACAAACACACTGTTGCCATCGGCCTTCAGACGCTGCAAGGCCTCGAACAGCGCCTCGCCGTCCGCCGGGTGCAGGCCGGCGGAAGGTTCGTCGAGCACGTAGATCACACCAAACAGTTGCGAGCCCAATTGCGTTGCCAGGCGCAGACGCTGCAATTCGCCGGAGGACAGGGTCGGCGTGCTGCGCTCCAGGGCCAGGTAACCAAGGCCGAGATCGGTCAGGGTGCTGACCCGGTCCAGCAAGTCCTCGGCAATGCGCTGCGCGGCCAGGCGTTTTTCCAGCGACAGGTTCGGCGTATGGCGCACGTCCGGCGCGTTGGCGTGGCCGCTGGCGCCATGGGCCACGCGTTGCTGGCGGGCTTCGCGGGTCTGGCTGTGGGTCAGGGTTTCGCCGGTTTCATCGGCGTGTTCCAGCCAGCTTGCGCCCGCCACCGGTTTCAAGACTTCGGCGACTTGCAGCAGCGGCATCCGCGACAACTCGCCGATGTCATGCCCGGCAAACGTCACCGACAACGCCTCTCGCTTGAGGCGCTTGCCATCGCATAACGGACACAGGCTGCCGAGCATGAATTGCGAAACGCGCTTCTTCATCAGCGCACTTTGCGAATGGGTGAAGGTGTGCAGGATGTAGCGCCGGGCGCCGGTGAACGTGCCCTGATAACTCGGCTCCATCTTGCGCTCGAGGGCGACGCGGGTTTCTTCCGGCGTCAGCCCGGCGTACACCGGAACCGTCGGCGTTTCCTCGGTGAAGAGGATCCAGTCGCGCTGCTTTTTCGGCAGCTTGCGCCATGGAATATCGACGTCGATGCCCATGGTCACCAGGATGTCGCGCAGATTCTGCCCCTGCCAGGCCAGCGGCCAGGAGGCCACGGCGCGTTGGCGGATGGTCAGATTAGGATCCGGCACCATCAATGCCTCGGTGACCTCGTAGACCCGGCCCAGTCCATGGCACTCCGGGCAGGCGCCTTGCGGCGTGTTCGGTGAAAAATCCTCGGCATACAGCATCGGCTGACCCGGCGGGTAGCTGCCGGCGCGCGAATACAGCATGCGGATCAGGCTCGACAGCGTGGTCACGCTGCCCACCGAAGAACGCGTGCTCGGCGTGCCGCGTTGTTGCTGCAGGGCCACGGCCGGTGGCAGTCCCTCAATGGAATCGACGTCCGGCACGCCAACCTGATCGATCAGCCGCCGCGCATAGGGCGCCACCGATTCGAAATAGCGCCGCTGGGCTTCGGCATACAACGTTGAAAACGCCAGCGACGACTTGCCCGAGCCCGACACACCGGTGAACACCACCAGCGCATCACGGGGGATATCGACGTCAACGTTCTTCAGGTTATGTTCACGGGCGCCGCGCACGCGAACCATACCGGCGGCGGAATTGGAGCTGCGCTTGGAGGTCATTGGCCAGCCTTGGTCAAGGGATTCGAAGCTCAGGCACTGAGCACGGAACGGATCATCTGCAACAGCGCTTCGGGGCCGTAAGGCTTGCCGAGCAAATGGGTATCGGGGCTTAGCTGATGGTTGCGCGAGATGATGTCGCGGGTGTGGCCCGAGGTGAACAGCACCGCCACCGGCGGCATCTGCACCTTGGCCCACGCCGCCAGATCGGAGCTCTTGATCAGGCCGGGCATGACCACGTCGGTGAAGATCAGATCGACCCGAGCGCCTTCCATCAACATCTGCATGGCCGCGTCGCCATTGCCGGCGATCAGCACGCGATAACCTTCTTCGCGCAACAACTCGACCGCCGAGGTGCGTACCGCTTCGTTGTCCTCGACCACCAGGATCGTCTCGTGGCCGCCCGTGAGGTGTTTCTCCACGCTGGGCGCCGCTTGCCCCACCGCTCGCAGGCTGCGCGGAAAATACAACTGCACTCGCGTGCCCTGGCCCACCTGGCTGTCGATCTCGACATGCCCGCCGCTCTGTTTGACGAAGCCGAACACCATGCTCAAGCCGAGGCCGGTGCCTTGGCCGTCGGCCTTGGTGGTGAAGAACGGCTCGAACACCTGCTCCAGCATGTGCGGAGCAATGCCGACGCCGCTGTCACTGACCGAAACCCGGACGAAATCCCCCGGCACGATGCCCTTGCCCGAACAGAACGCCCGGTCCAGTGAAAGGTTGGAGGCGCCGAGCACGATCGTGCCCTCGCCCTTCATGGCGTCCCGGGCATTGATCGCCAGATTGAGAATGGCGTTTTCCAGTTGATTGCGGTCGACGTTGATGTGCCACGGTTCGTCCGGCAGTTGCACGTCGATCTGAATGGTTTCGCCCAGTGCCCGTTGCAGCAACTCGCCGACGCCTTCGAAGATCTGCCGGGGATTGCACACCGCCGGCGACAGAGGCTGGCGACGGGCAAAAGCGAGCAGTTGCGAAGACAGCTTGGCACCACGCTCCACCGCCGCCAGCGAGGCGCTGACCCGGCGCTGGACGTTGGCATTGTTCGGTTCATGCCGCGCCAGCAGGTGCAGGTTGCCGGCGATCACTTGCAGCAGGTTGTTGAAGTCATGGGCCACGCCGCCCGTGAGGCCGCCGATGGCTTCGAGCTTCTGCGACTGGCGCAATTGCTCTTCAGCGGAGAGCCGCGCCTCGACCTCATCGGCCACCCGCTGTTCGAGATTGCGAGTGAATTTGAGCAGGGACTCTTCGGCGATCTTGCGCTCGTGGATGTCGATCAGCACGCCGGGAAAACGGAACGGCTGGCCCTGCTCGTCGAACTCGCAGCAACCGCTGGCCAGCACCCACAGGAAGCTGCCATCGGCTCGTATCACGCGGTACTCGGCGTTGTAGGGCTCGCCGGTGCGCACCGAATTCTCGACGCACTCCTGCACCCAGGGACGGTCATCGGGATGAATGTGCGCCTCGGCGATGTGCTGCGGCAGGTTGGTCAGGTCCTGATCCGGCGGGAAGGAGAATGTGCGGGCAAATCGCTCGTCGGCCGACAGCACGTTGTTTCTGACGTCCCAGACAAACGAGCCGAGCAGTGCACCGGCATTCAGCGCCAGGCGCACCCGCTCGTTGTCGGCGCGGTAGGCGTCTTCGGCGGCCTGGCGCAACCGTTCGGACTGCACCAGTTCGGTGGTTTCAACCACCATCGCCATCACGCCCGAGGGAACTCCGGCATCGTTGGCCACCGGGCTGTAATACAAATCGAGCCAGACGTCCTCGGGTACGCCATCGCGCAGCAGCACCAGCACCTTGTTGCGGTACTCCAGGGTGCCGCCCGCCAGACAGGTATCGACCACATGCCGGTTGAAATCCGCGACCTCCGGCCAGCCCAGTTCCACCGGTGATCCGAGCAGGTACGGATGCCGGCCACCGGCGAATCGGGAATAGGCGTCGTTGTAGATCATGTAACCGGCATGGCCCCAGAGCATGACCATCGGCAGCGGCGAGGCCAGCATCAGCTGGACGGTGCTGCACAGGCTGGCCGGCCAGGTTTCGAGGGGGCCCAGATCCGTGCCGCTCCAGTCGAACGCACGGATCCGCCCGGCCATCTCGCCTTGCCAGCCGTCACACCCATGGCTATCGGATAAAAACTGCATCGGCTGCTTCAACGCCTTGTGGTGGGTCCGGTTCTATCGCTGCGCGTTCAAGCGCCGCGCCCGTCTGTTTCGAGCGCGCCGGGCAGCGATGGTTTCATTAGAGGTATAGCCGATTTCACCCCGGCTCGACGCTCAGACTTCGATCAGGTGTTTGAGCGGATGGTAGCCGGTCTTGAGCTTCGCAGCGACGTCGAGAATCGCCTTCTGGATGCCGTCCAGGTGCATGCAGGTCAGCTCGATCGCGGCGCTCTGATTGCCGGCCTCGATGTACTCGATCAGCCGCAGGTGTTCGTCGTCGCGGCAGGCTTCGTGGCTGTCGTCATCCAGCGCGGCGGCGTACAGCGAGGCGCGGGAAATCAGCTTCTGGAACCAGTCGAGCAGCACCGGGTTATTCAGGCTGCGGGCCAGTTTGATGTGGAACTCGCCGAGCAGGTGAATCAGCCGCTCGTGATCGCCGGCTTCGTGGGCTTCGTCTTCCAGCAGCAGGTGCTCACGCAGGTCCTGCATCGCGGCGGAGTCCTTGCGTCGGCACAGTTCGGTGACGATGCCGATCTCGATCAGGCGCCGGGTTTCGAACAGCGAACGGATCTCTTCATCGCTGGGCAGCGACACCGACGCACCTTTATTGGGCTCGGTGGTGACCAGTCCATCAGCCTCCAATTGCTTGAGCGCAGCACGAACCGACGTGCGGCTGACATTGAACAACTCCGCCAGCGACGCCTCGCCCAGCTTCATCCCCGGACGCAGCGAACGCTTGCTGATCGCCTCGTAAACCCCTTGGTAGACGCGGTCGACCGTGGTTTCCGTTTTCTTCTCGGTCATTCAAAAACTCCTTCAATGCTGGCAACGCTGCCCGACGAACGACTCAGTCAGGGAAATGGGGGGTTGCGCAAGCAGATTAATCCGGGTATTTCTAAATTGCATTCAGATATTGCATACAATAATTAGAGGATTGCACCATTATGGGTCAACCAATAGCCATTGAAGTGCGTAACGTATCCAAGCGGTATTCTGATGATCCTGGCCTGGCACCAGCCCTCGATAACGTGTCGGTTAACATCGCCGACAACGAGTTCTTCACCCTCCTCGGCCCCTCGGGCTGCGGCAAGACCACCCTGCTGCGCACCATCGCCGGTTTCGAACACGTCAGCGACGGCGAGATCCGTCTGGCGGGCGAAACGGTCAATCACCTGCCGCCGTTCAAGCGTCGGGTCAACACGGTGTTCCAGAGTTACGCGCTGTTTCCGCACATGAGTGTCGCGCAGAATATCGCCTTCGGCCTCGAGATGCAGGGTCTTGATCGCAAGACGATTCCGGGACGGGTCGACGAAATGCTCGCGCTGGTGCAGATGGAGCACCTGGCCGGGCGCAAACCGGCGGAATTATCCGGCGGCCAGCAGCAACGCGTGGCTCTGGCCCGAGCCCTGGCGCCGAAGCCGAAAGTGCTGCTGCTCGACGAGCCGCTGTCGGCGCTGGACCTGAAGCTGCGCAAGGAAATGCAGGTCGAACTCAAGCGCGTGCAGCAGGAAGCCGGCATCACCTTCATCTTCGTCACCCACGATCAGGAAGAAGCCCTGACCCTGTCCGACCGGATCGCGGTGATGTCCGCCGGCAAAATCCTGCAGATCGGCACCCCGACCGACATCTATGAGCGCCCACAACACCGCTTCGTCGCCCAGTTCATCGGCGACATCAATTTCCTCCCCGGCCAGCTCAAGCGCGGCGAGCACAACGAAAACATCTTCGTCCCCAACGGCATGCCGGTGGAAATCCCCTGCCCGCCGCAGGGCGTCAGCGGCAGCAGCGTGCAACTGGCGTTTCGTCCCGAGCGCTCGCAACTGGTCGCGGCGGATCAGCCCCATCATCTGCGCGGGGTGATCGAGGCCGTGCTGTATGTCGGCACCGCGACGCTGTACCAGTGCCGCTTGAACAACGACATCAAGGTCATGCTGCGGGAAAACAACGAAGGCCTGAACCGTGGTCGCGCAGTCGGTGAGCGCGTGGCGGTGCACCTGCCGCCCCAGGCCTGCCTGTTGATGGAGGCCTGAGATGAGCGTCAGCAGCACTTCCCCCTCCCTCAACCGCGCGCTGTTGCTCAGCCCGGTGGTGTTGACCCTGCTCGCCCTGATCGCCATTCCGCTGGGGATCATGGGTTACATCAGCTTGCTGCCGCGCAACACCTACGGCGGCGTCGACTGGCAGGCCCAATGGCAACTGCAGAGTTACGTGCAGCTGTTTTTCCAGGAAGGTTTCGACGGCGAACTCGAACTCAACTGGGTCTACGCCCAGGCGCTGTTGCGCTCGGTGTTCCAGGCCGGTGGCACCACGGTGTTGTGCTTTTTGTTCGGGTTTCCGGTGGCGTTGTGGATGTCGAGCCTGACCCCGCGCCGGCGCAACCTGATGGTGTTGCTCATCACCATTCCGTTCTGGACCAACCTGCTGATCCGCAACTACGCGTGGCTGATCATCCTGCGCGAACAGGGCTGGGTCGCTCAAAGCCTCAACGCGCTGTTCCCGAGTGCCGGCGGCATCACCCTGCTCTACAACGACTTCGCGGTCAGCGTCGGTCTGGTCTACAGCTTCCTGCCGTTCATGATTCTGCCGATCTACTCGACCCTGGAAAAACTCGACTGGCGTCTGGTGGAAGCCGCCTATGACCTGGGCGCCAACCGCTGGCACGCGCTGCGCCGGATCATCCTGCCACTGTCGATGCCCGGGGTGATTGCCGGCGCGTTGCTGGTGTTCGTGCCGAGCCTTGGCGCCTTCATCACCCCGGCGATCCTCGGCGGCGGCAAGACCCTGATGATCGGCAACCTGATCCAACAGCAATTCGGCACCGCGCGTAACTGGCCGCTCGGCAGTTCGCTGTCGTTCCTGTTGCTGGGGATTCTGCTGTTGTCGCTGGTGCTCTACGCCCTCTATAGCCGCAGCGCGGCGAAAACCCTGAACCGGGGAGCGAAAGCATGATCTCTCTGCACCTGAAAAAACTCCCGGCGACCCGGGAAATCAGCCTGCTGATCCTCGCCTATCTGTACGTACCAATCCTGGTGTTGATCGTCTACAGCTTCAACGCCAACCGCTCGGCGACGGTGTGGACCGAGTTCTCGTTCGCCTGGTACGGACGGATCCTGGCCAACCCGTCGATCCAGACGGCGGCGCTGAACTCGATCATCGTCGCGACCATCGCCACCGTGTGCGCCACGGCGATTGCACTGCTGGCGGCGCTGGCGACTTACCGGCCGTTCTACGGGCAGAAAATGGTCGAAGGCGGGATCAACCTGCCGCTGATCCTGCCGGAGATCGTCACCGCCGTGGCCACCCTGCTGCTGTTCATGGCGCTGGGGATCAAGCTCGGGCTGATGACGGTGATCGTCGCGCACATCGGCTTCTGCATTCCGTTCGCCTATTTGCCGATCCGCGCACGGCTCAACGATCTGGACAAAAGCCTACTGGAAGCCGCCAACGATCTGTACGCCAACCCGTGGCAGGTGTTCCGCCGCGTGACCTTGCCGCTGCTGTGGCCGGCGGTGCTGTCCGGTTCGGTACTGGCGTTCGTGGTCAGCCTCGACGATTTCATCATGACCTTCTTCGTCGCCGGGCCCGGTTCGACCACGTTGCCGGTGTACATCTTCTCGGCGATCAAGGCCGGCGTAACGCCCGAGATCAACGCGATCTCGACCCTGATGCTGGTGATTTCCATTGTGCTGGTGGTGCTGGCCTTCTGGCTTGGCCAACGCGGCAAACAACAATAAACCTGGAGCGCTCTGTTCATGAAAACCATAAGCATGCGTTTGGCAATTTCCGGTCTGGCCCTGAGTTGTTTCACCGCGTTCAGCGCTCACGCGGCCGAGCCCAAGGAATTGTTCTTCTATAACTGGACCGATTACTACCCGGTGGACCTGCTGGCCAAGTTCGAAAAGGAGACCGGGATCAAGGTTACCATGGACGGCTACGACAGCAACGAAACCCTGCTCGCCAAGTTGCAGGCCGGCGGCGCGGCGTATGACGTGATCGTGCCGTCGCAGTCGATCATGCAGACGCTGATCAAGCAGGACCTGCTGCTGGAAATCGACGCTCCGACCCTGAACAACTTCCAGTACGTCAAAGGCCCGTTCCGCGACCCGAGCTTCGACCCCGGCCGCAAGTTCTCGGCGCCGTATCTGTGGGGCACCACCGGGTTTTCCTATGACAGCGCCCGGGTGCCGGGCGGCAAGCTCGACGACTCGTGGAAAGAATTCTTCGAACCGCGCAAGGAGTTGCAAGGCCAGCTCGCCGCCCTCGACACCTCCAGCAGCGTGATCAACGCCGCCAGCCATTACCTGAACGTCGACGAATGCACGGAAAACCCGCAGGACGCCAAGCGCATCCTTGAGCTGCTGCAAAAGCAGAAACCGTTTTTGAAGATGTACAGCTCCGACAACACCGTCGACCGCATGGCCTCGGGCGAAGTGATCATGATGCAGAACTGGAACGGCTCGACGGCCCGCGCCACGTTGCAGAAGAGCACGATCAAATACGTGTACCCGAAAGAAGGCCTGGCGATGTTCCAGGACAACTTCGCCGTACCAAAAAGCGCGCCGCATCCGGGCAACGCGAAGATCTTTATCGACTGGATGATGAAACCCGAGAACGCGGCGGCCGTGTCCAACGCGATTGCCTATGCCAACGGGATCCAGAGCGATCAGTTGCTGGATGCGAAATGGAAGGTCATGGACGCGATCAACATGCCCGAGGAATACGCCTCGCGGCTGCGGCCGGAGAAGGAATGCAGCAACAAGGCGCGGGAGTTGCAGGATCGGATTTGGTCGAAGCTCAAAGGTTGATCGTGGATCGCTGGTTTTATCTGAACGCGCGACTCCCAGATCGACTTGAAAGCCCCCTCACCCTAGCCCTCTCCCGGAGGGAGAGGGGACTGACCGAGTTGTCTTGCGCTGTCCGCCGACCTGAAAGACCTGGTCGACTATGGATTCACAGACTTGGTCGATTATGGATTCAGAGATCGAGTCGATTTTGGATTCGAAGTAGATCGCTCACGTCGGCGTAGCTCTTCAATATCCCCCATTCGGTCCCCTCTCCCTCCGGGAGAGGGCTAGGGTGAGGGAAAAAATTTCAAAGAACACCGAGGTTCCCATGTCCCACCCCCGCTGGCTCAGAAACATCCGCCCCTACGGCGCCCCCGCCGAAGACCTGCTGATCGAAAACGGCAAGTTCACCCAACGCCGCCCGGCCTCCAGCACCCCACTGGCCGCCACCGACATCGACGGCCAGAACCAGCTCCTGACCGCCCCGCTGGTGGAAAGCCACGTCCACCTCGACAAAACCCTGTACGGCCAACCCTGGCGCCCGAACAGCGCCGGCCCGACGCTCAAGGACTACATCAGCAACGAGCGCCGCGTCCTGCGTGAAGTGAAAGCGCCGATCGCCGAACGCGCCGGTGCGCTGCTGGAAAACTGTATCGCCCGGGGTTCTTTGACGATGCGTTGCCACGTCGATATCGACCCGGAATTCGGCCTGCGCCACGTCGAGGCCATGCAGCAACTGCGCGAAACCTACAACGACCTGATCGACCTGCAGCTGGTGGTGTTCCCGCAAACCGGCCTGATCAGCCGCCCCGGCACCGCCGAACTGATGCGCGAAGCCATGGCCCTGGGCGTGGAAAACGTCGGCGGACTTGACCCCTGCGGCATCGACAACGACCCGATCGCGCAGCTGGATTTCGTGTTCAAACTGGCCAGCGAGTTCCAGCGTGGCGTAGACATTCACCTGCACGACAAAGGTGAACTGGGCCTGTGGCAGATCGCCCGGATCGCCGATTACACCGAGCGTTTCAATCTGCAAAACCGGGTGATGATCAGCCACGCCTATTGCCTCGGCATGCTGCCGTGGAGCCAGGTCAAACCCGTCGCCGAGCGACTCGCGGCACTGGGCATTTCGTTGATGAGTTCAGCGCCGGCCGACTGCGCGGTGCCGCCATTCCTGGCGTTGCGTGAAGCCGGTGTCAACGTGTGCCTCGGCTCCGACGGCATTCGTGATGCGTGGTCGCCGATGGGCAATGGCGACATGCTGGAACGGGCGATGTTGTTGGCGTTCCGATTCGACCTGGGCAAGGACGATGAATTAGCGGCGGCGTTCGACGCGGCGACCGTGAACGGTGCCCGCGCATTGGGTGTTGAAGAGTATGGTTTTGGAATCGGCCGGCCGGCAGACTTTCTGTTGATGCCGGTCGAAACCCTCGGTGAAGCCGTGGTCGCGCGGCCGGTGCGTCAGGTCTATCGCGGCGGCGAACTGATCGCCAGCGGCGGCCGCTTGCTGGGCAGCCGTCTGTGAAACGCATCGGCCTGAAGGCCGGTTGCGTGGTCGGTTTCGATGGCACGCAGCATGTGCTGTGGCGTGACGGCGAAGTGGTGTTCGCCGGTTCACGGATCGAGTTTGTCGGGCGCGGTTACCAAGGGCCGGTGGATCAGTGGATCGACTACGGCAACGCGCTGATCGGCCCCGGTTTCATCGACCTGGATGCCCTCGGCGATCTCGACTCCACCGTGCTGACCCTGGACAACGGCGACGAACGCGCCATGGGCCGGATGTGGTCGGCGGAGTATCTGGCGGCCGGCCCGCGTGAGTCATTCGGCGCCGAAGAAGAAGTCTTCAAATACCGCTACGCCTTCACCCAGTTGATCCGCAACGGCATCACCACGGCGATGCCGATCACCTCGATGTATTACCGCGAATGGGCGGAGACCTACGACGAGTTTGCCGCGGTGGCCGATGTGGCGGGCGAACTGGGACTGCGCACCTATCTCGGCCCCTGCTACATGAGCGGCATGAGTTACTGGCGCGCCGACGGCACCCTCGCCCATCATTGGGATGAGGCTCGGGGCTTGGCGGGACTGGATGCGGCCGAACGGTTTTTCAAGGATTTCGATGGTGCTCATGCGGGGTTGATTCGTGGGGCGCTGCTGCCGGATCGCATCCAGACCTGCACCCCGGCGCTGCTCCAACGCACGTCCGCATTGAGTCGCGAACTGAATGCACCGATGCGCCTGCATTGCTGTCAGGCGACCGGCGAAGTAGCGATGGTCGAACAGTTGCGCGGCACCTCGCCGCTGGGCTGGTTGCAGCAGCTGGATTTGCTTACACCACGCAGTCTGTTGCCCCACGGCATCTACACCTCTGGCGATGACGATCTGCAACGGGTCATCGACGGCGGCGCCAGTCTGGTGCACTGCCCGCTGGTGTTCGCCCGCGACGGCGAGGCGCTGAATTCGTTTGGCCGCTATCGCGACAAGGGCATCAACTTCGCCCTCGGCACCGACACCTGGCCGGCGGATTTGCTGGCCAACATGCGCCACGGTCTGAACATCGCCCGGTTGATGGAGGGCGGCTCGGCACTGACCAGCAGCCTGAATCTGTACAACGCCGCGACCCTCGGCGGCGCCAAGGCTCTGGGCCGTGACGATCTAGGTCGCCTGGCCCCCGGCGCCAAAGCGGATATCACCGTGTTCAATCTGCGCGGTCTGCATTTGGGTCCGCTGTTCGATCCACTGAAAAACCTGCTGCTGGCCGGGCGCGGCGACGACTGCATCGCCAGTTTCATCGACGGTCGCTGCGTGATGCACGACGGTCAGGTCAACGGCGTCGACTACCCCACTCTGCAACGCCAGGCCCAACGCCAATACGAAAAACTGATGCGCAGCCACAGCGACCGGGCCTTTGGCCGACCGGACTGGAAAACCCTGTTCCAGCCGGCCATTCCGTTCGCCGACGACTACAGCGCCGAAGCGCCGTTGAGCGCCATCGATCCACTTCTTTAGAGATCACTGCCATGCACAGCTTCGACTTCAGCCAACTGAGCCCACGGGAAAAGTACAAGATTCTGATCGGCAGCGTGGTGCCACGCCCGATTGCACTGGTCACCACTATCGATGCCGAAGGCCGGGTCAACGCCGCGCCGTTCAGCTTCTTCAATGCGCTGTCGGCGGACCCGCCCATTCTCGCGCTTGGCGTCGAGAACTACGGCGACCAAAGCCCGAAGGACACCACGCGCAATATCCAGATGAACCAGGAATTCACCGTCAACATCGTCAGCGATGCACTGGTGGAAGCCATGAACGTCTGCGCCGTGCCGTTCGCGCCGGGCTTCGATGAGTTGACCGCAGCGGGCCTGACAGCGATTCCCGGCACCTCGGTCAAATGCCCGCGAATCGGCGAAGCACCGGTGGCGCTGGAATGTCGGCGGATGATGGCGCTGAACATCGGTCAATCGCGGGAGATCATTTTTGGCGAGGTGTTGATGGCGCATGTGCGCGACGAGTTGATCGACCCGAAAACCCTGTACATCGATCAGTTGGGGCTGGATGCGATCGGGCGCATGGGCGGCCATGGTTATGCGCGGACCCGGGACTACTTCGACCTGCCGACCCGCTCGTTGCAAGCGTGGACGGAAGCGCCGGGGGGTGGCGAGCGGTTTTGGCCTGGCAAATAAAAAAAGCGGCCCACCGAGGTGGGCCGCTTTAGAGGTCGATCAGTCAGTGCCGTACTTCGGCGACCGTGGCCCGTACAGCAGGCCCGCCGGATGACCGGCCGACAGCAGTCGATTGCTGGCCACACCGGCAATCGGGTAGCCGGCATCGGTGGAGCTGTTGATGATCTGCTTCACCGCTGCGGTGATCAGCATGCCGATCAGCCCGCCGGCATTGCTGTTGTTGCCCTCCTCGCTCGACGCCCGGGCCGCACCGGTCCACAGGGTGACGCCGGTTTTCAGATCGACCAGCTTGGCGCTGGCGGTGACGGCTGTTTCACTGCTGATCACCATGTAGCGCGTGCCGTACTCGCTGACGGTGATGTACAGCGCCGCGTCGGCACCGAAGATTTCCTGCAGCTTGTTGGCCGGCGCCGCATGGATGTCATCCGGCGTGGTCAGGCCGTTCTGGCGGAACGTCTCGTCGACCAGCGTGATTGGCAGCACGTAGTAACCGGCTTCGGCCAGCGGGAACGTCACTTGCGACAACAGGCTGTAGGACGCCTTGACGTCCGGCGAGGTGTTCAGCGGCGGCAGCACCAGAATGGATTTCGGCCGTGCTTGTTTGTACGCCGAGTAGTCCACGGTTTTCGGTGCAACGCAGCCACCGAGAACGGTCAGCGCCAGGCCTGCGGCCAGCAGTTTCAAGGCACGGGAGATCATTGGGCGTCTCCGGTCTTGGCGTTTTTAAGCAGAAAATCCATGTAGGTGCCGGACTCGGGGAACAGAGTCTTCTCGGTGCGCAATTGCTGCACCATCTGATCGTCCTTGCCCATGCTCAGGTACAGCAGACCGAGATGAGCGTGGTAACCCGGCGGTACCGGCTTGCCACTGGCACGGATCTTTTGCAGATCGGCTTCCAGTGCTTCGGCCTGGGCTTCTTTCGGCGTTTCGCTTTTGAAGTATTCGTAGACTTGTGGCTGGTAGCCTTCCCACTGATACAGGGTTTGCGGGCTGCTGCAACCGGCCAGCAAGGCGCTGGCGGTCAGGGCCATCAGCGACCGGGACAGGGACAGATTCATGGTGTGTTGCTCCTTGCGATGGGCGTCTATCAGTTGCCCGGTTTCCAGGCACCGGCGTTCATGCCATCAACCAGACGATTGATCGCCTCGCGCATGGCCAGATCGAGGACTTTGCCGTTGAGGGTGGAGTCGTAGGCAGCGGTGCCGCCGAAGCCGATGATTTCGCGGTTGGACAAGGCGTACTCGCCGGCGCCCTGAGTCGAATACACCACTTCGGAGGTGCTGATATTGACGATGTTCAGGTTGACCTTGGCGTAGGCGACCTGGGTCTTGCCACGGCCGAGAATGCCGAACAGCTGATGATCGCCGGTCTCTTTGCGGCCGAACTCGGTGACGTCACCGGTGACCACGTAATCGGCGCCTTTCAGACGCTGGGCCTGGCCCTTGATCGCCGCTTCCTGCTGGATTTCGCCCATGTTGTCGCGATCCAGCACCGAGAAACGGTTGGTCTGCTGCAAGTGAGTGATCAGGATGGTCTTGGCCTGGCCACCGAGACGGTCGACGCCGTCGGAGAAGATCCCGCGCATGTAGCTCGAACGGTTGTCGAACTTGCCCACGGCCATCGGGATTCGCACACCGGACCAGGCCTGGGAGGCGCTTTCCACCTTGGCCACCGGCAATGCGCGGGAGCTTTCGGTGGCGCAACCGGAAAGCGAGCCGGCCAGGGTGCCGAGGACGGCAATCGCAACGCCCGAGACCAACATCCGGGAGATCATTCTCACTGTGCATTCCTTCTGAAATTCGATGTGTCCCCGCACGGTGATGTTGTGGGGGATCGGGAAAGGGGCGGCATTATGCCAAAGTGCCATCAGTGAGAACAGGTTTTTTTGACGCCAGCAAATTGGCTTGCAAATCAGCCAGTTGCCGTCAGTGGAAATCGCGGCTTTGCACCCGAATCCCGTTGAGCAACGGGCTGAGGTCACTCAAGCGTCCGGCGATCAGATGCCGCACCTCGCCTTCACGCTCCCAGCGGCCATCGACCTTGAGCAATTGCGAGCCCACCAGCACCTGACGCTGACGCTCGGCCAGATCGCGCCAGACCACCACGTTGACGTTGCCGAACTCGTCTTCCAGCGTCACGAACGTCACGCCACTGGCGGTGCCCGGTCGCTGGCGCCCGGTCACCAGACCCGCCACGCTGACCGGCCGACCATGCTCGAGGTCCAGCAATTCCCGGGAACTGCGGCAGCGCCGTGCCCGCAACTCGTCGCGCAATAGCGTCAACGGGTGTGGCCCCAGCGTGGTGCCCAGCGTTGCGTAATCGGTGAACAGGTCTTCGCTGACGCTCGGCGTCGGCAGCAGCACATCCGGCTCTTCCTGACTCGGCAACCCGGCAAACAACCCGAGCTGTTTCTGCACCCCGGCCACTTCCCAGCGTGCCCGATGACGGTGACCGGCCAGGCCGCGCAACGCGCCGGCGTCCGCCAGCAGCGCCTGGGCCCGACTGTCGAGCCCGGCGCGTTCGCCCAGATCGGCGACGTCGGCAAACGCGCCCCTCGCCCGAGCCTTTTCAATGCTCTGCGCATCCTCCTCGCGAAAGCCCTTGATCATCCGCAGGCCCATGCGGATGGCCGGTTGTTCACCGGTGATCGGCTCCAGGCTGCAATCCCAGTCACTGGCGCGCACGTCCACCGGACGGATCTGCAAATGATGCCGGCGCGCATCCTGAAGAATCTGATCCGGGCTGTAGAAACCCATCGGCCAGCTGTTGATCAGCGCACAGGCGAATGCCGCCGGTTCGTGGCACTTGAGCCAGCAACTGGCATAGGTCAGCAAGGCAAAACTGGCAGCGTGGGACTCGGGGAAACCGTAACTGCCGAAGCCCTTGATCTGCTCGAAGATCTGCGCGGCGAATTCCGGGCTGTAGCCGTTTTTCTTCATGCCGGCGGCCAGCCGGTCCTTGTGCGGCTCCAGCCCGCCGTGGCGTTTCCACGCGGCCATGGAACGGCGCAACTGATCGGCCTCGCCGGGGCTGTAGTCGGCGGCGACAATCGCGATCTGCATCACCTGTTCCTGAAACAGCGGCACGCCGAGGGTGCGCTTGAGCACCACTTCCAGCTCCGGTGACGGATAGGTTTCCTCTTCTTCCTTGTTTCGGCGGCGCAGGTACGGATGGACCATCCCGCCCTGGATCGGCCCCGGCCGGACGATGGCCACCTCGATCACCAGGTCATAGAAGGTTTGCGGGCGCAGTCGCGGCAGCATCGACATCTGCGCCCGGGATTCGATCTGGAACACGCCGATGGTGTCGGCGCGGCTGATCATGTCGTAGGTCGGGCGATCCTCAGGCGGGATGGACGCCAGGCTCAGGTCCTGATGGCGATGACGGCGCAGCAGGTCGAAACAGCGGCGGATCGCGCTGAGCATGCCGAGGGCGAGGATATCCACCTTGAGCAGGCCGACCGCATCGAGATCGTCCTTGTCCCACTGGATGATCGTGCGATCAGCCATGGCGGCGTTCTCCACCGGCACCAGCGTGTCCAGCGGTTGCTCGGATATCACGAAACCGCCGGGGTGCTGCGACAGGTGCCGGGGGAAGCCGATCAATTGCCCGGTCAGGCTCAGTACCCGGTGCAGCAGCGGGCTTTCGGGGTCGAAACCGCCTTCACGCAGGCGCTCCAAGGGCGGCGTTTCATCGCTCCAGTGGCCGCAACAGTCGGCCAGCGCATTGATCTGGTCCGGCGGCAGCCCCAGCGCCTTGGCCACATCGCGGATCGCACCGGAAGCGTGGTAAGTGCTGACCACCGCGGTCAGCGCCGCACGACGGCGGCCATAACGACGAAACACGTATTGCAGGACTTCTTCGCGGCGTTCGTGCTCGAAATCCACGTCGATGTCCGGCGGCTCGTTGCGTTCCCTCGACATGAAACGCTCGAACAGCAGCGTGGTGCGATCCGGGTCGATCTCGGTGATGCCCAGGGCAAAACACACCGCCGAGTTGGCTGCCGAACCCCGGCCCTGGCAGAGGATCTTCTGCTCCCGGGCGAAGCGCACCACGTCGTGCACGGTGAGGAAGTAGCTTTCGTAGCCGAGTTCGGCGATCAGCTCCAGCTCATCGTCGATCTGCTTGAGCACCTTGGGCTGTGCGCCTTTCGGCCAGCGCCAGGCGATGCCTTTCTCGGTCAGGTGGCGCAGCCAGGAACTGGCGCTGTGTTCCTCGGGCACCAGCTCTCTGGGGTATTGATAACGCAACTCGCCCAGATCGAAGGTGCAGCGGCGAGCCAGTTTCACCGACTCGTCCAGCAAGGCCTGCGGATACAACTCGCGCAATACATCGAGGCTGCGCAAATGCCGCTCGCCATTGGGATGCAGACGCAACCCGGCTTCGGCCACCGGGACGTGATGGCGGATCGCGGTCATGGTGTCCTGCAAGGCTCGCCGGCCACGGGCGTGCATGTGCACATCGCCGCTGGCCACGGCTGGAATTTGCAGCTCATTCGCCAGACTCAGCAGCGCGACCAACCGTTGTTGATCGTTCTGCCCGCGATGCAACTGCACCGCCAGCCACAACCGTTCGCCGAAGGTCTGTTTCAGCCAGCGGCCCTCTTCCACCTCATCGACCGTATCCGGTACCCACAGCACCAGTAATCCCGGCAGCGGCTCGCTGAAATCTTCGCGCAGTATTTGATACTGACCTTTCTGCGTGCGCCGTCGGGCCTGAGTAATCAACCCGCACAGCGCCTGATAACCCTCGATGTTCTCCACCAGCAACACTAGTTTCGGGCCGTTCTCGATGCGAATTTCGCTGCCGATGATCAGCGGCAACTCCACGGATTTGGCCGCCTGCCAGGCACGAACGATCCCGGCGAGGGTGCATTCATCGGTAATCGCCAGCGCCTGATAGCCGTGTTTTTTCGCCCGCTGGAACAGCTCCAGCGCACTGGACGCACCGCGCTGGAAACTGAAGTTCGACAGGCAGTGCAGCTCGGCATAACCCTGATTCATGCGAACCAGCCCTGCAGCCACAACGGACCGCCCTCACCCACTGCCCGGTACGCCCAGCCTTGCTGGCCGGCGCGGTTCTGGATCAGGTAATAGTCGCGGCGCACGTCGTCACCGTCCCACCAGCCGGACTCGATACGCTCCGGGCCCATGAGGATGCGCGCCGAACCTTCGGGCACGGACTGCGGTTCGCCCAACAACCAGCCCGGACGCTGCACGCCCGGCAATGCAGGGCAACGCTGCTTGTCGTCGGCGTTCTGCCACGCGCACTCCGGGCGGTGATCGGCCTGAAAGCGCAGGCCCTGCACCGCCTCATCGCCCAGCCGCGCGCGCAGGCGTTCGCGCAGTTGCTCCCAGGGCAAGGTCTGCTGCGGGCGGTCGTCGAACAGTTCCTGAAACTGCGGCACGAAACTCGGCAGATCCTCGGCGCGCAAACGAAAGCCGCGCACCGGGGCTTCGACCTGCACCTGCTCCAGTCGGCCACGAGCCAGTTCAAAGAGCATCGCCGGATCGCGCTCGGCGCTGAGCAGGCCGACCTTGATCAGCGTGTCCGGCAGCCCCGCATGTTCCAGATGCAGATCGAAGCGCTGTACGCCACTGTCGCGCCCGCACAAAAACGCCGCCAGATCGGACGTCAGGCGGCGCAAGGGGAACAGCAGCGCCTGATGGGACTGCACGTCGAAATTGAGTTCGATGCGCACGTCGAAACGGTCCGGCGGCAGGTAGAACGCCAGCGCCAGCGGCCGTGCGCCGAACAGTGTGTCCAGATGCTTGAGCATCGGCGCCTCGAAACGCCGGGCCAGGGCCTGACGCGGCAGGTTCTGCACCTGATGAAGGTTGCGCAGGCCCATGCGCGACAGCGCCGTGGCCACGCTCGGCTCAAGCCCGATGCGGTCGACCGGCAATTGCCCTACGTGATGACGCAAGGCTTCACCGTCGGGCACCACCAACCCGTCATAGGCGTTGGCCAACACCCGCGCCGCCACCGGATTGGGCGCGGCGACGATGCGGTGCCGAAAACCAAGCTCCGTCAGCTCCGTGCGTAATCGCGCCTCGAACTGCGCCCAGGAACCGAACAGGCCGAGGCTCGATTCAATCTCGAACACCACGGTACGCGGGTAATGCACGCTGACCTGGGCGCTGAAACGATAGGCCCAGGCCGCGAGAAACTGCTGCCAGTGCTCGACCTCGGCCGAATCGTAATCGACGGTGGCAAACCCTTTGCTCATGGCCTGCGCAGCAGTCATCGACTGCCCGGGACGCAAGCCCAGTGCCCGCGCCGCCGGGTTGACCGCTTGCAGCACGCGGCGCTGGGCCGGGCCGCTGAGCAGCGCCAACGGTTGCTCGGGATCGGGGCGCTGACGCAGCACGGCGTCGAGGGCCAATTGCGGGAACAGAATGCAAACCCAGCGCATGGCGACCTCAATGCCCCACAGCGAAGGCAATCGGTGCGCTGCGCGCCAGACCGCCCCGGCACTTGAGCACGCGCAATTGCGCCGGGCGCGCATCGATGGCAATCCGCAGCGCAGCGGGCGACGGGTTGACCGCTTCGCTCAATGGCCGCCACGCGAACGCCAGGGTCTGGCCGGTTTCCGCCGCCACCTGCAAACGGCGCAAGGCACGGTCATCAGCCTTGTGCGGCCAGCACAGCACCGCGCCGCAACTGCCCGAGCGCAGGCATTGTTCTGCCGCCCACAAGGCATCGCGCTCGCTGGCCTGGATCACCGACAACTGGCGCAGATCGACCCCGGCATTGGCCCAGGCCTGCGGGTACGGCACGAACGGCGGCGCCACCAGCACGATGCGCTCGCCCGCTGCCGACAGCCGCGCCAGAGTCGGCCACACCAGTTGCAACTCACCGACACCGGGCCCGGCCAGCAGGATTTCGCTCAGCGCCGCTTCCGGCCAGCCGCCACTGGGCAAGGCTGCGTCCAGCGCGGCGTGCCCGGTGGGTTGCGGGCTGGCGGCGGGTGGAGCAGGCCGGCCCTTCCAGACCTGGCCGCCATTGAACAGCGTATCCAGCGCAACAACGGCACCCATCAGCCTTGCCTCACCAGACCGCAGAACACCCCTTCGATGGCCAGGTCCTGATCGGCCCGCACCACAATCGGCTGGTACGCCGGGTTGCGCGGCAACAGGCGAACCTCATCGCCGATCCGCTCGAAGCGTTTGATGGTGACCTCACCGTCGAGCCGTGCCACCACGATCTGGCCGTTGAGCGCCTCGGGGTTGCGCCGCACACCGACCAGATCGCCGTCGAGAATGCCGTCCTCGATCATCGAATCGCCCTGCACCCGCAGCATGTAGTCGGGTGTGCGGGAGAACAACGCCGGATCGAGCATCAGCCGATTGTGCAGGTCAGCATCGGCGCCGATGGGCGCACCGGCGGCCACCCGCCCGAGCACCGGCACTTCAAGCAGCTCCGGTCGCGCCGGTTGCCCGAGCAGGCGAATGCCCCGGGCCTGATGCGGATTGACCTCGATAAACCCGGCTTCAGTGAGCGCCAGCACATGCTTGCGCGCCACGCTGCGGGAGGCAAAACCAAAAGCCTCGCTGATTTCAGCGAGGCTTGGGGGCTGACCGTGTTCGGCGATGCGTTCGCGGATAAAGGTCAGGATGGCGGTACGGCGGGGAGTCAGAGTCGTCATGGAGTACATTTGTACTCCTGTGGGAATTTCCTGACAAGCACCGCCAGTCAGCTCAAACCGCGCTCCGCCAGAAAGCCTGCGATGTAGTCGATAAACGCCACAACCTTGGCCGTCGCCCGTCGATGGCTCGGGTACACCGCCAGAATGTGCGGGCCGAAGCTGTCCGGGTCGATGTCGTAATCAGCCATCACCCGCACCAGTCGCCCGTCGGCGATGTACGGCGCGGCGCTCCACAGCGGCGTGTGCAGCAAGCCGCGCCCGGCCAACGCGCTGGCCAGCAGCAAATCGTAATTGTCGCTGCGCAACAGCGGCGCCGCCGGTTGCGCCAGGCTCAGGCGCTGGCCGTCGCGTTCGGCCCACCAGAATTCGCGGCTGAGCAACGGATGCCGGTACAGCAGCCATTCATGCTGATCGAGGGTTTGCGGCGTGACCGGCAAGCCCTTGCGCGCCAGGTATTCGGGGCTGCCGCACAGCGCCAGGCGATTGCTGCCGACCACCCGCGCGATCAGCCCCGGCAAGTCGTCGTGCCCTTCGCGCAACGCCAGGTCGTAACCGCTTTCCAGCAGATTGACGAATTCGTCGCACAAATCCACTTGCAGGCTGATCTGCGGGTATTGCTGCAAAAAGCCGTCACACACCTGATCGAGAAATGCCCGCCCGTAGGCCAGCGGTGCGGTGATTTTCAGGCTGCCGCGCAGACCGTGCTGCAACTGCTCGATTTCTTCGCTGGCCTCGTCCAGCCGTTGCAGCACCTGGCGTGCGGTTTCCAGATACAGCCGGCCGATTTCGGTCAGCAGAATCCGCCGCGTGCTGCGCTCGAACAGCCGCGCGCCGAGTTCGGATTCCAGGTGATTGACCGCTTTGGTCAGGGCCGACGGGGTCTTGCCCAATTGCTCGGCAGCGCGGCTGAAACTGCCGAGCTGTGCGGTGACCACGAACATTTTCAGTGCACCCAGCTTGTCCATGCTTTTTCCATTCAGGCAAAAACGTTTTTCGTGAGGGAGGCGTTCTGTCGGGCGTTGGCAGCCACTAATCTGGCCATCAGACGCAATAACAAGGAAATGTTCAATGAAAAGATTCATCCCGCATTTCACAAAAAATCTGCTGATCGCCGCTATGAGTTTTGCCTCGATGGAAGCCATGGCCGCCACCGATCTGGTGCTGCTCAATGGCAAGATTTTCACCGCCGACCGCGCCCAGCCGAAGGTTCAGGCGCTGGCCGTGGAGAACGGCAAGGTGCTGAAAGTCGGCACGGATGCGCAGATCAAGGCCTTGATCGAACCCGGCACCCAGGTGATCGACCTCAAAGGTCAGGCGCTGATGCCCGGCCTGATCGACAGCCATTCCCACGCGATTTTCGGCGGACTGGAAATGGTCTCGGCGAACATGGCAGACGAGGTGGTCGAACTCGATGAACTGGAAAAACGCCTGCGCGGCTGGCGTGACGATGGCAAGGCCCGGCATGGCGATGTGTTGAGCGTGGCCGGCATGAGTTCGGCGTATTGGGCCAGGGCTGAAGCGCTGGGCAAAATCTTCAATAACGGCGAATGGGCCAACGTGCCGGTGGTGTTCACCGGCAGCGATCACCACACGGCGTGGGCCAATAACGTGATGCTCAAGCGCGCGGGTATCGACGCCGCACTACTGAAAACCCTGCCGGACGCGGAAAAAGACACCATCGGCAAACTGCCCAGCGGTGAACCGAACGGCTTTGTGGTCGACGCCGGCTGGGATCGGGTCGCCTCGAAAATGCCGGTGCCGAGCCCGGCCGACATGCTCAAGGCTGCGCAATCGGCGGTACGCTTCAACAACAGCCTCGGCATCACCGCGTGGATGGACCCCGCCGCCAACGCCGCACCGGGCGAGCCGGTGTTCGCCCTCAAACCCACCGAGAAAACCGTCGGCGTATTGCCGGCCTATAAAGCCCTGTCTGACAGTGGCGGCATGACCGCCCACGTCGCCGCGCTGCTGGTGGCCAATCCGAAAAGCGTCCCGGCCGATCTCGACACCCTCGACAAGGTGCGCCGGCAATTTCAGGGCATCCCCAACCTGACGCTGCCGGGAATCAAGATCTTCGCCGACGGCGTGATCGAGTACCCGGCCCAGAGCGCGGCGATGATCGACCCCTACAGCAACTCGCACAAACAGGGCGAATTGCTGATCGATCCACAGCACTTCGGCGAACTGGTCAGCGCCATCGACCAGCGCGGCTGGCTGGTGCACATCCACGCCATCGGCGACCGCGCGGTGCGCGAATCCCTGAACGGCATCGCCCAGGCGCGCAAGGACCGGCAGAGCGGCGTAACGCACTCGATCACGCACCTGCAAATGGTCAACCCGAAGGAGTTCGCCCGCTTCAAGCCGCTGAACGTGATTGCCTCGATGCAACTGCTGTGGGCCAGCGCCGACGACTACACCACCGACATGATCAAGCCATACGTCAGCGCCCTCGCCTTTCGCTATCAATACCCGGCGCATTCGCTGCTCAAGCAAGGCGCGACGATTGCCGGCGCCAGCGACTGGCCGGTGTCCTCGCCGAACCCGTGGAACGCCATGGCCCAGGCCATCACCCGCACCGGGCCGCTGGGCGTACTCAACGCCGACGAACGCCTGGACCGCGAAACCATGTTCTACGCCTACACCGCCAACGCCGCGCGGACTATCGGCCTGGAACAACAGATCGGCTCGCTGAGCCCCGGCAAACAGGCCGATTTCATCGTGCTCGATCGCGATGTATTCAGCGTCGACGACAAAGCCCTGCATGACACCCGGGTGCTGCAAACCTGGTTCGCCGGCCGTCAGGTCTACGCCCCTACCCTCTAATAACAATCGCCGTATCCGCTGCCCGACCCCGCGCCCGTCGCCGGGGTCCGGCGCAGCCTTGCCCGCTTCCTGCCCATAACAACCACAACAACGGGACTTCACATGAAAGCCTTGCCCCTGCTCGCCCTCACTTCCTTGAGCCTGCTGCCTTTGAGCAGCCACGCGATTCCCCTTAACGATGATTTCGCAGCGCTGGTCGACCTGACCCTGGCCAGCGACTACCGCACTCGCGGCATCTCCCAGACCCAGAACGACCCGGCCGTACAGGCCGGTCTGACCCTGGCCCACAGCAGCGGCCTGTACCTCGGCGCGTGGAGCTCGAACGTCGATTTCGGTGGCGGCCTGAAAACCCGTCAGGAAGTCGATTACTACGCCGGCTGGCTGTGGCAGGCCACCGACGCTGTGAGCCTGGATCTGGGCTACATCAAATACGCGTATCCCAAGGAGAGCCAGTTCAACCAGAGCGAGGTGTACTCGATTCTCAGCGCCTACGGCGTGAAACTTGCGGCCTATTACTCCAGTGACGCGCCGGGCATCGACAGCAAACAGAGTTCGCTCTACAGCTACATCGGTTACGAAACCGAATTGCCGTTGGATTCCGGGCTGAAGCTGCGCTACGGCAACATGGACTTCAAGGATCCGCATATGTATTCGGCGTCCGGCCACAGCGAAGAGTCCTACCGGGAGTGGGAAGTCAAACTGACCCATAACCTGGCCGGCGTGGTGCTGGGCCTGAGCTATGTCGACACCGATCTCTCGCAGAGCCAGTGCCTGAGCAGTTGGGGCTTCAAGGACGTGTGCACGGCGACGGTTGTCGCCAGCGTCAGCAAATCCTTCTGACCCGTCGCAAATCTCCCGTGGGAGCCGGCCTGCTGGCGCCCACATTTTTTGCACTTACCGTTATTTTGTTACCGGATGTTTACGGAATTTTTACCAATGCTCTTCTACAGTTACGCGCGTAACCGTATGGGTTTTCGACTGACGTAGAGGAAAGTATCGACATGGCTTTGGGCAAAGGACTGCGTTTACCGTCCATCACTCCGACCCGCCTGGTGCTGCTGTTTTCCCTGGCACTGGTGGCGCTGTACAACCTGGCGACCTGGAAGGCGCTGGGAACGCTGATTACCTTGCAAGGCGCGCACAAACTGGCGTTTTTCGCCTCCTTCGGGCTGTTTCTCTGGGCGGCGATCACGCTGCTGCTGACGCTGATCTCGTTTCGCTGGACGCTGAAACCGGCGCTGACGCTGGTGGCCCTGCTCTCCGCCTGCGCGGCGTATTTCATGAACGAATACGGAATCACCATCGACACGGTGATGATCCAGAACGTGTTCGAAACCAACCCCGGGGAAGCCACGGCGCTGTTCAGCGGCAAACTGTTGGCTTACGTGCTGTTGCTCGGCGTGTTGCCGGCCGTGCTGATCTGGCGCTGGCCGGTGGTGTATCGGCCGTTCTTTCGGGGCTTGCTGAACAAGGTGCTGGTGATTGCGGCCTGCGTGCTGGTGATCGGCGCTTCGGTGGGCGCGTTCTATTCGACCTACGCGCCGATCTTTCGCGAGGAAGACAAGCTCACCCACTTCATCAACCCGACCAACTACATCTACGCGATCAGCAAATACACCAAGCAACGGCTGGGGATCAAAAAGCATTTCGTGGTGCAGGCCATCGGCGAAGACGCAGTGATGAGCGCCAAGGCAGCCACTCGCGAGAAGAAATCGCTGATGGTGTTCGTGGTCGGCGAAACCGCCCGGGCCGACCATTTCTCGCTCAACGGTTATGAACGCGAGACCAATCCCGAGCTGAGCAAACTCGACATCCTCAACTTCACCCAGGTGCATTCCTGTGGCACTTCGACGGCGGTGTCGGTGCCGTGCATGTTCTCGATGTTCCCGCGCGAGGACTACAGTGACAAGAAAGGCAAAACCTACGAAGGCCTGCTGGACATCCTGCAACGGGCCGGCGTGCAGGTGCTGTGGCTGGACAACAACAGCGACTGCAAAGGCACCTGCCTGCGCGTGCCGAACCGCGACATCGCGAAGAATCAGCCGGGGCCGTTCTGCGACGGCAACAACTGCCTCGACGAAGCGCTGCTGGCCGACCTGCAAGGCTATATCGACAGCCTCAAGGGCAACGCGATCATCGTTCTGCACGCCGACGGCAGCCACGGCCCGGAATACTACGAGCGCTATCCGAAGGACATGGAGCGCTTCAAACCGATCTGCCACACCAATCAGCTGGGCAGTTGCAGCCGTGACGAACTGGTCAACGTCTACGACAACACGATCCTCTACACCGACCATTTCCTCGCCAAGGTGATCGAGCTGCTCAAGCGCAATCAGGATCACCTCGATACGTCGATGCTGTACGTCTCCGACCATGGCGAATCGCTGGGCGAGAACGGCCTCTACCTGCACGCCGCGCCCTATGCGCTGGCGCCGGAAGCCCAGACACATGTGCCGATGGTGATGTGGTTCGGCAACAACACCCTCTCGCAACTCGGCATCGACCGTGGCTGCCTGCAAGGCAAAAGCGGCCAGCCGGATCTGAGCCATGACAACCTGTTCCACTCGGTGCTGGGGTTGTTCGAGGTCAGGACGTCGCTGTATCAGCCGGGGCTGGATATTTTCCATGGCTGCCGGCCGGCGATGACGGCGGGACAGTGATCCCCTCCAGCTGCGCGAGATAGGCCCACGGGTAAATCCCACGCTGATGGCCGTCGCTGAACACCAGTTGCAGGCCGTAGCCCTGAGCGTTCAATTCGATGACCCGCACACGCGGGTCAACCATTGGCGGCGAGCCCCGCAGGCGAAACGCCCGGCATTGCGAGCACGGGCATTGCCGGCGCAGTTCGGCGTGGTCGAGCAGTTGCTCCCGGCCATCCGGCCAGTTCAGCCGCAACCTCCGCTCACTTTGGGAATTGCCGACCGACAGCGGATTCATTGCAGCTGACTCAAGGCAATCCGCACGGCCTTGCGCACTTCCGGGTCGCCGTCGTCCTGCGCGGCCTGCAACGCGGCCACGGCTCCGCGATCATTCAGTTCGCCGAGGGCCAGTGCAGCTTCCTTGCGCAGGTTGCTGATGCGATGGCCGAGGGTGTCGATCAGGGCGTCGAGGGCAGCGACGTACTTGAGGCGCCCGAGACTGCGGGTCGCGCGCAGGCGCACTTGCCAGTAGTCGTCGGCCAAGGCTTCGATCAGCGCCGGCCCGGCGTCGGTGTGGCCGACCTTGCCGAGGGTGGTCGCGGCTTCTTCGCGCACTTGCCAGGCCTGGTCCTGCAAGGCCTGACGCAAGGCTGGCAGCACTTCGGCGTCACTTGCCAGGCCCAGGGCGCCGGTGGCGGCGCGACGTACTTCGGTGTCCGGGTCATCACTCGCCAATCGGGCCAGGGCCGGCAGTGCGTCGAGCTGCTTGAGCCAGCCGAGCACGCCGACAGCTTCGCGGCGGACACTGGCGTCGGCATCGTTCAGCGCTTGAATCGCGGCCGGCGCAGCGCCGGGGAAGCGTAACTCACGCAAGGCCCGGAACGCGGCAATCCGCACGCCGGTTTCGGCATGGCTGGTCCACGGCAGAATCACCCTGCCCGCGGCTTCGGTCTTGAGCAGGCTCAGGCTCTGCGCCGCAGCGGCTTGCACTGCCGGCGACGGATCCGTCAGCGCCTGGCACAGCGCTTCAACCACCGGCTCGTCTTCCCAGGCTTCCAATAGACGCGCCGCTTCGGCACGCACTTCTTCAGCCGGGTCTTCGGCCAGGCGCTCGACCAACCAGAGCAGACCGTCCGGCTCTTCGAGGTCGGCCAGGTCGATCAGGGCAATCCGGCGCACTCCGGCGTCATCAGCAGTCAGGCGCGGTTGCAGGGCAAGAATTTCGTCGTTATCGGTCACAGCAAAAAATGAGGTCACAGGGCAAATCTCGGCAAGGCGTTTTCAGGAGGCAAACCGAGCGGATTGAGGCGCGGCAGCGGTCGGTCGTTGTCGTGGCGCAGCAGGTCGAGGCAGTGGCGCTTGAGGCGCGAAAACTCGTGGCTGGTCACCAGTTCGGTAGTGCGTGGCCGTGGGAAATCCAGGCGCAGGTCTTCGATGATTCGCCCCGGCCGTGCGCTCATCACCAGCAAGCGATCGGCGAGGAACAGCGCTTCGTCGATGTCATGGGTGACGAACACCACGGTGGTGCGAATCCGCGTCCAGATATCCAGCAGCAATTCCTGCATGTTCAGGCGGGTCAGCGCATCCAGTGCGCCGAAGGGTTCGTCCATCAGCAACAGCCGTGGCCGGTTGACCAGCACCCGGGCGATCTCCACCCGTTGCTGCATGCCACCGGAGAGCTGATCCGGCCAGCGTTCGGCGAAACCTTCGAGGCCGACCAGTTTGAGGATTTCATCGGCGGCGCGATGGCGCTCGGCCTTGCCGATGCCGCGCATTTTCAGGCCGAACGCAACGTTGTCGCGCACCGTGCGCCACGGGAACAAGGTGTGATGCTGGAACACCATGCCGCGTTGCGGTGACGGGCCGGACACTTCGGCGCCATCGACTTTCAACTGCCCGCCATGGGGTTGCAGATGCCCGGCCAGCGCGCCGAGCAAGGTCGATTTGCCGCAACCGGATGGGCCGAGAATGCACACGAACTGGCCCGGTTCGATCTGGCAATCCAGCCCCTGCACCGCTTCAAACGCTTGCCGGCCTTCGCCGAGGACGATGGACAACTGGCGGATGTCGATCCGCCCTTCCGGGGTTTGCATCACGCTCATCAGGCTTTTCCTCGTGTTCGGTGCCAGGGCGTGAACAGCCCGCCCAGGCGTTTGATCAGCAGGCTGCTGCCCATGCCCAACACGCCGATCAGCAACATGCCGACCACGATGTCGGCGTAGTTCTGAATGGTGTAGGACTCCCAGGTGTAGTAACCGATGCCGAACTGGCCGGAGATCATTTCGGCGGTCACCAGACAGAACCACGACGTGCCCATGCCGATGGCGAGGCCGGTGATGATGCTGGGTGCGGCGCCTGGCAGGATCACTTCCAGCAGGATCGCCCGACGCCCGGCCCCGAGGCTTTTGGCCGAGGCGATCAGCCGTGGATCGACGCCTTCGACGCCGTGCACGGTGTTGAGCAGGATCGGGAACAGCGCGCCAGTGAAGGTGATGAAGACCATCGACAGTTCGGACGACGGGAACATCAGGATGGCCAGTGGAATCCACGCCACGGCGGGGATTGGGCGCAACACTTCCAGCGGTGGCAGCAGCAGGTCTTCGGCCCACTTTGAACGGCCGATGGCCAGGCCCAGGGCGATGCCGATGATCAGTGCGGCGAGGTAGCCGGCGAAGACTCGGCTGAGGCTGGCGGTCAGGTGCTGGATGAGTTTGCCGGAGTCGCCCAGACCGAGGGCAGCTTCGATTACGGCCAGCGGGGTCGGGACGTTGGCGAAGGTGACGAGGCCGAGATTCCAGTGGTGGCTGGCGGCGAGTTGCCAGAAGAGCAGGCAGAGCAGCAATGAGGCGGCTCTCGATGTCCAGCGTAGGGTGGGTGACTTCATGGATCGGGTTTCCAATTATGGAGCTGTGTTGTGGCTGAGATTTACCCCCTCACCCCAGCCCTCTCCCCCAAGGGGGGCGAGGGGGAAAGGGAGCCGATCTTCATGCCTTTCAAGACCTGAGTTCGGCGCGGCATTTCAGGTCGGCGTACCTTTACCAAACACCGCGGTCAGTCCCCTCTCCCTCCGGGAGAGGGTTAGGGTGAGGGGCTCTTGATCTTCAATCAGCGGGCAGCAACGGCCTGGGTCGTGGCATCGGTGAAGTCGAGGACTTTCCCGCCCTGCGCCGATGCAAATTGCTGAGCCTGCCCCTTCAACAAAAACGCGCTAAGGCGCCCCTTCGCATCGCTGGCAAACCACGCCTGCTCCGCCAGCAACTTGATCCCGCTGTCACTCGCCTGCGCATACACCGCCCGGATGTTCTTGCCTTCCGACTTCAGGCCGGCCAACGCGGTAAACGCCTCTTCAGCCGAGGCATACCGCCGGACCTTGTCTTCACCCCGCACCCAGATTTCCGCGACATGACTGAAATCCGAAATCGCTTTCCCAGTCACCGCATCGACCGACTTCAACGGCGTCTGCGCGTAGTTGGCCAGTTGCGCGGTGTAATCCAGATTCGAAGCCTTGAACGCCGCACGAATGTACTGATCGTCGATAAAGGTATTCAGATCGAGCCCGCGATCAGCCTTCTTCAGCAGCTTCAGCGTGTCGATCGCGGTGCCCACGGCCTGGCGATATTCCGGCTTCCAGCTCAGGTCGCGGGTCTGCACGCCGAGCGGGCCATGGAACAGGTAATTGACCTCGGCATCGACGCCGGTGACCTTGGCGATCAGCTCGCTGTATTTCTCCGGCTCGGCGGCCAGCAGTTGATTGGCCTCGATGCTTGCGCGCAGGTAGGCGACGACGATTTCCGGGTACTTTTTCGCGTAGGCCTGATCCACCAGCGCACCGTGGAAAGTCGGCGCATTGGCCTGGGCGCCGTCGTAGATCTTGCGGGCGAAGCCACGGCTCGGGAACAGTTCGGCGAACGGCACGAAGTCGGCGTGGGCGTCGATCTTGCCGGCCTGCAACGCGGAACCTGCGACCTCCGGCGGCTGGGCGATGATGTTCACGTCCTTCAGCGGATCCCAACCCTGCTCCGCCACGGCGCGCAGCAACATGCCGTGGGCGGTGGACGCGAACGGCACGGAAATGGTCTTGCCCTTGAGTTCGCTCAGCGACTGCACGCCGGACGCGCTCGGCACCACGATGCCGTTGCCGCTGCCCTTGATGCTGCCCGACAGCACGCTGATGAACAGGCTGTGTTTGCCGGCAGTTTCAAACGCCACGCCATTGAACGCACCGGGGAAATCGGCCATGGCGCCGAAGTCGAGTTTGCCCGCGACCATCTCGTTGGTCAGCGGTGCGCCGCTGGTGAAGTTCTTCCACTGCACGTCGTACTTGGCGTCTTTATAGGCGCCGTCGTGAGGCAGGTATTTGTCGAGCAGGCCCAGCTCGCGGATCAACAGGCCGCCGGCGGCGCAGTTGATGGTGGTGTCCTGGGTGCCGATGGCAATGCGGATGGTTTCGGCCGAGGCCGAGAGGGTGAACGAAGCCAGTACCAGACCGGCGATTGCTGCACGCAACATGGTTGAATCCCCTCGAATCATTTATAGGATGTTCGTCTCCGCCGCGATCAGGGCGCGGTGGGAAACGAGGGGTGTGTTGAATCAGGCGTCCGGTGTTGCCGGATAGCGTTTTAACGAAGCAGATACGGGATTTCGACTTTCACCGCACCGGTCGGGCAGTCCTTTTCGCACGGCATGCAGTACCAACATTCGTCGAAGGCCATGTAGGCCTTTTGCGTGGCCGGGTTGATCGCCAGCAGGTCCATCGGGCAGACGTCAACGCACACGGTGCAGCCCTTTTCGGCGATGCATTTGTCCTCGTCCACGGTGACGGGGGCATTGGAGCGGAAGAAGATTTCCTGGGCTTGATAGGCCATGGTTCGGACTCTCTCTAGTGATGCATCAAGCGGCGAAAGCGCCGACCCGAAGGCGGTCGTAAGCCTGCATTTCCTCGGCATCGAGGGGGATGATGTAAGGCTCGACGGCTTTCTTGAAACTGGTCATGCGCCCGTCCTCGCCCTTCTTCAGGTGGCAGTGGCAGAACCATTCGCGGTCGTCCCGTTGCGGGTGATCGACGCGATAGTGGTACAAGCCCCAGCGGCTTTCAGCGCGGAACAGTGAGGCGCGGGCGGCCATTTCGGCGCAGTCGCGGATCACGCTGGTTTCCATGGCGCGCATCAGTTCGTGGGCGTTGTTGGCCTTCATTTCGTTGAGATCGCGCTCGATGTCGCTGAAGCGTTGCAGGCCGATTTCCATTTTCTTGGTCACTTTCGGCGGTTGCAGGTAGTCGTTGACGAAGCGCCGCAGCTTGTACTCGACCTGCGCCGGCGGCAGACCGTGTTCGCGATCCAGCGGTGCGTAGACCCGGGCCTTTTCTTTCTCGATCTGCTCGGCATCCAGTGCGGAGAACTCGCGCCCGGCGACAAACTCCGCCGCGTTGTGACCCGCGAACCAGCCGTAGGTGAACGCGCCAAGCATGTAGTTGTGCGGCACGGCGGCCATGTCACCGGCCGAGTACAAACCTTTCACCGACGTTTCGGCCCGCTCGTTGACCCACACGCCGGACGCCGAGTGACCGCTGCAAAAACCGATTTCCGAGATGTGCATCTCGACCATCTGCGTGCGGTAGTCGGTGCCGCGATTGGCGTGGAACTGGCCACGACTCGGGCGCTCGTTGCTGTGCAGGATTTCCTCGATGTTCTGGATGGTTTCCTCGGCCAGGTGATCGAGTTTGAGGAACACCGGGCCGTTGCCGCTCTCCAGTTCCTGGTGGAATTCCCACATCATCTGCCCGCTCCAGTAGTCGCACTCGATGAAGCGTTCGCCCTTGTTGTTGGCGGTGTAGCCGCCGAGCGGGCCGGTGACGTACGCGCAGGCCGGGCCGTTGTAGTCCTTGATCAGCGGGTTGATCTGGAAGCACTCGAGGTTCGCCAGTTCCGCACCGGCGTGATACGCCATGGCGTAACCGTCGCCGGCGTTGGTCGGGTTTTCGTAGGTGCCCATCAGGTAACCCGAGGACGGCAGACCGAGTCGCCCGGCCGCGCCGCAAGCGAGGATCACTGCCTTGGCCTTGATCACGTGGAAGTCGGCGGTGCGGCAGTCGAACCCCATCACACCGTTGACGGCGCCCTCCTCGTCGGTCAGCAAACGGGTGCAGACCAGGCGGTTGGTAATGCTCACCCGCGCGCGCTTCAACTGGCGATACAGGACTTTCTTGATGTCGTGCCCTTCCGGCATCGGCAGCACATAGGCGCCCATGTGGTGGACTTTCTTCACCGCGTAATCGCCGGTTTCGTCCTTCTCGAACTTCACGCCCCAGCGGTCGAGCTGCTCGATGGTTTCGAAACTGTGCGTCGCGTAGGCGTACACCGCCGCCTGATTGACAATGCCGTCGTTGGCGATGGTGATTTCCTTGGTGTACTGCTCGGGCGTCGAGTGGCCGGGAATGATCGCGTTGTTCAGGCCGTCCATGCCCATGCTGATCGCACCGCTGCGCTTGACGTTGGCCTTGTCGACCAACAGCACGCGCAATTCCTTGTTCTTTTCCTTGGCCTTGATCGCGGCCATCGGGCCAGCGGTGCCGCCGCCGATCACGACGATGTCGTATTCCTGCTCTAAGGTATTGCGGGTCATGTTCAGGCCCCTTTTTGCCGGTCGATCCGCAGGCGGTACTGGAACGCATCGCCACGGTAGTAAAGGTGTTCGAAGTCCAGCGGCTGGCCGTTGGCGTCGTGAGTCAGACGCTCGATGCGCATGATCGGCGAGCCGGCTTCGACGTTCAGCGCCTGGGTCAGGTCGCTGTCGGCCAGCACCGCGTCGATGGCCAGATCGGCGTGGCCAAGGGCGATTCCGCAGTCGTTTTCGAGGATCAGGAAGATGTCGCGGGTGACCAGATCAGCCTTCTCCAGCCGCTCGCCGACTGCTTTGGGCAGATAGGTGATTTCCAGCGAAATCGGCTCGCGGTTGATCAGGCGTACGCGTTTGATCTGGGCGACGATTTCGCCCTCGGCGACCTGCAAACGCTCGGCGACCAGTTTGTCGGCGGCGATGAATTTGAAGCTGCGCAGGCGGTTGATCACCTCGTAGCCACGGCCGGTCATGGACTCGGCGAGGCCTTGCAAGGTGCTGACGTTTTGAAAGGTCTTGGGTTTGGCGACAAAGGTGCCTTTGCCGTGGATCTTGAAGATCAGCCCTTCTTTCTGCAGATCGCCCAGGGCCTGGCGCACGGTGATGCGGCTGACCTTGAACAGCGTGCCAAGCTCGCTTTCGGACGGCATCTGGCTGTCTTGTGGGTATTCGCCGTCGAGAATGCGGGCGCGCAGCACGTCGCGCAGTTGGGTGTGCAGAGGAACGCTGCCAAGGGAGAGAACGTTATCGGTCATCACGGGATCACTTGTTATAACGAGTTATGACGTGATCTTAGAGACGTTATGACAAGCTTGAGAAATACCGAATGAGCATAAGGTTAGATACGCCTTCAGTGGCGCTTGAGAATCTGATCCATGACCCAATCGGTCTTCAGGGCTTCGGCCGCAACTGCCGGGTGCCGGGACTCACCTCGAATCTGCGCGTTCATGCCCAGCACGTGGTGCCACTGGATGTGTTCGTGATGGGAGATTTCCAGGCTGACGTGTTCATCGGCGTGCAGCTCGACCGGATGCTCGTCGAACACCGAAAAACCGATCCGCCCTTGGCTGCCGATGATCTCGACCCGATCCTCACGGCGGTCCGCAACAAAGCTCCAGCAGCCCATGCCCAACGCGCCCGAGGCGAATCGCCAACTGGCGCTGACCGCATCCTCCGCCGCATAAAGCCCGGCCTGACGCGCGGTGAAGCCGGCGACTTCCACGATGTCGCCGAGCAGGTACTGGAACAGGTCAAAACCATGGCTGGCCAGATCCGCGAAGTACCCGCCACCGGCCACTGCCGGATCGGTGCGCCAGTTTGCGCTACCGTCCAGATCCTTGGGCGATGGTGCCTTGGTCAGCGTCCAGCTCAAGTGCCGGACTTCGCCGATGCGCCCCTGCTCCAGCCATTGCCGAACCTGCTGGAAACGCGGCAGTGAACGACGGTAATAGGAGACGAACAGGTGCAGGCTGGCATCAGCAAACACCTGCTGCATCTCGCGGCTTTGCTTGGCGTTGAGTGCCATGGGTTTTTCCACGCAGCAATGCTTGCCGGCGGCGGCGACTTTCAGGCTGTAGGCGTGGTGACTGTCGGGTGGCGTGGCGATGTACACCGCGTCCACCTCGGGGTCGTTGATCAGGGCATCGACGTCGGTGTACGTCCGGGCGATGCCGTGGCGCGTGGCGTAATCGGTCACGGCTTCGAGGCGTCGGCCCATTACCGCCACCAACGCAGAACCGGGCGCCTTATAGAAGGCCGGCCCGCTCTTGCGTTCAGCGACGCTGCCGCAACCGATCATGCCCCAACGCACCACGTTCATGCTTGTGCCTCAGCCGATGCGCAGCGCGCGCAGATCGAGGTGGCCGTTTTGCAGCGGCGGGCACCAGTAGTAGCCGCCGGTAATCGGCCGGCTGATGCGGTACAGACCGTCGGTGATGCCGTCTTCCAGACCGCTCATGCGGCGCAGTTGCGCTTCGAAGGCGTCGAGGGAGAAACCGAATGCCAGGAACATCAGGCCGGCACGGTCGCCTTCGATCCACGGCATCGAGCGGCGCACGACGAAGGCTTCCGGGGCGAAGCTTTCCTGAGCGGTGCGTTTGACGTGGGCCGATACCGGCGCATCGTCGATCTCTTCGTTGTCGCTCAGGCGACGGCCCATGATGTTGTCCTTGTCCTCGGCGGACAGCGCATGGAAACCCTTGAGGTCGTGCTGCCATTGCTGGATCGCGGCGAAGCTGCCACCGACCAGACCTTCGGCACCTTCACTTTGCAGTGCGGCGGCGATGGCGGCTTCGTCATGCGGGTTTTCGGTGCCGTCTTCATAACCGGTGAGGTCATGGCCGTCCTTGTGGCGGAAGGCTTCCTGCATCTGCACCAGACGCAGCGCCGGGGCCAGTGCGGCCTCAAGTGCGGTACTGCGATTGAGCAGCTCGCCACGGTCGACGCCGTGCAGCCAGACCCACAGGGCGTGCTGGGTCGACGGGTTTTCCACGCCGACGCCGGTGAGCGCCGGGAAGCTGCGCAGGCCGTCGATGTTCACATTCAGGGCCTTGGCCAGGGACTCACCGAAACCGACCACCGCCGACTTGCCGTCCACCAGGTTCAGCAGGTTGTCGATCGCCTGCGGCAGCGCTTCAACCGACTCAAGGGCGAAAAACAGATGACGTGCTTGCGGCGGAACTGGGGTGGCGAGGATGCCCGGCTGGTAGTAACTCATGTGAACTCCTTGGGAAAGAGCGCGGAGTTTAACTGTAGGCGGAGGGTTTGTGGGGGTTTGAAATGGGTTGGATAACGTCAAAAGCGCCCTCACCCCAGCCCTCTCCCGGAGGGAGAGGGAGCCGACCGAGTTGTTTGTTGGAGATACAGCGACTTGAAAGACCGAGTCGACTGTGGATTCAAAGCGGATCGTTCAGGTCGGTGAACCTCTTGAGCATCCCCCAATCGGCCCCCTCTCCCTCCGGGAGAGGGCTGGGGTGAGGGGGATCGGTCTCAAGTCAAATCACAGAACTCTCTATGCGCCAAGCACTTGGGCTCTTCCCCGTCCACCGCTTGAACGCCCGCCGAAAACTGCGCACATCGCTATAGCCGACCTCCTCGGTAATCCGCTCGATCGGCATCTCAGGATTGGCCAGCAAACTCATGGTTCGCGCCTGCCGCACCTGCTCCAGCAGCGCCTCAAACGTCAGCGAGTGTTCAGTCAGCCGCCGACGCAAAGTACGGCTGCTCATATTCAGATCACCAGCAATCTTTTCGATGTGGCTGCCCCGGCTCAAATCCCGGGCAATCGCCCGCTCCACGGCCTGGATCAGATCAAGTTTCTGGTGAACCTGCGCCGCTTCCAGCTCCAGCAACTTGACCGCCTGACGCAGCGCCAGCGAATGATGGTTGGGCAGGTTCACATCCAGCCACTGCACGTCGATCAGCATGCGATTGTGCAGACACCCGAAGCGCACCTCCGGCCCCAGCAGCCGCCGGTATTCATCGACGTAATCCGGCGCGGCGTGCATGAACTCCACGGCTATCGGCTTGAACGTCTCGCCCACCAGCGCCCGCCCATAGACCAACAGGCTGGCGTAAAACTCTTCGACCGCAAACACCTGCACCTCGGCGAACGGCAGCCGGCATTCAACGTCGACGTACACCTGATCGCCCACCACATCGACGCTGGAAACCACAATCCCGCCGGAAGTGTGCTGATGCCGAACCCCGATTTCGAACGCATCGCGCAAGGTCTTGCACAGCGACAACACATGTCCCAGCAGCCCCAACGTCCCGAGCACGTTCTGCGCACCGACCCACAGGCCCAGTCCCTGATTGGGCAACGCTTTAAGCGCACGCTGGATCATGGCCACGGCCTGGCGGTAGGAAATCCGCTGCGCCGGATCCTGCAGGTCTTCGAAATCGAAACCCAGGCCACGGCACAGGCTCTGCGGCTCGATGCCCTTGTTGGCGGCGACTTCGGCCAGGGTTTGCAGGAGAAATGGCGACACCAACGCCAGTTCGAAGGTGGGGTCTTGGACTTTTACGTTCATGGAGGCTGACATTCCGGATCACGCTGATTGTTATTTTTGTAACCGGTTATGTCGAAGGAAGTTAGCACAGGGTTGGCGGACTGTCCGCAGAAGTCCCCTTCCGTGTCCGCCAATACCCTGCCCTGACGTGCGCCAAGGGCTTATTTCTATAGTGGCCGGGCGTCCTGCGTGCCGGCGGTGCGCCCAAACACAATAATAATGAGGACGGACATGACCCCGAACCGCGCGACATTCCCTGTGCGACTGGCGCTGAGCCTGCTCGGCTGCGCCGCGACCCTGCCGGCGCTGGCCACCGAAGCCGGCGTCGACAACATCGGCCCCGGCACCGACGGCTTCTTCATGCTGCCGATGGAAGTCGACAGCCTTCCGGAGAACATGGTCGCCTTCAACCTCTACTACAACCACTACAAGGCGCGGAAGCTCAACATCAGTTCGTTCGGCGGCAAGGTGCCAAATGTCGAGATCGAATCCACCGCCGTCATCCCGCGTCTCGACTACCTGAGCCCGGTGCGGATCTTCGGCGGGCGCCTGGCCGGTTACATCGCCCAGCCATGGCTCAAGCAGGAAGTTTCGGTGTTCGGCCAGAGCGACACCCGCGAAGGCATGGGCGATACCACCATCGCGCCGATCATCCTGTGGGACATGGGCAAAGACCTGACCCTCGGCGCCGCCGTGGAAATCACCGTGCCCACCGGCGAATACAGCGTCGATCGCCTGGCCAACACCAGCAACAATTTCTACACCTACAAACCGCTGTTCTCCTTCACCTGGCTGCCGACCGAACGCACCGAGGTGTCGATGAAAACCACCTACAGCTTCAACGAGAAAAACAAGGACACCGACTACAAGTCCGGGCAGATCTTCCACTTCGATTACTCGGCCAGCTACAAGATCACCGACGACCTGATGCTCGGCATCAACGGCTACTACCTCAAGCAGACCACCGACGACAAACAGTTCGGCCACACCGTGCAGTTCGCCGGCGAAAACGTGAACGACGGGGTACGCGGCAAGGTCTTCGCCATCGGCCCGGCGCTGCACTTCACCTTCCTCAAGTACGCCAGCGCGGAGATTCGCTGGGCCAAGGAGTTCGACGTAGAGAACCGGCCAGAGGGGGAAATGTTGTGGGCGAAGGTGAGTATTCCGTATGCGTTCTGAGTGCGTTTGTAGGAAGGCGTGCGCGGATTTGTAGGCTGAAAACGTGAAAAACAGAGGGCGGGAATAGGCCTACAGCGGCGGTCGAGATTGCCGGACAACGGTGGGAAACGTCCGGCAGATTTCAAAGGGGTGCTTGCAGATACTGGGCTTCGTTATCCCATGGTTCTTCAAGGGCTCATGGGGTACATCGTCTGCCAGTGACGACAATGGGCCATTCCCCCTTAAACTGCTGAAATTGATCACGGAGATCACTATGAGCATATTGCATTCCCCGTTTTACGCTGACTTCGAATCCGAAGAAGAGGCCGAGAGCTACGATCGCTGGTTTCGTGCCAAGGTGCAGGCTGTACTGGATGATCCTCGCCCGGGCATTCCCCATGAGGAAGCCATGGTGCGGCTCGACCAGTTATTAGAAGAGAGACGCAAGAATCGACGCGCTGCCGCTTGAATGGAGCGATCAAGCTCTGGACGATCTGGCTGACATTATCGATTACATTGAACAATACAACTCAAACGCTTCAACGGCTCTGCAGTACAAGGTTGGTGCAGCAACGCAAAGGCTTTCATCAATCCCCTATGGTTACCGGTCCGGTCGAGCGCCAGGCACTCGGGAAATGGTGGTCAATCCAAACTATCTGCTGATCTATCGAGTGAACGGGCACATCAAAATACTGACGTTAGTCCACACCCGACGACAATACCCACGGACTTCAGCAACATAAAAAAAGGGCGGCCAAATGGCCGCCCAAACGTACTACACGAGAGTCCTTTTACAACGTCAGCTGTCCCCGCTCCTCTTCGGTCAGCTGCTGTTTCGCCTGTTCATCCAGCGCCCCGGCGCCCAGCACCTGCACCGGGCTGTTGGGGTTGTAGCCCGGGGTCGGTGCCCGGCTGGCGCCGTCTCGGGTCGGGGCCAATTGTTCGTTGCCGAAGCTGAGCACCTGCACGGTGAACACCGAGGCCTGGTTCTGACGCGAGGCGGCTTGCTGCTGACGGGCGACGTCTTCCGCGGCCTGGGTTGCCGAGGACGCAGCGGAACTGGCCGAAGTGATCGCCCCGGTGTTGACCGCCGAGACCACCGGCACGCCGGTCGCCTTGCCCTGCACCGAAATGTTGGCGGCGTTGACCACCGTCAGCGCGGCGATGTTGACGTTGCCCGAGACGCGAATCCCCGCCTCGCCCGCATCGATAGTGCCCAGCGGCGCGATCAGGTCGATGTCCCCCGGCGCCACTTCGGCAATCGGGTTGAGCGTGGCGATACCGGCGCCGGTGCTTGGCACCGATGGCGACAGGGTCACGTTGCCCCAGGTGTCGTAAACGCGTTTCGGCGGGGTGTAGACCACGGTGGTTTTCGAACCGCGACCGGCGTTGATGTCGCCCTCGGCTGACCAGCCAAGGATCGAGCCGCCAAACGTGGTCATGATCCGGCTCTGTCCCAGCAGAATGCTGCCCTCGGAGTAGAGCTGAATGTTTCCCGAGCCCTGGGTGATGATCCCCGCCGTCGAGGGCGGCGCAGCGCCCTCGATGCCGAACACCTGACCACCGCCCGGCGTGAGCATCTGGATGTCGCCACCGAACAGCGTCTTGACCCCGGCGCCGCCGTAAAGCGTGATATCGCCGTCATAACGGATCGGGTTGCCGGCCACATCGGTAGTCGGGAACAACGAGGCAATGGCATTACGACCGCGCAGATAACTGCCTTTGCGCGGGCCATCGACATCGTTGTACTCAAGACCGCCGGCACGCAATTCGGCGAAATACACCTGACGGGCGAAGATCGCCTGCTCGGCGCTCGGCAGCGCGGCGAAGAAGACTTGCGCCTGTTCGGCGTTGCCGCTGAAGCCATAGCCGAGGGTCAGCCAGCTCTGCAGTTCGTCGAGGTAAGTCTTGACCACTTTGCCCGGCTGAGCGCTGAGGGACGCATTGGGGTCGGCGAGATTCTGCGGGTTGAGGTAACGGGCGATGAACCGCGAGTAATCCGGCCCCTGCGCGCCCACACCGGCCTGCAATACCACGCTGGCGCCCGGTTGCTTATCGCCGGCCACCAGCGAGCCGAGGCTGGTGATGCTGGCGCGGTTTTCCATGAGGATGTTGCGCCCGGCATTGATATCCAGCGTTCCAGGCCCGGCGATATCGAAGCTGCTGTAGAGAATGTCGCGGCCTGCCGACACTCGCGATACGTCTCGTGGATCATTGTGGACGAACAGGTTGCCGGTGGACGTGATGCTTTCCTGACCGATGCCCATCTCATTGGGCGGGGCTGACGTTGGCTCCCCAAGATTGGTGCCGGACGCCACGATGTCGCGACCGGCGATCATCCAGACCGGGCCCGCTGCCTCGTACCAGGTGCGTTTGGATGTACCGAAACTCAAAGTCTCACCCGTACGCACACCTACCAAATCGCCGGTCAACGCATAGAAGCGTGCAGGCTGCTGAACATCGTTCAGCCCCGAATAGCTGTTGGGGCCAAAGGCGAACAATGGATACCGTGTATTGCCATCCGACTTGACACCGTCGCCGCCGTAATTGCTGTTCAGCGGTTTGAAATTGGTGCTGTTGGCAAAGGCCTCGAATGCGGGCTTGAACGGCGTGGCGATGGCCAACGGACTCGCCCCGGACTGGTTGATCGCATAGCCACCGGCGTAGATGGAATCACCTGCCAACAACTCAAGCTGTCCAGACGTCGATGGCGCCAGCAACAACGAATAGGCAGTGGCCGGAGCAAAATTGCCTTCGCCGTAGGCAGCCGATGGCCCGGCATAAATCGAACCTTGAGCAGCGACGGCGCGCAGGATCGATGGATACACGAAACGTCCGTCGCTCGGCGATGTGTTGGCACCGGTGACTTTGCTCCCGTTCGGCGCAATTTCCGCCAGTTGAGTACTCGGGGTGAGGTTGCCACCCGCCGAGAACAGATCGATGGCCGTGTGTTCGGTCCACAACGAAAAACCACTGAGGATGCCGCCGGTACGGATATCTCCGTTGCCATCAAACAGCGGCGTGGCGTTTTTCAAAACCACGCGACCGGGATCGGCTGCGCCTCCCAATACCAGATCGCCACGGGAGCTGAGGCTCATGCCAGAGTCACCGGGAATCAGTACCAGCCCACCGGAAGCATTGGCGACTGTCGAGTTGAACGGATCCAGTGCACGGGTTTCGCGGGCGTCATGGCGCTGTGACTGAGCACCATACTTCAGGTTGACACCGCCCAATGCGCTGCTGGTCAATTGCGCCGCGCCGCGCAGGTTGATCAACGCACCTTGCAAATCATGTTTCGGTGCGCGAGTCCCGTTGTCCCCGGCCCGTGCCTGCAGCGATGGATTAAGTGCGCCGCCTACGCGAATATCCATGTCACCGCCGCCCGTCATCTGCACGCTGCCATCGCGGGCGACTCGACCGGTGCTGCCCACCGCGACGATCAGCCCTTGGCTTCGAGGATAAGTCGCGGCATCACCCAACGGTTTGAGCATGCCGGCATCACCACCGGTCCGCAGGCTTATATTGCCGCCACCCAAAGTGCCAAAACCCGTGAACCCGACCAGATACGGTTCGGTATTGGTGTACGAGTCCGGCATCAGTTGGGTGGCGTAGCTGCCGAAGTTGATCCACCAGGCCGTGGGCACATCCGGGTTACCGGTGCCTTGGCGCCACAGCCAGTTGCCCACCGCGACACTGGCGATCTGCTCGCGGAATGTGCTGAAGGCCGACGGGGGTTTGGTCCCCACCGAGTCTCCGGAAACCGCCCCTCCGGCGTTGATCGTCAGGTTGCCACCCAGCTCGGGATACCAGGCTTGATAAAGGCTGTCGGTGCCGCCGTTGACCCATTTTTCATAATCAGCGCCGGCAGTGCCCAACACCGAATTGTTGTCCGACAGATGCCCGCGCTTCTGGTTGTACAACGGGTCGATATTCGCTGACTGAGTGCCCGCGGTATACACACCAAAGGGTGAATCCATGCTCAGGTTGCCCGCGGCCATCAGGTCGAGATCGCCGGTCCCGGTGCGCAGGACGCTGAACATTTGGGAGTGGGCCTTGGCGGTTTTGCCCGGGTTGTTGCCGATACAGAGTTCCGGTTGCAAATCGCAGATGACGTAGAAGTCTTCAGGGACGGGCTCGTAATCCGCCCCCATTCCGCTGCCCGGCGCCCAGACCCAACGGGCCATAGGGGCGCAGTAACCGGGGATCGAGTCACAAAAGATCATCATGTCATCGGGCACGGGCTCATAAGGGGTGAAGTCCGGGTTATCTGCAGCCCAAACCATTTTCCCTGCAGCGGTAACGACTGTTACGCCGTAGTGAGTATCTGCCAACCGCAGATTGCCCTCGGTAGTCACCGGTTTCACCGTACGACTGTCGGCCGCGTCGAGATCGGCACCCGCCACCGCGCGCATCGACCATGACGCACTGCCCGAAGGCAACATACTGGCCAACGCCCAGTTCTTGCCTTGCTGGTCACCCGTGAACGGACGCAGTTCAATCAGCGAAGTGCCATCGGCAAGCTTTACATCAGTCATCGAAGGAATCAGCGAGCCACGCAGCAAGGCCAGCGCGCTACTCAGTTTCACACCGGAAACCGTTAAAAGATCGAGGTCGAAAACCCCTGGCAACGGCACGCCCTTGGGCCACGTCATGGCCTGCAGACTCGTCGCCTTGTTCAGGCGGATACCGGCCCCCAGGCGAGTGTTCGCCGGCAACGTCACACTTTCGCTGAGCAACGTTCCCGCCGCATACAACAGATTTCCGCTGGCATCATGGATAGCCCCCGCCAGCACAGTGCCGGCGCTGAACGTGTACGCCTCGCCCAAGACCGCCTGAGTCGGCAGCAACGTGCCACTGGCCAGTCTTGCGCCCTGAATCGCCACGTCGTAATTGAGCGTCGCGCCCACCGGGAACTGCGTGCCCTCGGCCAGCGTAACCCCGCTACCCGGTACGATCAGATCGCCGCCGAATGGCTGCACACCGGCAATCAGTTTCCAGCCGGCGTCATCCTTGGTTTCCGGTGGCGGCGCGAAGCCGTCGTTGATGCTGCCGTAAATGTCGAGATTGCCCCCGGCGCGGATCGCCAGGCTGCCGGCCTCCCCTGAACCGTACACCAACGGATTCAGTCGCGTGTGCGGATTGAGACTGGCATAGCGATAACCCGAAAGGTCCAGATCGCCCTCCACCACCAGATCACCGTCGGCAGCCTTGCTGGCAATTTCCACGCCCGGGCGCAGATGGAACGCGTCAGCGTAAGTGGCGTTGTTCAGCCCGGCGAGTTTGCGTTGCAACAGATCACCGTTGCCCAAAGCAGCATTGATAAAGTCTTTGCTGTCACCGTGAATGCGTTCGAGCATGGCCTGATCAATCACCTGATACGGCCGACCACTGACTGCCTGATCGGCACCGTCGCGGGCATCGGTGTAGCGGCGCATGCCATTGAGCCCGATAGAACGCGCGCCCTGAATGGTCAACACACCGCTGGCGTCGATGGCGATGTCATTGCTGCCCAGGCGTGGCGCGTTCAACTCCAGCGTGCCGCGCAGCATTCCATCGTGTTGCCCGGCGAGGAAACCGGGCACGGCATCGGTGCCGTGGCGCAGGTCGATGCGCGCGCCGCTGCCCAGCGTCAGCAAACCATCACCGGAACCGAGTTCGACCGTGGCACGGTTCGGCGCATCGATGATCTTGCCGTAGCTGTCGACCCGCAGCACACGGCCATGGGCATCGAGCACACTGTTGCCCGCCAGGGTCAGACCGTTTTTCGCCGACAGACGAATGCTGCCGACGCGCTCACCGCTGGCATCGATCAGACCGGCCACCGTCAGGCTGCCATGGTCCACCGACACATTGATTTCACCAGCCTTGAGACCGTCGCCGATCACAAGATTGCCTTGTTTGAGTTGCAGGCTGCGGCTGCCGTAAACCTGTCCGGCATTCAAGCGCTGATTGAGCGCGGCAAACTGCTCAGAGGCGTCACCGCCCAGACGCTGCGCGCGAATGTCCACGCCACCGGCCTTGTACGGCACCAACGTGCCCCCGGCGTCGTAGTAACCGCTGCTGCCGCCAACAATCTCGCCTTGCAGATCGACCATCCCGGCCGCATCGGCCAGAGCGACGACGCTGAGGTTGCCGGCCTGATTGTTCTTCGCCGACAGATCGATCCGCGAGCCCGCAGCCTGACGGATATTGCCGTTGGCGCTGTACAGCGATACGTCGCCGCCCCAGCTGTACTTGCTGACATCGTTGAACGGCAAGGTACGTCCGGCCATATCCAGCACGGAATTGCCGCCGAGGGTCAAATCGCCTTCGGACTTCACCGTCAACTTGCCGCTGGCCAATGCGATACGGCTGTCCAGCACGATATCGCGGGCTTCAAGGTTCAACTCCGCCCCCAGTGCATTGGCCACTCCAACAGCCCCAGCGCCACTGAGCGTCAGGCTGTTGCCGGCCTTGAGCAGGCTGACTGATGCCGCCTCGCCAGTGAGCAAAGGCGTACGCAGATTCAGATTGCCGCCGCTGTAGCTGTAACCCTTGACCGGATCGTAAGCGCCCTGCTCCTGATACACCGCCAGGCTGCCCTTGTGATTGGCGGTGATGCGCTCGCTGGCGCTCAGGTTGACGTTGGCGAACCCCAGCGCCAGACGATTGTTCTGATCCAGACCGCTGGCCTGAGGCATCGGTCCGTAACCCAGCTCGATCCGCTGGGCCTGAATGTCCAGCGTGCCACTGCCGGTGCCCGCGCCACCCGTGATGACAGCGCCAGGGCTTTGGGTCGCACCGTTCCAGATCAGGTTGGCGGTACGGATACTCGCCACGTCGCCGGCGTTGCCCAGACCGTAAATCGCCGGAGTGACCAGCACCAGGTTCTGCAGTTTGCTCTGGCCGGTCTGTGGATCGATCGTGTCGAGGCTGACGCTGCCGTAGAAATTGAAGGCGTCGCGGGTGGTCAGGCTCAGGGTTTCCAGGGCCGGCGCACCATACTGCGTATCACCGCGCAGCAAACGGTCGAGTACGTTCTGGTTGAGCGTGAGGCCGGCGGGCACGCGGCTGCCTGCCGCCGCCAGCGCCTCGGCGCTGCCGGCATTGACCGAGCCGACCGACAGTGCCAGATGACGGGTGCCGAAACGCACCGCTTCACCGAGTTCGAACTGGTTATCCGTGGCAGCAGTGATACTGCCGTTCGAATACAGCAGGGCCGGATTGCTGCACGCACTCGTTGCGCAAGTGCCGATCCGGATACTGCCCGCTCCGGTGATGCCACTGGCCAGCTCCGGCGCGAGTACCTGGGTCCAACCGTTGGAAACGAGCAACACGCTGGAGGCTTTCGGCTCATAAATGAAACCGGCCATTGAGTCGTAGGCCACGTTGCCACGCCCCAGCGTATTGATCCCGCCCCCCGCCTCGACCGTGATGCCGCCAAGCGTTGACGTGGTGCGCAGCAAGACTTCCGGTGCAGACAGAATCGCCCCTTCACGCAAGACAATGTTTGCGCTGGTGCCCAAAAAACCGATGATGTTGGCGGCTGTGTTGTACAGGACATTCGGCATCGCACCGATAGTCAGACGCCCGGCATTGAGGTTGTTGAGCGTGTCGGCATACAACGACACACCGTTGAAGCCGGAGGTCGGTGCATGGCCCGCCCCCAGGATCTCGAAGCTGCTCCCGGCGTAGCCGCCGCGTACCACCGCCGTGCCGGTCATGCCGCCCGGGGCAGCGTCGAACAGCGCGCGCCCGTTGAATTGCAAAGCGATGGCTTGCTTGCCGCCGGGGGCCAGGCGCAGGTCCAGTGTCTTGCCGTCCATCGGTGCCTGCGCGCGTGGCACACCGCGCCGGGCAGCGTCGCTCTGGATGAACTGGGTGAAGCCGGTTTCGTTGTACTGCGAGTAACGACGCAACACATCGGCAGGCGTGAGAATGACCTGATTGGCCAGGCTGGCCCGGACGCCAGTATTGGCAATCGACATCTGCCCGCTACTGGTCCATGAACCATTGCGCAATGGCAGCGCCCCGGTTGTCACGCCGGGTGTCGCCTGACCGTTCACTTCAACCCGGAACGCACCGGGCATCAAGGCAAACGTTGACGGCAACAATGTGTAAGTGCCCGCTGCCAACCCCGGAACGCCGGCACCAATGGTGATCTGCTGCCCGATGCGCGGATCGACCGCACCGGCCTCGGCCAGCATCGGCGCATAGCTGCTCTGGTTGCCGGGCACGATGGCATAGACCGGGTTGCTCGCCAGCCCCGGCAGGCTGAAGGTGCCGTCAGGCGCATTTCGCACCAGCGGGTTGAAACGTGCATCGGTGGACCCCCCGCGACCGGACACGAAACCGGCGCCCCGCAGGTCGCCACCGCCAGACAGGTCGATGACCGCGCCGCTTTGCACATCGGCGAATTGCGTGCCGATCGACACGCCTGATGTTTCACCGGTGATGCCGTTGAGCACCACGGACTTGCCGTTGTAGAGATAGTCGATACCGTCCGTGGTGCCACCGTATGGCATGACCAGGCCGGCACCGCTGACCGAAGTCAGACTGCCCGGCAGGAGACGAACCTCGTGAGTGGTGCTGAGCAAATCGTCACCCAATACGATCTTGCCCAGCGGTGCACGCAAGACACCGCCCTGCTCGATGTACGCGGCGGAAAAAATCAGCTTTCCGAATGCCGAGTACGGCACTGCAGCCGGCGCAGCTCCTTGGCCGCTGATCCGCAAGGTGTGTTGAGACACCGGAACCTCGCCCTGATAACCGACGCGCACCTCAGCCTGAATACCGGTGGCGGGATAGATCTGCGCCGCACCGAGATTCAAGTCGCCCGGTGTCCACAGCCTGGTTTTCTCCGCGCCATCATTTGGCGCGAGGAAGCGCAGGTCGCCGCTGCTGTCGAGGCTCACAACGCCGAATGCCCTACGGCTGTATTCAACGGCCGGAGCCTGCCGTTGCAGGATCGAACCCTGAGTCCCGAAGGACAGGCCATTGCCCACGTCCAACAGGTTCGCGGAGGCATTGAACGTCGCGTCGGACAACCGGGTCGTCGGGCCAGGGAGCAATCGTGGGCGCATCATGCTGAAGCCGGCAAAGTAAGTACCCACACCCGACAGACGCAGGTACGGAGCACTCAAATCGATCCGTGCCGTGCCTTTGGAATTCTCGGCGAGAGACAGCGCCCCGGCGAACAGACTGAGGCTCTGATTCATGCGCAGATTGACGTCACCGTCGAACGACAACAGTCCGTTGCTCAGCAGGCTGAGATTGTCGAACCCGCCCGTCATCAAGCCATCGGCACTCAGGCGGCCCTGACCGTAACGCAAGCCATCGGCGCCTTCGCCGGGGCGCAGATTCGCAGGCAGCAGCCCGTTCCCTGCCGCTTGGCCGATGATCATTTCCCTCGGAGCCCGCACCGCGTTGCTCGCCGAATCGGAATACAGCGGCGTCTCCAGCGCCAGTTCCAGACGACCACCGGCAGCACCCACGCCACCCGCCGCCGCACGCAAGTTGCCTTCGACGAACAGGCCGGTGTAGGAGCTCAAACCGATGCGCCCGCCATCCGTTGCGACGCGGGTCGGGCCCTGGCCGGCGATATCCAGAACGGCCTCGGTACCCGAGGCATCCAGCCGCGCGCCCGGACGCACAATCACGTAGGCATCGGCAGCCGTGGCGGTTGCCAGTTTCGAATCGATCTCGCCGCCGATGATGATGCTGCCGCCCTTGCCGACCTGCCCGTAGGTGCGGCCCAGGGTGTCGGTCGCTGTATTGGCGCGCGCGGCGACATCCAGCACCGCCTGTTCGCCGATCCAGATCGAGCGGTTATGCGCGTTCGGATCCCCCACTTGAATGGAGGTGGCCGGCTGGATCGAGCCGAACTGTTGCTGACGAATATCGATCGTGCCACCCCAGGCATTCAGCTCACCGTCAACGGTGATCTGCCCGGCGCCACGCAATTTGATGCTCTGCCCCGGATCGACACTGATACGCGAGCCTCGGCCCAGGGTTAGAGGGCTGTTGGCAGCGTCGATCAGGTCGACCAATGTCGCGCCGCCTTGCAGTGTCAGGCTGGCGCCGGCGCGCTGGGTCAGTACGCCCTTGGTCGGGTTTTCCTGGAACAGTGTCGGGGTCCACAGCTCCAGCGCCGTTCGCGGATCAACGCCGCTGACCTCGTTCGGTGCCGCATCGCCGAAACGGTAGACCGGCATGTTCACGTCGATTGCGGTGCCTTCGGCAACGTCGAGCCCGCTCAGGCCGATCAGGTTGTAGGCGGAGAACCCCTTGCTGAACAGGTCGGCGGACAGTTGCAGGGTGTTTTCCACCAGGGCTTTATTCGTTTGCCCGACGAGTATTTTGTTGGCCTGCACCGTCAGGGTACCGCCGCCCGTGACGCCGTAACCGCGCAGTTCGCCATCGAGGTACAGATGGGTTTTGCCAGGCGCGGAAATAGCGCTCGACTCCAGCGTCAAGTCGCCGCCCTTGCCACCGCGCGTCTTGCCATTGGCGAGCACGGCACCACCGGAAGATACGTCGAGCAGGCTGCCTGCAACGACGTCGATATCGCCGCTGCTGCGGATCGATATCAGGCCACCGTTCAGATACGCCAGGCTGGCGTTATCGTCCGGATTGGTACGCAGGTTGCTCCACAGGCCTCGCGTATCGAGAAGCACGCCCTCGGCGATGCGGGTTTGTGTCGTTTTGTCGGCTTTGGCCGCCAGGCGAGTGTCGGTGTTTGTTCCGCCATTGAACTGATTGAGTACGTTACCCAGACGCAGACTGCCGCCACGAGCGGTCAGGTCGGCGCCGACCTGCACATCCGGGGCGTAGAGGGTGATGTCGCCACCGTTATCGACCGTGAGCGCGCCGTCAACGGCGATCTGATCCTTGGCCGAAGCCTTGAGCGCACCGAGGCGGAATCCGTTGAGCTGATCGTTATCGAGATACAGCTTGCCCTTGCGGGCATCGGACACCGCGCCGGTCAAATCAAGATCATTGCCGGCGACCGGGCGCGTGCCACCGATCTGCACCTGATCGAGCAATGGATTGAGGGTGTAAAGCAGTCCGTTCGACGCCGCGACAAAGGTCGGGTCATAACTGCCGACAATCAATTGCGCACGCCGGGCCAGTGCGGTCTGGCTCTGCTGATAGCCATCGAGCACCGGTTTCGGCGCCTGATTCTGCCGCTCGCCCTGGTACACGTCACCGATCATCTGCCCGTCGAGCACGGCGTTAACGGTGGAAATCACCAGTTGCCCGGCATCACGGCCCACGGTGTAACCCGACTCGAAGCGTGAGCGCGGGGCGATCAACGGGTTGTAGAAGTAGCTGGTCTGGCCCCAGCGCTCGCTGTTGTCTTCATAACCTTTGTACAGCCCGGTGTAGAGCAAATCCCCCGGGGCACGAGAGACTTCATACAAGCGACCATCGGCGCCACGCAACCAGCTTTGGCGGATCTGCCCGCTCTGCACATCCAGGGTGCCGCCGGAAAGGTTGATCAGCGAGCCCTTTTCGGTGACCACGTCGTTACCGGCAAAACTCACCGTGCCGCCCTGGGCCATCCATTCGCCGACGCTGTGGCCCTGGGTGCCGAGATAACCGCCGACTTCCAACAGGCCACCGGCGGTGTACCAACGATCCGTGGCGTAGCCGTTGGTGCCGGCCGGCACGTACACCAGCTCGCGCACATCGACCCAGACGTCATTGCTGTTGAGCGCGCCCTTCTCGCGGTTGACCGACGCATCGCGCTGCTCGTTGCCCTGCACGTTGATCTTGATGCTGTTGTTTTCCATTGCCACCTTGACGCCGATGGCACCGGACACATCGATCATCGCACCGTCACGCACCAGACTGCGGCGCTGTGCGCTGACCGCGACCTGACCGCCGGTGGCCAGGGTGATCGAGCCGTTCTGGAACTCGACACTGCCGCCGCTCTGGATCTCGATACGCGACTGGTCGCCACGGATCCGGTTGTTGGCCGTGACGCCCGTCAGCGCGGCCTGATGCTGACTGTCGAGGGCGGTCATGTCGCTGCTGTCGAGCATGATCGCCGTGGCACTGCCCTGCCCCAGCGTCACGCTGCCGTTGGTATCGGTGATCGGGTTGGAGAGGTGAATCGTGCCTCGCGTCGCCACTGACGTGCTGGCGAGCAATACGCCGTTTTGCACGACCTCGTGACCAGCCATTGTGATGTCGCCGGTAGACGACTGGATCAGTCCGTTGTTGCTGACCTTGCCCGCCACAGCTCCGGCCTTGAAGCCGGGAATGACTTCGCTGCCGAATGTGGTCGACAACGCATTGCCTTCGGTGCCCGAGCCCTTGCGGATGTAGAAGCGGTCACCGGCGGCCAGCACGGTCTGGCCCTTGGCGGTGTTGATGCTGCCGTCGTTCTGCACTTCGTTGCCGAGCAGCAACGCATAGCCGCCGGCATCGGTAGAGGCCGCCGGCTTGTGGGTTTCAATCGACGCACCGCGCTCCACTAACACTTTGCCGGCGGCATCGCTGAAGGTCGGTTGAGTGCCGGTGCTGTCGAAATACAGACCCCGATCACGGAACTGGATATCGGTGATATTCGCCGCTGCCGCTACCAGGTTGCGCACGTTGACCTGACTGCTACCGCTGAACACGATGCCGTTGCGGTTGATCAGCATCACCGTGCCGTTACCCTTGATCTGGCCTTGTATCTGGCTGGCCCTGGCGTTCGGATCGTTGACCCGGTTGAGCACCGCCCAGTTCGACTGCTGGGCGAAATCGACCGTGGTGTTGCGACCGACGTTGAAGGTCTCCCAATTGAGGATTGCCTTGTCGGCAGTCTGCTCGATTGTCACCGTGGTTTTGCCATCGACTTGAGTCTGCTGCGGGCCCTTCGCGTTCTGCCAGCCCTGGGTCAGGCTGTTGTCGACCTTCAAACCACCCTCGCCGAGGCCGTCCGGCACGAACTGCACCGTGCCCAATGCGGCGGCGCGCCCCGCCGCCTGCGCCGCCTGTTGCGCGGCAATCGCGGCGACCGTGTTGTTCAGGGTCTGAATCGAGCGCTGCAACTGCGCATTGGCCTTTTGCTGCTGCGCCAGCGGCGGTGTCATCCCCGGCAAGCCACCCACACTTGGGCGCGCCGCCGCAGCTTGCTGCGCCGCGCCCTTGGCGGCAAACCAGCCCGAACTGAACGCCGTCTGCGCCTGCGCGCTGCCCGCCACCAGACACAACGCCACCGCGTGCGCCAACGGCTTGAGCAGCCACAGCGACGGCTCCCCGGTTTCACGCTTGGAGGACAGAACGTTGGTACGACGACGGGATGGGCGAGCGAGCATCACTACGAGATCCTTTTTGATTGCCACACAAGGCCGCAGGCGTGCAAAAACCTGCTGTTACGACATAGGCAGTTGGCGAGGGCCGCGACCGAACGGATGTCACACAAACTTCATGTTGGGGGAGTATTCGCGGAACATTGACGGATGCGTGTCGCCAAAAATGGCAGCCCCATTCAGGGCTGCCATTGCTGGAACGGAGACATGATTCACAGCGGACGGCCGATTCCGTTGCAAATGGATGGGTTGTTGATATCGAGGTTGTTACCTGAGGTATTCGTGACGAAGTTGGCGATCACGGCGTTTTTGATTTTTTCTGGCATCCCCACGAAACCATGAGCACGGTTGGACGGTGTGTTTCCCGGATAAGCGTAGTGCGTAGTCAGAAAATTCCGGATTTCATTGGCGACGGCCGGGTCCTTGTAGCACTGGGAGAAAATCAGGTTGCTCGTTGCAGAAATCGCGTAGCCACTGGTGGGCCTGGCGATCACTGGCGTCCAGGAGGACGGATCGTAAGGTCTGGTGGTGGGGTACAGGATGGGCACAAGCGCCAGCGTCATATCAACGAGTGTTGGAAGAACGCCATTGACGCGAGAGACGACCGCGTTGTTCTTCACCTCTACACCATCCGGTCCCAAATAGCCGATAGAACCCTCAACGCTAGTGACCGCCGCCATGACGTCTCCATCAGCCGCCACACCTACCCAGTTCGAGGGTAACCAGGAGCCCCCATTGTTGAGAGCCCGAGTAAAGGACGAATGGATCGAGAACTTGACGGGACAGACTGCGTTCAAGTGACGCGTAAGGACTTCAGTACTGCCACTCGAACCGTTCTGGTACACAACCCGGATCGCAGTGGTGTCATTAGTTCCCAGTAACGCGCCCCAAGTGGTAGCCGAGCCGGACAGCGCATCACACAATTGCGCGGATGACAGGTTGAGCGTGGTCTGACCTGCCTTTTTATAGGCGATGGCCACCGACGTAATCACCGACGGAATCTGTATCAGCGGCCCGAAGGAAGAAGCAAAGTTAGTGTTATAGGTAGAGATTTCAGACGTTGTGAGAATGGATTCGCTCGCTGCGAAATGCACGGTACCCGTCGTTCCGAACTGTGCAGCGTTGTTGGTTAAAAAAGCGCTTTTGCCAATCCCGCTTCCCGTTGCCGCATAGCTGAAACTCGCTGGCAGAATGCTGTCTGCGGCGCCCTTGTAAAGCCTGGCCGGAATAGTTGCCCCGCCACCGGTCACCGCCATCGCCTGCCCCGAAACCAGCGCCGCCGATACCAGTGCGGCCACTCCAATACGTTTGAACATGTTCAATCTCCTTATCGAATGCCCCTCGAACGGGGGCCAAAAAAAATGGCAGCCCCGAAGGACTGCCATCCATACCGCTGACTGAAACGAGCGGCTTACAACGGACGACCGATAGCGTTGCAGACGCTGGCGTTGTTGATGTCCAGGTTGTTGCCCGAGGTGTTGGTGATGAAGTTGGCGGTTACAGCGTTTTTCCAGGCGTTAGGCACGGCGACGAACTTGTGAGCCTGAGTCGCGGCGTTGTTGCCAGGGATGCTGTAGTGAGTGGTCAGGAAGGCTTTAACGTCGGCGGCCACGGCTGCATCCTTGTAGCACTGACCGAAGATGAAGTTGGTGTAAGCAGCCAGTTTGTAACCCGAAGTCGGGTTAGCGACCACTGGCGACCATTTGGCCGGATTGGCGGCATCGACAGCAGTCGACGGAGGAGTAACCGACGACAGTGCCAAAGTTACGTTTGGCGAGGTTGGCTGAACACCGTTGACGCGGGCAACAACAGCGTTGCTGGTAGCGTCAACACCGTCCGGGCCGACATAACCGATGGAACCGTCAACGGCGTTCACAGCAGTGGCGACGTCAGAAGTGTTAGCGACGCCAACCCAGTTCGAAGGCAGAGCGATGCCACCGATACGAGCGCTGGTGAAGGTGGAGCTGGTGGTGAACTGAGTCGGGCAGACCGAGTTCAGGTGACGGGTCAGGATTTCCGAAGTGCCGCTGGAAACGTTGCGATAAACAACACGGATGGCGGTAGTGTCGGAAGTGCCCAGCAGATCACCCCAAGTGGTTTTGGCACCGGAGAACACGTCACACAGCTGAGCACTGGTCAGGTTCAGAGCAGTCTGACCAGCTTTTTTGTAAGGGATGGCAACCGAAGTGGCAACCGAAGGCAGTTGAATCAGCGGGCCGAACGAAGCGCCGTAGGTGCTGCTGTAGGTGCTGAGTTCCGAAGCGCTGAGGATCGAGTCGCTACCGGCGAAATGCACAGTGCCAGTGGTGCTGAAGCCGGCCGGGTTGTTGTTCAGGAAAGCGGTTTTGCCACCGCCGCTGCCGATGGCAGCGTAGCTGAAGTTGGTTGGCAGGATGCTGTCGGCAGAACCTTTGTACAGAGCGGCTGGCAGAGTTGCACCACCACCGGTAACGGCCATGGCTTGAGCGGAAGCCAGAGCGGCAACGGTCAGGGAAGCTGCGATCAGAGTGCGCTTGAACATGAAGAATCTCCTTTTCAACGTTGGTTGTGAACACAGGTTTTCAGGGGACTTGCATGACACTGGGAAGACTCACCGCCGACCTTCGCAAGCGGGGTCCGTGGTTAAGTCGCACTGAGAAATTCGCAGTTTCCGGTGACAGATAAAGGAAAAAACCTCGGGAGGTGCAGGCTGATTTTCGAGGGATTTTCTCGGGTGTTCCGGGGGTTGTGCGGAGTGTCTGCGGCGGGCATTTCGGGGGAATCGGCCACAGCCCTTGAAGGGCCGTTGCAGATGACAGAAAGGAGAACCCGAGGATGGGGAGAATCAGGGTCGGGTGATGCTGAGGTCTTGGAAAAAAGTTTGGATTATTTGTTGCTGTCACTGGCCTCTTCGCTGGCAAGCCAGCTCCCACAGGTTTTTGTGTTGTGAAGAAAATTGCATTAACAACACCGAACACTGTGGGAGCTGGCTTGCCAGCGATAGGGCCGGAACAGCCAACATCAACCCAACAGACACACCCCTACTGCACCAGCTGATTGATCTCGATGATCGGCAACAGCACAGCCATCACAATCACCAGCACCACCCCGCCCATCACCACGATCATCAGCGGCTCAAGCAACGCAGTCATGCCCATCGCCCGGCGCTCGATATCGCGGGACAGGGTTTGCGCCGCGCGTTCGAGCATCGGTGGCAATGCACCGGTTTTCTCGCCGCTGGCGATCAGGTGAATCAGCACCGGAGGGAACACGTTCTCCACTTTCAGCGCCGCCGCCAGGTTGACGCCCTCGCGCACCTTGGCGGTGGCCTCATTGACGCTCAGGCTCAAGCGATCATTGGACAAGGTCTGCCGCGCCGCCTCCAGCGCTCGCAACAACGGCACCCCGGCGCCGCCGAGAATCGCCAGCGTCGAGGCGAACCGCGCCGTGTTCAGCCCCAGCACAAACCGCCCGATCAGCGGCAACTTCAATACCCGATGATGCCAACTCAAGCGCGCCGCCGGGTTGCGCAAATACAGGCGCCAGCTCCAGAACGCACCGGCCATGACGCCCGCGCACAACCAGCCCCAGGCCCGGATGAAATCACTGGCATTGAGCATCGCCAGCGTCAGCCCCGGCAGGTCCTGCCGCGCCTGGGAAAACGCGCTGACCACCTGCGGCACCACATAACTCAGCAGGAAAATCACGATGCCGATCGACACCAGCCCGACCACACCCGGATAGATGAACGCGGTGAGAATCTTGCCGCGCAGGTTGTTGCGCTCTTCGATGTAATCCGCCAGCCGCTCCATCACCTGGGCCAGATCCCCGGACTCCTCGCCCGCCGCGATCAGCGCCCGGTAAATCTCCGGAAAATCCCGAGGCCGCGCCGCCAGTGCTTCGGCCAGGCGCATGCCGCTGCGCACGTCGGCGCGCACGGCGCTGAGGGTGTGGGCAATGTGTTTTTTTTCGGCCTGTTCGACCGTGGCACTCAGCGCAGCCTCCAGCGGCAGACTGGCGCCGAGCAGGCTCGACAGTTGCCGGGTGGCCCACGCCAGATCGTTGTCCGACAGCCTGGCGCTGAACATGCCACCGCCGCCGTGCTGGGAGACGTTGCTTTCCTTCTCCACCGACAACGCCGTCAAGCCACGACCACGCAGCACGCCAAAAGCCGCGCCCTGACTGTCCGCCTCCAGATGCCCGGATTCGATCTTGCCGCTGGCATCGGCGGCCTCAAAACGATAGCGATTCATCAGGCGTCCCGTGTCACACGAAGGATTTCTTCAGGGGCCGTGGCACCGCTGCGAATCCAGCGCTCGCCGTCCTCGCGCAGGCTGAACATCCCGGCCTTGCTCGCGGCCGCGCGCAACGCCTGCTCCCCTGCCCCTTGGTGAATCAACGTGCGGATATCGTCGTCGATGCAGAACAACTCGTGAATGCCGGTTCGGCCGCTGTAACCGGTGTGATTGCACGCCGCACAACCGACCGGGCGCCAGGTGCCGGGCGTGGCCGGGTCTTCCTGTTTGCACTGATTGCACAGCCGCCGCACCAGCCGCTGGGCCAACACCCCGAGCATCGACGAGGCTAGCAAAAACGGCTCGACGCCCATGTCGACCAAACGGTTGACCGCCGACACCGCATCGTTGGTGTGCAACGTCGCAAGCACCAGGTGACCGGTCAGCGAAGCCTGCACCGCGATCTGCGCGGTTTCGAGGTCGCGGATCTCGCCGATCATGATGATGTCCGGGTCTTGCCGCAGAATCGCCCGCAACGCCAGGGCAAACGTCATGTCGATCTTGGCGTTGACCTGAATCTGGCTGATGCCCGGCAGGTCGTATTCCACCGGGTCTTCCACGGTGAGGATGTTGCTGGTGCTCGCATCCAGTCGCGCCAGTGCCGCATACAAACTCGTCGTCTTGCCGCTACCGGTCGGGCCAGTGACCAGCACGATGCCGTGGGGCTGGCGGATCAGGTGATCGAGTTTGGCCAGCACCTGCGCGTCCATGCCCAGGGTTTCCAGATGCAGGCGCCCGGCCTGCTTGTCCAGCAGACGCATAACCACCCGCTCGCCATGACCGGTGGGCACGGTCGAGACGCGAATGTCGATCGGCCGCCCCGCTACGCGCAACGCAATGCGACCGTCCTGCGGCAAGCGTTTTTCGGCGATATCGAGCTGCGCCATGATCTTGATCCGCGACACCAGCGCACCGTGCAACGCCTTGCGTGGCGACACCACGTCGCGCAGGGTGCCGTCGACCCGGTAGCGCACCACCGAATGGGTTTCGAACGGTTCGATGTGAATGTCGCTGGCCTCATCCCGCGCTGCCTGGGTGAGCAAGGCGTTGATCATGCGGATCACCGGCGCGCCGTCCTGGGTGTCGAGCAGGTCGGTGATTTCCGGCATGTCCTGCATCAGGCGGTCGAGGTCGACTTCGTTTTCCGCCGCACCGACCACCGCCGCCGCACTGCCGGTATCCGCGTAGGCAGTGGCTAGCAAACCGTCGAGTTCGTCATCGCGCACCCGCTCAAGCTTCGCCGCGCCGAACTGCCGGCGTACTTCGCTGATCGACCAGCCCGGCGTCGACGGGCACACCGTCAGCACGCCGTCGCGCAGCAGAATCCGCTGCGCCTTGGCCCAGGCGTAAGGCAATGCGCTCATTGCAGCGGCACCGCTTTGATGGTCGCGCGCGGGCCGGACACCGGCGCCGGCACGCCTTGGGCAGTGGCCGGCAATTGCGGCGCCTGCATGTCCGGCATCGCCCAGTTGCGCTCCGGTTGCAGACCGCCCTGGGCGCGGCGCATGAAGTCGTAGCGGTTCAGCGTGATGCTGCGCCCCGCCGCGCTGTCGCGGATGATGTACGGGCGCAGGAACACCATCAGGTTGGTCTTGGTGATCGAGCGGCGCTCGTTGCGAAACAGCGCGCCGATTCCGGGAATGCTCGACAGCCACGGCACCGCGTCATTGCTCTGGCTGTAGCCGTCCTGCAGCAGACCGCCAAGCACCATGATCTGCCCGTCGTCGAGCAGGATACTGGTGTCGAGCGCGCGCTTGCTGGTGACGATCCCCGCCGAATTGGCCGCCGCCGAGGCGCGTTCGTCGATGCTGCTGACTTCCTGATAGATATCGAGCTTCACCGTGCCGCCCTCGGAAATCTGCGGGCGTACGTTGAGCTTCAGACCGACCTCTTCACGGGTCACGGTCTGGAACGGGTTGTTGCTGGTGCCCCCGCCGCCGGTGACGTAGCTGCCGCTGACAAACGGGATGGTCTGGCCGACAAAAATGCTCGCGGCTTCGTTGTCCAGGGTCAGCAGGTTCGGCGTCGACAACACGTTGGTGCCGCCCTTGCTCTTTAGCGCCCGGGCCAGCACTTTCAGGTCGAGGATCTTGCCGATGCCGGGGATGTCGACGGTGCCGTTGACGTAGCCGAGGTTCAGCCCTTGTGGCAATACGTCGATGCTGGTCTTGCCGTTGACGTTGATCCCGGAGCCGCCGAGGTTGGCGCCGCCGATCACGCCGTTGCCGCCGAGATTGCCGGTCTGCCATTGCACGCCGAATTCGCTGGCATCGTCCTCGCCGACCTCGACAATCAGGCTTTCGATAACCACTTGCGCGCGGCGCTGATCGAGCAGATCGATGACTTCGCGCAGGTTGCGGTACAGCGGCTCCGGCGCAGAAATCAGCAAGGTGTTGGTGGTCGCGTCCGCCTGAATGGTCACGCCGCCGGCGCTGAAGGCAACGTTCTGATCGCTGCTTTGCGCATTGCCGCTACCGCTGGTGGCGCTGCTGCCCTGGGCATAACTGCCGCCAGTGCTGCCGCTGTTGGTGGTCGAAGTCGAGCCGTTGGTTTGCGTGCCGCTCTGGCCGTTCTGCCCACCGCCCGAGTTGGTGGAGCTGCCCATGTTGCTGAGCACCGAACGCGCATTGTCGCTGGTGCCACTGTCGCTCTCGCCGGTTAATAAACCGCGCAGGGCCTGGGCCAGTTTGCCGGCCTGAGCGTTGCGCAGGTACACCACGTGCAGGTTGCTCGGGTTGCTCTGGGCGTTATCGAGTTTGTAGATCAGGTTGCGCGCCAGTTCCGTGCGCTCGGGGCTGCCGGCGCGGATGATGATGGTGTTGGAGCGCGGGTCGCCGATCACTGCGATTTTCTGCGTCGGGTCGTTGCCCGGTGCGTCGAGCAGGTCGGCAACCATCGGCGCGATGTCGGCGGCGATGCCGTTCTGGATCTGCACCACGTCGGTGTCGATCGCGCTCGGGGTGTCGATGCCCTGAATCAGTTGCGCGACCCGCGTCAGGTTCTCGGCGTAATCGGTGACGACGATGGTGTTGTTGCCCGGATAGGCGTTGATCGGGTTGTTCGGCGACACGATCGGACGCAGCACCGGGATCAGGTTCACCGCGTTCTCGTATTGCAGGCGGAACGTGCGGGTGAGCATGCCGTTGCCGGCCGGTTTGTCAGCGCTGTAGATCGGCCCGCCGAGCAACTTGGCGTCGGCCTCCGGCACCACCTGCGCCACACCGCCCACATCCACCACGCTGAAGCCCTGCATGCGCAGCGCCGCCAGCAACATGTCGTAGGCCTGATGCGCCGGCACCTGGCCTTCAGAGACCAGCGTCAGATTGCCCTTGACCCGTGGATCCACCAGAAACTGCTGACCGGTCGAGCGCGACAACGCCCGCACCACCGCTTGAATATCCGCGTCGACAAAATTCAGCGTCACCGGTTGGTCGCCCAACGGATTGGCCGGCAACGTCGTGCCCCGCGCCGGACCGCCACTGCGAGCGCGTTCGGTGATGTTGTGCAATTGCTTCGGCGCAGGTTTGACCTGAGCCTGCGCGCGCTCACGGTCGAGCACCGCGTCGCCACTGCGCTGGGTGTTGGCCAGCGGCCGGCCAAGTTCGCTGTCCACCAGCAGCGGCGGTTGATTCGGTGGCGTGGTGTTGCTGCACGCGCTCAATGCCATCAACAGCATCGGCAACGCTATGCGTTTGGATCCTGACCCCTTCATGAAGCTTCCTTAGCGCCCAGCGCCTGATCCATGCGTACGGTGCCCGACAGAGTGCCGGCGGTGTCATCGGTCGCGGCGTCGTCTGCGCGTTGCAGACGGGCCTCGACCACTTGCAGTGAAAAATTCCGGGGTTGGCTTAGCAGCCAGTCAAGCACGGCGTCGGCCGGTGCGGCGTCGAAGGTCAACTGCCAGCCGGTGGACGCGGCCGCCAATTGGTAATGGCCGCCCAGTCCGCTGGCCTGCAAGGTTTGCTGCAACGACTGCTCCAGGTTCTGCCCGTCGGGGCGCACGCTGATGTCGCGCAACAGCACTTCCAGCGCTTCGGCCTGGGCGCGCAGTTTCGGGGTTTCGACTTGCGAGGCGGCGATCTTCTTCAACGGCGGCTGAATCAACGCCACCCACACGAACAGCCCCAGCACCAGCGCCGCCATGCCGCCGACCATGCGTTTTTCCCGTAGCGCCAACGGCTGCCAACGGGCCTGCAACTGAGCATTGAAGCGCTGCCAACCGGCGCGGTATTTCGCAAGCGATGGGCTATTCATCTTCGGCTCCGCTGCTGTCGTCGTTGTCGGTGGCGGCGGTCGCCTCGCCGGCCGGGCGCAGGACCCAGCCGTCGTCATTCGGGCTGATGCTGATGCCGGCCTGGGCCAGCGTGCCTTGCCAATCCTTGTCGTTGCCCGAACGCCGGGCCTCGGGCAGTAGACTCAGTTGCAACGCGCCGTCGACAAACTCCAGACGCTGCACCGTGCCGGCCATGGACGGCATGCCACTGCCGGCCTGCAACACCAGTCGCGTGAAGTCCTGCCCCGGCGCATCCGTCGCGCCTTGCTGGCGAGCCGTGATTTGCTGACGGGCCTGTTGCAGCGGATTGAGGATCACCGGCAACTCGGGAAACGCCTGCTTCACCCTCTGCGCCATCTGCGCTTTGAGCTGCTGGCCCTGCCCGGCCTCGCGGGCGGCGTACAGGTTCAGACCGATCACCCACACCGCCAGCGCCAGCGCACAGCAACCGAGCGCCCTGCCCCAACCGCGATGTTCGGTGCCCGGTTGCTGGAGGCCGCCGTGCAGGCCCCAATTCGGCAACGGGCCTGAGCAGCGTTGCGTGTCGGCCAATGTCGATTGCACCGCTTCCGGCGCGCCGTCACCGATCCAGTGCGCCGGCAGACCGGTTTCCAGCAGCCACGCTTCGTCGATCATCGGCTGCACCTGCGCCGCATTCGGGCCGTGGCGCAGCAACAGATGCTCGTCGTGCAAGCAACCGACGCCACCAGTCATCACCGGCAAACTGTAGGCCGCCGGGTACAGGCCTTTGAGGTTCAGGCCGAACTGCCCGAGGTGCTGCAAATCCTTGCGTGCTACCCAGGCAATCTGCACCTGGCCACTTTCATTACGAGCACTGTGGGCGATGTGCATCTCGGCGCTGTCGCCGAGCATCAACGCCTGCGCCGCACATTGCACAGCGGCAGCGGTTTTACTCGTGGGCAGCGGCGGCAAATCGATACTCGCCAGGAGGCTGTCCGACGGATGCAGAAAGCACACCAACGGCTGCTTCGGCAGCGCGCCGAACCGCACGCGTTCCTGGCGTGTGACCTGCCCCTGTCGATCCAGCCACGCGCAATCCACTTCACTGTCGAGACTCAGCTCCGCCAGCGGCGGCAAACTCACGCGCAACTGGCTCATACGCCCACCCGCGACCAGATCACTTGCGGCAACCGATCCTGACTGCGATGCAGCAACGCATCGAGGCTGACCCGCCGCTGATCTCGCCGCGCCTGCCCGCGCAGCCGAAACCAGTCGCTGGTGATGCCAACCTTGACGCTGGTGATCTCCAATTGCGGCAGTCGCAGGCGATTGACGAAATCCCCGCGATTGATAAACCAGCGCCCGGCGTCACGCTCATTGATCAACGCCTGCGCCCGCTCCAGCGACAGCCCCGGCACATAAGCCGCCAGCACCGGCGCCGTGGCGGTGTTGCCATTGAGCCAGGTGGTCGCCGGAATCACCGTCAGGTACGGCGCGAGTTTCGCCAACAGCGCATCGTTGACCCCGTCGACACTGCGCAAATCGTCAAGCGTGCGCAGCATCGGCAAAGTTGGCGATTGCGGTTTGCGCGACGCGGACGGCGACGTGGCGCGCCCGCTGTCGAAAGTGTTTTTCGCCACAGGCTTGTCCACCACTTGGGCATTCAACAGGTGCGGATAAGAGCCGATCACCCGCTGACTGATGCGCCGGCTCAAGCCGCTGCTGACACCGATCAACTCGCACAAACGCTCGAACGCCTGCACCTGCGCGTCATCGATCCGCTCGTTGGCCACCAGATTGCGCAGGTTGAACTTGCCCTGCTCGTCCTCCAGCCGCCCTTCGAAACCCTGGGTGTTCAAGCGCTGCGCCCAGGGTTGATCGAGGCGAGTCAGCGGATCGCGCTGCCGCGCATCCCACAACAATTGCCGGCTGATCTCCAACCCGCCGTGCAACACCCAACGGCCCTGCACGCGCAATTGTTCGGCTTCCAGCGCCCGGGTCGAAACGCTCTGGCGGGTCAGCATGCCAGCAGCGATCACCGCGACCACCGCCGCGATCAGCAGCGCACTGATGATCGCCATCCCCTGCTGGTTCGATTGGCTGTTCATGACCGGCCTTACAACTGCCAGGAACCGATGTCGGCATTCACGCCATCGCCGTCAGGCTGGCCGTCGGCGCCGAGGGAAAAGATGTCGATCTCGCCGTTGGCACCGGGATTGAGGTACTGATAAGGACGACCCCACGGGTCATTAGGCAAGCGCTCCAGGTACGAGCGCCAGTTGCTGTTCTTCGCATCGGCCGGCCGCTCCACCAGCACCTTCAGGCCCTGGCTCTGGCTCGGGTAAGTGCCGTGATCGAGGCGATACAGCTTCAGCGCCTGCATCAACCCGCCGATGTCCTGCTTCGCCGCCGTCGCCCGCGCCTGATCCGGCCGGTCGAGCACTTTGGGCACCACCATCGCCGCCAGAATCCCGAGAATCACCACCACCACCATGATCTCGATCAGCGTGAAACCCTGCTGCCCACGAGGCATCCGGCTCGGTCGATTGGGCTGTTTGAATTGCGCGATATCCATCTCGTCATTCCCTGGCTTGATTCGATTCGACGCGCAGTGTTGCAAGAAGATATGTCAGGGATGTTGAAAATCCTCGGGTGTTTTCGTCGTCAAGCCGTCAAGCACGGGCGTTAGCGTCAAGGGCTGCCCGACCGCCCGAGACCCCGATGCGCACCCCCTCCCCGCAAGCCGGATTCACCCTGATTGAAGTACTCGTCGCGCTGGCGATCATCGCCGTCGCCATGTCCGCCGCCGTGCGCGTGGCGGGGTTGATGACGCAGAGCAGCGGGGTTCTGCGGGATCGTTCGATTGCGATGATTGCGGCGCAGAGTCGGATGGCTGAACTTCGGTTGGAAGGGAGATTACCGATGGGGGTTAAGGCGATGGAGTGTGATCAAGGGAGGTTGTTGTTGCGGTGTGAGCAGGTGATTGGGGGGGCGGAGAATGGGCGGGTGCTCAAGGTTGGGGTGCAGGTGTTTGATCGCAGCCAGGAGGGGCCGGCGTTGGCGCGGTTGGAGACGTTGCTTAGCCGCCCCGAGAATCCTTAGCCCTAAACCGTCCCGAAACGTCGGTCGGCTCGGAGATATATGAATCAGTCGTGGGACATTTCCGATAACCACCAGAGATCTAAACCAACTTGCGCATACTGCGTTGAATCCATAATCAACTCGATCACTCAGGTCGATGTAGAGCGCAAGACACCTCGGTCGGCCCCCTCTCCCTCCGGGAGAGGGCTGGGGTGAGGGCCGCTTGTTGAACCACCCGTTTACCCACCCCCAAAACCCCGTTTAAAAGACACCAACCGTAACGTCCCCAAGGCTACACAACCTTGCGCCATTACCTACGACTAAGCCAGAATCCGCCGGCTTGTGCGTCTAGTACGCGGGTCTTATCGTTCCATGGTCACTGAAAAACAGTGATCGGGTTTGGTAGCCCGAGTTAACTAGTCGCATAGCACGCCATTCGCAGACCTCCCATGGTTTGTACTTGATGGTGGCCATGCGCAGGGCACTTTCGAGTGCGCCGGGTTCCTAGTTACCGGTCTACCAACCCGCGTATTGGCCGCCACCCTTCGTTTGGTAGCGAGGGTGAAGGCTCCTTATCAATAATTAGGAGTTTCATCATGATCAAACCAACACCCAACCCACCAGAAACCGATCCGGTTTCCCCCTACCAATTCCCCGACTCCCGAACCCTCAACGAAGCCGCCGAACGCGCCCTCGACCACTATCTCACCCCACAACAACGCATCATGGGCAGCCACCACAAACACGACCCCATGTACCTGGCCAACCCGGCGTACAACACCGAATCCCTGCTGGCCAACGCCAGCGAATCACTGGGCTCGGCGAGCGAAATGCTCAACAACTTTGCTGCAACGCTAGAGCCTGCCCATCGCAAGACTGCGATAGGGATTGCGCAGTTGGTGATGTTGAGTGAGTTGGCGGTGAATCAGGCGTTGGATCATGTTGAGGTGAAGATGTAAGCGTCTGAGTGCTGTAGCTCAATAGACGAAAAGAAAATGGCCGAGGTCGTCAGGTGTAGCTGACAACCTCGGCCAAAGAGGCGGTGCAATTTTTCCGGCACGCTTCAACGACATATTGAGACATCACCCATTTCTGCCATTCACGATCTACTGCTTTTAGCCATTAGAGTCCGTTGTCTCTGCACCGAGCGTCTAGTAAAAGGGCTTATCCAATTCCCGATACTGAAGCGAATTTATGATTAATGGTCATGGTCAACGTGTTTGTAATCGATGCGGCGAGCTCATAACGGCTTACTGTCCATCGGTTGAAACGCTAGCGATCATTGGGGGCTTCCACGAGAAGGGTGATCAAGCCGTAGTAGATGAGATAGGCCGTCGAGAAAATATTGATCCGGATATCGTTTGGGAGTACTTCCGCCATCGAATGGCACCTCAGTGCGAGCAAAAGCTTGCCCACTGCCCATACTGCGCAGGGCAGTTGAGGACTTGGCGTGCGCGCCAATGCATGCATTGTTTTAGAGACTGGCACTGACGCAAAGCGGTTATCGAGCTGCCGGATGCGCCTTCATAGCCAGATAGCGGCGACGCGGGTTAAGCAACAAAAAGGGGGACTGATTGAAATGAATCAGTCCCCCTTTTCACGATTCGACTTGCTCGCGAAGGCGCCAGAATTGATACCAACTTAATCAGCAGGTGATCCTGAGGTCTGCTTCACCGGCAATTGCAAATTATCCAACGCCCGATTCACCGCCAACTCCCCGAGCATGATCAACTGCGCAATGCCCACCAACGCCCGACGCTGCGAAGCCGGTACCAGACTGGCGATGTTCTGGGCGATGGTTTGGGCCGAAGCGAGTGTTTCACTGGCATCAATCAGCAGTTCTTCGTTTTTGTTGTCCGCAGTCACGGCATACATCCCGCGGGTTCTACGTGGGGGCGGCGTGGAGCCGGGCGGACAGAGGTAATGGTCGAGCGCGCGGTCGGCGGCTTCGTGGAGTTTTCTGGAATCGATGGATTCGTAAGGGGAAACCGAGTCGGTTTCGGGCGGGTTGGGGGTTGGTTTGATCATGGTGAAGCTCCATTTTTATACCTGGTGGAACCACCAACACCTGTCGCTAAACAAGTAAGGGTGGCAGCTGTGCGCGGGTTAGCGAACCGAGAGGTATAAGACCCGGCAGACCCGAAGGTCTCCCACGCACAGCCACCATATTGTCATCGCAAAAATCTGCGACAAACGGGAGCGTCGTTGAACTTACACCTGGTCGGGTCGCTAAACCCGGTCGCTGGGTTGCCAGCGACACGTAGACGATAAAGACCAGGTATAAAGCGCACAAGCCGGCGGATTCTGGCGTAGCTGTAGGCAACGGCGCAAGAATATGTAGCCTGAGAGAGTGTCTGGAGATGTCTTTTTAAACGTTGGTGTTTATCGGAACTCTCATTGCGTCTCGGATCCCACGACAGATCCGTCCACTTGCCCCAACAAACGTAAGCGTCCGGCGAACACATCCCCCTGAAGCTGATAGGGAGCCATCGCCTTCATTGAACCGAAGCAGTAGTGGTTATGCGGAATATGTTCTCTGCATAATGACTGACCGGCCATGTTTAGGGTGCTTGTTATGCCAGCCTCCACTGATCAAAATTCCGCTGTCGTTTTATGCGCAGCGTCCAATAACGACCTGGAAGATCTAGTAGCCATCAGGATTGAGGCCATGCGCGAGAGCCTTGAACGGCTTGGACGATTTAACCCAGATCGTGCGCGCGAACGATTTGTTGCTGGGTTCGACGTTAACAGCACTCGCCGCATAGAAGTATCAGGTGATCTGGTCGGTTTTGTCGTAATCAAAGACCACCAGAGCGAGCTTTTGCTTGACCACTTGTATGTGATACCCAGTGCTCAGGGAGCAGGAATCGGCTCTGAAGTTCTTACTCAGATTTTCAGAGAGGCTGATGAGATCGGGCGTCCCATCAAGGTCGGTGCTCTCAAGGAAAGCGCTTCAAATCGTTTTTACACTCACCATGGCTTCGTGTTCGTCGAGAGCGGTGAATTCGATAATTATTATGTCCGGGCTAACGGTAATGCCGTTGATTTGGGCAACTAGGCAGATCTTGATACAAGACAAAGGGGACTAATCTATTTTATGGAAAATAAATCTGTCCCCTTTTTTCTTTTCAATGCGTCGATCAGGTGCATCAACGAAACGATTTGCTCTTGGGGAATAACGTTTGTAGTGCTGTAACCGATGCTATCCAGAGCCACCCGACCTTTGGCGACCCAATCGCCACCCTCCTCCGGTGTCGTCAGGTTTTCCAGCAGGACGATGCCAATCAGCCCTGTGTTGTATTTCAGAACACTTGAACCCTGAAGCCGAATGTCACGACCTTCAAAAACCTGCCCAGTGCAATCAATGCCGTAGTGGTAGCCAATATCGTCGTACTTTTGGCTCAGGTGTCCTTTCTGGATTTCTTGCATCTGCTCCGCACCGGGAGTGCAGCTATGGCTGCGGCCCGCGTGGTGCAAAGCGATCATGGTGTAGTCCCAATCCTTGACCATGTCCTTCTTGCCATCCAACGCTTTCCAGGACGAGCGCTCGACAAACGTAACCTTCAAATCCCGAACCCGTTTGATAATCGCCTCACGAGTAGCCGCTCGATCATTCACAGCCACCGGTATAGGGCACATGAACTCGCCCGGCTTTAACTCCTGAGCAGTTGCTTGTGTCGCAAAACTGGCGGCCATTACTGTTTCTCCGAAAATTCATGAAGCGTTCGAGCTGGGGCATTGAACGTGATGTGAAGCGAAATCTGAGCGTTGGGTGTCGGCGTCTTGATGTGCGCGATGCCATCGGCATCGGTAACGCCTGTGGTCTCGACACCGTTGACCGTCGCAACGTAGTCACGAAACGCCAACGGCTTACCCGTCTCACTGTCGGTAACACTGAACGACTGCCCGAATCGTTTCTGAATGGCGAGAGGTAAAGGAGCAATGAAAGGTGCCGGGGTATGCGAATCCCCGATGATGACAGTCCCCGAACCACCAATCACAACGTCGCCATGTGAACCTGTGGTATCGATCAGCGCAGCGTTTTTGCCATTGATGAACACCGTAGCGGAAACACCCGAAACCAGAGCACTTCCACAGGTACAGGTATCTCCTTTACGGGCGGCAGCGAGGCCGTCGAAGAACACGTCGGGGGATCCTGAGGCGATGGCCTTCGGGCCATGCCCGGGCATCGGGCAGGAGGTTGGATCAGTGATTCGTGCGGCAGGCTTTGCCATGTGCTTGACTCCCTGTCAGCGGATTGAACGAGTGCGGACTCTATCAGAAACCCTACTGTGCAAATAAATTCGTCCCCCCTTTCTAATATCGCCTTCGATGCACAGAACCTAGTAATGCCTGTCAGATGTCCGCGCGATCAGTTACTGCGACAGGTATTGGTCAGAAGAAAACACCCAAGAACCGCTGCCCCGGCCCAAAAGCGCCATTCGCAAGCGGGCGTTTTCGACCTGAAGCAACTGGTAGATCGCGTGATTTTCTTAATTCAAATAAATTTTGTTGTTCAAAATGCAATTTTTTGAGAAAAATGGCTGGTGCGGAAAAGTTCCGAAAGGATTTCACAATCAGTAAGGACAGAAAGCGGATGACTCACTCCCCCCCCTCATCGTTGATAACTGAATATAAAAGCGACAACGTTTGTCGCATCTTGGCGCTAGATGGTGGAGGTGCAAAGGGGTTCTACACGCTTGGAGTACTCAAGGAAATCGAGGCAATGCTCGGCTGCCCTTTATATAAACGGTTTGATCTAGTCTTCGGCACGAGCACCGGAGCTATCATCGCAGCGCTTATTGCTCTTGGTTACGAAGTTGACCGAATTCACGAACTTTACAAGACATATGTTCCATCAATTATGTCACGCAGAACAGCAGCCTCCAAAACAGCAGCACTTCAAAGCCTTGCAATAGAGGTCTTTAAGGATCTAACGTTTGACGACGTAAAAACAGGCATCGGAATTGTCGCCACTCGTTGGATGACTGAGCGGCCGATGATTTTCAAGGGTAGTGTATTGCAGGCCCACGGACGTACAGGAACTTTCAAACCAGGTTTCGGTGTGAGCATCGCCGATGCAGTGCAAGCTTCCTGCTCGGCTTATCCATTTTTTGAGCGGAAGATTGTCGTAACCTCTGCAGGTGATAAAGTTGAACTAATAGACGGTGGATACTGCGCAAACAATCCTACTCTATATGCAGTCGCTGACGCCACAATCGCCCTTAAAAAAGAGAGAAAAGACATTCGAGTTGTGAATGTTGGCGTTGGAATATATCCAGACCCGAAACGCGGCTTTTTAATTGGAATTGCGAAAAAATGGTTAGCAATCCAATTACTCCAAAAAACATTAGAAATCAATACACAATCCTTGGACCAGTTACGAGATATTTTATTCAAAGACATTCCAACCATTCGTATCAGCGATACATTTGAACGCCCAGAGATGGCGACCGATCTGATGGAGCATAACCTAGACAAGCTAAATATCCTCCGGCAACGTGGTAGCGAATCCTTTGCATCGCGCGAAAGTCAATTGCGCGAATTTCTCATCTAAGAGTATATAGCAAATGGGAATACCAGAATCGCAGCTAGAAACTTGGTCCCACCAGGGGTCCATCACGCAATCTTCTGAGACTTACGGCATTATTAAGAGAACTTTAGAAAACGATAAAGCGCCGTACAACGGGAAAAACTATAAAATATTCTTGCAGGGTTCCTATGGCAATGACACCAACATTTACACCGAGAGCGATGTAGACGTAATTATACAGCTTGATGATGTCTATTACAGTGACACATCAGACCTATCGCCGGAAGACAAGGAAGCTTATGACCTCGCATTCATACCGGCCACCTATTCTTACGATGAATATAAAAAAGACGTACGCAATGTCTTAGAAGACAAATTTGGTAAAGACGTGAGTGTAGGTTCAAAAGCGCTAACCATAGCTGCAAACGGGAATCGCCGAAAAGCAGATGTTATCGCAGCCATGCAATATCGACGCTACTCTAGCTTTAAAAATTCTCACACTACAAATTTCGAGGAGGGAATTTGCTTCTTCAATGATGAAAATAAAATCATCGCAAACTACCCTAAACAACACTCCTCAAACTTAACATTGAAGCACCAAGACACTAACAAGTGGCTAAAACCAATGATTCGCATAATAAAAAATCTTCGAAGCAAACTAGTCTCCGATGGTTTATTGAAACCCGGCATCGCTCCATCGTATTTCCTTGAAGGGCTGCTCTACAACATACCTTCAGCAAAATTCGGTTCGAGTTATGGTGATTGCTTCGTGAACGCAATAAACTGGATTCAGCAGGAAGCAGACAAATCCAAATTAGTGTGCGCAAATGAACAATATTACTTGCTATGGAATAACTCGCCAACTTCCTGGGAAAAAGCCGATGCTGAAGCGTTTTTAACCGCCGCAACCAAGCTATGGAATGATTGGTAACCTAACCACGCCAAACCACTCCAACCAAAATACACAGCTTCTCCTGTTACAAGCACGCCAGTGCTCTAGCGCTATTTTATTAAAAGCAACAGATAAGGATATAAAAATGCATGAATATGTTGTGGCTCATCACGACAGGAAAAAAATATATTATTCGGCTGCTATTTTGTCGAGCCTAGCTGGCGGGATCATAATTTACGTAATCACTAAAATCAACGGCCTTACTGGATTAGCAATCGCAGGACCTTCAGGCGCAGTTTTATTTTTTTTATTATTCCTAATTTTTGACTTGTGGATATGGAAGTTTAAAATCCTATATGAGTGGGGAATTATAAAAATCCCAAATATTGGTGGTGATTGGATGGCTGAAATCTCGAGTGGGGCATCCACCAACAAACCCTCAACCGCCGAAGACACGGCGAGTAAGACTCAAGAAATTATTCTTGCCAATTTTAAGGTACACCAAAACTACTCAAGGCTTCTTATAAAGTTAGACACGAAGAACTCCGAAAGCATATCTCAGATGGCTTCGCTAGTCATGGTAAGCCCGGAATGCTTCAAATTGCGATATGAATATTTAGCGAAGTACAAGAGAGATACCAACTCACCACCCTTAATGCATTACGGAGTAACTGAGTTCACACTAGAAAGTGCGAACTCTATTTTTGATTCAAAATATGAAGCTTCGTATTATACGGAGTTATCGCGCGACTCCCATGGAAGCATAGTAATATCTAGAGTTTCAAAAAAATGAACCCAGAACTTACTCGCAAACTAGAAAACTATATCGCACGCAATGGCGAGACTGCCCTGTTGGATTTGATCAACGGCACTCTACCCAACGCCGAGCCTAAAACCTTGACTATCATCGCTAATGGGGGCGTTCATCCATTGCAAGACATTCATAAAAGAGGTGAGGTTTTTTTTGCCTCCATGGGAAGTATTAATTTTGAGAACATCGAAACTGCTGAAAGTGAATTGAAGGACATCCTGACAAAAGTTGCACACAAATTAAAATCTGAGCTATGGAGCAAAATTTATATTGTTCCGTTTGGCCCCGCTATTTTATCTATGCAAATAAAGAGCTTAGTATACAAAGTATTAAACCAAGAAACGATTGATGTCCTGCATGCTGGCTCCGGAGTTCATTTTGACATTTCCATTGACACAAGAAGCATTGCAATCTCCGCCAAGGGCTAAAACCTCACAACCACTAATTAAGTATATTTTCAGACCAAAAAATGACAACAAAAATTGATTAAAATCAGGACGGGTTTATTTTCTTTTAAAATAGATCCGCCTACCTTTTGATACGACGAGTTTATTCGACTTTCGCAATGTCAGAATTTCATTGTTCGACGTACGAGCCCTATAAATTTTCATTGTATTCTACTGGCAGACTGGAGGAATATGGACATCACATACAAATTGCCACATCCGGTGAGAATCACCTGTTCTCAATATACTGAGATGTGCACGCAGGCGAGGGACCAAGTGTACGACGAAGTCTTCGCCGGGCTGGACATTGAAACTTGCTCAATAGACTACTTGACACAGACGCTGATGAGGCTACGGCCTGATATATTTTCTTTGCATCGCTCTGAAAACTTGACTGATCATATGGCGGGAATCGCGCTTAGTACAACGCTATACTCTTACAAATTCAGGCGTCAGGACGGCAACATCTTGACAACATCAAACTTTCTTGATGAGATTTTGGAACAAACAGAAATTGGCGATGACGTGCCAGTAGATTATCTTCGCCCACCGTTTAAAACTTGTTACATCGAATTCACAGAGAGCCGAAGCTCTTCACTCAAAGTCTATAACGAGCTTACACACGAGCACATACTAGAAGGCGTATATATAAGTGAGACCCTGATTAATCCAGGCTCAATGGAAATGAAGCGTTATAACGATAGCCCGTTGGTGGATGTGAGCAAACCGCTGAGAATTCTAGACCTAATGTTCACAGGTTCGCCATTGGGTAAAGCACATGTAGAAGATGACGCACTGCGAGTGCAAGGATTTTACATACAGGATGGGATGCGAACAATAAAACAGGAGCTCAGTCGAGTCGAGGAAAAATACGGCCAAGATGATGATTTCACAGGTGACATGAGCTATTTATCTGAAACATTAAATCACATGGCCAAGGTCCTATTATTTATTAACTGCAAGCAATACCGCGACACAGCTTTCAATGAACGTAAGGAACTTAGAAAAAAAATCACTTCATTGAAAGGTATAGGTAAGATTCGTAAATTTGAAGATAAGCTTCGGAAGACCTATGACAGAGTTGTGATTAGTCCAGTGGATAATGTGGTCTATGAATCTGATGCAGGGTTTAATCACGCGAAAAATGTAAAGGAAAAACGTACTCATTGGAGGAAGGGGCATTTTCGAATGCAGCCATACGGCCCTGGAGCTAGCAAGAGAAAGATTCTATTTATAGAGCCGACAGTCGTTGGTGGCGTATTTGCAAAGAAAAAAAGCTATGACGTGAAGGAAAAAGCTGCTTCGCCTTTAGGTTTGTAGACGCTTCTATGCCCATAACCGAGGGCCGTCGGGAGATGATCTCCCCACTCCTTGATAGGTGCCATTGAACAGCAGTTTTTGGCCGTTTTCTGCCGGTGTTCAATGGCTTTAAAGGGTATAGAGGCTCCGCTCCCGAAAGGTTGCTTTCGGCCGATCACTACCTACCTAAGAAATCACGGCCTAACCAACCTAGGCATCTCCACCCCCTCCCCCAACCTCTCCAACTCCAACCGCACCCTCTCCCCACCCTGCTCAATCACCACCCCATCCCCCTCCACCGCCACCAACCTCACCCCAGGACTCACCCGCTCCCCCTGCAAAAAACTCCTCGGCGGCCCATCGTTCAAACTCAAAATCGCCACCGCCCCACGACTCCCCGCCATCACGCCGCTTACCTTGATCTCCACCGGCGCCGTGCGGTTGGAAAACCACTGCAACGCGGGATTGTCACTGCGCGCAGCGAGCAGTTGCGGCGTAGCCGCCGGGGTGTGGGATTCGGCAGTGGTCAGGAGCAGGGATGACCAGGTGGCGATGCCGACCAGGGCGGCCAGCAGTGCGGCGGCCTGGATGATTTGGGGGGGTGAAAAGCGTGCGGTGTATCTCATGGGCTGAATCTCCTTTTAGTCCCGGTGACCAGACTACGCGGCAATTCTCACGGTTTTATTTCACACGCCTTACATGTTGGCCGTGCAGGATGGTTTTTTGGGACGGGGCTGGACGCAAGGGAGTGCGCATTCGATGAACCGGTGCAGGCAGCAGGGTTTTACGCTGATCGAGTTGATGGTGGTGCTGGTGATCATCGGCATCGCCAGTGCGGCGATCAGTCTGAGTATCAAGCCCGATCCGTTGCAGTTGCTGCGCAAGGACGCCGAGCGCGTGGCGCAGTTGCTGCAGATTGCCCAGGCGGAGGCGCGTGCGGATGGCCGGCCGATTGCGTGGTTGAGCGATGGCAAGGGGTTTCGGTTCAGTCGGCGCAGTGACAGTGGCAAGGGCTTTGATCATTTCGATCGGGACCCGCAGTTGCGGCCGCGTCCCTGGCAGAGTCCGAAGCTGGAGGTGCGGGTGGAGCCGAAGCAGAAAGTGGTGCTGAACGCGGAGTGGATCAATCCGCCGCTGCAGTTGACGCTGTCTGACGGGCTCAATCGGTTGAGTGTGCTGCGGGATGCTTCGGGCCGGATTAGCGTGCAATGAACAGACAACAAGGTTTTACGCTGATCGAGGTGATGGTCGCGATTCTGTTGATGGCGGTGGTCAGTCTGATTGCCTGGAAGGGGCTGGACAGTGTCACGCGCGCCGACAGCCATTTGCAGGCCAGTGGTGAGCAGAGCGACAGCCTGTTGCGGGCGTTGAATCAGATGCAGCGGGATGTGGAGATGCGCGCAGGGATCGAGCTGACGGAGCCGAAGAAGGTCGGCACCGAGGATGAACCGGCGACTGCCCCGCCCGCGCTTACCGTGCGCAGCAGTGACAGCAAGGGGTTTCGGCTGGACATCATTCGTAGCGCGGCGGATCAGCCGGGGGCTTTGCAGCGGGTGCGCTGGTGGCTCAAGGGGGACACGCTGTATCGCGCGGTGGCGCCGGCGCGCAGTCGGTATCCGTTGCCGGCGCCGACGGCGGGGGTGGCGGTTTTGGGTGAGGTCAGTGATTTGCAGGTGCGGGTTTGGGAGGCGGACAAGGGGTGGCGGCAGTTGAGCGGGAATCGGCGGGAGGATCCGTTGGGGTTGGAGGTGCGGTTGACTCGGCAAACACCGCAAGGGCCGGAGAAGTACCGACAGGTTATGGGACCGTTGCAGTAATTTGGATCACTGAGGTCCCTGTGGGAGCTGGCTTGCCAGCGATGGGGCCTGCGCATCCAACATCTGATTGCCTGACATACCGCTATCGCTGGCAAGCCAGCTCCCACAGGGTTCTATGGTGTTTGTGGGTGTTGTGTTGGGTTAGCTGAGGACGACTACGCCGCCCGGTAGCTCGGTGCATTTGACGCCGTAGGCATCGCGGATCAGTGCGCCTACGCCGGCCAGTTGATCGAGGGAGAAACGTGCTTGTACGCGGCGCTGGCCAAGTTCGCGGTTGAGCAACAGCAACATGCCTGGGCGGTAGCGGTTGATCTCGTCGATCATCTGGCTGAGGCTCGTGCCGTTGAACACCAGTACCTGCTGACGCCAGTTCATCACCGCCGCCGTGTCGACGCTTTGCACGGTGCCCACCTGTTGCGCGTCATAGGTCAATTGCTGGCCCGGTTCCAGGCGCAGGCTACGACCTTCAACTTCCACTTCTACCGCGCCATCGAGGCACGTCACGCACACCTGCTGATCAAGGTTACGCAGGTTGAACCGCGCCTTGCTCGCCCGCAGCCATCCGCCACCGGCCTGCATCGCCATCGGCAGCCGTGCGGTCTGCACTTCGACTTCACCGCTGACCAGTTCAAATCCCTGCACGCCCTCATCAACCGAACGCTGGTTGATGCGGGTCTGGGTGTTCAGTTCCAGGCTCAGGCCATCGGCCGGTTCGACCCGGCGTTGCTGGCCAACCTCGGTGATGTAATCCGCGCCAAGCCCGGAGAACCCGCCCGGAATCGTGCCGCGTACCAGCAGGAACGCCGCCGATGCGGCAATCGCGCCACCGAGAAAGGCCCGGCGTCCAAACCGACGTGGCGCCTGCGTCGCTTCGGCCGCCGGTTGCAGCAGGTGCCACAAGGCTTTGCACTCTTCGAAGGCGCGGGCGTGTTCGGGGCTTTGGGCGCACCACTGGCGCAGCGCTCGGGCGTCGGCGACCGTGGCGCGGCCGGAGGTCAGCAGGATCAGCCAGTCGCGGGCTTCGCTTTGCAGACGCTCGGCAGGCGTGGGCTCGGCAGGTGTCAGACGGAAGATGTTCAAACGCACAGGTACTCGACGGGTTGATCGGGAGCTTCATTCACTAGACGGTTTTCCGGCCCCGCGACCGAACCGCTGAAACACTTTTCTTTCCAGTTTGGCCGCGCAGTGTCCGAGGGCAGCCTTGATTTCCTTCTCGACCATGCGCGTGGAGATGCCGAAACGCTGGGAGATTTCCAGGTGCGGCGCTTCTTCCAGCCGTGCGGCGATGAAGATTCGGCGGCGCCGGGCCGGCAGCTCGTAGAGGGCACTGAGCAGGGACTGGATTTCCTTCTGGCCACCGACCACACGCATCGGGTCCAGCGCTTCGTCGCTGACCTGCAGCAGTTCTTCGACTTCGCTGCCGGTGAGCAGCCGCGCATCGGCCTGACGGCGGTCAGCGGCGATGTTCAGGGCCATGCGATAGAGGTAGGCGTTGGGCCGCAGCAGGTTCGGCGGCGCTTCCATGCGGTCGACCCGCAGGTAGGTTTCGTGCAGCACGTCGTTGGCCAGGTCCTCCGAGCCGAGACGGCGTCGCAGGCGCACCCGAAAGTCCTCGTAGGACGTCAGGAACAGCTGGACCATCGAACTTTGTCCGGCGTCTTTCATCCCCCGGAAACTCCTTCCCATTGTGTGCATTCCATGCGCTTTCCTGACGATTCGGGTAACAACAGCAACGTGACTGGCTGGCGCAATGCGCCGGGTGTGGGCCGGTCGATCCTGAGCGTGTGAAAACTGTCTACCAGCGCTGCATCGCGCCGAACATCGCCGGTGGTGGTGACCAACCGGTTGTGCTGCACCACGCCGTCGCGGCCGATCCACAGCTGCAACACCGCGCGAAAACTGCCGGGCCGGGTCAGCGGCGAGCGGCACAGGTTGCGTTCAATCGCGGCCTGCACCGCTGTGGCATAACTGCGGTTGACGGCTGCGCTGGCGGGGGTCGGTTTCTCCGCCGTTATTGGTACTTCCTCGACTTGCGCAACCTGCAAGGTGAACGCGTCGTCGCGGCTGTACTTGGCCATCAACCCGCTGCCGCCGAGCATCCGGCGCAACGCTTCGGCGGCGGTGAATTCGCCATCCACCGCCAACGAGCGCCGACCGCGACTCAACTGGCTGTCGACCAGCACCGCCATGCCGGTGGCGCGGCTGAACTGATCGAGGGCGCGGGCCAGTTCCTGGGCCGGGATGTGCAGCGTCATGCGCATCGTCGCCGGCATCGGGTCGGCGCCGGCACGGCTCAGAAACAAGCCAAGCAGCAGCCCCAGACAGAGCTGGCGCACGAGCGCTGAGCGCACAACATCCTCCCTGGCACGGCCTCGCTGCACGGCTGATGTATCCCTGAAAACCGTCATCCTGAGGGCTGTTTATGAATCTGGTGTGACGACCACTGCAAAAAAACCATCACGGGATCGACGCCGCCGTTGCACTAGACTCTTGAGCTAGAGCGGCCCCTTCGGGCCGGCCAGGAGGCAGGCATGAAATCAGTCTGGAAAGTCGTCTTCGGCGGGTTGTTGCTGACGGTGTTGGGCGGTGCACACGCGGAGGAGCCGCTGGGCTGTGTCGAGGTGACGGTGGGTGGCTACAAGGCGCCGAATTACGATTGCCTGAGCCAGCAGATGGGCAACAACCCCGACGGCGCGGCGGCTGCGCAGAAGAATCAGGAAGCGATGAATGTGCCGGTCAACAAGCGCCCGCCGAATCAGGTGGGACTGGCGACGCCGGCGGCCACCAGTACGCGGATGGGCAACACGTTTGGCACGTCGGTGAAACCGCAGCGGCCACCGGTGAATCCCGGCGCTTCACCGCTGCTGGGCAAGTGATCAGTCGCTGGGAATCTGGCGAAAACTCACCGCCAGGCGATTCCAGCTGTTGATGGTGCTGACGGCCATGGTCAGGTCCACCAGTTCGGTCTCGTTGAACTGTTCCCGCGCCTGCTGGTAAACATCGTCAGGCACCCGACTGTCCGCCAGCAGCGTCACGGCTTCGGTCCAGGCCAGTGCGGCCCGCTCGCGCAGGTTGAAGAAGCCGCTGTCGCGCCAGACGGCGATGGCGTACAGCCGTCGATCCGTCTCCCCTGCCCGCCGTGCTTCCACCGAATGCATGTCAGTGCAGAACGCGCAGCCGTTGAGTTGCGAGGCGCGGATCTTGATCAGGTGCAGCAGCGGCGGTTCGATGCTCAGGCTGCTGGTCAGCGCTTCCAGGGCAATCATCGCTTTCATGGCTTTGGGTGAAGCGCTGTAGTAATCCAGACGCGGGGACATGGGCGGGCCTCGGGCAGCAGAAGAGTGATTTCACGGTAAACGCTGGCTCGGCAACGTTACAGCCCCAATTTCACGAAAAAACGGCAGACCACTGCATCCAGTCAAACACAGTACTTGTGGGAGCTGGCTTGCCAGCGATGGCGGTATATCTGCTGACACTAATGCTGGATCCGAAGGCCTCATCGCTGGCAAGCCAGCTCCCACAGGGCTCTATGCCAATTTGGGGGATTTGCACTACGCAACTTCTGCCGATACTGCATTCGGGAGTAATCTGGCCGGCACATTCAATCGCCCGGAGAGCCCCCTCGGTATGGAACTTCATGTCGTGATCAACGGCCGCAAGGACCTGGCCGGTCAGTTGTACCAGCAACTGCGCGGCGCCATTGAATCCGGGCGTCTGGCCGCCGGCACCCAGTTGCCGCCCAGCCGTTTGCTCGCCGAGCAACTGGGGATCTCGCGCAAGACCATTTCCGACACTTACGCGCAGCTCACCTACGAGAATTTCCTCACTGGCGTGATCGGCAAAGGCACTTACGTCAACGCCCGCTCGACGCCGGTCCAGCGCAAGCAAAGCCATTCCGAACTGGCCAGTTCCGAGGTGATCGAGAGTTGGCGCAATCTGCCGGTGTTCCTGCGGCATCCAACGCTCGAGGGTTCGCTGCGCTATGACTTCATCGGCGGCGCCACCAGCAAGGGCCAGTTTCCCCAGGATGACTGGCGCCGCTGCGTCTCTCACGCGCTGCGGCAGATGGCCAATTCCAAAGGGTTCTACAGCGTGCCGGAAGGCCTGCCGGCGCTGCGCAATGCGATTGCCCGGCACATCGCGTTTTCCCGTGGCGTGAACTGTCAGGACGAGGACATCGTGGTCTGCAACGGCGCGCAACAGGCGTTGGATTTGATCACCCGGGTGTTGATCCGCCCCGGCAGTCTGGTGGCGATGGAAGATCCCGGTTACCCGCCGGCGCGGCTGCTGTTTGGCACTCACGGGGCGACGGTGGTCGGCGTGCCGGTGGATGCCGAGGGCATTCAGGTCGAGCGGATTCCCGAGGGCACGCGGCTGATTTACGTGACGCCGTCGCACCAGTTTCCGCTGGGCATGCCGATGAGTCAGGCGCGGCGCGAGGCCCTGCTCGAACGGGCCCATGAGCTGGGCGCGATCATCATCGAAGACGACTATGATAGCGAGTTCCGCTACGAGGGCCGCCCGACCGATTCGCTGCACAAGCTCGATCAGCGCGGCATCGTCGCCTACGTCGGCACCTTCTCGAAAACCCTGTTGCCGGAGCTGCGCCTCGGCTACGCGATCCTGCCGCCGGCGATCCTCGAGGCGGTGATCCGCGCCAAGCAGCTCACCGACCTGCACGCCTCTACCCTGCCGCAATGGGCGCTGGCGAAGTTTATCGCCGAAGGATGCCTGCTCAAGCACATTCGCCGTTGCCACACCATTTACGCTCAGCGCCGCGAGCGGATCCTGGCGCGCATGGCCACCGATCTGTCGCCATGGCTGGAGGCCGTGCCGCCCAGCGCGGGATTTCACATGGCGGTGTTCTGCAAGGTGCCGATCGACTTGCCGCTGGTGATCGAACTGGCGAAAAAGGTCGAAGTCGGGCTGTACGCCATCGATGGCTTCTATTATCAGCAGCCGGCAAGAAGCGGGATGTACTTCGGTTTCGGCGCCATCGAGACGCTGGACATCGACATCGCACTCGACCGCCTGCGCGACATTCTGCAACAGGTTGTTGGGTAGATTGGTCTAAACGTTTAACCGCCGATTGGTTATTGGTGATCCGGGGGGGGCAGGCCTATCCTGCACAAGCGTTATCCCTCAATGAGCAGGATTCGTCCGGCCTGATTCAGGAGTGTGAGCAATGTCCAACGAAGTGATCAACACCGTACAGGTGCAGGCTGCAGCCGGCCGATCGGAGGAGCTGGGCAAGCAGTTGCAGAAGATCGTCGAAACCCTGCGCGAAACGCCGGGCTGCGATTCCTACATGGTCGACCGCTGCCCCGAGGACAGCCACCGCTGGACGGTCAGCGCCCGCTGGCAGTCGGAAGCGGCGATGCAGGCGCATTTCAATCGCCCGGAAGCCCAGGGCTTCATCGACCTGATCGACAGTCGTCTGGCCAATAGCGTGGATTTCAACTCTTTTCCGATCGTTTGACTTACTGACGCCATCGCTGGCAAGCCAGCTCCCACAAGGTTTTGTATCGTTCACAAATCATATGAACGACACAAAAACCTGTGGGAGCTGGCTTGCCAGCGATGGCGTATTTGACTGCGCGCAATTTCGCAGATTGGTCACCCAAACTTCCCGAATATTGGCCGTTTGAATACCCCGGCACGCGGACTACTGTGATTACCGACTCCCCCACTCATCAGGTGATCACCATGAAAGTCCTGCACTTGCTTGCCGCCCCGCTCGCCGCTCTGGCCCTCACCATCAGCGCTTCGGCACTGGCCCACGGTACCGATTCGCCGTCCGAAAAAATCTCGGTGCTGCAGGATCAGATGCTGAAAAACGTCCCCGGCAAAAAAGCCATGATGATCGAAGTCGATTACAAACCCGGCCAGTCCTCGATCGCCCACAAACACGACGGTACCGCCATGGCTTACGTGCTGGAAGGCGAGATCGTTTCCCAGGTCAAGGGTGAGCAACCGACCACCTACAAGAAAGGTCAGTACTGGTACGAGCCGGCCGGTTCCGAGCATTTGATCTCGAAAAACGCCAGCAAGAGCAAGCCAGCCAAGTTGCTGGTGTTCATGGTGCTGTCGCCCGATGAGAAAGTGTTGATCCCCCTGGAAAACTGATTGCTGTTACGTCAGCCATAAATAAAAACGCTCAAATCGTCGATTTGGGCGTTTTTAATGCTGGCCGCAATTAACCTGCGCGGCTTACAGCAAATCAAACTATTGGTCTCCTGATAACTTCGCTGATTGGTCGTTTCATAAAACCGCCACAGGTTTAGTCTGATTCAACTGCCACAAACAGTGGCGACTTAAACTTTCCGACTGAAGTTGTTTCACGGGAGAAACACCATGAAACCTGCGTTCGCCAGCACTCTGTTCCTTTCACTGCTGACACTGACGGCCTGCTCGGTTCCCACCGCGCCCAAAGCGGTATCGTCGCTCGACACCTTGCTGCCCCACCCGGTGGGCCGCAGCCACATGACCACCGTGAAGGCCGGCCCGGGCGTGTCGCTGGGCGTGATTTACAGCCCGAGCACCCAGACCAACCGCGACTACCTGCGCGACTATCAGGCCAACGCCGGCACCGGTTTCGGCCAGAGCCTGCTGGTGCAGCCGATCCACGATGCCTACGTCGCCACCTCGAAACCGGACATGGCGGTGGATTGGGTCAAAGCCTCGCTGCAACGCCAGTTCGGCTCGGTCACGGTGTATCCGGACATGCAGAGCCTGCGCGCGGCCAACCCAGATGTGGTGGCGATCGTCGACACGCACAGCCAGTTGATTACGTCGCGCAGTTCGGACGTCAAGGCGGATGTGAGTGCGGACTTTTATGATGGGAAGTTCAACTATATCGGAACAGCCAAAGGCACCGACGCTAGAGCATTGAGTCCGTTATGGGCGGACTACAAACGTTCGGAAGATATCGTGGCGGATATTAATGAACAGCAGAATGTGCAAGTTCGGGCGTTGCAGAAGTTTGACCAGTCGCTCAGTAATTTATTGACCAGGTCGGCAGGTAACGTGTCGATGCTTGAGAGTAAACAAGGTCTTAGTGTGCGGTGATAGTTAGACCGCTGCCCTCACCCTAGCCCTCTCCCGGAGGGAGAGGGAACTGACCGAGGTACTTGTTGGAAATGCACCGACGTGAAATACCGGGGCGAACTCAAGTTTGAAAAGCATGAAGATCGGCTCCGTTGCGGTGATGGTTAGACCGCTGCCCTCACCCTAGCCCTCCCGAAACGTCGGACCGCCCGTAGGGAGAGGGGACTGACCTAGGTGCTTGTTGGAAATGCACCGACGTGAACTACCGAGTCGAACTTGAGTTTGAACAGCATGAAGATCTGCTCCCTTTCCCCCTCTCCCCTTTGGGGAGAGGGCTGGGGTGAGGGGCTGGATCTGTGCATCAACTGATAAATACCGCCGAACAACAGGCATAAAAAAACCCCGCCTCTTTCGAGAGCGGGGCTTTTTCATTCAACAGCTACTCAAGCAAGCTCAAGCTCCGCAGTCGCAGCAGCAGGCACGACCGCCTGACCGCTCAGCGCCACGTCGTTCAGCTCGCGGTTGGCCACCGCGTACATGGCGTAGTCGGTGCCGCTGGCGGCACGGATTTCCACCAGCATGGCGCGCCAGCGTTCGATCATGGCGTCGTTCTGCTTCATCCACAGTGCCAGACGGGTTTCCACGTCCGAATCACCGCCGCCCGCTTGCAGCACGGCGATGGTGATCGCGCGTTGCTGCCAGTCGACGTCGTCGCGGAACGCTTCGCGGGCCAGGGCCTGCCAGTTGTTTTCAACCGGCAAGGCGCTGATCTGCGAAATGTACCAGGTGATGTCCAGCGCACTGCCCACGGCGAAGTACGCCTTGGCCACTTCGGCTGGATCCTGACCGGTGACGTCGGCCGCTTCGATGATCGGCAGCAGCGTGTAGAGGTGGGTAGTCCCCGCCACCATACGCGCCAGCAGTTCCGGAACACCGGCGGCGACGTACGCCTGATAACGCTCTTGCCAGTTTTCGCGGATTTCGCCGCTCAGCAGTTCGTCCAGCTTCAGGCCCAGCTCTTTCAGGTGCGGACCGAAATGCGCGACGTCACGGGCAGCGTTCTGCTCGTTGCGGCGGGCACGCAGGAACCAGCGCGTAGCGCGACGGCCCAGACGCATCAGCTCGTCCATCAGCTCCAGCTGCACGTCAGCGGAAACCTGGTAGTCCAGGGCTTCGATCTGACGGAACCAGTGCGGGAGGTGGAAGATGTCACGCACGATCACATAAGCACCAGCCACGTTCGCCGGGGTCATACCGGTGGACTCTTTGAGTCGCTGAACGAAGGTGATGCCCATGTGGTTGACCAGATCGTTGGCGATCTGGGTGCTGACGATCTCGCGCTTCAGGCGGTGACGACGCATGGCTTCGGAGAACTTGCTGACCAGGGTCGGCGGGAACGCCGTTTCCATGTCGCGGGTCAGGTAGTCGTCGTCCGGCACCAGGGAGCCCAGCAGCTGCTCCTTGAGGTCGATCTTGCTGTACGAGATCAGCACCGACAGCTCTGGACGGGTCAGGCCATGGCCTTCGGCAACGCGTTCGGCCAGTTGCTCTTCGGTCGGCAGGAACTCGATGGCGCGATCCAGCTTGCCACGGCCTTCCAGGTCGCCCATCAGACGCTTGTACTCAGCGATGCGCGCATAAGCGCGACGGGCCGCCAGGGACAGGGCCTGAGTCTGCTTGTAGTTGTTGCCCAGCACCAGACCACCGACTTCGTCGGTCATGCTCGCCAGCAACTGGTTGCGTTGCTTGTCGGTCATGTCGCCGGCCTGAACCACTTCGTTCAGCAGGATCTTGATGTTTACTTCGTGGTCGGAGCAGTCCACGCCACCGGCGTTGTCGATGAAGTCGGTGTTGGAACCGCCGCCATTGAGACCGAATTCCACACGACCCAGTTGGGTCATGCCGAGGTTACCGCCCTCGCCCACCACTTTGCAGCGCAGTTCGTTGCCGTTCACGCGCAGTGCATCGTTGGCCTTGTCGCCGACATCGGCGTGGCTTTCGGTGCTGGCTTTGACGTAAGTACCGATACCGCCGTTCCACAGCAGATCTACCGGCGCCTTGAGCAAGGCGTTCAGCAGTTCGGTCGGGGTCAGCTTGTCGGCCTGGATGTCGAAGCGCTCTTTCATCTGTGGCGAGATGGCGATGCTCTTCGCGCTGCGCGAGAAGATGCCGCCGCCTTCGGACATGATGCTGGTGTCGTAGTCGGACCACGCGGAACGCGGCAGGTCGAACATGCGCTGACGCTCGACGAAGCTGGTGGCCGGGTTCGGGTTCGGGTCGATGAAGATGTGCATGTGGTTGAACGCGGCAACCAGTTGCAGCTTGTCGGACATCAACAGGCCGTTACCGAACACGTCACCGGCCATGTCACCCACGCCGACTACTGTGATGCTGTCTTCCTGAACATTGATGCCGCGCTCGCGGAAGTGGCGCTGTACGCCAACCCACGCGCCCTTGGCGGTGATGCCCATTTTCTTGTGGTCGTAACCGGCCGAACCACCGGACGCGAACGCGTCACCCAGCCAGAAGCCGTAGTCGATGGCGATGCCGTTGGCGATGTCGGAGAAGGTTGCAGTGCCCTTGTCCGCCGCGACCACCAGGTACGGGTCATCGTCGTCATGACGCACGACGTTGGCCGGCGGTACCAGTTTGCCGTCCTTCAGGTTGTCGGTGATGTCCAGCAGACCCGAGATGAAGATGCGGTAGCAGGCGATGCCCTCGGCCGCGATTTCGTCACGGCTGCCGCCCAGTGGCAGGCGACGCGGCAGGAAGCCGCCCTTCGCACCCACCGGCACGATGACCGAGTTCTTCACTTGCTGGGCTTTTACCAGGCCGAGGACTTCAGTACGGAAGTCTTCTTCACGGTCGGACCAGCGCAGGCCACCACGAGCAACGTTGCCGAAGCGCAGGTGCACGCCTTCGACACGTGGCGAGTAAACGAAGATTTCGAACTTCGGAACCGGTTTCGGCAGTTCAGGAATCAAGTGCGGGTTGAACTTGAAGCTGAAGTACGACTTGTTCTGGCCGTTGGCGTCAGTCTGGTAGAAGTTGGTCCGCAGGGTCGCTTTGATCAGGTCCAGATAACGACGCAGGATGCGGTCTTCGTTGAGGACTTGAACGTCGTCCAGCGCGGTCAGGATTGCCTGTTCCAGACGCTGTTGCTTGTCGTCCAGATCATCGCTGCCGAGCTTGCGGGCCAGGTAGAAACGGGTCTTGAACAACCGGGTCAGTTCGCGAGCGATGTCGGTGTGGTTGTTCAGGGTGCTGGCGATGTAGCCGAGGTCGAAGCCCAGGCGGATCTGCTTCAGGTAACGGGCGTAGGCACGCAGCAGCGCAACGTCGCGCCATGGCAGGCCGGCGGTCAGCACCAGACGGTTGAACGCATCGTTCTCGGCATCGCCACGGACGATGTGGACGAACGCGTCCTGCAGGGTGTCGTTGAGTTGCTGGATATCCAGGTCCAGGCCTTCGGCAGCGGTGAACGCGAAGTCGTGGATCCAGAACTCGCGGCCGTTGGTGTGACGCAGACGGTACGGGAATTCACCCAGCACGCGCAGGCCGAGGTTTTCCAGGATCGGCAGTACGTCGGACAGTGCCAGGGGGGTATCGGCGTGATACAGCTTGCAGTGCAGCTCGCGCGGGCCGGAGGCCAGCGGCTGGTAGAAGCTCATGGCCAGCGGCTTCTTCTCGCTCAGGTTAAGCAGGTGCTGCATGTCGACCACGGCCGAATGCGCGGCGAAACGCTCGCGGTAGCCGGCCGGGAAGCCTTTCGGGAAGTCGGCCAGCACGTTGGTGCCGTTGGCTTCGCCGAAGGTTTCGACGGTCAGGGCGGCGTAGTCGTCCTGCCAGCTGCGGCAGGCCTGGATCACTTCGTTTTCCAGTTGCAGCGGGTCGATGTCGATGCGGTTTTTCGGGTCGACGCGCAGGATCAGTTGCACGCGGGCCAGCACGGACTCGGAGAAGAAGGTCCAGAACTCGCAGTCGGAGGCTTTCAGGCGCTCCATCAATACTTGCTGGATCTTCTGGCGAACTTCGGTGGAGTAGATGTCGCGCGGCACGTAGGCCAGGCAGTAGCAGAAACGGCCGTACGGGTCTTTGCGCAGGAATACGCGGATCTTGTTGCGTTCCTGGATCTGCACGATCGACATCACGGTGCTGAACAGTTCGTCGACCGGGGTCTGGAACAGGTCGTCACGCGGCAGCACTTCCAGAACCTGAGCCAGTTCCTTGCCCAGGTGAGCCTTGGCCTGGAAGCCGGAGCGACGCTCGATTTCCTCGACCTTGCGGCGGATGAACGGGATGACACGCACGCTTTCGCCATACACCGACGAGGTGTACAGGCCCATGAAGCGGTGTTCCTTGATGACCTTGCCGTCGGCGTCGATTTCACGGATCGACACGTAGTCCGGGTAGGCCGGACGGTGTACGCGGCTTGGGTGTGCAGCCTTGGCGAACGACAGCAGCGTCGGTTCGCGCAGGTAGTTCACGGCGTAGTCTTCGATGTGGCGGTCTTCGTTGGTCAGACCAGTGCGCAGCATCTTGGTCAGGCCAAGGAACGAATTCTGGTCGTATTCGATGTGGCCGCCGTCGGCCTGGTCGACCACGGTGAATTCTTCGTAGCCGAGGAAGGTGAAGTGGTTGCCCACCAGCCATTCCAGGAAGCTCTTGATTTCGTTCTTCTCGCCGGCATCGACGGCAAATGCGCTGTTGTCGAGCTTGGTGAGGATTTCCTGCACCTTGGCCTTCATCGGCTCGAAATCGGCGACCGCGACGCGGACTTCACCCAGAACCTGTTCCAGTTCCTTGCTCAGCACATTCAGTTCGGCCGCGTTGGCGCAGCGGTCGATTTCCAGGTACATCAGCGACTCGTGCAGGATGCCTTCGCCGCTGGTGCCCTTCGGCAGGATTTCCAGCAACTCGCCCTTGCTGCCACGACGCACGCTGAGCACGGTGGTCTGCAGGGTGTGGATGCTGTAGCCGCGACGGTTCAGCTCGGTACGCACCGAGTCCACCAGGAATGGCAGGTCATGGTGCAGTACTTCGACCGCGGTGTGGGTCGACTGCCAGCCGTGACGTTCGTAATCGGGGTTGTAGACGCGCACTTGCGGTTGCGCGTGATCGAAGCGTTCAAGCAGGCGCCACGCAGAAAGAGTACAGCCAGCGAGGTCGGAGAGGCGACGTTGGGTCAGCTCGTCCAGGGAAATGATGCCGAAGAATTGTTCAGCGAACAGCGCCACTTGTGGCAGTGCCTGTTCACTGATGTGCTGCGCCAGTGCCGCTTGCAGTTGGTGCTGGAAGTCGGCTTTGCTGGCTGCGGTGAAGAACGCCATCTGTGGTACTCCGCTTGGGCTTGTTATTGATGGAAAGCGTCGCGTACAAAACCCCTTTCGGGGCGTTCCGTCGCCCTGTTCCTGAATCTCGGGCAGAGGAAACAGGGTGACAGGTGGGTGAAGCTGGACGAGACACTCAGGTCACATTCACCTTCCATGAATGGGCATCTGCAAAAACGACTGTCCGGCATGCCGACAATGTCTTTACGGGTACTCATCCGTTGCGCAGCTTAATGGGTGCGACAATGTGTCTGCTTGCGGTGCTGCGACATATTCGGTCATTGGCACGTAAACAAAGGCTTGTGCATCGGTAAACACTAGCATTCATGGGGCGGAACGCCGGTCTGAATCCCCGTTTTTACGGTACAGGCGTGCCAGGAATGACCATTGACCTGTGTCGCGTTCACGACACATCCTCTGACACTCTCACATGCAGAAATTCCCGGGGGCTGGCAGAATCGCGCCAATTGCGACCAACAAGCCCGCCGAGGCAGGAATTCCCCATGCAAATGACCACCGCCCTTTTGATCGTCAACCCGTGCGACGACGAAGAAGACAACATGGCCATGCTCTGCTGCCACAGCGACAAGGGCGACATGTTCCTGATGAGCCGCTACCCGGACGAGGACGAGCTGGAGATCACGCTGGATGGCGAGCCGTCGACTCTTGATGGCGTGAAAGTCACCCTGACCAAGACCCTGTTGAAGATCGAAATCGCTGCAGCCGATGCCGATGCGTTGAACGGGGATGATGTGCTGGAAATCACCTTCAATCCGGACATGGTGGATCTGGCTGAAGTCGAGGAAACCCTGAAGAACATTCTTGATGGTACTGGCACCTTTATCAGCCAGATTTGATGGCGTCTGAACTGGCCTCATCGCTGGCAAGCCAGCTCCCACAGTGATCGCGTTCTGTCAGGAGAACATAGTTCATTGTGGGAGCGAGCCTGCTCGCGATGAGGCCCGGAAGCACACCGCACCTCCCCCGCCCTACAAAATTCCAACAATTCCCCCGGTCATTTCCCGCACTTTGCGCAAAATGCCGTTAGTCGCCACCCCCTGCGATGGATTAAAGTAACGCCCCCAGCCCCGGCGTTATCCGAACGCCTGTGGCCACCCTTTCCAGGAACAGTCATCGATGGAACATCGTGAAGCGCTGCTGGCGCTGCGAACCTTTCTTTCAACGCAGATTCTCGGCCAGGAAAAACTCATCGAGCGCTTGCTCATCGCCCTGCTCGCCGACGGCCACATGCTGGTCGAGGGCGCTCCGGGTCTGGCCAAGACCAAAGCGATCAAAGAGCTCGCCGAGGGCATCGAAGCCCAGTTCCATCGCATTCAGTTCACCCCGGACCTGCTGCCGGCCGACATCACCGGCACCGAGATCTATCGCCCGGAAACCGGCAGTTTCGTGTTCCAGCAAGGCCCGATCTTCCACAACCTGGTGCTGGCGGACGAAATCAACCGTGCCCCGGCCAAGGTGCAATCGGCGCTGCTCGAAGCCATGGCCGAGCGTCAGGTCAGTGTCGGGCGCAGCACTTACGAGCTGTCGCCGCTGTTTCTGGTGATGGCCACGCAGAACCCGATCGAGCAGGAAGGCACCTATCCGCTGCCCGAAGCCCAGCTCGACCGTTTCCTGATGCACGTAAAAATCGGTTTCCCCGACGCGGCTGTCGAACGCCGGATCCTGCAACAGGCCCGGGGCGAAGCTCTGAACGGCGAGACCAAACCCGAACGCCGGGTCAGCCAGCAGGCGATCTTCGCAGCCCGTAAGGAAATCCTCGGCTTGTACATGGCGGACGCCGTGGAGGAATACCTCGTGCAACTGGTCATGGCCACGCGCAACCCGGCCAAGTTCGACCCGGAAATGGCCGAGTGGATCGCCTACGGCGCCAGCCCACGCGGCTCGATCGCCCTCGACCGCTGCGCCCGCGCCCACGCCTGGCTGGCCGGTCGCGACTTCGTCAGCCCGGAGGACATCCAGGCCGTGCTGTTCGACGTGTTGCGTCACCGCATCATTCTGTCGTTCGAGGCCGAAGCCGCCGGCATCGACCAGGATCGGGTGGTGCAGCGGATTCTCGACGTCGTAGCCGTCGCTTGACCCCGATGAACGCCTCCCTGCCGTCCGAACCGGGCATCCGCATCAGCCTCGCCGAACTGATCGAGATGCGTCACCGCGTGCGCGAAGTGCAGCTGTTTTCCACGCCGAGCCAGCGCAGCCCGCTGATCGGCCTGCATCACTCCAAGTTTCGAGGGCGTGGTGTGGACTTCGATCAGGTGCGGGTCTACCAGGCCGGCGACGACGTGCGCACCATCGACTGGCGCGTCACCGCGCGGACGCAGGAACCGCACACCAAGCTGTTCCATGAAGAACGCGAACGGCCGATTTTCATCATGGTCGAGCAAAGCACACGGCTGTTCTTCGGTTCCGGGCTGATGTTCAAGTCGGTGCTCGCGGCGCAGGCGGCGGCGCTGATCGGCTGGGCCGCGCTGGGCCACAACGACCGGGTCGGCGGACTGGTGTTCGGCGACAACGAGCATTACGAAATCAAGCCGCGCCGCAGCAAGCAGAGCCTGCTGCAACTGCTCAACCGCTTGGTGAAGGTCAATCAGTCGCTGCACAGCGAACGGGAGCCAGATCGCGATGCGTTTGGCGTGGCGTTGCGCCGGGCCCGCGAAGTGCTGCGACCGGGCAGTCTGGTGATCGTGATCTGCGACGAGCGCGCACTGTCCGACAGCGCCGAGCAGCAATTGAGCCTCCTGTCGCGCCATTGCGATCTGCTGATGCTGCCGCTGTCCGATCCACTGGATCACGCCCTGCCCGCCGCCGGGTTGCTGAGATTCGCCGAACGCGGTGCGCAGCTGGAACTCGACACCCTCAATTTCGACCTGCGCCAGACCTATCGCGCCCAGGCCGAAGCGCGCATCGCCCGCTGGGAATTGCTCGCGCAGAAGCTGCGAGTGCTGCTGATGCCGCTGAGCACCCAGAGCGAAATGGTCGAGCAAATGCGCGAATTCCTTAACCCGCAGCGTCCGGGGAAAGGTCGATGAACGGCCTCGAACAACTGCAACCACTCATCTCCCCGCCACCGATTGCCTTCTGGCCGCCGGCGCCGGGCTGGTGGCTGCTGCTTTTGCTGCTGCCGTTGATTGGTTACGCGGTCTGGCGGCTGCGACGTTTCATTCCGATCAAGAAAAAACCGGTCGTGCGCGCCGAACTGCCACTCGACCCGGTGCGCATCGCCGCACTCGCCGAACTGGCGCAGATGCCCAAACCCTACGACGGCGCCCCGGCCGGGGCCTGGCTGCAGCAGCTCAACGGCCTGCTTAAGCGCCTGTGCCGCAACCATTACCCCTACAGCCAGAGCCACACCCTCAACGGCCGTAAATGGCTGGCGTTTCTCGACAACCGTTGCCCCGCCGCCGGCCTGACCCGCTGGATGGTGCTCGTCGAAGGCGCCTACAAACCCGAGTGCAAGCTCGACGACAAAGCCATCGCCGGCCTGACCCAGGCAGTCGACACCTGGATCCGCAAACATGTTTGAGTTCGCCTGGCCGTGGATCTTCCTGCTGTTGCCGCTGCCGTGGCTGATGCGCCTCGTGCTGCCGGTGGCCGACAGCGGCGAGCCGGCGCTGAAAGTGAGTTTCCTGGGAGACCTGGAAGGCCTCGCTCGCCGTCGCGCCCGGGCCAATCTGCCAGCGTGGCGCCAGCAGGCACCGTTCATGCTGTTGTGGTTGTTTCTGCTGATCGCCGCCGCCCGCCCGCAATGGCTCGGTGAACCGCTGCCGATTGCCGCCAGCGGTCGTGATTTGCTGGTGGCGGTGGACGTGTCCGGCTCGATGGATTTCCCGGACATGCAATGGAACGACGAAGACGTCAGTCGTCTGTCGCTGGTTCAGCATTTGCTCGGTGATTTTCTCGAGAGCCGCGATGGCGATCGCGTCGGCCTGATCCTGTTTGGCAGCCAGGCTTACCTGCAAGCACCCCTGACGTTTGACCGCCGCACCGTTCGGGTCTGGCTCGATGAAGCGCGGATCGGCATCGCCGGCAAGAACACCGCGATTGGCGACGCCATCGGTCTGGCTCTGAAGCGCCTGCGCATGCGTCCGGCCCAGAGCCGGGTGCTGATTCTGGTCACCGACGGCGCGAACAATGGCGGCGAAATCGACCCGCTGACCGCCGCAAAACTGGCCGCCAGTGAAGGCGTGAAAATCTACCCGATCGGCATCGGCGCCGATCCCGAAGAAAGCGGCGCCACGGCATTGCTCGGCGGCAACCCGACCCTCGATCTGGACGAACCGGCACTCAAGGCCATCGCCGAGGTCACCGGCGGTCAATACTTCCGCGCCCGCGACGGCCAGCAACTGCAAGCGATCAAGGACACTCTCGACCAGCTCGAACCGGTGACCCAGCAACCGACCCAGGCCCGCCCGGCGCAGGCGTTGTATCAGTGGCCGCTGGCGTTCGCGCTGCTGCTGAGCATTTTGCTGGTGGCCCGCGTGTTGTGGCCGGACAACCCGCTGCAACGGCTGTTCACCAAGGAGCTGTATCTGCAAAGCCCCCTGCCTGACTGGCGCGAGCGCCTCAAGCGCCTGCGTTTGCGGAGGCGCCGATGATCGCCCTCTGGCCGCACTGGTTCCGCCCCTGGTGGCTGTTGCTGCTACCGGTGCTCGGCTGGCTGATCTGGCAGCTCTGGCACCGGCAGAAACGCGCCGGTCGCTGGCAGATGATTCTGCCGCCGGCCTTCCACGCCACGCTGCTCAGTGGCGGCAGCGGTCGCGACAGCAAGTTGCCGTGGGTCGCCCTGAGCGTGGCTTGGCTGCTGACGATTCTGGCGTTGCTCGGGCCGAGCTGGGAACGGGTCGAACAAACCAGCCAGAAACCCGCCGACCCGTTGGTGGTGGTGCTGGAGCTGACCCCGGAAATGCTCGCCACCGATTCACCGCCGACCCGACTGGAACAGGCCCGGCGCAAGCTGTTCGACCTGCTGAAAGTGCGCAGCGACGCCCAGACCGCCATCGTCGTTTACGCCGGCAGCGCCCATACGTTGGTGCCGCTGTCGGATGACCTGGCGACCAGTCGCAACCTGCTCGACGCGCTCAAGCCTTCGCTGATGCCGGAAAGCGGCCATCGCGCCGATCTGGCGGTTGGCAAGGCGCTGGCACTGCTCAAGCAGGGAGCGCTGGGTCAGGGGCGAATTCTGCTGATTGGTTCTTCGCTGTCGGAAGAAGAACGCCAGGGCATTCGCCATGCACTCAGCGGCCAATCGGCGCAGTTGTTGATGCTCGGTGTCGGCACCGCCGAGGGCGCGCCGATTGCTCAGGAAGACGGCAGTTTCCTCAAGGATGCCCAGGGTGCGATCCGGGTGCCGCAACTTGACAGCCCGGGCCTTGGCGCATTCCTCAACGCGGTCGGCGGCGAATACCGCAGCGCACGGCTGGATGAATCCGATCTGGGTGACCTCGGCCTGCTCGATGGCCCGCGCAGTCTGCGCAACGATGGTCAGACCGTGCGCCTCGACACCTGGGCCGATCAGGGTTACTGGCTGCTGTTGCCACTGTTGTTGCTCGCTGCGTGCGCCGGGCGGCGTGGCTGGTTGTTCTGCCTGCCGCTGCTGCTGGCATTGCCGCAACCGAGCTATGCCTTCGAGTTCGAAGACCTGTGGCTGCGCCCCGATCAGCAAGGCCTGCATCTGCTCAAACAGAAGCGACCGGCCGAAGCGGCGAAGCATTTCGAAGATCCGCAATGGCAAGGGGTGGCGTTGTACGAGGCCGGCGACTACAGTGGCGCCGCTCAGCGTTTCGCCGAGGGCAATGACGCCCACGCCCACTACAATCGTGGCAATGCCCTGGCCAGAAGCGGCGAGCTGGAAGCGGCGCTGGATGCCTACGAACAGGCCCTGGAACGCCAGCCGGATCTGCGTCCGGCGCTGACCAACAAGGCGCTGGTGGAAAACCTGCTCAAACAGAAAAACGCCCCGCCGCCGGCCGAACCGCAAGACAAAACGGCGCAACCAAACATACCGGGCGATGAACCGCCGCCACAGACCGCACCGCCGCCAGCGGTCAAAAGCGAAACCCACAGCGAGCCGCAAACCGGCGAGTCCGCCAGCGAGCCGCCGCCGACCACCCCGCCGCTGCCGGGTGCCAACGAGCTGCCGGACAGCGAGCCGGGTGAGGAACAGAACACTGCGCCGCTGCTGCGCCCCAATGAGGACAACCTCGAAGGCGAGCAACAGCAGGCGCTGGAACAATGGCTGGGCAAGATCCCGGATGACCCGGGCGAACTGCTGCGACGCAAATTCTGGTACGAACAGCAACAACATCAGGATCAGGAAAACATTCGATGACCCGTTTCACCGCTCTCTTGCTGCCCCTGCTGATCTGCACGGCCACCGCCCAGGCGGCCGAGCTGACGGCCAGTGTGGATCGCAGTCGCCTGAACTCCGGCGAGACGGTCGAACTCACCCTCGAATCCAACGATGTCACGCAGTTCGGCAAACCGGACCTGAGCCGGCTGGAGCCGCTGTTCGAAGTGCGCGGCACGCGTCAGGTCAACCAGTTGAACACGCTCAACGGTGACAACCGCGCCACCACTCGCTGGATCATCACGTTGCTGCCCAAGCAGAACGGCAGCGTTGAAATCCCGCCGCTGAAACTGGGCGACGTCGAGAGCCAGCCGATCACCGTGCAGGTGATCGAGAGCGACACCCGCGAAGAGAGCAATGCCCGCGAACCGGTGTTCATCGAAGCCAGCCTCGACCAGACCAGCGTCTACGTGCAGGCCCAGGCCATCCTGACGTTGCGCATCTACCATTCGGTGTCGCTGTACGACGACAGCAGCCTGACGCCGTTGCAGATCGCCGACGCGCGCATCGAACAACTGGGCGACATGCGCACCTACGAAAAAGACATCAACGGTGTGCGCCATGGCGTGATCGAGATGCGCTATGCGATCTATCCGCAGCACAGCGGCTTGCTGAGCATCGCTCCGCAAACTTTCAGCCCCACACTGGTCGATACCCAGCCCGCGCAGGACGCCACGGCGCAGGGGCCGAAGCCGGGCAAACTGATGCGCGTCAGTTCCAGCGCCACGTCGCTGACGGTCAAACCGAAACCGATGACCTACCCCAGCGATGCGCCGTGGCTGCCGGCCCGCAGCCTGAACCTGAGCGAGAGCTGGAACCCGGAGCCGGAACACACCCAGGTCGGCGACTCCCTGACCCGCAGCCTGACCCTCAAGGTCGAAGGCCTGGCCAGCTCGCAACTGCCCGCCCTGCCCGCCACCGAAGCCAACGGCCTTCGCCGCTATCCGGATCAACCGGTGCTGAACAACCAGAGCAGCGACCGCGGCCTCATTGGCAGCCGCGAAGAACGCGAAGCACTGGTGCCGAGCCGCAGCGGCTCGATCGAGCTGCCAACGGTAGACGTGGTCTGGTGGAACACCTTCGAAGATCACCTGGAACACACCAGCCTGCCGGCGCGCACCCTGCAGGTGGCGAACAACCCGAGCCGGCAAGTCGACACCCCGGCGGGCAGCGCGCAACCGCTCAGCGCGGCCGACAGCGAAGCCTTGTGGTGGTGGAAGCTCAGCACGTTCGTTTTCGCCTGCACCACCCTGCTCGGCTTCGGCCTCTGGTGGCGTGCCCGCTGGCAACCGGCAATCCTGCGCGCCGCGCAAACCGGCCCGAGCCCGCGCACCCTGCTCGATGACATCAAACGCGCCAGCCAGGCCAACGACCCCCACGCCACCCGCCAGGCCCTCGACGCCTGGGCCCGCCAGCAGCCGGAAACCCTGGCGGACATGGCGGCGCGGTTTGTGCCGCTGTCGGATGCTCTCGACGGGCTCAACGGCGCGTTGTACAGCGAGACCGGGCAGCATTGGCAGGGTGAGGATTTGTGGCGGGCGATTCGAACGATTCCGACGGCGGAGCGGGTGCAGGATCCGGTCGGGGACAGTGGGTTGCCGCCGCTTTATCCGAAGTAGGATGATCCCCAGGCGTCGATCAGTCGGCACCTGTCAGGCTCGCACTTTCACCACCCATCCTTTTTTGTCACTCGAAGAGCACACCCTTTTTGCTCTGCCTTTACTACTCCAGCACCTATATTTTCTCCGAAATAATCTCCAACTCCTCCCACAGATGGGACAGACCAATACTGCTCATATAAGTCATGTAATCCACAAATCCGGGAAACTTTATTTCGTCGATCGAAAACCACGTCGCTTCGCACTCAGGGCAAATAAAAACAATCGACTTATTCGCTTTTATCATCGCCTTGATAACGTCATCCTGCTGACATCTTGGGCAAATCATATACACCTCTCCAAATATACAAAGGCATTATACAAAGGGGGCAGATTTATTTAATCAAATAAATCTGCCCCCTTTTTTGGAAACTTCTTATGCAAGTAAACCCTATAACTTGAAGGTGCTGCCTCGATGAGAGCGGCAACATTGTCTCCTCGGGCTGAGAAACAGTCGACTATAGACTCTACAAAGTAATAACGCTGCTCCACCCCTTCACCCAGGTAACGTTGAAAATCCTTAAAGAAAATCAAAACACTTTGGAATGAATTGGCTGACACCAATGCACTACCTAAAAGTTCATACGCTGAAATATAGTAGGCGTTTTCCACAACGCCCTGCGCGCCGCCCAGATCAGACAATGCCATCTCCAAGGATTCGGCCGAGAGCAGACCCGAAGAGTTCAGCAACTGCAAAAATTCTTCAAAAAGTTCATCAGGCAAACGTGTAGTCGGCATTCTCTCTCCCCGAAAAACCATTACTTTTTAACCCGGGCGAATCACGAGATCAAAGCGAGATCAACGTCACTTTCCACAAACGACCATCCTCCGAAAACTCCATCCGCAAGTCATGCGTAGGTTGCTCATATTTACACCACTGCTGAATCTGGCCAATCAACATATCAACCTTGGCTGGCCCACCTTTGTCGGCAGGACCTAACTCGCTCACGACATCTTGCACGACCCAAGTTTGAGCCACGCGATCAAGTACATCTGCGCTGTACGCTGAATATCCCTCGTGAGGCTGCACAAAAAAATGGATATGGTTTAACTTCCCCGAGCGGAACCCGAATTCCAAGCCAGACTTTACAAACTTATAGAATACTGTTTTCCCATCCGGATCATTATAGCTGTCTGGCGTTTCTGAAATTGTTGGCGACTCTTGAACCTTCTGCAAGAGATCCACAACAGCCGCCCCATGCTCATCCTGCCCAAGAGATTGAATACAGACAGACCAGAATTTCATAACTTAATAACTCCCTCTTTTACTTCCCCTTTTACTCACAATCAAGCCAATCATCCGAATTGACAGCTTGGTTTTTTTCGAGAAACTCATCATACCGAGTTTTACACTTCTCAATATTCTTATCTTCAAGATCTACACACAAGAACCCGCCCCCCCTTTCCTCAACAAACAAAGACGTTACCGCAACCACTGTCGGCAGAACGCTCTCCAATACGCCTGAAATTTTAGATCGATGAAAGATAAAACTTCTCCCACCGCCCAGAGGAAGAACGCTATCAGTTATGGAAAACATTATTTCCGGCTTGGAAATTTCGACTTTTTCACCTTGCTCATAATTCTCCGAATAATTTTCGGGCACGAGAAAAAGCCTAAAGTCGATAATAACCAACCACCCCTCCAGCTCAACAAAATCGCCAACTTTCATGACCACCTGCCCATGACAATAGAAAAAAAATGACAGATTTATTTAATAAAAACGCATAAAGGGGACAGTTCTATTTAATTAAATAAATCTGCCCCCCCTTTTTTGTGGCTGTGTCATTTCCCTTCTTGGCGAAATAGGCGCCATTCAAGAAAAAAAGGGGGCAAATTTAATAAAATCAATCTGCCCCCCTTTTTACAGCTTCTACTCAATAGTTAAACTTCGTCCGCACTTGTTCTCCTTCGCGATAAGACAGAACAAAAGACTTCCATAGCTCACCGCGCTTGATAGCATTTGCCCTTAATCGCTCCACCAGAAAATAGACCTTTGAATCATCAAAGTCAGCTTCAGCACTCCAGCTTTCTAAACCATTTTTCTCAACACAAAGCTCTGTCTCCATATGGCTTTCACCAACTTCGACATGATAGTGGAATGCGTCATATCCTTGAACGATACCAGCCTCAACGATCTCAAAAACCTCCTTGATAATTTCGAAGTCTTCAGCAATCAATTTATGATCTCCGGAATTTGTTTGGCTTCATTTTTAAACACCACGGTTCTAACCTTGTCATCAATTGTGTAGCTCAGCCTCAGCGAATCCGGTCGTATAGAACTCGGATCGCTACGCATAAACCTGACAGTTGTCACCCCTACCGTTTTGGAAAAAGAAAAGGGGACAGATTTATTTAATCAAATAAATCCGCCCCCTTTTTTCTTAAATTCAAAAAGAGATAACCCGTAAGAGTTCTTCTATTTTCGCCTTATCTTCAGGATGACGCTGAAGGTACTTCTCACAAGCTAGCCGAAGGTACTCAGTACAAACCGATTCGCTGACGACGATGGTGTCCTCATCACTCGGGGTATAGCCATAGGAAAACTCCACCCCTTCGAAGTGTTCTTCGTCGAGCGGGCTGCTTTCATCAGGAAAGTTACAGTATGCCCCATCCACACTGAACCCCCATCTTTTCACAATGTAGCCAACCGCCTCGATAAAACGGCCGTCACTATACATCCTGTCAAAATACCCTTTAACAATCCAATTAGGGTCTGACTGGTTATATGGCTGACCGAACAACTCTCTCATATGCACCTCACATTTTTAATTCGGGTGGACATTATTCACCGTACCTGTGACCTTATCTAAATACACCCTGAACGAGATGCCGCCGGCAAAAGAGATATATTGGCTCAGTCCTTTGGATTGCGCGTCCTTGAAACCAGCTGCTGCGGCCTGCTGCCCTAGATCAAGAATTTTCCGATCAGGAAAAATTTTCGGATCATAGACTGTCTTCGTGGGAACATTATCTTTAAATCCGCCAACAATTTTACCTGCCGCATCTTTTTTACAACAAAGGGGACAGATTTTTTTAATCAAATAAATCTGTCCCCTTTTGGTGAATCAAATAAATCTTCCCCCTTTTTTAGTCCCCTTTTTTGTCCCTCTACACCATCCTTTTCAACGCACAGCTCCGTTTCCATGTGGCTCTCACCAGCTTCTACATGATAATGAAACGAATAGTACTTCTGGACGATGCCGGTCTCGACCAACTGAAAAAATTTCTTTAATAATCTGCAAATCTTCAGTAACCACTCGACAAAACCCCTGAACTCAAAAACTATCCATTCTAGGTGTTTCTTGCCCTTCCTTATGGCAGGCTCAACAGTAAAATTTCGTCGAACCCTTTGGGCAGTTCAAGAAGAGACTTCCACCGCTCGAGAATTTTGCGCCACTCCTGCAATTCGAACCGGCTTTCCGGTTGCCCGGTCCAGTCGTCATTGATCAGAATATCGACTTGCACCCCGTCGGCGCTCATATTCAACAAAACATCATTCCCCCCATCACAAATGAATGCCTCGAGACCCTCTTCTATGGATGAGATAGCGGCCAACATGCGATCACAATCTTCCGGCATCTGTGCAATTGCACCGAGGGCGCTGCATACATAAAGATCATAACGCTGCGCTCCTTCTTGATTGGGTAAAACTTCCGCCACGTCATGAAAAACCTCACCTATAACGGGATAATACCCCGCCGACCTTCGGAAAAACTTCAGCTTCATCCACGCACTCGAAAGTTATGCCTCATATAGAACAAAGAGGACAATTTTGCTTAACAGCAAAAAAGACGACAAATTTATTAAATCCACTCAATCAAATAAATCCGCCCCAACCTTTGTCCTTTTTTGTCCACTCTTTTACATTTTCATATTCATTTCATATTAAGCAACGAATGAAAAATTTACGTTGCGTTGGCCCGGTGAGCTCGCCACGAATCACTTCCAACACCCGACCAACAATAACCCCCCCTTTCCTTTCCGTAGGCTTGACTAGTTCATCTGACCAGCAAACCAGGAACCGCCTTTCCCGTTTCTACATCAATATCGTACATTCCACCGTCCCATCTATAGGCTTGAATCCGACCGTCACTGAGGATGATATTCGTGAAGGCTCCGCCATCGGTATCAAAATCCGAAACCACCTGCCACACAACCTGTCCAGCTTCATCTAACAGATAAATATTCCTCGCACACTCAATAGAGCCGTGCAAGGCTTCCTGACCAAGTCGATCAATCAATACAAGAGTTAACGACTCTGAAATTTCGATTGTTTTTGAAACCTTATCCAGATCAACGACTTTAGTCATTACAACGCCCTCGGTATTCCAAAGCTTTCGTTTGGTATCTGGCCCAACAACTGGTACTGAACACCACCTTTGCTGCTCGCTCCAAACTCAGGCTGTGCTGCTACACGGCCAACCTGCATGTTAGTCCCCGGAGGAACAGTCACGTCCGCGACCTGAGTAGGGACTTTCGGCAATGCCAGGTGCTGCTGAATTTGTTGAGGTGTCATGCCCGCAATTTCGTCAGCTCTCACCAAAAATGCTCCTTGTGGGTTATCCACAGTAGAAACACGGGCGAATTTTATATCAGTAGTCGTGGTAAAGGTTCGCACCTGTGACCCCGTGTCATACGGTGGATTCCAGCCCTTCGCTACAAACGGAGCATTGGCCTCGTCGGCAGAGATGGCTCGTACATTGGTAATAGAGTTTTTAGGTAGATTCTTGGTGGTTACGACTGTTTTTATATTATTGACGCTGGATACTTCCAGTTGAGAAATTGCCTCGCCTACCTTCGCACCATCCTTGCCGACCAGTTGACTCAGGGCTTTGCTTGAAATCTCTACGCCGACTTTTCCTAGAGCAGAAGCTCCTTTCGCCAACCCGCCTATCTCGACGGCAAGCCCCCCCACTGTGTACAAAAGCTTTCCGATATCCCGACCCAATTGCAGAGCCTGGTCCGTACCACCGTACTCCAGCGCGTACTCCATCCGGCCAATAGACTCCAGCAGGCTATTGACCGCTGCATCGCCAATTTTTTCACGCAGTTCTTTGCTTTCAACAAACTGCCGAATACCGCTGAGGCTCTCCATAGGGCTCGCGATGAAGTCTGCAATACCTTCAACATCCTCCCAGCCGCCTTCCTGCAATCCGATGATCAAACCGAAGCCGGTAACCATATTCTGAGTGGTGTCAATGCTTCTCCATTTACGCCATACCTTGAGCTTCTCGATAAGATCCGGTGCCGCGTCGAGTTCCTTATCCCTTTGCACTTCCTGTTGGGTGGCCAGCCAGTTGTTATCAACGTTCGCGATTGCCGCATTGTTCGCAGTGGCTGCACCATCAGGGTTGGCCGCCGCAGCAATGGCGGTCACCAGGCTAGTGATGAGGTTACGTTTGGTCTCTCGATCCGCTGCTGTTTCATTCGGATCAGGGTCTGAAAACAGTCCCGTCAGCACACTGGCAGCTGCTCCACCCAATGCACCAGCCGAGCAACTTTGATTGCTGGCAGCAGCGCCAGCACAACCGAGGATCGCATGCAGACCCGCATGTACCGGGCCGCCCTCCTTCAGCCCTTTCAAGACCAGTTGCCCAATGTAGTCCGAGCCCTGTTGCTGAACATAGTTGACCACCATGTTCTGAGCGAACTGGGCGCTGCTACCCGTGACTCCGCCACTGACTCCGGCAACCAACGCCGTCGCGATTTGCCGGTAAGTTCCTCCAGGTCCCCAGTTCTCGCCAATACTTTTGACTTCTTGCGCGAGCTTTAAGTAGTTCTCACGATGACGAGCTTTTGCAGACTCAGACAATTTTGGGTCGTGGGAAGCCGCCAACTCCAGATCAGCCTGCTTTTTCTTGGTGTCCGCTTCCTGAGCACGGTTTTCTATGTACTGCGAAACGTTCTGTACAAACTTGCCGACAATCTCGAAATTCACGCCAATTTCCTGAGCGTCGAAAATCGGTTTGAGTTTGTTACTTCCGTCGCGATCACTGGAAACATTGGTATTGATCGCTGCAATTGTTTGCTCGGCCGTTTTCCCGGTCAGTTCCTGTTGTTTGGCATCGTTAGTGATTGTCACTGCGGCACCACTGATCCCGCTGTGGGTTGTGCTGCTAGAGTTGCCGCTGGCAAATAGAACGATTGGCGCGCTGGCGTTTGCACCTTCTTTGGTGGTAACGACAGGGCCTCCACGATTTGCAGTGCCGCTATTGCTGGCACCACTACCTGCGTTGAATCCGTAACCACCACTGAGGTTGATGCTGCTGGCATCGTACTCAGCCTTGTTCTTGATATCGGAGCTCGTCAAAGTGCCGGTGCTCAGCGTATTTTTGCCATCGGCGACCGCTTTGTCAGTGCTGGCGATAACAGCCCCCACCAAATCGGTATTCCCCGCTACTTCAACCTGGAATCCACCATTACCCGCCTTGATCCCCGACTGCTCGGAAACGCTGGCATAGTCGCTTTGCATATGCTGGGAAGCGATACCGCCACTGATGCTGCTGGTACCTACACAAAAAGGCGGGATGCAAACACTGAGGCCAACGTTTGCGCTCAGTTGCTTGGAGGTAAACGTACTGGTGTCCTGCTGACTCTCGATATTAAGGTCACCGCCTACTTTAACTTTGACCGTTTCACCATTGGCGACTGCGCCTTTGATGTTGGTGTCCCCGCCGCTCTGCAGGTTGAGCGTATGACCTGACTTTATCGACGTGTTGGTGTGGGTTACATCATCACCGTCGGAACTGCCACGCCCTTTGTTGGCGGCCAGTTCAAAGGTGATGCCATTGCTTTGACCGAAGCCGAAACCAATACCCGCGCTCCAGCCACCATTACTGTTGGTGCTTTCCTGATGCGCTGTATTTTGGGCAGACAGCAGATTGATATCCCCGTCGGCCTTGAGGCTGACGTCACCGCCACCCTCGATTCGACTGCCCACGACATTGATGTCACTGTCGGCTCCCGCCCCTGTCGCGACAATGCTGACATTACCGCCTGCAACAACATCACTGCCGACAACATTACGGCCGCTTTGGCTGCTGTTCATACTGCTCTGGCTGTTGCTCAGGTTGACGCTGACTTTCACCCCGACTCTCGGGTCCTGCATCATTGCCTGCCCGGCATCGAACGCCTGGCTGGCACTCATGGCAGCATTCACAGCAGCCAGCGCTACCATTCGGTCATCGCTGGTTTTCTGCGCGGCCTCCCCCATCTGCTGAATACCGCGCAGGGCGTCAACCAGCGGAATACTGACTGTCCCACCCACAGCAGTACGATTGGTGCTGGCTGTTTTGTTGGTATTCAGCGTGTCGAATCCTGCTTCGATATCGACGTGTTTGGCCTTTATGCCGATATCACCTTGCGGGGTTACCAGTTGGCTCGCACTCTGAGTGTAGTGATCCCCAGCGATGAGCGAAATATCGCCACCCAGAGAGGCGATCTGACTGCCGGACTGACGGGTCGAAGTGCTTTGATCGGCCTCTTTGGTCTTGACGATACCGGTCGCTGGCTGCCACCAGGACCCAATTTGCCCGACCTTTTTACTACCAGATTTAGAACTTGAAGACTCGGAGTTTTCCGCGCTGGTGATCTCAAGATTTCGACCAGCATTGATACCGATATTCTTGTCGGCAACCAGCGTGCTGCCCTCTACCACCGAATCACGGCCGCTCTTGATCTGAATGCTGCCAGCGCTGATATCGCTACCAATATTTTGAGTTGAGGATTGCTGGCCGTGCTGGGTTTTCCGAGTGGAGGAAAGCTCTCCTCCAATCGTGAACCCCGTCTTGCTGGAGCTTTTCGACTGGCTGGAGGTCTGGGTCTCTTGAGCTGCGCCGATCAGGACATCGTTTTCAGCCGTCAGTTTTACCTCGTTCACCGCACGCAAAGCCGCCGCTTGCAAGGTGATGTCGTGGCTCGACTTTAGTTCGATATTCTTTGCGCTGAGCTCGGTACTGTTCAGACGCGTCTGCGTCACCTCACTGCTGCTGGACTTGCTTGAACTCCAGCCTTTTTTCGAGGAGGCAGTGGCTTGGCTGTGGGAGTCTTCGGCAGCAAGCAAGTTGATGTCACGGCCAGCAGAAGCCAGCAATGTTCCATCGCTATTAAGCTTGGCACCGATCAAGTTGACATCTTGTCCACCCGAGATCACCAGCTTGGAACCTGCCTCGATTGTCGAACTCACGGACAAGACTGTCTCGCTTTCGCTCATCGTGGACTTTTTCTTGCCAAACGAACCTTTTTTGGTTTTCGAGTAGTAGTCGTAATCGACGTCCTCTGCCGTCTCGACATTTACGTCATCACCGGCGAACAAGTACGCCTCATTGCTGGCGCTGATTCGACTGGCAATAAGATTCAGGTCCTTCCCGGCGCTGACAGCGATATCACGACCCGCGTTGATGACACTGGACTGTTGGGACACATTCAACGACTCAACCTGAGTCCGCTTGCTCCGAGCCACATACTCGCTTTCATTCGCCGCAGACGTTATGAGGACATCGTTACCAGCGTTCAAACCGAGATCCCGCTTCGCATCCAGCCGACTACCCACAACCGCCACATCACGATCGGCACTGATCGTCAGATCCCGCCCGGACTTAACTTCAGCGCCATGCTGAGTAATGGTCTGATTGAGGAAGCTGCTGCCCCGACCTGTGGTGCTGCGATCCTGAACCGAGGTGATGTTGACGTCGCGATCGGCATCGAGCGTCATGTCGCGGCCGCTTTGCAGCACACCCCCGATGTTGTTGATGTCTTTGCCGGATTTGATCGTCAGGTCATTGGCCGCTTCGATCCGAGAGGCGTTGTCCAGTACATCGCGGTGGAACAGGTTGCCGCCACGGTTGCTGTCGATGCTGAACACGTCGCGCTGGTTGATCACGCTACCGTTGGTTGCGGTCAGGCTGACATCCTTGCCGGAGATGATACCGCCGGATTTGTTGATGATGTCGTTGCCGGCCTTGAGGGTCAGGCGTTCGCCGGCTTCGATCAGGCCGGTGTTGGTCAGGTTGTTGCCAGCCTCTGCCGACAGGTTGTTGGAGGCACGCAAGGTGCCGGCGTTGTTCAGGTCGCCGCCGGCGATCAGGGTCACGTCACCGCCCTGGATCAGCGCGCCGTTCGGCGCCAGGCGGTTGTTGGCCTGGGCCAGGTACAGCACTGGCACCAGGACTTTTTCGCCGTTCACTTCGTGCTCTTCGAGCCAGACGATGTCGTGGGTCAGTGCCGCCACTTGCTGAGCCGTCAGGGTCACGCCGAGGGACAGATTGAGCTGATCCTTGCTGGCGACCGCGTTGTTCATGAGGTACTTGAACATCGCTTCGTCGGAGGTCTGGCCGTCGATGAAACGCTGGCCGGTGCGGGCGACCACGGCCTGCTGCACCATGCGCTGCTCGAACAGGCCGTCACCCAGGCGTTTGGCGCTGGTGTCGGGGTCGTAGCCGAGCTTGCCCAGCAGGTAGTCCGAGCTCATGAACTGCTTGAGGTTGGTCAGCGCCGGGTTGGTTTCGATCAGGTACTTGTGCGGGTTGGAGCGCACGCTGGTGTCGGGCAGGCCCTGTACGCGAGGTACGTCGAACGAAACCTGGCCACGGTTGGGCGCCAGTACGCCGACCGGTCCGTCGCCGGCCACCGGGCCTACGTTGAACTGTGCGGTCTTGTCGTTGAGGTTCAGCGAGGGAACGCCGCTCAAGGCCAGATCGCGTTTTTTCTTCGAGACCGGGTCGTTCTGGTCGAACTGCAACGCGGTCGCCGACCGTGCGGGCATGCCGTCCGAACGCTGGGTGGCGCTGGCGGCAATGGTGCCGATGGTCCAGTCGCGATTGGCTACCAGGTCTTGCTCGCTACCGCCCTTGTGGCTGAGACGGAACAGACCGTTCTCGCCGGTTGGCAGAGTGAAGCCCGGCAGGGACAGCGGGTTGACCTGTTGTTGCGCAAGGTCCGGCGGCAGCTGGGAATTGATGCGGATGACCGTCGGGACCACCCCGCCACCCAGTTGAGTGGAGCCCAGGCGAGACGCCCCGCCCGCCGATGCGTTACCGTTGCGAACGACGCCGTTGTCGAGTTTGTTTGTCGCGTTGATGTAGACCGTGCCGCCCGCCTGAACGACGGCATTGGCGTTGGCCGATGGGCTGCTTTCAACGGTGGTGTTTCTGAAAAACGTTGCGTTCTTGACGGCGCTCGGGGCTTCTGTGCGTACGCCGCTGGCGTAGCTCGAACCGGGATAGAAGAACTTGGCGTCGCTATTGAGAATGATCGAGCCAAATACATAGAACCTCGGCGCTTCACCGCCACCTTGACGGCTACGTATCGCGGTCAGGGATTCAACCTCGTTCATGTCCCAGGTATGTATGGTGGGGACCATGACGATCTTGCCGTTCCAGACACCGGTTTTGCCCGAGTCATAGTTCGGATCGTTTGCGGCGTTGTAAGCAAGAACATCCTCCCAAAAGAAGATATTTTTTTCTTTACTGCCTGGCGAATCAAACCAGCGGGTGACGGTGTAGTCCCCGACCGTGGCCCCTTGGTTGGTGAAATTCTGCACGTTAAGTGTCAGGTCACGTCCTGCGCTGACCACCGAGGCGTCGTTGATGAAATCACGCGCGCTGCCCACAAGATTTCGGCCGGCAGTCAACGTACCCGCTGCCGAGTCCTTGACGATGGTCGATTGGTATTTTTCCACCCAGACCATATGGCTTGGCAGATTCGACTCGCGAAGGACGTTGCTGAAGGAAGTGCAAGTCGTGCAACGAACGCCGATCGTACCGGAGATCAATCCGCCTCCGGCCACCTCAAACACATCCTTGCGGTTCTCGATGTGATCCGCCGCCAGGCTCAGGTCACCGGTGCTCTCGATGGTCCCGGAAATGTTGTTGATCGAAGAACTCCAGCCATTGCTGTCGTCCCGGGCAATGCTGATGTTGCCCATGCCGTAGATGTCGGCGTAGCGGTTGGTGAGCGTACCGACCCGTAGCGCCATGTCTTCGCCGCTGAAGATCAGCCCGTTCTGGTTCAGCAGCGAATTGCTGTTGATCCGCAGTCTTCCAGCGCTGCCCAGTGTTCCGTTGTTGGTGAGCGCGTCGGCATTGACCGTCAGTCGATCAGCCGACGTGATGCGCCCGAAGTTGGTCAGGCTGCCGCGGCTGATGATCGTGGAATCGGAAGCGCCAGTGATGCTGGCAGCGGCCGTCACATCGATCTGCGACGCGCTGAGTCCCATCGTTCCGACGCTACTGATCCGGCCATTGCCGCCATACCGGCCACCCAACTGGATATCCATGCCGCCATCACTGGCAATCAACCCGTCGTTGTACCAGTTCACCCCGCGCCCGGTGAGCTGGTTCGAGGCCAGCACCTGGCCGCTGGCCGTTTGCGTGAAGTTGTTGATGTTGAGCGTCAGGCGCCCGGCCTGGATGACGCTGCTGTTGGTCCAGCTGTCGGCGTTGAGGGTCAAGCCGCCGCGAGTCACCAGCGAGCCGCCGGCGTTCATCACGTTGGCGGTAGAGATGTCGAACTCGCCCGCGCCCACGTGGGTCACCGAACCGCCGGCGTTGAGGAAGCTCGGCGCGGCCAGAGTGAAGTTGGTGTTGGCGGTTTCCACCAGACCATTGCGGTTATCGAACAGGCTGCCGATCTGGAAGTCAGTCTTGCCGCTGGTGCCCAGGGCACGCAGCTTGCCGCTCTGGTTGTCGAGGTTGGTGGCACGCACGGCCAGGGTGCCGGCGCTTTCGATCAGACCACCGCGGTTGGTCAAACTCGTGCCCGCACCGAGGTCGATAACACTGCCGCTGACCTGGCCGGCGCTGTTGTTCATCGAGCCGGCGCTGACTTTCACCTGGCCTTTGGCGTAGATGCCGCCACCGCTGTTGTCGAGCGCATTGGTGCCGGCATTCAGCAGGATGTCGCCGGTGTTGGCAGCGATACGACCGCCGTCGCTATAGATGCCGCCGAGTGCGCGCAAGTCGAGGCGACTGCCTTCGATCTTGCCGCCCTGGCCGTTGCGCAACACGCCGGTCAGACGGGTTTGCAGCAGGCCCTTGAGACTGGACAGCATCCCGCCCCGGTTGTCGAGACTGGCAGCGGTGATGTTCAGATCGCCGGTCTGAGCGATGAGTTTACCGCCCTGGTTGTCGATGGCCCCGGTACCGGTGTTCACGGTCAGCGCGGTGAAACTCTGCACCGCGCCTTTGCCGTTGTTCAGCGCGGCGGCGGTCAGGTTGACGGCGGCATCGCGGCTGGAGATCAGGCCGTCGGCGTTGTTGTGCAGGGTGCCGTCGGCCTTGAGGTCGAGTTGACCGTTGGCCGAAATCGTGCCGCCCGCGCTGTTGTTCAGGTCACCGTGGGTCAGCAGGTCGAGCAGGCTCTGGCTGATCAATTGGCCGCCGCGGTTGTCGACGCTGGCCGAGCGCTTGATCACCAGCGGCCCGGTGCTGCCGAGTGCGCCGTTGACGTTGGTCAGGGCGCCGAGCAGGTCGAGGGTGACGCTGTCCTTGCCGACCAGACTGCCGCCGCTGTTGTCCAGTTGCGTACCGGTGAAGGTCAGCGCTTTGTTGGCCGTGATCCGGCCACCGGCGTTGTTCAGGGTAGCCGCGCGGACATCGAGGGAGTCGCCGCTTTCAATGAAACCGCCGGCGCCGTTGCTGATCGTGCCGCCGGTGATGGTCAGGGTCTGTTTGCCGCCGCTGGTGACGGTGCCGCTGGTGTTGTCCAGGCGGGTGGCCTTGATGGTCACCTCGCCGACGCCGCCCAACCCGCCGTTGCTGTGGTTGATCAACGCACCGCTAAGGTCGATGTTCAGGTTGCCGAGCAGGCTGGAGACGCTGCCTTCCTGGCTGTTGTCGAGAGTGCCGCCAGTGACGGTTACGCCCTTCCAGCCAGAGATCAGACCGCCCTGGTTTTTCAGCTCGGGCGCGGTGAGGGTCAGTTGATCGTTGCTGATCAGGTTGCCGCCGCGGTTGTCCAGGCTGTTGCCGGTGAGGCTGAAACTGTTGACGCTGGAGATTTCACCTTTCTGGTTGTTCAGGGCACGCAGCGTGGCGATGCTCAGCACGCCCTTGCTGTTGATCACGCCGCTCTGGTTATTGAGGTCACGCAGGTGGGCAATGCTCAGCAGGCCTTTGCTGCTGATCATGCCGTCCTGGTTGTTCAGATCCTGCGCGCTGCTGCCCAGATCGATGGCCAGGCCAGCGATGCCCACCAACTCGCCACCCTGGTTGTCCAGACCGGTACTGTTGAGGGTCAACTGTTGCGCAGCCTTGATGCTGCCTTTGTTGCGGTTGCTCAACAGGCCGTCGACGGTCACCTCGAGATCGCTGTCGCTGAGCAACACGCCGCCATCGCTGTTATCCAGGCTCGCCGCCCGGATCTGCAACGCGGCGGCGGCGATCTTGCCTTTGATCGAGCTCAGCGCCTTGTCGATGGTCAGGGTGAGTTTCTGGTTGCTCAGCACCTGGCCACCGCTGTTGTCCAGCGACGCGGCGATCAGGTCAAAGGCCTGCTCGCTGGAAATATCGCCGCCCCGGTTGTTCACCTCACCGAGGTTTTTCAGCAGCAATTGGCCCGGCGCCGTGACGAAGCCGTCCTGGTTGTTCAGCGCACCGCCCTTCAGGTCAAGACTCAGGTCGCCGGTGCTGAACAGCTTGCCGCCCTGCTGATCGAGCCCCTTGAGGTTGGCCACCAGAGAGTTGGCAGCGCCGATGCTGCCGCCAGTATTGGTCACTTGATCTGCGCTCAACTCCAGTCGATCGGCCGAGTAAATGCTGCCCTGACGGTTGTTGAGGTCACCGGTGTTGATGTTCAGGCCGGTCTTGCTGCTGATGACACCCTTTTGCTGGTTATCCAGAACACTGCTGTTGATCGTCAGCGCGGTGTCGGTGAGCAGTTTGCCGCCCTGGTTGCTGACGGCGCCTCGGGTGTCGACCGTGAGGTTTTTGGCACTGGAGAGCGTGCCGCCGTTGTTGCTCAGGCGTTGGGCATTGATCGCCAGCGCACCTTCGCTGATCAGGCTGCCCTGATTGTTGTTCAAGTCCGATGACAGGGTGATCGCCAGGTCTTTGCCGCTGCTCAGACGACCGCTGTTTTCCAGGGTCTGCCCGGTCAGCGTGAGACCGCTGTCACCACCCATCAGGCCCTTGTTGCGGTTGATGACCTGCCCCACCGTCAGCGCCAGATTGCCGCCGGCGGCGATGTAGCCGCTGTCGCTGTTGTCGAGCCAGGCGCCAATCAGGCTCACACCGGCCTTGCTCGACAGTTCACCGCTGCGGTTGTCGACGCGGTCAACGGTGAGTGTCAGCGCTTTTGTGGACCCCACCAGACCTTCCTGACGGTTGTCCAGACGGGCCGCCGTGACGCGCAGGCCATCGTCGGCGATGACCACGCCGGCCTGGTTGTCGAACAGGTCGGTGACGGTCAGGTCGACTTCGCCGCGCCCACGGATTTCGCCGCCGGTGTTGTTCAGACTGGCGCTGCGGCTTTCGAGGCTGGCTGAAGCGATCAGGCCCTTGATGTTGCTCAACGCCTGATCGACAACCAGGGTCAGCTTCTGGTTGCTCAGCAACTTGCCGCCATCGTTGTTCAGGCTTTGCGCATTCAGGCTCCAGGCATTCGCGCCAGAGATTTCACCGGCGCTGTTGTTCACCTCGGCGAGGTTTTTCAGCAGCAGCTGACCCGGCGTATGCAGGTTGCCGCGCTGGTTGTTCAACACGCCGTGGTTCATGTCCAGCGTCAGGTCGGCGTTGCTGAACAGCTCGCCGCCATCCTGCTCCAGCGAAGTGACCGACACGTCGAGTTGCTGCTGGCTGCCGATGCGCCCGCCGGAGTTGTCCAGGTGCGCGGCTTTCAGCTGCAGGGTGCCGTCGGTGGCCAGGCTGCCTTCATGACGGTTCTTGAATTCACCGGTGGTCAGCGTCGAATCGGCCTTGGCGCTGATGATGCCCTGGTCGCTGTTGTCGAGACTGCCGCTGTTGAACACCAGGCCTTTTTGCGAAGCGATCAGACCGCCCTGGTTCAGCACCGCGCCGGTCGAGGTCAACGCCATTGCCTCAAGGCTCGACAGTTTGCCCAGGCGATTGTCGAGGCTGCCGACCTTGAGGGTCAGCCGCCCTTCGCTGCTGATCAGACCGCCCTGGTTGTCCATGGCCTCATCGAAGCTCAGTTGCAGATCCGCCTGGCTGACGATCCGCCCGCCGACGTTGCTCAATCCGATCCCGCTCAGGGTGCTCGCGCCCTTGCTGAAAATCAGGCCATTGGTGGCGTTGATGATCTGCGCGACCTTCAGGCCCAGCGTGGTGTCGGACAACACTTTGCCGCCCTCGCTGTTATCCAGACGCGCGCCGTTGACCAACAGCGCCTGCTGGCTGGACAGCGAACCGCCGCGGTTGTCGATCTGCTCGACATTCACGGTCAGGTTTTTCAGCGAGCCGACCAGACCATCCTGGCGGTTATCGAGGTTTTTGCCGGTGAGCAGCAGATTGCCTTCGGCGACCAGTTCACCGCCCTGCTGGTTCAGGGTATCGATGTTGGCGTCGATATCAGCCTTGCCGGACATTCGCCCGGCGGCGTTGCTCACTTCGCCGGCCTTGAGCGTCATCAGCCCGGTCGAGGTCAGCAGGCCGCCATTGCGGTTGTCCAGTTTGTTGCCTTCGAAGGTCAGTGCCGCTTTGCTTTCGAGCCGGCCCTTGTCGCGGTTGTCCAGTTCGCCGACCAGCGCCCTCAGCGCCTTGTCCGAGCGAATCACACCACCCCGGTTATCCGTGTTGGCGCTGCTGACCGTCAGGTTGTCGAGGCCGGAAATCTTGCCGGCGCGGTTGTCCAGGCGAGTGGCCTGCACGTCCATGGCACCGTTCGCCTGGATCAGGCCCTTGCTCTGGTTGTTCAGCTGGCCGCTGATGCGGGTGGTCAGCGTGCCTTCGCTGATCAACTGGCCTTGCTGGCTGTTGTCGAGACTTTGCGCGCGCACGTTCAGGGCAGTCTTGCCACCGAGTTTGCCGGTGGTGTTGTTGATCGCCCCCGACGCGGTGATGTCCAGCATCCGCCCGGCCATCATCAGGCCGGCGACGTTATCCAGCGATGTGACCGTCAACACGGTGTCGCCCTGACTGCTCAGTTCGCCGTTGCGATTGATGAGCTGTCCGACCGTGCCGGTCAGGTTGCCCGCGCTGTTGATCACGCCCTGGGTGTTGAGCACCTGACCGGCGTTGAGGTTCAGGGAGGCGCTGCCGAGCACGCGGCCGACGTTGCGGTTGTCCAGCGTGCCGGCGGTAACACGGGTGTTCTGGCCGCTGAGTGTGCCGCTCTGGTTATTCAAAGTCTGTGCGGCGTCAACCGTCAGGTTACGGCTCGCGACCAGGCCTTTGCCGCGGTTGTCGATGGCTTGCGCGCTCAGGCTCAGATCGCCATTGGCATTGCGACTGCCGTCAGCATTGACCCCGGCTTCAATGGCCCCGGCGTTGGTCAACTGACCGCCCGCACTGAGGCTGATGCTATCCCGCGCCGCAAGCGTCTGCCGGTTGGTCAGGTCGCCCTGGGTCTGCACGTTCAGCGAAGTGCCGGCGTAGACCGCCGAGCGGGTCTCCAGGCTGGCGGCCTTGACGTTGACCGCGCCGGTGGCCGAGGTCTCGGCCAGGCTCAACTGGCCGTTGGCGTCGAGCTGGATGTCACCGCCGCTGGCAATCAGTTTGCCGTCGAGTTTCACCCCGACCCCGGCCTCGGTGCCGACCAGTTTGATCGCACCGGCGTACATGCCGCCCAGCGCCGAGGAGTCGATGGCCAGTTGCGGCTTGGCGCTGCCGTCGTCGGCGCGGGCCGTGGCGTTAAGGTTGTCGGCGTTGACGTCGTTGCGCCCGGCAACGATGGTCAGGTTTTTCGCCTGGATCTCGGCGTTGATCTTCGCCGTGCGGGTGATGATTTCGAAGCGGTCGACATTGGTTGCGTTGAGCCCGGCGCCCTCAATGGCGACGCTGCCCTGATCGACCTGGAAACGGTCCAGGCGACCGCTGCCATCCAGCACCGGTTTGCCGGTGGTGAGGGTGACGCGAGGCGTGTTGATAAACCCGCAACCGTTGCAACTGATACCGTACGGGTTGGCGACGATCACCCGCGCCGACTGCCCCGCCACTTCGGTGTAACCGCGCAACTGGCTCGGGCTGCCACCGATGACTTCGTTGAGGATCGCCTGGGCCGAACCACTATTTTTCAGGTGCGGGTTGTCAATGACGTACCCGCCCAGTTGGGTCGACGAAGCCTGGTTGGAGCCGTTGTTGAGGATGACGCCCTGCGCGCCGACGTTGTAGTCATGGAACTGGTTGTGCGACAGACCGGCCCCGTTGGGCGTGGCGATGTTGATGATCTGTACGCCGTTGCCGGCGCGATCAAGGGTGGTGCCAGGGTTGGCCACCACGATGCCGTCCGCCTGGGCCCACATCGGCTGCCAGAACATGACGTTGGCCAGCAAAAACGCCAGTCCTCGCTTGGGCATACCGCAAAACTGATCACGGCTTTTTACGGCGGCAGATGGCAGGCGAGCGAGAAAGGCGAACTGACGAACGTCCATGTAAAGGTCTCAATGCACAGGCAGGATGGGCGATTTGAAGGCAGGCGCGACGATCCCGACGGGGTTGCGAATGGCGCCCGTCAGAGCAAAATCGGATAGGGAGAAGTTGCGCAAGGCGATCAAGCGTTGCCCGGACGATCACGGCAAAAGCCATGAAAGCCTGTTCGTTCCCTCGTAGCGGCACACTGATATCAAATTAGTGGCGCGATATTAGATGGCCACTATTTTGGCGTCAATTAATGGATGCAACGCCCTTGCGTTGCCGACGAACGGTCATAATGCCGTCACATACCCTTCAACTGACGTCCCAGGGCACGGTCAGCCCTCATGACGCAATAATCTGTAAACTCTCCCCTCTTTCGCCGCCCCTCTCATCCAGGCGGCCATCACCTCTTTATATTGCGGAGTCAGCCTTGCGTCTGTTTCACACCTCCGACTGGCACCTTGGGCAGAACCTGCACGGACAGGAGCGCGATTTCGAGCACGCCTGTTTTCTCGAGTGGCTGCTGCGTCAATTGAAGCTGGCGCAGCCGGACGTGCTGCTGATTGCCGGCGACATCTTCGACACGGTCAATCCACCGGTCAAAGCCCAGGAACGCCTCTACGATTTCATCGTCAGCGCCCACGAACAGCAGCCGTTGCTGACCATTGTGATGATCGCCGGCAACCACGATTCCGGCTCGCGGATCGAATTGCCCGCGCCGTTGATGCGGCGTTTGCGTACCCATGCGCTGGGCCGGGTGTTGTGGCTGGATGACGGACAGCTGGATGCAGAGCGTCTGTTGTTGCCGCTGCCGAATGCGTCCGGCGAGATCGCCGCGTGGTGCCTGGCGCTGCCGTTCCTGCGGCCTGCCGAAGTGACCGGCGCGCATCTGGGCGACAACTATCTGCGCGGCATTGGTCAGGTGCATGAATGGCTGATCGAAGCGGCGAACGCGAAGCGCCAACCGGGCCAGGCACTGGTCGCCATCAGCCACGCGCACATGGCCGGCGGCTCGGTGTCGGAGGACTCCGAGCGCAGCCTGATCATCGGCAACGCCGAAGCCCTGCCCGCCAGCCTGTTCGGGCCGAGCATCAGCTATGTCGCGCTCGGCCATTTGCACAAACCGCAGAAGGTCAACGGCGAAGAAAGGATTCGCTACAGCGGCTCGCCGATCCCGTTGTCGTTCTCGGAAATCAGTTATCAGCACCAGGTGCTCGACGTCGTTCTGGACGGCGAAACCCTGGTCAGCGTCGAGCCGATGCTGATCCCCCGCTCCGTCAACCTTCAGCGCCTCGGCCCTGCGCCGCTGGCGGAAATCCTGCTGCAACTGGCGGACCTGCCGAACATCGACCTGCTGGCCGAGACCCAGCGCCAGCCGTGGCTGGAAGTGCGAGTGCGCCTCGATGAGCCACAACCGGATCTGCGCCATCAGGTCGAAAGCGCCCTGCAAGGCAAGGCTGTGCGACTGGTGCGAATCGCCGCCGAATACGCCGGCAACCGTGGCGCTGACGGCGCGGAGGACGGCAGCGCGCTGATCGAACTTGACCAGCTCACACCGCAGGAATTGTTCAGCCGCGCCTGGCTCGACAACTACGGCAGCGAGGTCGATGAGCAAACCCTCAAGGACTTCGCCGAGCTGCTGCAAGACGTACAGATGGAGGGCGAGCAGCCATGAAGATTCTCGCCATTCGCTTGAAAAACCTCGCCTCGCTGGCCGGCCCGTTCGAAATTGACTTCACCGCCGAACCGCTGGCCAGTGCCGGCCTGTTCGCGATCACCGGCCCGACCGGCGCCGGCAAAAGTACTTTGCTCGATGCCCTGTGCCTGGCGCTGTTCGGCGCCGTACCGCGCCTGAACAACACCGGGCGTGACGCCAAGGTGCCGGACGCCGACGGCGAAATCGCCACCGGCGACCCGCGCACCCTGCTGCGTCGCGGTACGGGCGAAGGTTTTGCCGAAGTGGATTTTGTCGGCGTCGACGGCCGCCGCTATCGCGCGCGCTGGGAAGCCAACCGCGCCCGGGAAAAGGCCGGCGGCAAGTTGCAGGCCAGCCGTCAGAGCCTGCGCGACATCGATCAGGATCAACTGCTCGCCAGCCAGAAAGGCGAGTACAAGACTCAGCTCGAAGCCGCGCTGGGCCTGAACTTCGAACAGTTCACCCGCGCCGTGCTGCTGGCCCAGAGCGAGTTCAGCGCCTTCCTCAAGGCCGATGACAACGACCGCAGCGAATTGCTGGAAAAGCTCACCGACACCGCGCTCTACACCCGCCTCGGCCGTCGCGCATTTGACAAGACCAAAGAGGCCCGCGAAGCCCACAAGCAGTTGCAGGATCAGGCCACCGGCGTGACCCCGCTGGCCCCCGAGGCCCGCGCGGAACTCGACGAGCGCTTCAATGCCGCTCAGCAACAACTGAAATTGCAGCAGGCGCAGCTCAAACAGATCGAGCAACAACACGACTGGCTCAAGGAACTGCTTCGGCTGCAAGACTCGCAACAAGCTGCCGCCGAACAACTGCACAGCGCCGAGCACGAACGGGAGTCGCTGGCCGGTGAGCGTCTGAAGCTCACCCGCCTGGAACAACTTGCCCCGCAACGGCACCAGTTCGCCCGCAAAACTGACATCGATGCGCTGTTGACCCCGCTGGCGACACAGATTGCCGCGCATAGTCAACAACACGGTGAACTGGGCGAGCGCCAGACCCAGCTGGAACACACCCTCGCGACGGCGAAAAAAGCTCTGAGCAATACGCAGCAGCGCCAGACTGAAAGTGGTTTGCCGTTGCGTCAGGCCTTTGAAGAACAAAGCACCCTCGCCCGGCTGGCCAAGGACACCGCGCTCAGTGCCGAGGCCAAAAAGAACGCCGAACAGGCCTGCGCGCAGGGACTGAATACGATTCAAGCGTTGCAGGCCAAGCAGCTGGAAGTCGGTGAACGCTTGCAGCGAATCGCCGGCGAGCTGGAGCAGAGCGCGCATCTGGCACCGTTGAGCGATTCGTGGACGGTGTATCGCGACAATCTGCAAAAGCTGATGGTCGTGAGCAGCCGGTTCAACACCGGCCAGAGCGAACTGGCTTCCCTCAAAGCCAGCGCTAGCCGTAGCGCCGAAACGCTTGCCGCGCAAAAGCAGCAACTGGAAGTGCTGTTCAAGGAAGCTGGCGCCGAGCCGGACGCGGTCGCCGAGCAGATCGGCATTCTGGGCGGCTTGCTGCAAGACAACCGCAAACAATTGCACGCCATCGAAGAGCTGACGCGGCTGTGGGCCAGCCAGCAGGAGTTGGATAAACGTGGTGCCGATTTGCAACAACGGCAACTCGACGCCCAGGCCGAACGTGAGCGCCTGAATCAAGACGGGGTCAAATCCAGCGCCGAGCTGGCAGTGGCCGAACAGACCCTCAACGTCACCCGCGAACTGCTGGAACGCCAGCGACTGGCGCGCAGTGCCAGCGTCGAGGAGTTGCGCGCACAGCTTGCGGACGATCAGCCGTGCCCGGTCTGCGGCAGCCATGAGCATCCCTATCATCAGCCCGAGGCACTGCTGCAAAGCCTCGGCCGGCACGATGAAAGCGAACAGGCGAACGCCCAGCTCGCGGTCAATCAGCTCCAGGAAAAACTCAACGAACTGCGCGCCGATGCTCGCGGCGTGATCGCCCGGCAGAAGGAACTGTTGCAGCAACGCGAAGCATTGACGGCGCAGCAGCAGGCGCTGGCCCCGATCCTTGCGGCGCACCCGCAGGCCACTTCGCTGCTCGATCAGGACGCGGCAACACGCGACGCCTGGCTGGCCCAGCAAAATTCAAAGCTGAACCAGAGCATCAATCAGGACGAACAGCGCCAGAGCGCCCTGCTCACCCTGCAACAGGACGCCGCACGACTGGCGCAGCAATTGCGTCAGGCGGAAACCGAGCATCAACAAGCGGCGCAGCAATTGAGTCATCAACAACAGCAACTGAGCAGCGACCGACAACGACTGGACGAAGAGCTCAACGCATTCGCCAGCCTGCTGCCGGCCGAGACCCTAGAAGCTTTGCGTGTCGAGCCGGCGGCGACGTTCATGCAACTCGACCGAGAGATTGCCGAACGCCTGGCACAACTCGATCAGCAAAAGGACGAACTGGCCGAACAGCAACAACGCCAGCAAACGCTGGAGAAAGAGCAGGATCATCAGCAACGCCGCGCCGAACAACAGCAAACCGCTGAACAACAATTCATTGCCTTGGCCGCGCAGCAACAGGCGAGCCAAGAGCAGCTTGCGCAATTGCTCGGCGAACACAGCAGCGCCGAAAACTGGCAACAACAGCTTGAGCTGGCGGTAAAAACTGCCCGCGACGCTGAAACCGGCACCGCAAACGCACTCCACGACGTTGGCACGCAGCGAGTACAACTCGCCGCCGAACTCAAAGCCCAGCGAGAACGCTTGCAGGGACTTGAAAGCGAACACACTGAGCTGATCAGCAAGATCAGCGACTGGCGCGCGCAGCATCCGGAGCTGGATGACGGCGGCCTCGAAGCGTTGCTGCAGGTCGATCATGCGCAGCTCAGCGAATTGCGCCAGCGTTTGCAGCACAACGACAAAGCCATCGAACAGGCCAGCGTGCTGGTGCAAGAGCGTGAGCGCCAGTTGCTCGCCCATCAGGCCCAACACCACGGCAACCTGGATGCCGAACAACTCGCCAGCGCCCTCGCCGACCTGCAAACCCAGTGCACGGCCAGCGAACAGCAATGCGCCGAACTGCGCGCCGAGCAGGCCGAAGACCAGCGCCGCCAGAACGCCAATCAGGCGCTCGCGCAGCAGATCGCCGACGCCTATGCCGAGTATCAGCGCTGGGCGCGGCTCAATGCCTTGATCGGCTCGGCCACCGGCGACACCTTCCGCAAGATCGCCCAGGCCTACAACCTCGACCTGCTGGTGCATCACGCCAACGTGCAGCTGCGGCAACTGGTCAAGCGCTATCGCCTCAAGCGCGGCGGCAGCATGCTCGGCCTGCTGGTGATGGACACCGAAATGGGCGACGAACTGCGCTCGGTGCATTCGCTGTCCGGCGGCGAAACCTTCCTCGTGTCGCTGGCCCTCGCGCTGGGTCTGGCCTCGATGGCGTCGAGCACGCTGAAAATCGAATCGCTGTTCATCGACGAGGGCTTCGGCAGCCTCGATCCGGAATCCCTGCAACTGGCCATGGACGCCCTCGACGGCTTGCAGGCGCAGGGCCGCAAGGTCGCGGTGATTTCCCACGTGCAGGAAATGCACGAGCGGATTCCGGTGCAGATTCAGGTACAGCGCCAGGGCAACGGTTTGAGCACACTGGAGGTGAAATGAACACGCTGTATTCCTTCCGCCGCTGCCCGTACGCGATGCGGGCGCGGATGGCCCTGCGTTATTCGGGCGTGCCGGTGGACATCGTCGAGGTGAGCCTCAAGGCAAAACCGGCGGAGATGCTGGCGATCTCGCCCAAGGGCACGGTGCCAGTACTGGATGCGTACGGTCAGGTGATCGATGAAAGCCTGGAAATCATGCGCTGGGCGCTGGCGCAGAATGATCCGGATGACTGGTTGCTCAAGGATGATTCGTTCGGGGCGTTGTGGGCGGACAAGTTGATTCAGGGTAACGATCAGATATTCAAGGTTCACTTGAATCGCTACAAGTACGCCGAGCGTTATCCGGAACAGCCGATGGAGGTTTATCGCGCCGAAGGGGCTCTGTTCTTGCAGAGACTGGATGAGTTGCTCGAAGGACGCGATTACTTGCTGGCCGGGCATCCGAGCCTGGCCGATATCGCGCTGTTTCCGTTCGTTCGCCAATTCGCTCACGTTGATCGTGACTGGTTTGCGCAGACGCCTTACGTGCGGTTGCAGGCCTGGTTGCAGCGGTTTCTTGAGTCGGAGCTGTTCACCGGCATCATGAAAAAGTAGGCGCGTTACGCCAGCACTTCACACATGCCGATGGCCGAGCAATCCACTTCGAACGGGCCAAGAAAACCGCTGGGGGTTTTCACCGGCGGATTGCCGGCCAACAGCCCCAGCGCATTGGCCCGTTCGATGTTGTGAGCAATGCTGTGGTTGGCCTCTATGGCCCGGGCCAGTCCGCCGACCGAGCCCTGGCCGACCCCCAAAAGCGATGCGCCGTTGGTCATGAACGCCAGTCCGGCAATGACCCAGAGTCTGTAGCCTTTCATGCTCCGCCGACTCCCGCGAGTTCAGCTGAATCCACCGTCGCGTTTTGCGAGCGAAGTTCGAACTGGATGCCGGGATGGGCGACGTCGATCGGTGCTTCGAAGCTGTGTTGCGACTGCGACGCCAGACTGACAAACAGCACCATGACCAGGTACAGACCGATGGCCACGTAGGCGCCGCGTTTGGCGGAAGTGATGATTGAACTGGCCATGATGTGTGCTCCGTGGACAATGTTTCGAGGTCCACAGAATCGATCAAAAAAGCCGGGGTAACCACTCAGGGTTTGGCATAGTAACCATCAGCTTCGTTGATTATTTAGCCGATCTATCTCGTCGTTTGAAAATAGCTATCGCCAGTCACTGCGCAGGCAAAAAACTGCCCAAGGCTGCGATCTTTTGATTTTGCTTTTTGATAAACAAGATCAAAGGATCGCAGCCTTGGGCAGTTCCAGGGCGTGACGGAAATTTCAGTGTTGAGCTTTGTGATCCAGCGCGGCGTAGAAGTTGGCGCTTTGTTGCAGGTATTTCTGGGTGTAGCTCTGGGTGTGGGATTTTTTGTCGCTGATTTCAACGTTGGCACTGGCAGGCAGGGCCACGGTGGCGGAGATGGCGGAAGCGGCGATGATCGAGAAGAGATTGAAGTTCATGGCGGTAACCCTCGTGTTCAGTTGGCTTGCTTGCCCGGTTGGGCCGTGAAGCAAACTTAACGCTCGAGGGTTGATCGCTTGAAATGCTTTGCAACATTACCTGTTATCAGCAGGATTAATACAACGCTTCAGGCCCCGTAGACCGGGGCCTGCGGCTTATTGACGCACGAGAAACTTCAGATCGCTCGGGGCGTCCATCGGCAGTTTTTGCACGGTTTTGCCCAGCAGACCGGTCTTGCCATCGCGCTCGACCACGACAATCTGGTTGCTCTTCTGGTTGGCAATCAGTAGGAATTTGCCGCTCGGATCGAGGCTGAACTCACGCGGGTGATCGCCTTCCACCGAACGTCGTTGCAGTTCCTTGAGCTGGCCGCTGGCCGGATCGATGGCGAACACCAGCAACTGATTGGCGGTGCCACGGTTGCTGACGTAGAGGAATTTGCCATCGGCGGACGCGTGCAGCGCGGCGGCGGCTTTGTCCGAGGTCGGCTGGCCGGCAGCCAGATCGACCATTTGCGTCTGGGTCAGCACGCCGTCCTTGTAGTCGAATACCGCGACCTGAGCGCTCATTTCCATGGTCAGCCAGGCATGTTTGCCGTCAGCGCTGAACAGCAGATGACGCGGGCCGCTGCCGGCTGGCAGTTGCACCGACGCGGTTTTCGCCGGGGTCAGCGGCAGGTCCGGGTTGGCTTTCGGGTCGAATTGGTAGATGAAGACCTTGTCCGCACCCAGGTCATTGGAGAACACGTAACGACCGTCCGGCGAAGAGACCGTCGAGTGCACGTGGTTCGAGGCCTGACGCTCGGGATTGACCCGGCTCGCCGGGTGCGCGCTCATCTGCACCACCGGTTTGAGCTTGCCGTCGCTGCCGACCGGCAATACCGCGAGGGTGCCGCCCGGGTCTTCAACCACCGAGTAGTTGCTGACGAACAGATGGCTGGCGTCGCCGCTGAGGCTGGAATGGGTCGGCTCGTTGCCCAGGCTCTGCACCTGATTGATCAGGGTCAGCGCGTGGGTCTTCGGATCGATGGAATAGCTGCTGACGCGACCAACCGGATCTTTCTGGCCAGGGCCGTTTTCGTTGACCACGAACACCCGGTGCTGATCCTTGGACAGGGTCAGCCACGACGGGTTTTCGCTCTTGATCACTTGCAGCGGCTTGGCGTCGATCTGGCCGGTGGCGCTGTCGAAGTTCATCCGGTAGAGGCCTTCGCTGGTGCCGGCGGTGTAGGAGCCGACCAGCAACTGGAAGCTTTCGGCCGAGGCGCTGGAAAGGCCCATCGCGCCGACGCTGCCGGCCATCAGCAATGGCCAGAATTTACGCATGTTCATTCGGTTTCATCCTCGTCGTCGGCGCTGCTCAGTACATCGCCGAGGCAGACCAGACGGTGTTCGCCAACGGTTTTGGTGTCGCTGGAAAAACCGACGATCAGCCAGCTCTGCAGATCTTCATCAAACGTCGCCGCTGCCACCTGAGCCGGGGTGAACTCCCAATGCTTGGCTGCCCGGCCATCGATGCATTCGATGTGCAGGTTGTCGTCTTCGTCGAGGGCGAATTCGAAAGCGTGCAGGCCGTCGATTTCGACCATACCGCAGTGTTCGAGGGCGTTGAGAAGGGTGTCGGTTACGGCAGTCATGGCAATCATGTCTTTCAGGGGGAAAGGGCCAATGATAGCTCAAAGCAGGCGCTGAACTCTCCCTGTGGGAGCGAGCCTGCTCGCGATTGCAGACTGTCAGGCGACATGAATGCCGACTGATGCACCGCTATCGCGAGCAGGCTCGCTCCCACATTGACTGGGTTCGGCTGTCAGAGGGCGTCGCGCGATGGCTTGCCGTCGACCAGCCGCTGAATGCGCAGCGGGTTGGCGTTTTTCAGCGGTTCCGGCAGCAGGCTGTCGGGGTAGTTCTGGAAGCACACCGGGCGCAGGAAACGATCGATCGCCAGCGTCCCCACAGAGGTGCCGCGGGCATCGGACGTCGCCGGATACGGCCCGCCGTGAACCATCGAATCACAGACTTCGACACCGGTCGGATAACCGTTGAGCAGGATCCGCCCGACCTTCTGCTCCAGCAACGGCGTCAGCTCCGGGAAGCGTTCGAAATCTGCCTGCTCGCCGATGATTGTCGCCGTCAGCTGTCCATGCAGGCCCTGCAACGCCGCGCTCAGCTGCGCCTTGTCGGCCACTTCGACGATCACCGTGGTCGGGCCGAACACTTCTTCCTGCAACACTTCATCGCTATCGATCAGCAGGCTGACATCCGCCTTGAACAACTGCGGCTGCGCCTGATTGCCCTGCTGCGGATTACCCGCCAGATGCTCGATGCCGGTGTGCGCCAGGAGTTTTTCCAGGCCCTTGCCGTAGCTGCCGAGCGTTCCGGCATTGAGCATGGTTTGCGCCGGTTGATCACCGATCAGCGCTGCGACTTGCTCAACGAACGCGGTGAACTGCGGCGAGCGAATACCGATCACCAGGCCCGGATTGGTACAGAACTGACCGCAGCCCTGCACCACCGACGCAGTCAGATCGCGGGCGACGGATTCCGAACGCACGGCCAGCGCCTGGGGCAACACGATCACCGGGTTGATGCTCGACATCTCGGCGAACACCGGGATCGGCTGAGGCCGTGCGGCGGCCATGTCGTACAGCGCCCGTCCGCCCCGCAGCGAACCGGTGAAACCTACCGCCTGAATGGCCGGATGTTTGACCAGCCATTCGCCGACGCCACCACCGTAAATCATGTTGAACACGCCTGCGGGCATGGCGGTTTTTTCTGCTGCACGGATCAAAGCGTCGGCAACGAGCTCGGCGGTGGCCATGTGGCCGCTGTGGGCCTTGAACACCACCGGGCAACCTGCCGCCAGCGCCGACGCGGTATCGCCGCCGGCGGTGGAGAATGCCAGCGGAAAGTTGCTCGCACCGAACACCGCCACCGGCCCCAGGCCGATGCGGTACTGGCGCAGATCCGGACGCGCCAACGGTTGACGATCCGGTAACGGCAGGTCGATGCGCGCACCGTAGAAGTCACCGCGCCGCAGGACTTTGGCGAACAACCGCATCTGGCCGCTGGTGCGTCCTCTTTCACCTTGAATCCGCCCCGCCGGCAGTGCAGTTTCGCGACAGACTACGGCGACAAAATCATCGCCCAGCGCATCCAGCTCATCGGCAATCGCATCGAGAAACTGCGCGCGGCGTTCGGCGCTGAGGCTGCGATACGCCGGATACGCCGCCGCAGCGGCCTTGGCGGCGGAGTCTACTTCCGCTTCCGTGGCCTGAATGAAATCGTGGGGCAATGCTTCGCCCGTGGTGGCGTCGACGCTTTGCAGCTTGACGTCACCCGCCGCGCTGCGACGGCCGCCGATGTAGTTGTGACCGAGAATCTGAGTCATGGGATCTCCTTAAAGGGTGCCGATGCTGTCCGGTTCGAATGCCGCTGCAACCGGGGCGATGCCGTTGACCAGCGGTGCGCCGAATTCGGCCTGGCTGATCTCGAACACGTCGCCCGGCTGAGTGCGAATGCCATCGGCGAACGACAGGGTCGCGGTGCCGAAGAAGTGAATGTGCACGTCACCGGGACGCAGGAACTGGCTGTACTTGAAGTGGTGATATTCGAGGTTCGCCAGGCTGTGGCACATGTTGGCCTCGCCGCTGAGGAATTCGTTCTGCCACAGCACTTCGCCGTCGCGCAGGATGCGGCTGGTGCCGGCCAGGTGTTGCGGCAGCTCGCCGACGCGCAACTCCGGGCCGTAGCTGCAACTGCGCAGTTTCGAGTGGGCCAGGTACAGGTAATTCTTGCGTTCCATGACGTGATCGGAGAACTCGTTGCCCACCGCAAAACCGAGGCGATACGGCTTGCCGTCGTGGCCGATGATGTAGAGGCCGGCCATCTCCGGTTCCTCGCCGGCGTCTTCGGCAAACGGCGGCAGCGGGAACGGCTGACCGGGACGCACAACGATGCTGCCGTCGCCTTTGTAAAACCATTCCGGTTGCACACCGGCCTGCCCCGCCGCAGGTTTGCCGCCCTCTACGCCCCACTTGAAGATGCGCATGGTGTCGGTCATCGCCGCTTCGTCGCCGGCCTGCTGATGCATCTTGTCCCGGGCCGACGCACTGCCGAGGTGCGTGAGGCCGGTGCCGCTGACCAGCAGGTGCGCCGGGTCCGGGTGATCCAGCGGCGGCAGGATGCGCAGTTTGGCCAGCAATTCAGCGTAATCGTGACTGATGCCCAGGCCGAGGGTCTGCACTTGCTGCGCGAGGGTGCTGCCGGCCTCGATCGCGGCCAGGGCCAGATCGCGAACCGTGCGCGCATCCTGCACTTCACGCACCAGACCGTCCTCGACCACCCCGACACGGCGCTCGCCGCTACTCAATTCGAATTGAACCAGATGCATAAATCCTCTCCTATTCCCTCAAAAACACCGCAAAACCCTGTGGGAGCTGGCTTGCCAGCGATGGCGGCGGCTGATTCACCATTGATGTGGCTGACAGATTGCTATCGCTGGCAAGCCAGCTCCCACAGGTTTTGCGGTGATGATTCGTTTGATATCAGGTACGGGTCGCACCGCGTGCGCTCGCTGCAAATTGCTCGACCGGCAGCACATGCTTGCGCTCCAGCAAGCGATAAACGACGCCCGTCAGAATCAGCCCGAACACCATCACCCCGGACAGGAAGTACAGGCCCGAAGCAAGGTTGCCGGTGTATTCCTTCAAGGCGCCGATCACGAACGGGCCGATGTAGCCGCCGAGGTTGCCCACTGAGTTGATCAACGCGATCCCTGCCGCCGCACTGGCGCCGGCAAAGAACCGCCCCGGCAAAGTCCAGAACACCGCCGTGCAGGAAAACAGCGCGAACGCCACCAGGCACAACGCCGCCAGTTGCGCCACCGGCAACGATAGCCAGGCACTGAGGAACAGGCCGATCGCACCCAGCACATAAAGCACCGCCAGATGGCCGTAGCGATCATTCAAACGGTCGGAGCTGCGCGGAATGATCAGCAGGCCGATGATCCCGAAGATGTACGGCACCGACGACACGAAACCGGTGACCAGATCACTGCCGCCAAACTGTTTGATCAGGGTCGGCAGCCACAGGCCCAGACCATAAATGCTCAGGGTCACCGGCAGGTAGAACAGCGCCAGCAGCAACACGCGCTTGTCCTTCAGCGCATGCAGAGGATTGCCGTGACGGGTCTGGCCGTATTCCTGCAGGTCCTTTTTCAGCTCACCGGTCAGCCAGTCCTTCTCGGCCTGGTCCATCCATTTCACTTGCTGCGGGCCGTCTGGCAACCAGCGCAATACCGGCCAGGTCAGCAGGATCGCCGGGGTGCCGATGACGATGAACAGCCACTGCCAGCCGTGCAGACCGAGGATGCCGTCCATGCCCAGCAAACCGCCCGAGACTGGGCCGGTGATCATCATCGCGATAGGTTGGGAAAGGATGAACAGCCCGAGGATCTTGCCGCGATGGCGCACCGGGAACCATTGGGTGATGTAGTACAGAACGCCGGGAAAGAACCCCGCCTCCGCCGCGCCGAGCAGAAAGCGCATCACGTAGAAACTGTGCGGGCCCTGGACAAAGGCCATGCCGATGGTGATCGCGCCCCAGGTGATCATGATCCGCGCGAACCAGCGCCGTGCGCCAAAGCGTTCGAGCATCAAATTGCTGGGGATTTCAAACAGAAAGTAACCGATGAAAAACAGCCCGGCACCGAGGCCGTAGGCGGCATCGCCGATGCCGATGTCGGCGCCCATGTGCAGCTTGGCGAAGCCGACGGCGGAGCGATCCACATAGGCGATCAGGTACAGCAGGATCAGGAAGGGAATCAGTTTCAGCGTGATGCGCCGGACAAGCCGCAGTTCCTGGCTCATGAGATCGGTCTCCGATTGTTGTTTTTATGGAACCTCGGGGGACGCCTCTCGCGGAAAATCGCCAGGGCCATCCCTCCGTCGAAAACGACTATATAGTAATACTAATTACGCAACAACACTTCCAAACCGTCGATTTTGCGCTTATGTTTAGCCGAAGCTCGCAAACAATAGTCTTACAATAAGAGAATCGATCATGTCTGATAAGAAACCCACCCTGCGCTCCGCCCAATGGTTTGGCACGGCCGACAAGAACGGCTTCATGTACCGCAGCTGGATGAAGAATCAGGGCATCGCCGACCATCAGTTCCACGGCAAGCCGATCATCGGCATCTGCAACACCTGGTCGGAACTGACCCCGTGCAACGCGCACTTCCGCCAGATCGCGGAGCACGTCAAACGCGGGGTGATCGAGGCTGGTGGTTTTCCGGTGGAATTTCCGGTGTTCTCCAACGGCGAATCGAACCTGCGCCCGACCGCCATGCTCACCCGCAACCTGGCGAGCATGGACGTCGAAGAAGCGATTCGCGGCAACCCGATTGACGGCGTGGTGCTGCTGACCGGTTGCGACAAGACCACCCCGGCCCTGCTGATGGGCGCGGCCAGTTGCGACGTGCCGGCGATCGTCGTCACCGGCGGGCCGATGCTCAACGGCAAGCACAAGGGCAAGGACATCGGCTCCGGCACCGTGGTCTGGCAGCTCAGCGAGCAGGTCAAGGCCGGCACCATCACGATTGACGACTTCTTGGCGGCCGAGGGCGGCATGTCTCGCTCGGCCGGCACCTGCAACACCATGGGCACCGCGTCGACCATGGCCTGCATGGCTGAAGCACTGGGCACGTCCCTGCCGCACAACGCGGCGATTCCGGCGGTGGATGCGCGGCGTTATGTGCTGGCGCACATGTCCGGCATGCGTGCGGTCGAGATGGTTCGTGAGGATCTGAAACTGTCGAAGATCCTGACCAAGGAAGCCTTCGAAAACGCGATCCGGGTCAACGCGGCGATTGGCGGTTCGACCAACGCGGTAATCCACCTCAAAGCCATCGCCGGGCGCATCGGCGTCGAGCTGGATCTGGACGACTGGACCCGCATCGGTCGCGGCATGCCGACCATCGTCGACCTGCAACCGTCCGGGCGTTTCCTGATGGAAGAGTTCTACTACGCGGGCGGCTTGCCGGCCGTACTGCGCCGCCTTGGCGAGGCTAATCTGATTCCCAACCCGAACGCGTTGACCGTGAACGGCAAATCCATCGGCGAGAACACCAAGGACGCGCCGATCTACGGCGAAGACGAAGTGATCCGCACCCTCGACAATCCGATCCGCGCCGACGGCGGCATCTGTGTATTGCGCGGCAACCTGGCGCCACTGGGCGCGGTGCTCAAGCCGTCAGCCGCCACGCCGGAACTGATGCAGCACCGTGGCCGTGCGGTCGTTTTCGAGAACTTCGACATGTACAAGGCGCGGATCAACGACCCGGAACTGGACGTCGATGCGGAGTCGATTCTGGTGATGAAGAACTGCGGGCCGAAGGGTTATCCGGGCATGGCCGAAGTCGGCAACATGGGTTTGCCGGCCAAACTGCTGGCGCAGGGCGTGACTGACATGGTGCGCATCTCCGACGCGCGGATGAGCGGCACGGCATACGGCACGGTTGTGTTGCACGTCGCCCCGGAAGCAGCGGCCGGCGGGCCTTTGGCGGCGGTGAAGGAAGGCGACTGGATCGAGCTGGACTGCGCCAGCGGGCGTTTGCACCTGGATATTCCGGACGCTGAACTGGCAGCGCGCATGGCGGACCTGCAACCGCCGCAACAGCTGTTGGTGGGCGGGTATCGCCAGTTGTATATCGACCATGTGCTGCAGGCGGATCAAGGTTGCGATTTCGACTTCCTCGTCGGTTGCCGAGGGGCTGAAGTACCGCGCCATTCCCACTAACACCGCCGCCCCTGTGGGAGCTGGCTTGCCAGCGATTACGGTCTGCCAGCTGACATTCATGTTGACTGACACTCCGCCATCGCTGGCAAGCCAGCTCCCACATTTGCTTTGTGTATCCACCTCAAGAATGAGCCACGCCTGCTATGATGCGCGGCATCTCCATCGCTCAGGATCGCGCCACTCCCCATGGATTACCGCAAACCTTCCGACCGTAAAAGCATGCACTCGCGCATCGTCCAGGAACTGGGCATGCAGATTGTTTCCGGACGCTTTCTGCCCTGCGACAAGCTGCCCGCCGAAGCCTTGCTCTGCGAGGAATACGCGGTCAGCCGGCCGGTGTTGCGTGAAGCCACCCGAGTGCTGGTCGCCAAGGGCCTGGTGTATTCGAAACCGCGCGTCGGCACCGTGGTCAAGCCGCGCCGCGAATGGCACATGCTCGACCCGGACGTGCTGCACTGGCTGATGCAAAGCAGCCCGCAGAACGAGTTCTTCAACGTCCTGACCAGCGTGCGCAGCATCATCGAACCGGCCGCCGCCGCCCTCGCCGCCCAGCACGCCACCGATGCCGACATCGCGTCGATTGCCGAGGCTTATCAACGCATGGAAGCCGCGCCGACCCCGGAAGCCTTGCTGCAACCGGATCTGGATTTTCACAGCCGGATTGCTGACGCGACCCACAACGATTTGTTGGCGAACCTGTGCAACATGCTGTCGGTGGCGATTGCCGAGGCGCTGAAGCATTCGAATCAGCGGCCGAATCTGCATGAACTGGCGTTGCCTCGGCACAAGGCGATTTTGACGGCGATCGAGAATCGGGATGCGTTGGGGGCTCGGCATGCGACGTTGGTGCAGCTGGATGATGCGCGGAGTGCGCTTAGCGTCGTGCTAGGCACTGAACTTTCTTAAGCCTTGAGACCGCCGGCCCTCACCCTAGCCCTCTCCCAAGGGGAGAGGGAACCGATTGGGGGATATTGGAGAGATACACCGACTTGAACGATCTGCTTTGAATCCATAATCGACTCGGTTTTTCAGGTCGATGTATCTCGAAGCACCACTCGGTCAGTCCCCTCTCCCCCCGGGAGAGGGCTAGGGTGAGGGGGCTTTTGATCTTGCCCCATAAAAAAAGCCGCAACCCTAAGGTTGCGGCTTTTTCATTTCAGCCAACCGGATCAGTGAGCAAACAACGAATTGCCCTTCTGCCCCGCCAGTTTCTCCGGCTTGATCAGGAACTTCGCCAGTGCCGGCAGCAGCCACAGCGCACCGAACATGTTCCATAGCAGCATGAAGGTCAGCATCAGACCCATGTCGGCCTGGAACTTGATCGCCGAGAAGATCCAGGTGCACACACCGATGGCCAGGCACAGACCGGTGAACAGCACCGCTTTACCGGTGGATTTCAGGGTCTGGTAATAGGCTTCCTGCAACGGCAGGCCGGCACGCAGGAAACTTTCCAGGCGGCTGTAGATGTAGATGCCGTAGTCAACGCCGATCCCCACGCCCAGCGCCACCACCGGCAGCGTCGCAACCTTCACGCCGATGCCCATGAACGCCATCAGCGCGTTACCCAGCACCGAGGTCAGCACCAGCGGCAGCACGATGCACAAGGTCGCCGCCCACGAGCGGAAGGTGATCATGCACATCACCGCCACGCAGATGTACACCAGGATCAGGATGGTCAGCTCGGACTTCTTGATCACCTCGTTGGTGGCCGCTTCGATCCCGGCGTTACCGGCCGCGAGGATGAATTCCAGGCCTTCCTTGTTGTTTTCCTTGGCGAAGTCCTGCACCGCATGCACCGCGCGATCCAGGGTTTCGGCCTTGTGGTCGTTGAGGAACACCAGCACTGGCGCCAGCGAGCAACTGTTGTTGTACAGACCGTCGGCCCGGGCGATGGAGTTGTTCAGCACGTCCGGGTTGCGCGACAGGGTTTCCCATTTCAGGTTGCCCTCGTTCATGCCCTTGATCATCTGCTTGGACACGGTCACCAGCGAGATCGCCGACTGCACGCCCTCGGTGTTCTGCATCTTCCACATCAGCTCGTCGATCGGCGCCATGGCTTCATAGCGCGAGCAACCTTCGGACTTGGTCTTGACCATCACCACCAGCACGTCGGAACTGGTCGAGTAGTTGCTGATGATGAAGTTGTTGTCCTTGTTATAGCGCGAGTCCGGACGCAGCTCCGGCGCGCCCTGGTCGAGGTCGCCGATCTTCAGGTTCTGGCTGTACCAGAGACCGCCACCGAAGGCGACCAGCGCCAGGGCGATGGAGATCGGGGCGACTTTCGGGTTGGCGAAATTCGACAGCAGGCGCCAGAACGGATGCTCGCGGTGCGCGTCCTTCTTGCTCTTGGCGATGGCGCGCTTGCTGATGCCGACATAGGAAATCGCCACCGGCAGCAGGATCAGGTTGGTGAACACGATCACCGCCACGCCGATGGACGCGCCGATGGCCAGCTCGCGAATCACGCCGATGTCGATGATCAGCAGCGTGATGAAGCCGACGGCGTCCGCCAGAATCGCGATCATCCCCGGCAGGAACAGCTGACGGAAGGTCCGCCGTGCGGCCGTCAACGCGTTGTCCGCCTCACCGGATTGCAGGGCGATCCCGTTGATTTTTTGCACGCCGTGGGAAATGCCAATGGCGAAGATCAGGAACGGCACCAGCATCGAATACGGATCGAGGCCGAACCCGAAGAAATGCATCAACCCGAGTTGCCAGACCACCGCCACCAGCGTGGTGCTCAACACCGCCACGGTGCTGCGCAGGCAGTTGGTGAACCACAGCAGCAGGATCAGGGTGATGACGAAAGCGATGCCGAAGAACATCACCACCATCACCAGGCCGTCGATCAGATCACCGACCTTCTTGGCGAAACCGACGATGTGGATCTTGACGTTGGGGTTCTGCGCTTCGAACTTGTTGCGGATCTTGTCTTCGAGCTCATGGGAGAACTGGCGATAGTCCAGCGCCAGCAGCTTGCCCTGGTCCTGCGGATCGGGGTAGGACTCCAGCAGCGGGATATCGACGATGCTCGACTTGAAATCGTTGGCCACCAGACGCCCGACCTGACCGGACTTGAGCACGTTGTTGCGCAGCAGGTCGAGGCTGTCCTGGGAGCCGTTGTAGCTCTGCGGGATCACTTCGCCGCCGGCAAAACCTTCCTCGGTCACTTCGGTCCAGCGCACACTCGGGCTCCACAGCGACTTGAGGCCGGAACGGTCGACGCCGGAGATGTAGAACACCTCGTCGTTGATCTGACGCAGGGTCTCCATGTACTCCTTGGAGAAGATGTCGCCATCCTTCGCTTCCACCGAAATGCGCACGGTGTTGCCCAGGTTCGCCAGATCGTTGCGGTGCTCCATCATCTTTTCAATGAACGGATGCTTGAGCGGGATCATCTTTTCGAAACTGGTGGACGGGCGGATCAGCGTGGCCTGCCAGAACAGGAAAATGCTGACCAGCAGGCAGATCACGATCACTGCCGGGCGGTTGTTGAAGATCAGGCGCTCGAGAAACGTCGCCTTGTCCTGATGATGAGTGCTCAAGGAAGTCATAGCCCCGCCTTCTTATTATTGATTCGGCTCATTTGCCCAGCTCGGCGCCGTTCGCAGTAGTGACCCGAACGCCACCCTGCCCGCTCAGGATCAGATTGCCGTTGCCGGCGGCGGTGACCGACGACAGCGAGATGCGATCCGGACGGTTGAACACGCTGAAGGTTTCGCCGTTGTCACTGCTGCTGACCACCGAGCCGCCGTTGCCGACGATGACGATGGAGCCGTCTTCAAGCAGTGTGGCGCCGGACAGGCCGAACTCCAGCGAACCGCGCGCAGCTTTCAGTTCGACCTGCTCCCAGGTGCTGCCGAAATCGGTGGAGCGGTAAAGGTTGCCGCGCAGACCGTAAGCCAGCAGGGTTTGCGGTTGCGCCGTGCCGATCACGCCGAACAGCGAACCTTCGTACGGGCCTTCGAGTTTTTCCCAGGTCTGGCCCCAGTCGGCGGAGCGGAACATGCTGCCCGACTCACCGACGATGAACAGGCCGGCGTCTTTTACCGAAGCGATGGCGTTGAGATGGAACTGGTCTTCGTTGTCGAGGCGATCGCTGACGTCTTCCCAGTTTTTGCCGCCGTCGGTGGTTTCCAGCAGCGCGCCGTAGGCACCCACGGCCAGGCCGCTGTTGACGTCCTTGAACCAGACGTCGAGCAGCGGCGATTCGCGCTTGAGGTCTTCGAACTGTTTGGTCCAGGTCAGGCCGCCGTCTTCACTGGCGAGGATCTGTGCGTCGTGGCCGACGGCCCAGCCGTGCTTGTCATCGACGAAATACACGGCGGTCAGCAACTGGCGGCTCGGCACTTTGGCCTGGGTCCAGGTCTTGCCCTGGTCGTCGGAATAGAGAATGTGCCCGCGATCCCCGACCGCCACCAGCCGGGTTCCGGCGTGAACGACATCGAGCATCAGGCTTTTCGAGGCCTTGGCCGATTCGGTGGAATAGACCACGTCGGCGGGCGCTTCGGCGGCGAGAACCGGCGCCGACAAAGTGGCAAAGCCCAGCAGAGAGAGTGCTGTGGCCAGCAACGCGGTGTTGCGTAACGCCGGCGGGCGGCAACGACTCATAGACCTTCCCCTGTTTATTATTGTTGGTCATGGACCTTAAGGGCGCCGCAAGGGTGCTCACGGTGACTGCCTGGTCACAAGCATAGTCCTGAAACCCGCCATCCAGAGCCCCTTCGGAAGCTGGCTCATCCTATCGGGCATTCGAAACGTCTGACAATCGGCGCAACGTTATCTTTTGTTAACCGAAAGGGACTACAGCGGCAGCTGAATGCGCGGGCATTCGTCCGACTGATGGCAGGGATTCTTGCGAGGGGGACTTGCACGATCGGTATTATGGTATACCATCAGACGCACAGACACTGTTTATCCCCTACGGAGCAGCTCATGAGTTTCGAAATTCGCAAGATCGTCAGCTATGTCGAAGAAACCTTCATTGAAGGCGGCAAGGCGTCCGACACCCCGGTGACCATGGTCGGCCTGGCCGTCGTGATGAAGAACCCGTGGGTCGGCAACGGCTTTGTCGAAGACCTCAAGCCGCAGATCCGCGCCAATTGCTCGGACCTCGGCGCGATGATGGTCGAGCGTCTGGTGGGCATCATCGGCGGCGCCGAGAAGATCGAGGCCTACGGCAAAGCCGCAGTGGTCGGCGCCGATGGCGAAATCGAGCACGCGTCGGCGGTGATCCACACCCTGCGCTTCGGCAACCACTACCGCGAAGCGGTCAAGGCCAAGAGCTACCTGAGCTTCACCAACAAGCGCGGCGGTCCGGGCACTTCGATTCAGATCCCGATGATGCACAAGGACGACGAAGGCCTGCGCTCGCACTACATCACTCTGGAAATGCAGATCGAAGACGCCCCCCGCGCCGACGAAATCGTCGTGGTGCTCGGTTGCGCCGACGGTGGTCGCCTGCACCCGCGCATCGGCAACCGCTACATCGATCTGGAAGAACTGGCCGCCGAAAAAGCCCAGTAATCACAATAAAAAAAGGCATGCAGGAGCGCTCCATGATTCGGCTCACCGCTGAACTCACCCCGGCCGGCACCAGTTATCTGGCGACCGGCCAAGGCCAACCCGTGGTGTTGATCCACGGCGTGGGTCTGAACAAAGAAATGTGGGGCGGCCAGATCGTTGGCCTGGCCACGCAATACCGGGTGATCGCCTACGACATGCTCGGCCATGGCGCCAGCCCGCGACCGGCCAGCGGCACCGCCCTGCTCGGTTACGCCGATCAGTTGCTGGAGCTACTCGACCACCTGCAATTGCCCGAGGCGTCGGTGATCGGCTTTTCCATGGGCGGTCTGGTGGCGCGGGCGTTTGCCCTGCATTACCCGGATCGCCTGAAAAGCCTCGTGGTGCTCAACAGCGTGTTCAACCGCAGCGAAGAGCAGCGCGCCGGCGTCATCGCCCGCACCGCGCAGGCTGCCGAACACGGGCCGGATGCGAATGCCGAAGCGGCGCTGTCGCGCTGGTTCAGCCGCGAATATCAGGCGGCCAACCCGGCGCAGATCGCTGCGATCCGCCAGACCCTGGCCGGCAATGATCCGCAGGGTTACCTGACCACTTACGAACTGTTCGCCACCCAGGACATGTACCGCGCCGACGACCTGGGCAGCATCCAGGCGCCGACGCTGATCGCCACCGGCGAGCTGGACCCCGGATCGACCCCGGAAATGGCCGAGCAACTGGCCGCGCGCATTCCCGGCGCGAAGGTTGCCGTGCTACCCGAGCAACGGCATATGATGCCGGTAGAGTCGCCCCGGCTGGTGAACCAGACGCTGCTGGAATTTCTCGACACCGCACACGCCCGACAAAACCATATAAAGGGGATCGTTGCATGACGCTCGCACGCTTCCAGATGTGCATCGGCGGAGAATGGGTCGACGCCCTCTCCGGCAAGACCTTCGAAAGCCTCAACCCGGCGCTGGCCGAACCCTGGGCCGAATTGCCCGACGCGGATGAATCCGATGTCGAACGCGCCGTGCAAGCCGCACAGACCGCCTTCGACAGCCCGGCATGGCGTGGTTTGACCGCCACCGCGCGCGGCAAACTGCTGCGTCGTCTCGGTGACCTGATCGCCGAAAACAAGGAACAACTGGCGCAGCTTGAAAGCCGCGACAACGGCAAGCTGATCCGTGAAACCCGGGGTCAGGTCGGTTATCTGCCGGAGTTCTTCCACTACACCGCCGGCCTCGCCGACAAGCTCGAAGGCGGCACTCTGCCGCTGGATAAACCCGATCTGTTCGCCTACACCGTGCACGAAGCCATGGGCGTGGTCGCCGCGATCATTCCGTGGAACAGCCCGCTTTACCTGACCGCGATCAAACTGGCGCCGGCGCTGGCTGCCGGCAATACCATCGTGATCAAGCCGTCCGAGCACGCCTCGGCGACCATTCTGGAACTGGCGCGCCTGGCCCTCGAAGCCGGGATTCCACCGGGCGTGGTCAACGTGGTCACCGGTTACGGCCCGAGCACTGGCGCCGCCCTCACCCGTCATCCGCTGATCCGCAAGATAGCCTTCACCGGCGGCGCGGCCACGGCCCGGCATGTGGTGCGCAGCAGCGCCGAGAACTTCGCCAAGCTGTCGCTGGAACTGGGCGGCAAGTCGCCGAACATCATCTTCGCCGACGCCGATCTCGACAGCGCGATCAACGGTGCGATTGCCGGGATCTACGCGGCGTCCGGGCAGAGTTGCGTATCCGGCTCGCGACTGCTGGTGCAGGATGAAATCTACGACGAGTTCGTCAGCCGACTGGTGGAGCGCGCCCAGCGCATCCGCATTGGCAACCCGCAGGACGACAGCAGCGAAATGGGCCCGATGGCCACCGCGCAGCAACTGGCGGTGGTTGAAGGTCTGGTGGCTGATGCCATCGCCGAAGGCGCGCGTCTGCGTCTGGGTGGCAAGCGGCCGAGCGGCGTGGGCGATGGCTGGTTCTACGAGCCGACGCTGTTCGAATGCGACCGCAATTCGATGAAGATCATGCAGGAAGAAGTCTTCGGCCCGGTGGCCTCGGTGATCCGCTTCAAGGACGAAGCCGAAGCGCTGGCGATCGCCAACGACTCGCAGTTCGGCCTCGCCGCCGGCATCTGGACCCGCGATCTGGGCCGCGCCCATCGCCTGGCCCGGGACGTGCGTTCGGGGATCATCTGGGTCAACACCTACCGCGCGGTGTCGGCAATGGCACCGATCGGCGGCTTCAAGAACAGTGGCTATGGACGCGAAAGCGGCATCGATTCGGTGCTGGCCTACACCGAACTGAAAACGGTGTGGATCAACCTCTCCCAGGCGCCGATGCCTGATCCGTTTGTGATGCGTTAGGAGTCCTGCGACATGATCGAACCCGGCATTTACAAAGACGTCATGAGCTCGTTTCCGTCCGGGGTCACGGTGGTCACCACCCTCGACCCGGACGGCGGCATCGTCGGCATCACCGCCAGCGCCTTCAGTGCGCTGTCGATTGACCCGGCGCTGGTGCTGTTCTGCCCCAACTACGCCTCCGACACCTACCCGGTGCTGCGCGACAGCAAGCGTTTCGCGATCCATTTGCTGTCCGCCGACCAGACCGCCGAGGCCTACGCCTTCGCCGGCAAAGGCAAGGACAAGGCCAACGGCATCGATTGGCATTTGAGCGAGCTCGGTAACCCGATCCTCGCCAAAGCCACGGCGATCATCGAGTGCGAACTGTGGCGCGAATACGACGGCGGCGACCACGCGATCATCGTCGGCGCGGTGAAGAACCTGATCCTGCCGGAGCAACCCGTGACGCCGATGATCTATCACAAGGGCAAGCTCGGCGCGTTGCCGACACTGGGTTGAGCGGAGGACACATGAGCAACGAAAAGTATGAGCAAGGCCTGAAGATCCGCACCCAGGTGCTGGGCCAAGCCTATGTGCAGCGCTCGATCGAGAACGCCGACGACTTCACCCGCCCGCTGCAGGAAATGGTCACCGAATACTGCTGGGGCCACGTCTGGGGACGCGAAGGCCTGTCGCTCAAGGAGCGCAGCATGATCAACCTGGCGATGATCTCGGCGCTCAACCGTCCGCATGAACTGAAACTGCATGTGCGCGGCGCCTTGCGTAACGGCCTGAGTCGTGAGCAAATACGCGAAATTCTGCTTCAGGTCGGTATTTATTGCGGCGTCCCGGCAGCCGTGGACAGTTTCCGGCTCGCCCGTGAAGCCTTCGCCGAAGCCGACGCCGAGGCCTCCAGTTAACCCCTCGGCTGTTTTGATGCCCGTCTGGCATGGACAGCCACCTTAAAGAGCGGACCCCATGAAACGCCTGCCACTCGACGACAGCTTCAAGGTCAATCGCAACCCCGTCACCCTGCGCGAAATCGTGCTGGATAAACTGCGAAGCGCCATCATGAACTTCCAGCTGCTGCCGGGCGATCGCCTGGTGGAGCGCGATCTGTGCGATCGCCTGGGCGTGAGCCGTACGTCGGTGCGTGAAGCCTTGCGTCACCTGGAATCCGAAGGTCTGGTCGAGTTCGCCGACGCCAAAGGCCCGCGCGTGGCGATCATCACTCTCGCCGATGCGGTCGACATCTATGAGCTGCGTTGCGTGCTCGAAGGCCTGATCGTCCAGCTGTTCACCCTGCGCGCCAAGGCCAAGGACATCAAGGCCCTGGAAAAAGCCCTCGACGAGAACCGCAAGGCGCTCAAAGATGGCGAGCTGCAACAGGTGATCGACTCGGTGCAGGGTTTCTACGACGTGCTGCTGGAAGGCTCGGGCAACCATGTCGCGGCCACTCAGCTGCGTCAGTTGCAGGCGCGCATCAGCTACCTGCGCGCGACGTCGGTGTCCCAGGAGAACCGTCGCGGCGCCAGTAATCACGAGATGGAAAAAATGGTCGAGGCAATCAAGAGCGGCGATCCGCTGGCGGCGCATCAGGCGTGCGTCGATCACGTGCGCGCCGCAGCCGCCGTGGCCCTTGATTATTTGAAGCGCAAACAGGAAGAGACCGGCGCCACTCCACCGATCACCCTGCCCATCGCGCTGAAAGAACCGCGCATAGGTCACTGACATGTTCAGCCCGAGCTTTTGCCCGAAATGCGGTGGCGCTGACCTCGGTCAGCAGGTGCCGCCGGGTGATACGCACGAGCGCTTGATGTGCCGCGGCTGCGGCTACATCCACTACGTAAACCCGAAAATCATCGCCGGCTGCATCATCGAGCAGGACGGCAAATACCTCTTGTGCCAACGGGCGATCCCACCTCGCCCCGGCACCTGGACCCTGCCCGCCGGGTTCATGGAAAGCGGCGAGACCACCGAACAGGCTGCCCTGCGCGAAGTCTGGGAAGAAAGCGGCGTACGCGCGGAAATCGTCTCGCCGTATTCGATCTTCAGCGTGCCGAAGATCAGCGAGGTCTACATCATCTTCCGCGCCCTCGCGCTGGAGATCACCGGCCAGTACGGCCCGGAAACCCTCGCCTGCAAGTTCTTCGCCCCGGAAGACATCCCGTGGGAGCAGATCTACTACCCGGCGATCCGGCAGATCCTCGAACGCTACATCGAGGAACGCCAGGCCGGGGTGTATGGCATGTACATGGGCAATGACGACAGCGGCAAGATTCATTTCATGCGTTGATCGCCCTGCCCACGCTGCTTACGGCGCCATCCCTTCCACAATAATGATTTCCGCCCGCGCCCACTCCTCGCGATAGCTCTTCGCTTCCTGATACGCCGCGGAGCGATAGCACGCCACCGCCTGCTCGTAGCTGTCGAACTCAATCACCACGCTGCGCTGCGGCGTCGCCCGACCTTCCATCGCTTCGCTGCGCCCGCCTCTGGCCAAAAACTTCGCGCCGAACTCGGCGAACGCTTTCGGCGCGCGCTGGGTGTATTGGCTGTAGTGATCGGGATCGGTGATGTCCACGTGTGCAATCCAGTACGCCTTCATAGTGACCTCTTGGTTGATTCTGTATTATGGTATACCACGAATTTCATCCACATCGAGAGTCCAACATGACCTTCAACAGCATCGAAGAAATCATCGAAGATTATCGCCTCGGCAAAATGGTGCTGCTGGTCGATGACGAAGACCGGGAAAACGAAGGCGACCTGCTGCTGGCCGCTGATCGTTGCACGCCCGAGGCGATCAGTTTCATGGCCCGTGAGGCTCGGGGGCTGATATGCCTGACGTTGACTGACGATCATTGCCAGCGCCTGGGGCTGGAGCAGATGGTGCCAAGCAATGGCAGCGTGTTCAGTACCGCGTTCACGGTTTCCATCGAAGCGGCGGTCGGTGTGACTACCGGCATTTCTGCTGCCGACCGCGCTTGCACGGTGGCCGCTGCGGTGGCGCCAAATGCCCGCGCTGAAGACCTGGTGCAGCCTGGCCATATCTTCCCGCTGCGCGCCAAGGAAGGTGGCGTGCTGACCCGCGCCGGCCACACCGAAGCCGGTTGTGATCTGGCACGGCTGGCGGGGTTCACGCCCGCTTCGGTGATCGTCGAAGTGATGAACGACGACGGCACCATGGCCCGCCGCCCGGATCTGGAAGTCTTCGCGCGCAAGCACGGGATCAAGATCGGCACCATCGCCGACCTGATCCACTATCGCCTGAGTACTGAACACACCATCGAGCGCATCGGCGAGCGGGAACTGCCGACGGTGCATGGCACATTCCGCCTGATTACCTTCGAAGATCGCATCGAGGGCGGCGTGCACATGGCGATGGTCATGGGTGAGCTGCGCCGCGAAGAGCCGACGCTGGTGCGCGTGCATGTGATCGATCCGCTGCGCGATCTGGTCGGCGCCGAGTACAGCGGGCCGACGAACTGGACGTTGTGGGCGGCGCTGCAACGGGTCGCGGCCGAAGGGCATGGTGTGGTCGTGGTGCTGGCCAATCATGAGTCGTCGCAGGCGCTGCTGGAGCGCATTCCGCAACTGACTCAGCCGCCTCGGCAGTTCAGTCGCTCGCAATCGCGGATCTATTCCGAGGTCGGCACCGGGGCGCAGATTCTGCAGAACCTGGGCGTCGGCAAGCTTCGCCACTTGGGGCCGCCGCTGAAATATGCCGGGTTGACTGGCTACGATCTTGAGGTGGTTGAGAGCATTCCGTTCACCGAGTGATTCGATGTTGCATTTCAAGCGGCTAATGCTGCCCTCACCCCAGCCCTCTCCCAGGGGGAGAGGGAGCCGACCGAGTTGTTTTACCGCTATGCATCGACCTGAAACTCAGAGTCGAACTCGAGTTTTGAACAGCGTAGAGATCTGCTCCCTCTCCCTCCGGGAGAGGGCTGGGGTGAGGGGCTGGATCTAGAATCCACTGAAAATCTCAAACCAGACACCCACAAAAACCACATTCGCCAGATAGCCGGTACGGCAAAGTGCTTGCACAAAGTTTGGAATACCATAATATGATATTCCATAGACCGGACGACCTGAAAAACCGTCCAGCTACTGCTCCCGACAGGCGGGCAACAACGCAAGCCCGCTCAAAAACACAACAATGAGGGCGTAAAAATGGTGTTGAACAAAGCTGCAACCGCGATCTTTTTCGCGGGACTGCTGAGCGTGACCGGTCAGGCCGCGATGGCCGCCGAGAGTGTGAACTTTGTCAGCTGGGGCGGTAGCACCCAGGATGCGCAGAAACAGGCCTGGGCCGATCCGTTCAGCAAGGCCAGCGGCATCACCGTCGTGCAGGACGGCCCGACCGACTACGGCAAACTCAAGGCCATGGTCGAAAGCGGCAACGTGCAATGGGACGTGGTCGACGTCGAAGCCGATTTCGCCCTGCGCGCCGCCGCCGAAGGCCTGCTCGAACCCCTCGATTTCAAACAAATCCAGCGCGACAAGATCGACCCGCGTTTCGTCAGCGACCACGGCGTCGGCTCGTTCTTCTTCTCCTTCGTCCTCGGCTACAACGAGGGCAAGCTCGGCGCGAACAAGCCGCAGGACTGGAGCGCGCTGTTCGACACCAAGACCTTCCCCGGCAAACGCGCCCTGTATAAATGGCCGAGCCCTGGGGTGCTTGAACTGGCGCTGCTCGCCGATGGCGTAGCGGCCGACAAGCTCTACCCGCTGGACCTCGATCGCGCTTTCAAGAAGCTCGACACCATCAAGAAAGACATCGTCTGGTGGGGCGGTGGCGCGCAGTCGCAGCAACTGCTGGCCTCCGGTGAAGCGAGCATGGGCCAGTTCTGGAACGGCCGGATTCATGCCCTGCAGGAAGACGGCGCACCGGTCGGCGTGAGCTGGAAACAGAACCTGGTCATGGCCGACATTCTGGTCGTACCAAAGGGCGCGAAAAACAAAGAGGCGGCGATGAAGTTTCTGGCCAGCGCCAGCAGTGCCAAAGGCCAGGCCGACTTCTCCAACCTGACCGCCTACGCCCCGGTCAACGTCGACAGCGTGGCGCGTCTGGACTCGACGCTGGCCCCGAACCTGCCGACTGCCTACGCTAAGGATCAGATCACTCTTGATTTCGCGTACTGGGCCAAGAACGGTCCAGCCATCGCGACACGGTGGAACGAATGGCTGGTCAAATGAAAATGGCGGCCACCGCGTCCCGTCCCTCCACTGCCACCGGGAGCGCCGCGAGCGCTGCCGGCCTGGCTGAAGGCAAAAAGGCGAGTGCCATGGCGCAAGCCCCGTCCCTCAAGCAACGCTGGCGTGGCGCCGGCAATCTCGCGCCGGCGCTGTTGTTTCTCGGTCTGTTCTTTCTCGCACCGCTGATTGGCTTGTTGCTGCGCGGCGTGCTGGAACCGGTGCCGGGTCTTGGCAACTATGAACAACTGTTCGCCAACTCGGCGTATGCCCGGGTGCTGTTCAACACCTTTTCGGTGGCGGGACTGGTGACCGTGTTCAGCCTGCTGCTGGGCTTCCCGCTGGCCTGGGCAATCACCCTGGTGCCACGGGGCTGGGGCCGCTGGATCCTCAACATCGTGCTGCTGTCGATGTGGACCAGCCTCCTCGCCCGCACCTATTCCTGGCTGGTGCTGTTGCAGGCTTCGGGCGTCATCAATAAAGCCCTGATGGCCATGGGCATCATCGATCAGCCGCTGGAAATGGTGCACAACCTGACCGGCGTGGTGATCGGCATGAGCTACATCATGATCCCGTTCATCGTGCTGCCGTTGCAGGCGACCATGCAGGCCATCGACCCGATGATCCTGCAGGCCGGTTCGATCTGTGGCGCAAGTCCGTGGACCAACTTCTTTCGGGTGTTCCTGCCGCTGTGCCGGCCGGGTCTGGCGTCCGGCGGGTTGATGGTGTTCGTGATGTCGCTCGGTTACTACGTCACCCCGGCGCTGCTGGGCGGGGCGCAGAACATGATGCTGCCGGAATTCATCATTCAGCAGGTGCAGTCGTTCCTCAACTGGGGCCTGGCCAGCGCAGGCGCCGCGTTGCTGATCGTCATCACACTGGTGCTGTTCTACGTCTATCTGAAGCTGCAACCGGAATCCCCGGTTGGCGCCAGTAACGCGAGGTAAGCCGACATGCTCCTGACGCCCAATGCCATGAGTCGCCGGATGCGCTTCGGCCTGTATTTCACCACCGGGCTGATCGGCCTGTTCCTGCTGTTGCCGATCGTGTTCATCGTCCTGCTGTCGTTCGGTTCATCACAGTGGCTGGTGTTCCCGCCACCGGGCTGGACGCTGAAATGGTACGTGCAGTTCTTTTCCAACGCCGACTGGATGAGCGCAGCACTGGCCAGCCTCAAGGTCGCGGTGCTGACCACGATCTGCGCCGTTGCCCTCGGTTTGCCGACCGCCTTTGCGCTGGTGCGCGGACGCTTCCCCGGCCGGGAAATGCTCTACGGTCTGTTCACCCTGCCGATGATCGTGCCACTGGTGATCATCGCGGTGGCGGTGTACGCGCTGTTTCTCAAGCTCGGCTACACCGGGACGATGTTCGCCTTCGTCGTCAGCCATGTGATCGTCGCGCTGCCATTCACAATCATCTCGATCATCAATTCGCTGAAGCTGTTCGATCAGTCGATTGAAGACGCAGCGGTGATCTGCGGGGCGTCACGCCTGCAAGCGGTGTTCAAGGTGACCTTTCCGGCGATCCGTCCGGGGATGGTGGCCGGCGCCCTCTTCGCCTTTCTGGTTTCGTGGGACGAAGTGGTGCTCAGCGTGATGATGGCCAGCCCGACCCTGCAAACCCTTCCCGTGAAAATGTGGACCACCCTGCGCCAGGACCTGACGCCCGTGATCGCCGTCGCTTCGACGCTGCTGATCGGCCTGTCGGTATTGGTCATGGTGATCGCCGCCGCGCTGCGCCGGCGCAACGAAATCAGCGCCTGAGCGCCCAGGAGTACGACATGAGTGCCGTGATCAAAGACGCATCCCAGCAGAACGACAAACCCCTGGTCAGCCTGCGCAACCTGAACAAGCACTACGGCGATTTCGCGGCCGTGGACAACATTTCGCTGGACATCAAGGACGGTGAATTCCTGACCTTCCTCGGCTCCAGCGGCTCGGGCAAAAGCACCACGCTGTCGATGCTCGCCGGCTTCGAAACCCCGAGCAGCGGCGAGATCCTGGTCAACGGCCAGTCGCTGGTGAACGTGCCGCCGCACAAGCGCGACATCGGCATGGTGTTCCAGCGGTATTCGCTGTTCCCGCATCTGTCGGTACGCGACAACATCGCGTTCCCGCTGGCGATCCGCAAACTCGCTGCAGCCGAGCGTGACAAACGCGTCGATGCGATGCTGAAACTGGTGCAGCTCGAACAATTTGCCCATCGCCGCCCTTCGCAACTGTCTGGCGGCCAGCAGCAACGGGTCGCCATCGCTCGGGCGCTGGTTTACGAACCGCGCATTCTGCTGATGGACGAACCTCTCGGCGCGCTGGACAAGAAGCTTCGCGAAGACTTGCAGGATGAATTACGCCAGCTGCACCGTCGCCTCGGCATCACCATCGTCTACGTAACCCACGATCAGGAAGAAGCCATGCGCCTGTCCCAGCGCATCGCGATTTTCAGTCACGGCAAGATCGTCGGGCTCGGCAGCGGTTATGACCTTTATCAGAATCCGCCGAATGCGTTTGTGGCGTCGTTCCTCGGCAACTCGAACTTTCTCAAACTCAAGGCGCAGGGTAATGCGGCGGCGAGTTTTGAGGGGGAGTCGCTGTCGATTCGTCTCACCGCTGGATTGGAGACCGGGCAGGATGTGCTGCTGATGGTGCGTCCGGAAAAGGCGTTGGCGTTGAGTGTGCAGCAGGCGGCGAGTGAGCCGTTGGCAGCGGGCTGGAACGAGGTTTCGGCGAAGGTGGTTGAGGTGTTGTTTCTGGGTGAGAGCCAGACTTGCAGTGTGGTCACGTCGGGTGGCACGTCCATGACCGTGAAAGCATTGTCGGCGGCGGGGATGCCATTGAAGGCTGGGGATCCGGTTCGGGTGCGTTGGGCGACGGCGGATGCATGCGTCTATACCGAGTGGGCCGAGAGTGATCTGAATAAAGCGGCGGGGGCTCACTGAAAACGCGTCACCTGTCAGATCCAGCCCCTCACCCCCGCCCTCTCCCTGTATGTACCGGAGACATGGTGGACACATGTTCGGGGACATGGTGGACGGTTTTCAAATCCGCTTACCTGATACAACGGTCTGTTGAATCAAGTCAATTCGGGCAATGCGATGTCTGCTCCAGTAGACATCGTAGATGCCATCTTCTGTCGTTTCCTTGATCGCTATCAGCTCCCCGATGAAGGCCTTTCCGATCAGGAATTGGCTGCTTCTCCAGTACATCTCGCCATTGCCCTGAACTTTCCTGACCAGATCTCCTTCCGCGTACTCCAGGACAGGCCGGGTCTCTTGGTATTCAAGCGGGCTACTGCTGTAGCGGCTCGCTGGAACCCCCATTCCCAAGGCTTGATGCGGGCGCTTCTGATTGTAAGTTTCTCGCCAGATATCGAAGGCTTTTTGTGCTCCGACGAGGTCGATAAAGCACTGACTCTGCAGAACTTCGGCCTTCAAGCTGCGATGGAATCGCTCAATCTTGCCCTGAGTTTGTGGATGGTAGGGCCGGGAGTGGCTGACCCGGATACCCTGTCTCATCAGCCAGACTTCCAGGGCGGTGTAGACCCCGGTTTGGTCACCCCATGGCGAACCGTTATCCATGGTCATGCGTTGCGGCAGACCGTATCGGCGAAACACTCCGACAAGCTGTTCTTCCACGGTTTGGCGTTGTTGATTGGCGCAAGCGGCGATGCACAACGAGAAGCGGGAATGGTCATCCAATATCGTCAAAGGGTGGCAGCGGCCATGACGCATACCGACGTGTCCCTTGAAGTCCATCTGCCACAAATCATTGGGTGCTTCATGCTCGAAACGGATGAACGGTTTGATCTCAGCAGCCTTTGGATCAACGCGCGAATGACGCTGTAAAACCGCATGCACGGTGCTGACGGAAGGCATCACTAAACCCTTGTCTTCCAGCACGCGTTTGAGCTTGCGAGCGCCCCAAGCCGCGTACTCCTGACTCACGGTCAGGATCTGCTTCTCCACCTCGTCAGCACAACGTTTGGGTAACGTCTTGGGTCGTCGCGACTGATTGTTCAGCCCCTCAGCCCCTGATTTTTCAAACCTGCTGAGCCATTTGTAGGCAGTGCTTGGGCTGATGTTGAATCGACGGCAAAGCTGCCGAACATTTGCCCCTTCTTGCTGAGCCAAAAGCACGAATTCTGTACGAAGCTGCACGGTAGACACCTCTTCCCAAGACACAGGTCATCTCCTTCGTGATGAGCAATGTGTCTATTTAAAAGTGTCCACCATGTCTCCGAACACCTGTCCACCATGTCTCCGGTACATACACTCCCGGAGGGAGAGGGAGCCGACCGAGTTGTCTGGCGCTCTACATCGACCTGAAAGACCGTGTTGATTTTGGATTCAACGCGGTTCGTTCAGGTCGGCGTATCTCTTCAATATCCCCCAATCGGCTCCCTCTCCCTCCGGGAGAGGGCTGGGGTGAGGGCCAGCGGCCGACGCCGTCTCACCTGATAGCCGCAAACCCCTCAATCTCATCAGGCCAAGCCGTCAACACTTCAAACCCGTCCTCCGTCACCGCCACCATATGCTCCCACTGCGCCGACAACGATTGATCCTTGGTCACCACCGTCCAGCCATCCGCCAGACTCTTCACATGACGCTTGCCAGCATTGAGCATCGGCTCGATGGTGAAAATCATCCCCGCCTTCAACTTCAAGCCCTGCTCCGGATAACCGTAATGCAGCACCTGCGGCTCATCGTGATAAACCTTGCCGATCCCGTGCCCGCAGTACTCGCGCACCACGCTGAACCCTTCTTTCTCCGCCAGCGTCTGGATCGCATGCCCGATGTCACCCAACGTGGCGCCCGGCCGCACCACGCGGATGCCCGCGCACATGGCGTCGTAAGTGGTCTTGATCAGGTGCCGCGCCTCGGGCGTCGGTTCGCCGACCACGTACATGCGGCTGGTGTCGCCGAACCAGCCGTCCTTGATCACCGCGATGTCGAGGTTGACGATGTCGCCGTCCTTCAGCACGCGCTTCGACGGGATGCCGTGGCAGACCACTTCGTTGACCGACGCGCAAACGGTTTTCGGGAAGCCGTGATAGCCAACGTTGGCCGGAATGGCTTTCTGCACATTGACGATGTAGTCGTTGCACAACTGGTCGAGTTGATCGGTCGTCACGCCAGCCTTGACGTGCGGCACCAGCATCGCCAGCACCTCGGCGGCCAGCTTGCCGGCCTCGCGGGATTGGGCGATTTCGGCTTGGGTGTTGATCTTGATCGGGTTTCTCATGCCTTGACCGCCTCTTTGACCGAGGCATTCTGCGCGGCATCCGCCAGTGCGCAGACTTGCTGCAGATCCAGACCGCCCGACTGCTCGGCGCGAATCAGCAACCGGCAAATGGCGTGGTGATCAAGGTCGGGATACAGCTCGGCGAGCATGCCGATGCGCATCCAGTGTTCGGCCTGCGCGTTGATCGAGCGGCTGAGTGCGTTGCTGGAGATGCGCAGATTCTCGTGCATGTCCTCTGAAATCTTTACGATGCCCATGGCAATATCCGATACGAAGTGTATATGGATCGTATATTAATCGTGCATCGCCCGGGATTGCAAATTTTGCGCGCCCGGTAAATCGCAGGCAAAAAAAAGCTGCCCGGAAGGCAGCCGAATCATGAAAAGCACGCGATGTATTGGGGCCAAGTATGGGCAGCCGATAATGACAGGGTCATGACAGCGATGAATTCACTGAACGGCCCCGCCCGCGTCATCAGGTTGTCATCGAACCCACGGCAGAATCCTCGCAAACCGTCCCGCGCCTCCCGACGGAAGATTTGCAAGGATCCCCATGAAAGAAGACACCTCGCTGTTTGCCGCCATCGACCTCGGTTCCAATGCCTTTCGCATGATGATCGGCCAGTCGGTGCGCAGCAGAAAGGGCTTCATGATTCAGGAGGTCAAAACCTTGCGTGAGCCGGTGCGCCTGGCCGAAGGCTTCGACGGTCGGGCCCTGGATGAAATGGCGCTGGATCGCGGCTGGCAGGCGCTGGCGCGGTTCGGCAAGAAGCTGCGCGGTTTCGAGCCCGGTCGCGTGCGTGCGGTGGCCACCAGCGCGGTGCGCGAAGCGGACAATGCGCAACTGTTTCTGGCCAGTGCAGAGCGGCATCTGGGGTTTCGCATCGATGTGATTTCCGGCCATGAAGAAGCACGTCTGGTCTACGCCGGTGTGGCCCATACCCTGCCGGTCGCCGATGACATGCGTCTGGTGGTCGACATTGGTGGCGGCTCCACCGAACTGATTCTCGGCCAGGGCTCGCAACCGCTGCTGACCGAGAGCATCGCCCTCGGCAGCGGCACCTTGAGCACGCGTTACTTTCGCAACGGCGAGATTTCTCCCGGCGCCCTGCAAGAAGCCGAACGCGTGGCCATTCTGCAATTCGAAAAAGTCGCCCGCCGTTATCGCGCCCAGGGCTGGCAGCAAACCATTGGCTCTTCGGGCACCGCGCGGATGCTCGCCAAAGTGCTCAAGGCCAATCGCCTGAACGATCATGGCGAGAGCGGCATCACCTACGGCGGCCTGCTGCGCTTGTCGTTGCGCCTGCTGGAAGTCAGCAATGTTCAACAGCTGAAACTGGCCGGCCTGCAACCCCATCGCCAGAGCATCCTGCCCGGCGGCCTGGTGGTCATGCTGGCAGCATTCAAAGTGTTCGGCATCTCGCAAATGGTGCCCTCCGAACCCGGTCTGAGGCTGGGCGTGCTGCACGGTCTGATGAGCAACCACTGAGCGATTTTCGCTGCAGGATTTTCACTGCCGGATCAAGCGATTCGTGACGCTGAAGACGCCCTTTCAATACTCGATGACGCCTGCGTATAAACCCCCGCAAATCACTTCCTTCCCCTCTCCGATTTCGTTCTATCGTTAGATCGAAATGGCTGTATTTCCGGCCGTTTAAAGGTTGCGGCAGCTCAGGTCAGAGCCTATGTTGCACGCGAGCTTTTTCCCCGCGAATGGAACGCGATCAACACCACAAAGAGGTGAAGAGATGTCAAAGGATTCACGCCCTGCCGTACTTGGGCTGATCGGCAATACGCCGCTGGTACAAGTCACCCGCTTCGATACCGGTCCCTGCACCCTGTTTCTCAAACTCGAATCACAGAACCCCGGCGGTTCGATCAAGGACCGCATCGGTCTGGCCATGATCGACGCCGCTGAGCGCGACGGTCGTCTGCAACCGGGCGGCACGATCGTCGAGGCCACCGCCGGTAACACCGGTCTGGGTCTGGCCCTGGTCGGCCGCGCCAAGGGCTACCGCGTCGTACTGGTGGTGCCGGACAAAATGTCCACCGAAAAAGTCCTGCACCTCAAGGCCATGGGCGCCGAAGTGCACATCACCCGCTCCGATGTCGGCAAGGGTCATCCCGAGTATTACCAGGATGTCGCCGCGCGTCTGGCCAAGGACATTCCCGGCGCGTTCTTCGCCGACCAGTTCAACAACCCGGCCAACCCGCTGGCCCACGAGTGCAGCACCGGGCCGGAAATCTGGGCCCAGACCGAGCATGATCTCGACGCAATTGTGGTCGGCGTCGGCTCGGCCGGCACCCTGACCGGCCTGACCCGTTTCTTCAAACGCGTACAACCGGACCTTGAAATGGTCCTGGCCGACCCGGTCGGTTCGGTGATGGCTGAATACAGCCGCAGCAAGCACTTGGGCACCGCCGGATCCTGGGCGGTGGAAGGCATCGGCGAGGACTTCATTCCGTCGATCACCGACCTGTCGAGCGTGCGCAGCGCCTACTCGATCAGCGACGAAGAAAGCTTCGATCACGCGCGCCAGTTGCTGAAAGCCGAAGGCATTCTGGGTGGCTCGTCCACTGGCACCCTACTCGCCGCCGCGCTGCGTTACTGCCGCGAACAGACCGAGCCGAAACGCGTGGTCAGCTTCGTCTGCGACACCGGCACCCGTTATCTCTCGAAGGTCTACAACGACCAGTGGATGACCGATCAGGGCCTGCTGCAGCGCAAACGTTACGGCGATCTGCGCGACCTGATTGCCCGACGTTTCGAAGACGGCAAAGTCGTCAGCGTCGGCCCGGACGACACGCTGATGACCGCCTTCCAGCGCATGCGCCTGGCAGACGTTTCGCAACTGCCGGTGCTGGTGGATGGCAAGCAACTGGTCGGCGTGATCGACGAATCGGACATTCTGGTGCGTGTGCACGAAGACGCTTCACTCTTCAGCAAACCCGTTGCCAAAGCGATGACGGACAAGTTGCAAACCCTCGCCCCCGGCGCCACGCTGGCTGAACTGGAAGCCGTGCTCAGCAGCGGCCTGGTGGCCATCATCGCCGACGCTTCAGGCTTCCACGGCCTGATCACCCGCGTCGACATGCTCAATCAATTACGGAGATCCCTGGCATGAGCCAGCACGACAAGAACGCCCATCAACAGGGCTTCGCCACCCGCGTGATCCACGCAGGGCAAACGCCGGACCCGACCACCGGCGCGCTGATGCCGCCGATCTACGCCAACTCCACCTACCTGCAAGACAGCCCCGGCGTGCACAAGGGTTTCGACTACGGCCGCTCGCACAACCCGACGCGTTTTGCCCTGGAGCGCTGCGTGGCGGATCTGGAGGGCGGCACCCAGGCGTTCGCCTTCGCGTCCGGTCTGGCGACGATTTCCACCGTGCTCGAACTGCTCGACGCCGGCTCGCACATCATTTCCGGCAATGACCTGTACGGCGGCACGTTCCGTCTGTTCGACAAGGTGCGCCAGCGCAGTGCCGGGCATCGTTTCAGCTACGTCGACCTGGCCGATCTGTCGGCGTTCGAAGCGTCGTTGCAGGACGACACGCGCATGGTGATTGTGGAGAGCCCGACCAACCCGCTGCTGGGCCTGTCCGACCTCGCCGCCATCGCGCGCATCTGCAAGGCGCGCGGGATCCTCTGCGTGGCCGACAACACCTTCGCCAGCCCGTGGATCCAGCGTCCGCTGGAGCTGGGTTTCGACATCGTGCTGCACTCGACCACCAAATACCTGAACGGTCACTCCGACGTGATCGGCGGGATCGCGGTAGTTGGCGACAATCCTGCGTTGGCCGAGCGTCTGGGCTTCCTGCAAAACGCCGTCGGCGCCATTTCCGGCCCGTTCGACGCGTTCCTCACCCTGCGCGGCGTGAAGACGCTGGCGTTGCGTATGGAGCGTCATTGCAGCAACGCGCTGGATCTGGCGCGCTGGCTGGAGCAGCAACCGCAGGTCAAACGCGTCTACTACCCAGGCCTGGAATCGCACCCGCAGCACGACCTGGCCAAGCGTCAGATGCGTGGTTTCGGCGGGATGATTTCCCTGGATCTGAACAGTGATCTGGCAGGCGCTCGTCGCTTCCTGGAGAACGTGCAGATCTTCGCTTTGGCCGAAAGCCTTGGCGGTGTGGAAAGCCTGATCGAGCACCCGGCGATCATGACTCACGCGACCATTCCGGCCGAAACCCGTGCCAAACTCGGCATCGGTGACAGCCTGGTGCGCCTGTCGGTGGGCGTCGAGGACATCGAAGACCTGCGTGCGGATCTGGCGCAGGCGTTGGCCAGCATCTAAAGCGCGAAAACGTCAAAGCCCGCACGAGGCGGGCTTTGGTGTTTGAGTAGGCGGCCAGTGCTGGTCTCTGGCTTACGAGGTTTCTCAGGACTCCCACAGTACAGGCAATGTGCTCTGCTGCTTCACACGGCATAAGGGCTGGAACCCAGCGCGGGGTTCTTTCTAACCGTGTACCCTTCGGAACGCGCCCAACGCTTCCTCGCTATCCGCTTGCGCATCAGTCTGCGTCTTCGCCTACATCCTTGAGCCTAGCAAACACGCTGCATTGCGCTACGCGTTTTTTAGACTGATTGTTTTCTAGCGCAGGCCTGCAAGGAAGCGAACCGACTATCGCCTTCACGGCCCTTCAGCCTGCCTCCCGCCAAGGGCGAACTATACTTTTCAGTTCGCTGTCCAGATTTCCTGTAAACCGTCGACACCCGTGCACCCTCCGGTGCCCCCGTGCCACTCACCAATCTGGTTGACCCCGGGCCGACGAGCCTTCCGTCAAGCAACGAATGACGGCTAATGCTCGGTTGCTGTGTGGCTGATGGGGCGTGGAGAAAATCATGAAGCACACGCTTTGGCCGGGCCTCGTCCTGGCAGTTGCGGCAACGGTGGCAATGCCTAATGTCTGGGCTGCGAAAGCGCAGGCATTGGCGTCGGATGGGGCGGATCATGTGGGTGCGGGAGCGGTGGCTTCTGATGGCGCCGATCATGTTGGCGCTGGTGCAGTTGCCTCTGATGGCGCGGATCATGTCGGTGCTGGCGCTGTAGCTTCTGACGGCGCGGACCACGTTGGCGCTGGTGCCGTTGCTTCAGACGGCTCCGATCATGTCGGCGCAGGCGCTGTCGCCTCTGATGGCGCGGATCACGTCGGCGCCGGAGCAGTTGCCTCTGACGGCTCAGACCATGTCGGCGCAGGGGCCGTTGCTTCTGATGGCTCCGATCACGTTGGTGCAGGCGCCGTTGCCTCCGATGGCTCCGATCACGTTGGTGCAGGCGCCGTTGCCTCCGATGGCTCCGACCACGTAGGCGCCGGAGCAGTCGCTTCTGACGGTTCCGATCACGTCGGTGCTGGCGCCGTTGCCTCTGACGGTTCCGACCATGTCGGCGCCGGCGCAGTAGCTTCTGACGGCTCCGATCACGTCGGCGCAGGCGCCCTCGCCGCCGATGGCGCAGACAAGGTCGGTGCCAACCGGCTCGCCTATTCCCGCGCAGGCGTCGGCTCCGACCAGGTCGCTTCCGCCCTCATGAGCGGCAGCTATTCCGACCAGTTCAACAGCCCTCAATAACCGCTATCGGCGCAACCAGCCCACCGCTGGTTGCGCCGCACTAGCACATTTGTGCTAATCGACCACCCCGATCCCTGGCGTTATATTCCCTCGCAACCCCCGACGCTCCCCAACATTGCCGCTGAGCAGTGCGCGGGATCGTTGTGCCTGGAAAAACAACAACACCAAGGAAGACACACCATGAAACTGCACCTCAGCCTCACCAGGATCACGGTTCTCGGTGCCCTGCTCCTCGGCGCCGCCGGTTGCCAGACCGTAAAACCTACCGAAGACAGCATGAAAGAACGTGCCCAGACGGTCATTGGCCAACCGGTCAGCAAAATCGCCAACGTCCGCAACGACAGCACCCTCACCTACTACACCGCCTACACCGCCGCCGGCGAATACAACTGCGAGCAGCCCAGCGGCGTAATCATGGCGGTCGCCAGCATGGGCATCATGACGCCTCCGTTGTCCTGCCTGCCCAAAGGCGCGTCGCCGATTCCATACCAGTAACCCGGCGCAGAAAAACCGTTTAAACGCCTCTTCTCATCCGGTAAAGGATTGCGCTCAATCATGAAAACACTTATCGCCACCCTCAGCCTCGCAGCCATCGCTCTCACCGGCTGCGCCACCCCAAAACAATGGGAAGCCACCGGCGGCAGCAAGACCGACGGCGTTGTCCAGGTCTCCTATGAACTGGGCCAGTTCGAAAGCGGGCAAACTTCCGCCGCTCAAGGGTTGGCCACCGCTGAAGGCCGTTGCAAGGTCTGGGGCTACAAGAGTGCCGAAGTGACGGGCTCGGAGAAAAACATCTGCCGCACCATGGGCCAGTACAACTGCCTGCAAACCACCATCACGCAGGACTATCTGTGTAAGCGCTGACCGCTTCGGTCTGCCGGTCGCGCAGCGCACGCAGGGTCGCGCGCAGCTCGGCCGGGCGTACCGGCTTGGACAGAATGGCGATCTGCCGATCATGCAGGGCCGCCTGGATTTTTTCGATGTCATGCCCGGTGATGATCATGGCCGGCACCGCATAACCCCGCTGACGGCGAACCTCGTCGATGCACTCGATGCCGGTACTGTGGGAGCCGAGGTCATAGTCGGCAACGATGATGTCGCAGTCCGTGACCAGACCCTGCCCGCTCAGCTCAGCCTGCACGACGCAGCCCCAACGCTCGAGCAACGCCGAAGTCGCCAGCAGAACGTTGCGATCATCCTCCACCAGACACACCTTCAACCCCGTCAGCAAACCGACCTGACGAGCCTCCTCCCGATTGACAGGCAACTGCGCTGGCGCGAGTGGCAGTCCATGCAAGGTCACCGCCGTGCCATGCCCCAGCCGTGAGCGGATCGCAACGTCGACCCCGATCAACTGCCCCAGACGCCGGACAATCGACAGCCCCAGGCCCACCCCTTCGACGTCCTTGTCGCGCAACTGGCGAACCCGATAAAACTCCTCGAACACCTTCGGCAAATGCTCTTCGGCGATCCCGCTGCCCCGGTCATAGATCGCGATGGCCAACCCTGCGCCGCGCTTGCGAACACCGATCAGCACCGGCCGGTGCGCACCGTATTTGAAGCAGTTGGAGAGCACGTTCTGCACCATGGTCGCCAGCAGCGCCGGATCGGTGCGCACCCAGTGTTCGCAAGGCCGCAAGCGCAGCTCCACACCCGCCCAGCGCGCGGCTTCGGCGTTCTGGCGGATCAGATCCGCCAGCCACTCGCCCAGTTCAAGCGTCTGCAAGCGGGGCAGAATCCGCCCGTTGTCGAGGGTGTAGAGATCGAGAATCGAACGAAACAGCTGCGACACGTTGAGCAGCGAACGGTCGATGCTGTCCACCAGCCGCCGCTCCTCCTCGCCCAGTCGCGACTCGCGCAGGCACGCGGTAAACAGTCCGATGGAGTGGATCGGCTGACGCAGGTCATGACTGGCCTGAGCCAGGAAACGCGACTTCTCAAGGTTCGCAGCGACCGCTTCTTCCGATGCCTTGCGCGTACGCTCCAGCAGCAGGTGCGCATACACCGGAATCACCGTGCTGGTGATCATCAGCATCAACACCATGAACGGTTGCGCCTGCCAGTACGGTGTCAGCCGGTAGACCGCCAACAGCGCAAGCAACGCCAACACCGTGGCGATCGCCAGGTAGCGAGAGCCGTAGCGCATGCCGTTGCCGAGATTGACCCAGACCATGACGGCATAGATGGGCAACGCCGCCTCGCCGCCGACCACCAGCCCGAAACTGGTGCCGGTGTAATCGTGGAGCATGCCGAAAATCCGCCGCGCCGGATAATGCCCCGGCCAGCGCACGATGGCCTGGCGCAGCACGACGGAGGCCAGCAGAAACAGGGAAATGTAGGTGATCACCGGCAGGTAAGTGTCGAAGCGCTGGCCCGGCAGAAAACCGAGCACGGCCATGTAAACCAGCGCGATGCTGGCGATGATGATGCGCAGATTGGCCTGGTCGAGCTCGGTGTTCTTTTCGAACTTCATGGGGGAACGTCCTTGTGCGGCAGTCGTCATAAACAGCACGAATCAACAGGCAATGCCTTCGCCCGGTGCTAAGGTGCATGCCGTGAGAAATGCTGCCCAAGGAGGGTTTTGCCATGGCGTGCCGAATCATCATAGCCGACGATCACCCGTTGTTTCGCGAAGCGTTGCTGCGCACTGTCCAGCGTCTGCTGCCCGAAGCCCTGATCGAAGAGGCCGGCGACCTCGACGCCGTGCTCGCTCTGCTGCCGGCCGGCGATGAGCCCGACACCTTGATCCTCGACCTGCGTTTTCCCGGCCTGACCTGTGTCAGCCAGCTCGCGGAACTGCGCCGGCGCTTGCCGAGAACTACGCTGATTGTGGTGTCGATGGTCGATGACGAGGCGCTGATCGGTGAGGTCATGGCGGCCGGCATCGATGGTTTTATCGGCAAGAACATCGCCCCTGACGAAATCGGCCAGGCGATCCGGGCGATTCGTGAAGGTGAGGTACTGGTGAGATTCGCCCCGTCCGGCCTGCTGCCGCTGGACACCGGCACCGCCCTCACCCCGCGCCAGCAAGAGGTGCTGCGGCTGATTGCCCAGGGCAAGACCAACAAGGAAATCGCCCGTGAACTGGATATTTCGCCGTTCACGGTGCGGATTCATGTGTCGTCGTTGTTACGGGTGCTCAACGTGCCGTCGCGGGCTGCGGCAGCAGTCAAGTATTCCGGTGCGGGGTAGCGCTGGAAGCCGAGATCAAGGATCAACCTGGGCCATCAGTTCAGGCACCGATTCCTGGCGTTTCGCATAGCGCTGCGCCAGCACCGCGCAGACCATCAGCTGAATCTGATGGAACAGCATCAGCGGCAGAATCAGCACGCCAATCGTGCTCCCGGCAAACAACACTTGCGCCATCGGCACACCGGTGGCCAGGCTCTTTTTCGAGCCGCAGAACAGAATGGTGATGCGGTCTTCCAGATTGAAACCGAACAGCTTGCCCAGCACTGTGGACGCGAGCAGCACCAGCGCCAGCAGGATGCAGCACACCACCACCAGCCCCAACAGGTCGATCACCGGAATCTGATGCCAGATGCCTTCGTTCACCGCCTCGCTGAACGCGCCGTAGACCACCAGCAGAATCGAGCCCTGATCGACGAATTTCAGCCAGTTCTTGTTGCGACCGACCCAGGCACCGATCCAGCGACGGGCGATCTGGCCGGCAATGAACGGCAGCAGCAATTGCACGCTGATTTTCACGATCGCGTCGAGGGTCGAGCCGCCGTCGCCGTGGACGTTGAGCAGCAGCGTCACCAGCAGCGGCGTGAGGAAAATCCCGAACAGGCTGGACGCCGCCGCGCTGCAAATCGCCGCCGGAATATTGCCCCGCGCCAGAGAGGTGAAGGCAATCGCCGATTGCACCGTGGCCGGCAACGCACACAGGTAAAGCATGCCCATGTACAGCTGATCACCGATCAGCGGCGACAACAGCGGCTTGAGCGCCAGCCCCAGTAGCGGGAACAGGACAAAGGTCAGGCCGAACACCAGCAAATGCAGGCGCCAGTGGCCGGCGCCGGCGATGATCGATTCCCGCGACAGCTTGGCGCCGTGCAGGAAAAACAGCAGCGCGATGGCGATGTTGGTCAGCCAGCCGAAACCGGTCGCGACCTGACCGCTGGCGGGCAGGAAGCTGGCCAGCAGCACCACACCGATCAGGGTCAGGGTGAAGTTGTCGGGCAAAAATCGTGGGCGCGTCATGGTTTGTTCATCCGGGGGTTGCCAGTACGTGGAAGCGACTCTAACGTGACTGGAAATTACCGACTAACGCCGAAGAACCCACAGATGCCGCCAAAAGGACACGACAAGAGCGTAAGACGCAGCATTCCCGGGCTGCCCAGCCTGCCGCGCCCGCTGTACGGGCGCACCGAATCGCTGCCCAATCGCGCGCTTACCCGCCGTCACAGTCATCCGTGGGTGCAGTTGTCCTACGCGATTCAGGGCGTGCTCGAAGTGCAGACTGCCGTCGGTCGTTTCGTTGCGCCACCGGAGCGGGCGGTGTGGATTCCGGCGGGCGTGCCGCATCGGGTTTTCAGTTCGCCGCACACCGAAATGCGCAGCCTGTACATCGATTGCAGCGTCGCCAACTGGGCGCCGGAGCGTTGTCATGTGCTCGGCGTCAGTGATCTTTTGCGTGAGCTGATTCGGGCCTTCAGTCAGATACCTGTCGAATATGACCAGAGCGGCCCGCACGGGCGCCTGGCCCAGGTGATCCTTGATCAACTGGCCGATGCGCCCCCCATCGATCTGATGCTGCCACTGCCGCAGGACAGTCGTTTGCGCCAGATCTATCAGAGTCTGGAGCAACATCCGGAACAGCAGACCACCCTGGCGCACTGGAGCGAAAAATTCGGCGTGACCGAGAAAACTCTGACTCGACTGTTCCTGCGCGACACCGGCTTGACCTTCCGAACCTGGCGTCAGCGCCTGCGTCTGTTGGGTGCGCTGACACCGCTGGAACGCGGCGAACGCGTCACCGACGTGGCTTTGGCCTGTGGTTATGACTCGACGTCAGCCTTTATCGCGGCGTTTCGCCAACAGTTCGGTGAGACGCCGGGAGAGTTTTTCCGATGAAATTAACCGATATTTATCGACTTTGTGCATGCCATTGGGCAAATTTCAGGGTAGAGTTTCGCCCATCAAGAATCTTTGACATCTTTCGACGATAACAATGATCAACCACCCTTTAGCGAACCTGTCGGCGGTAACAGCATGATCGAAGTCACTGAAGTTTCCATTGCCCAATTGCGCGCGGCGCTCGAATCCGGCCAGACCACCGCGGTTGAACTGGTCCAGGCCTACCTGGCGCGCATCGACGCCTTTGACGGCCCGGACACCGCCACTGCCCTGAACGCAGTGATCGTGCGCAACCCTGAAGCGCTGAAAGAAGCGCAAGCTTCGGATGCCCGTCGCGCCAAGGGCGAAACCCTCGGTCCGCTGGACGGCATCCCCTACACCGCCAAGGACAGTTATCTGGTCAAAGGTCTGACCGCCGCGTCCGGCAGCCCGGCCTTCGCCGATCTCGTAGCGCAGCGCGACGCGTTCACCATCGAACGCCTGCGTGCGGGCGGTGCGATCTGCCTGGGCAAGACCAACATGCCGCCGATGGCCAATGGCGGGATGCAGCGCGGGGTCTATGGCCGCGCTGAAAGCCCGTACAACGCTGATTACCTGACCGCGCCGTTTGCTTCCGGCTCGTCGAACGGTGCCGGCACCGCCACCGCTGCCAGCTTCTCGGCATTCGGTCTGGCGGAAGAAACCTGGTCGAGCGGTCGCGGCCCGGCGTCGAACAACGGCCTGTGCGCCTACACGCCGTCGCGCGGGGTGATCTCGGTACGCGGCAACTGGCCGCTGACGCCGACGATGGACGTGGTGGTGCCGTACGCTCGCACCATGGCCGACCTGCTGGAAGTGCTCGACGTGGTGGTCGCCGAAGACACCGACACCCGTGGCGATCTTTGGCGCCTGCAACCGTGGGTGCCGATCCCGAGCGTCGCCTCGGTGCGCCCGGCCTCCTATCTAGAATTGGCAGTGAAAAGCGATGCACTGGCCGGCAAACGCCTCGGCGTGCCACGCATGTACATCAACACCGACCCTGAGGCCGGCACCAGCGACGAGCCGGGCATCGGCGGCCCGACCGGGCAACGCATCAACACCCGCGCTTCAGTGATCGATCTGTGGAAACAGGCCCGTCAGGCCCTCGAAGCGGCCGGTGCCGAGGTGATCGAAGTGGATTTTCCGCTGGTCTCCAACTGCGAAGGCGATCGTCCGGGCGCGCCGACCGTGTTCAATCGCGGCATCGTCTCCAAAGAGTTCATGCACCACGAACTGTGGGACCTGTCGGCCTGGGCGTTCGATGACTTCCTGCGCGCCAACGGCGACCCGAAACTCAACCGTCTGGCAGACGTCGACGGGCCGAAAATCTTCCCGCACGACCCGGGCACCCTGCCCAACCGTGAAGGCGACCTCGCTGCCGGCATGGACGAATACGTGCGCATGGCCGAGCGTGGCATCACGCCGTGGGATCAGATCCCGACGCTGCCGGACGGCCTGCGCGGTCTGGAAAGGACTCGCAAGCTCGACCTCGAAGACTGGATGGATCGCCTCGGCCTCGACGCCGTGCTGTTCCCGACCAACGCCGACGTGGGCCCGGCCGACGCCGACGTCAACCCGGCCTCGGCGGACATCGCCTGGAGCAACGGTATCTGGGTCGCCAACGGCAACCTCGCGATCCGCCACCTCGGCGTGCCGACCGTCACTGTGCCGATGGGCGTGATGGCCGACATCGGCATGCCGGTGGGGCTGACGTTCGCCGGGCGGGCCTATGACGACTCGACGTTGCTGCGCCTGGCAGCGGCGTTCGAGGCGACTGGCTCCAAGCGTCTGGTGCCGCCGCGTACGCCCGCGCTGGCAACCGGCAAATAATAAAAAAGGCGGGATCTTTCGATCCCGCCTTTTTATTTATCTTTCTGCCAACTCTTCCAGTAAATCCGCCGAAGGCACAAAGAAGAGACTCCCTGTGACTGCGGTGCTGAAGTCCAGCAACCGGTCGTAATTGCCGGGTGGTTTGCCGACGAACATGTTCTCCAGCATCTGCTCCAGCGGCTCCGGCGACCGCGCATAACCAATGAAATAAGTGCCGAACTCCCCCGCGCCGGGCCGGCCGAACGGCATGTTATCGCGCAGGATTTTCACCTCTTCGCCGTCCTTGGTAATGGTGGTCAACGCGCTGTGGGAATTGCTCGGCTTGACCGAGTCGTCCAGCTCGATATCGGACAGTTTGGTGCGCCCGATCACCCGTTCCTGCGCTTCGACCGACAATTCGTTCCACGCTTTCATGTTGTGCAGATACTTCTGCACCAGCACATAACTGCCGCCACTGAACGTCTGATCTTCATCGCCTACGAGGGTGAAATGCTCGGCTTTGCGGCCGACCGGATTTTCCGTGCCGTCGACAAAACCGATGATGCTGCGCATGTCGAAATAGCGGAAACCCTGGACTTCATCCGTTACCGTCACGGCGCCGTCCAGCGCCAACATCAACTGCGTCGCCAGTTCGAAACACAGATCCATCTGATCGGCCCGAATATGCAGCAACAGATCGCCAGGTGTGGAAACGGCGCGCCGCCCTTCCACACCGAACTCGCGAAAGTCATGCAAGGACGCCGGACGTGGGCTGCCGAACAGACGATCCCACGCGCTGGAAGAAAACCCGCAGACACAGGAAAGGTTTCCCGAGGGGACTCGCTTGCCGACAGAGCGTGTCAGGCCGGCGATATCGGCGCACCAGTCGCGGACTTTTTCGGCGGCCTCAGCCTCGGCGTTGAGGGTCGCCACGATAAATATGGCAGCGCTGGTGATCGGGCTGCAGACGGCTTGAGGATCTGGCGTGTCGATGATCGTAGCTCCCAAAGTGGTGGACTGACTCGACAGCGAGGTTAGCAAAGAAGTGTTGAATGAAGTATTACCCGCGCTCTGCCCGTGTCGTCCGACACTTCGTTTTTAACGAACAATACCCACGAAATAAACGATTTTTCTTTGTCGGAAGGCTCCTACTAGCATGGCCCCGTCTACCCCGAAAAACATAAAGACAGGGAGAACGGCATGCACCCCATCAACATCGGCGAACCCTGGATGTGGGTCGCCTTCATCGTTTTTGTCCTCGCCATGCTGGCCGTCGACCTGTTCGTCTTCGGTGGGCGCAAGGCGCATCGGGTCTCGGTACGTGAAGCCTCATCCTGGGTGATCGCCTGGTGCATGCTGGCGATGGCCTTCGCCGGGTTGCTCTGGTGGTATCTGAACGGCGAATTCGGTCCCGAAATCGCCAAGGTCAAGACCCTGGAATTCCTCACCGGTTACCTGATCGAGCAGTCGCTGTCGATCGACAACATGTTCGTCTTCGTGATGATCTTCAGCTACTTCGCCGTGCCGCCGGAGTTGCAGCGCCGGGTGCTGCTGTACGGCGTGCTAGGGGCGATCGTGATGCGCGCGGCGATGATCTTCGCCGGCGTATGGCTGGTGTCGCAGTTCACCTGGCTGCTGTATGTGTTCGGTGTGTTCCTGATCATCACCGGGATCAAGATGCTGGTGTTCGCCGAACAGCAACCGGACCTCGATAACAACCCGCTCCTGCGCTGGGTTCGCGGGCATCTGCGGATCACCAACGGCTTTCACGGCGAGCGTTTTTTTGTGCTGCAGAACGGTGTGCGCTGGGCCACGCCGATGTTTCTGGTGCTGGTGCTGATCGAGGCCAGCGACCTGATGTTCGCGGTCGACAGCATCCCGGCGATCTTCGCGGTGACGACCGATCCGTTCATCATTTTCACCTCGAACATCTTCGCGATCATGGGCCTGCGGGCGCTGTACTTTCTGCTGGCGGACATGGCCGACCGCTTTCATCTGCTCAAGTATGGACTGGCGCTGGTGCTGGTGTTTATCGGCGGGAAGATGACGGTGATGCCATGGTTTCACATGCCGGTGGAGTGGTCGCTGGCGATCGTCGGCGGGCTGATTCTGGCGTCGGTGGTGCTGAGTCTGATCCTGACGAAGGACAAGTCGCCGGAGGAACGTCAGGCGAAATAACAGCCGTGGGAGCTAAAGGCTCCCACGGCTTTGAACCTATTTATCCGACTTGATGCTGGTCCAGACCCGGGTCCGCACCCGCTCCAGTTTCTGCGGCAACGGCTGCACCACGTACAGCTTCTTCAGCGCTTCGCTGGTCGGCGTCAGGTTCGGGTTGCCGGTGATTTCCTTGTTGATCAGCGGCAGCGAATCCTTGTTGGCATTCGGGTAACCGAGGAAGTCACTGATCGACGCGATGACCTTCGGATCAAGAAGGTTGTTGAGGAACTCGTGGGCCTCTTCAACGTTCTTCGCGCTCTTCGGAATGGCGAAGGTATCGAACCAGATCGGCGCGCCTTCCTTCGGCAGGCGCCAGTCGACTACTACGCCGTTTTTCGCTTCTTTGGCGCGGTTGCCGAACTGGTAGAAGCTGCCGGAATAACCGATGGCCACGCAGATGTCGCCGTTGGCGATGTCGGTCATGTACTTGGCCGAGTTGAAGTAGGTCACGTAAGGGCGAACCTTGAGCATCAGGTCCTTGGCTTTCTCATAGTCGGCCGGGTTCTGGCTGTTCGGGTCCAGGCCCAGGTAATGCAGGGCCAGCGGCAGGATTTCCGTCGGCGAATCGAGCATCGCCACGCCGCAGGATTTCAGCTTTTCCATGTTCTCCGGTTTGAACACCAGATCCCAACTGTCCACCGGTGCATTCTCACCGAGCGCAGCCTTGACCTTGGCCGGGTTGAAACCGATCAGCACCGTGCCGACCATGTAAGGCACGCCGTACTGATTGCCGGGGTCGTTGACGTCGAGCAACTTGAGCAGCGCCGGGTCCTGGTGACTCCAGTTCGGCAGCTTGGACTTGTCGAGTTTCTGGAACACGCCGGCCTTGATCTGGGTATCGAGGAACTGGTTCGACGGCACCACCAGGTCATAGCCGGAGTTGCCGGTCAGCAGCTTGGCTTCGAGGGATTCGTTGGTGTCGAAGGTGTCCCAGGTCACTTTGATGTTGCTTTTGGCGGCGAAATCCTTGGGCACCGACGGCAGGATGTAATCCGCCCAGTTGTACACCCGCAGTTCGCGCTGTTCGGCCTGTACGGCGCTGGCCAGCAGCGTCAGCCCGAAAACAGTGGCGCCCAGAATGCGTTTCATCGTGACCATGTTGTGTTTCCCCGAATGCAGCGTGAGTCGATGGTTTTTATGTTCTGTACACGGCAGCGGCTTGCAAATCAGCCAAGGGCAAGGAAGGTGCAGCATTTAATTGTGGTTTCGATTCTTCCTGACAGCGTAGACGCGGCACAGTAGCCCGTTGGCCAAAAGGGGATCGAAATGGCCAATTTGCTTGACCGCCGGGATGCGGAAACAACAATGCCCGACGAAGTGCCGGGCATTGTTTGAACAGCCTGCGAACGGTCAGTCGGTAAAACCCAACCGCGCCGCCCTGCTCTGCTGGGTCTGTCCACGGGTCGCCAGGCAGTAATACAGCGGGCACGTGACGATCAGGCCGACCAGCCACGACAGGTCCGCGCCTTCCACCAGATTGGCGTACGGCCCGACATACAAAGATGTGTTGGCAAACGGCAGCTGCACGATGATGCCGATGAAATAGGCAATGATCGCGTGCAGGTTGAACCGCCCATAAATGCCACCGTCGGCGCGGAAGATCGAGGCGATGTCGTAACTGCCGCGCTTGATCAGGTAGAAGTCGATCAGGTTGATCGACGCCCACGGCACCAGCACCAGCAGCAGCGCCAGAATCAAGCCGATGAACTCGGAAATGAAATCCGCCGACGCGCCTAGCGCCACCAGGCAGCAACCCGCCAGCACCACGCTCGACAAGATCACCCGCACCTTGATGCTCGGCGTCCATTGGCTGGCAAAGGTCTGGATCGAGGTAATGATCGACAGCACCGCGCCATACAGATTCAGCGCGTTGTGGCTGATGATATTGAGCAGGAACAGCACCATCAGAATCGGCCCCAGCCAACCGGTGGATTGCTTGACTGCCGCCATCGCTTCAGTGCCTTCCGGGGTCGCCAACACCGCCACCGCGCCGAAGGTGAACGACAGAATCGTGCCCAGCGTGGCGCCCAAGTAAGTGGCGATAAATGGCTTGCCGATACCGATGTCCGCCGGCAAGTAACGGGAGTAATCAGACACGTATGGAGAGAAACTGATCTGCCAGATGATCCCCAGCGACACCGTCGCCAGCCACCCGGACAGATTGAAGCTGCCACGGATAAAGAAGTCTGCCGGCAACTCATGGGCAAAGATGTAGATGAATCCGGCGAGCAGCGCGCTGCCCATCACCCAGGTGCCGATGCGGTTGAGCGTGTGGATGAAGTTGTAGCCGATCACGCCGATGGCCGTGGCGCTGAGGGCGCCGATCAGAATGCTCAGCGGCGCCGGCACCGACGGCGCAATGCCGACGATGGATTTGCCGGCCAGCACGATGTTGGAAATGAAGAAGCCGATATAGATGATCGCCGCGAAGAATACGATCAGCAGCGCACCGTAACGCCCGAACTGGCCACGACTCTGCACCATCTGCGGAATGCCCATGCGCGGGCCTTGCGCTGATGCCAGGGCGATCACCACCCCGCCGATCATGTGCCCCAGCGCAATCGCCAGCAGCCCCCAGAACAGGTCGAGGTGAAACACCTGGACCACCATGGCGCCGGTGACGATGGGCAGTGGCGCAATGTTGGTGCTGAACCAAAGCGTGAAAAGGTCGCGGGCCTTCCCGTGGCGTTCCGCGAGTGGGACGTAGTCGACCGTGTGATTCTCGATCAACGGATCTTGCCGGGACATCTGGGACATAAAAATGAACTCGATTGGGTCTGTTCTTATCGTTGTATGAAGCCAAACCGGGGGTGCTTCGTGGCCGCCCCTCAGATGCAGACCATATTATGGTATTCCGACATTTTCACAAGACTGATCCGCTGTTTGCGACGGCATCTGATCCGGCATCCTCCCTGATAGCCAGCGCTCACGGCTAGAGCAAAGCCCCGTAAATGCTGAGTTTCCGACGGATGAACCACGTTTATCGTTTCACCAAAAAAGCGCTTGCAATCGATGTATTACGGTATACCATCAGACCCATAAACACATAAAAACACGCTTCACCGCACTCGAGGATTGACCAATGATCGATGCTGCCGTCTACAAACAAGTCATGGGCTCGTTCCCATCCGGCGTTACCGTCATCACCACGCTGGATGACGACGGCCAGATCGTCGGCCTGACCGCCAGCGCCTTCAGCTCGCTGTCGATGGACCCGGCCCTGGTGCTGTTCTGCCCCAACTACAGTTCCGACTCCTACCCCGTCCTGATCAAGAACAAACGCTTTGCCATTCACGTCCTGTCCGGCGGTCAGCAGAGCGAAGCCTATGCCTTCGCCCGCAAAGGCAAGGACAAGGCGCAGGGCATCGAGTGGACGCTGAGCGAACTGGGCAACCCGATCCTGGCCAACGCGACAGCTATCATCGAATGTGAGCTGTGGCGCGAATACGAAGGCGGCGACCACGCGATCATGGTCGGCGCGGTGAAAAACCTCTTCGTCCCTCAGCAGGACGCCGGCCCGCTGGTGTATTGCCACGGCAAGATGGGCGCCCTGCCCGCCTTCGCCTGACCCGCACGATTGCACTTAAACAGGCCGGCAAGCGACCGGCCGACCACAAGAGATTCGAGGTAGCGTCATGAAATTTTCCCTGTTCGTACACATGGAGCGCTGGGACGAAAGCGTCAGCCACCGTCAACTGTTCGAAGACCTGACCGAACTGACGTTGATGGCCGAGGCCGGCGGTTTCAGCACCGTGTGGATCGGCGAACACCACGCGATGGAATACACCATCTCGCCGAGCCCGATGCCGCTGCTGGCCTACCTCGCGGCCAAGACCACCACCATTCACCTGGGCGCTGGCACCATCATCGCGCCGTTCTGGCATCCGCTGCGGGTCGCCGGTGAATGCGCGTTGCTCGACGTGATCAGCAACGGCCGGATGGAAGTCGGCCTGGCGCGCGGCGCCTATCAGGTGGAATTCGATCGCATGGCCGGCGGCATGCCCGCCTCCAGCGGTGGCCAGGCCCTGCGGGAAATGGTCCCGGTGGTGCGCGCACTGTGGCAAGGCGACTACGCCCACAACGGCGAGATCTGGAAATTTCCTACCTCCACCAGCGTGCCGAAACCGATCCAGAAGCCGAACCCGCCGATGTGGATCGCCGCGCGCGACCCGGACTCGCACAACTTCGCCGTGGCCAACGGCTGCAATGTGATGGTCACGCCGTTGATGAAGGGCGACGAAGAAGTCCTCGATCTGAAGAACAAGTTCCAGACTGCGCTGGACAACAACCCCGATGTGCCGCGTCCGCAATTGATGGTGCTGCGTCATACCCACGTGCACTCGGCGGATGACCCGGAAGGCTGGAAGGTGGGCGCGAAAGCCATCTCACGTTTCTATCGCACGTTCGACGCCTGGTTCGGCAACAAGGAAGTGCCGGTGAACGGCTTCCTGGCCCCGAGCCCGGAAGAGAAGTTTGCCGGGCGTCCGGAGTTTGAACTGGAGAGCCTGCACAAGACCGCCATGATCGGTACGCCGGAGGAGATCATTCCGCGGATCAAGTACTACCAGGAACTGGGAGTGGATGAGTTCAGTTTCTGGTGTGACAACAGCTTGCCGCATGCGGAGAAGAAGAAGTCGCTGGAGTTGTTTATCAAGCATGTGGTGCCGGCGTTCAGATAGACCTGCCGCCCGGCATACGAAAACGCCCCGAGCTATTCGGGGCGTTTTCATTTGGAGTTTCAAGGCAACGAAGGCTCTGCCGGATCAGGCAGAAAGAATCGCGCTGTCAGCCAGCATGTCGCCATTGCCGTGAGGAACAGCACGACCATTCCGAACATCTCATCGGAAAACGTCGCTCCCTTTACGTCCGATACAACGGCCAGGACAAACGGCGTCACCCATAAAGTGGCCAACGCGGCACCCGACAGCGCAATCACTGAACAGGATCGGCTCGTCCGCTTGACCTTCATCAGTGCAATCACCATTGCGAACAACAAAAACGGCACAAGAAATACCGCCTCGGCGAGCAAGGGGCCGAGGAACGGCATCAACATCAACTCCCCTCCCACGACCTCACCCATCAACCGTGGATTCATGGCCAGATGGAAGATCGTTGCAAGGGTCTTGATAATGCTACCAATGAAACCCGGGACCAGTGGACAGAGAAGAAAGGCCAGGAACACTTTCAGACGCGGATACTCTTTCACATCACTCAAAGACTGAGTCCTTATTGAATAAAAAAGATGACCAAAAAGCGGGCTTTCCTATCGAATAAAAAATCCGCCCTCTTTTGCTTACTCAACTAATAACGAATCCATTTTCCTGTAGGTATCAATTTCGGACTATCAGGATCAACCAAATAAAGCCATTCCGGATCATGCTCCAATGTACCGACCAAAACACCTAACGCGTTTGGATTCCCTGGTATTTCCGTGTGGTGCGCTATTCCAATATAGTTTCCAATACCAGAAGAGTTTTGCAGTTGAAAACGCAAAGAGCCATCAGCATTGTAGATCGCCGCATTGTCAGGACAGTTAAAAAACCAAGGAAACTCAGGTGTACTGAATTTTGAAGGCTCTTCATTAAAAACCACCAAAACCCCTGTTCTATCTTCAAGGAGATAAGGCATTTCACTGACATGAAGACGTATCTCAACGCCATTTTCAAGAACAAGATATCGTTCAAAACGTACGACTATGTGCTCTTGCGCATAAAGCGCATATTTCTTCAAATCGTCGAAGCTGGTTGAGGTTCCGGTCCAACTGACGAAATCCTCAAAGAGCACTCCATCATCGAACTCCCACTTCGTTCTAATTTCGCTGATCAACTGGCTCACTACAATGACCTCACCGAGTTCATATTAACTTCATACAGCTCAGGATTAGTTCGTGGCGCCTTATCCATGAAATTCACCTGATGGCCGCCACCAAGCAAGCGAACGTTATTCTTCGCATTCCACATATCGCCCACAGTACCCTCACGAAGCCCGACAACTAGAAAAGGGGAAAATTAAATCAAATAAATCCGTCCCCTTTTTTTAGCGTTTAGCGTTTAGCGTTTAGCGTTTAGCGTTTATCCACATTATTGCTTCGGCGCATCCATTCTCGGCGGCTTTGTTAAGATACCTGAGCTGCTCTTGTTTAAGGTTTGGCGGCGACATCTGAGCCGATAAGCGCATATAAAGGTTGGCGCGAAAGTTTCTTTCGTCTAACGATACGATCGTGAAAAGAGACTGTCTATCGCTGAAGATATCGCATGTCGGTAGCATCGTTGGTTGAGGGTAGTATTTCTTATAAATAGTTTCATTTTTAGGTAACGCCTCGATGAGTGAGCGGAACCCAGGGGTTTTAGTCTCATCGGAGCATATGAAAAACATTTGTAACCCCGCCGGAGTAAATCCATTGCTCAAACTGGACTTCAGCAGGGTACAGGCTTCTTCTTTGGAAAGTTGATTGCTCGACGCCATAAATGCTAGGCGATACTGCGCAGCTGGGTTGCCAGCCTCAGCTGAGCGCTTGAGCAAAGGCATCCCTTCCTTTAAAAGAACTTGCACTTCATCCTTATATTGTTGCTTCTTCTGCGGTGGGAATTTCTCGTTGATAGGTAACTGATCACGGGCAATATACAAATTACTAGTCAGCTCATCAACTTTCTCTAGATAAGGTAGCGCTTTGAAGTACAAAACCTCACCTTCTTCGGAGACTTTAAAGTTGCTTGCGCTCGCGAGGGCGACTGAAAAAACAGAAGCAATAGCGAAACATATCTTAATTGAGACCTTTAACACTGAAAATACGTCCTTTTTTACTTTCGCCAAGATCAAGGCTATAAAAGAATTGCAAAAAGGGGACAGATTTATTAACTCAAATAAATCTGCAGCCGTTTCTCTCTCAATAACGAATCCACTTTCCTGTAGGTATTAGCTTCGGATTGTCAGAATCAACCAAATAAAGCCACTCCGGATCATGCCCCACTGTTCCTACCAAAACACCAACAGAATTAGGATGTCCAGGCATCGCACCTGAATGCATCGCTCCTATGTAGCTGCCTTCACCATAAGGATTGCACAACTGAAAGCGTAATGAACCGTCAGCATTATAAATAGCAGCGTTGTTGGGATACCCAAAAAACCATGGAGCTTTGGGACATTTGAATCTATTTGGTTCCTGTTGAAAAACCACCAACACCCCTGTCCGATCAGGGAGTATGTATGGGATACCCGCAGCTAGGAATCGGACCTCCGCCCCGTCCTCTTTTACTATAAATGTCACCATATCTACTACTGGACTAACATTTATATGCCTAAGTTGCTTCATTTCAACTTCAAAATCAGTGCTGCATCCCTGCCAGTCGTAGAACCTTTCAAAAACCGTTCCATCAGCATGGACTATCTCATTCCGCACACAGCAAACAAGATTATTCATTTCAACAACCTCAACCTTTCATCACCATATGACGGACCAAAAAGGGGACGGGTTTGTTAAATTAAATAAATCCGCAACCTTTTTTCCTAATATATACCTAACAACCTAAATAACAAAAGAGGACAGATTTATTAAATCCATTTTCCTGCGTCTGCAATCACCTTTAGTGTCAAGAGTTCAAATCCGGCCAACTCGTCAACATCCATCGTTACGCTTCCCGCACCATGACAGGACTTCTTCAGGTGCGCTAAATCATCAATCCAGGATGGGTCTCTTAACATGCCACCTTCGCATGATCGGCCAAAACCCACCACCCAGGATAAAGTCCGTCGCATACTTTCACCTCATCAATTCAAAAGAGGACGAGTTATTAAACCAAAAAAAAACAGGCCTTTTCATGAAAAAAAAAACGCTAGAAAACCAAATCAATCGAACCACTCGCGATAATTTTATCAGAGGTAAAATCCAGTGTATCCGAGACGACAACTAACGACCTTAACTCCTCGGGAAAGTCTTCAACCCCAGCATGTACAGTTGGGACTAAAAATCTAAAATAATCCCCTGCCACCGTATCCTCTTTACATCCCACCGGATAGTCCTCGCCAGGAACAGAACTTTCCACTGCATGATAAATGTAAAATCCTTTAATTGACGGAATTGAATACTCCGAGAGTTTTTTATCAGAACCCGACCGTTCTGAAACTATCAACTGTACGTCCTTGCGTGAATGAGCGTTACGATACCTGCGAAATGAATACATATCCAACAAAGTCCGACCTGCTTTACTTTCTGGATAATCAAAAAAATCTGACGATTCCTCCCACATAAACTCGTTTATACGATCAAGCTGCGCCTCCAAACCTAGAACATCCAACAATACAGACGGGAGGCGACCAAAACAGTTATTCACCATAACTGCTATCAATCCATTTTTGTCCATGGCGAACCAAGTGATTATTTCTCCATAACCAGGCTGCCAGTCTTTATTCAGTGACATTACTTGCCCTCCGACCAGGTAGTACTGCTATTTGCACCAACACCGATAATAGCGTCTTTTTTAATTCCACCCTCATCTGTAATTTCACACGGGCGCAGAGCACAGATGCAAAGGGGACGAATCATTTAACCCTTCCTTATTGTTTACTTCCAAACAAAAGTGGACAGATTTATTAAATTAAATAAATCCGTCCCCTTTTCTTTATTTTTTTCTACTTGCTCTTCAAGCAGTTGGCGCGCTCGAAAATACCAATCCTGATGACATCCGCCAGATAAAACCAGCAAGATGACCCGCCACATGAAATTCTCTACTGGGCGCTCAAAAACGTTTTCAAATTGGTAATCGACATATCCCATTATCTGCTCATGAGGCCAACCCTTCATCACCGCATGATCACGGCACCCCTCGTAATAACGCTCCAGCGCCTATGATTTAAGGACTTCGTAAGTAACGCGCTCTTCGTGCAACATCTCAGGTTCCTTTTTTCTTGGTTAGACGAATTACACCACCCTTATCAAAAACATTGACTAACAAAAGGGGACAGATTCATCTAATCAAATAAACCCATCCCCTTTTTTGTCCTTTTAATTTTTTGGTCATTTCGATAAATCCGCACTTGGAGCACCACTCACGACTGTAGCCGCAGAGTCACAGATCATAAAATTAACTTAGTGCAAAACGTATAAAAACGTTACGGATTTATTAAATTAAATAAACCCGCATCTTTTCCTAATCTTAAAAAACACATCCAACTAGACTGAAAACCTTTTTGAATAACGCTCCTCTAATCTTTCAGCAGATCTTAAAACACTACCTCCTTCGTCCGGAAAGTAGTCAGAGTACACATTAGCTGCAATTTTCATAAGGAAAACGTAGTCACCCACCGGGATGCTTGAAGTCTCCACTTCGCCCAAAAATAAACTGACCTCATCAAAACTTTCTGGATCATCCCAGTCCTGATCAAGGGAGTAAAAAAAGCCTTCACTCACTGAAAATCCATATCCCCGTGAAGCGTCGTGAATAAACGCTGGAAAATTAGTCTTCCCTCTAACTATAGCAGCCTCTATCAAATGGTAAAGATCTTCATAATCTAAACCAGTTGAAGAAAACGAATTCTTGAGACTCTCAAGCCAAACCAAATTATTCATCATTTTGTCCTCGGCGGCATAGTAATAAATGAATTCGTTATTTCTCCACTCTTGCTATTGCGCGTCACCTGAAAGTAATAACCATCAACATTAATACTAGCCTCCCTCAACGTTGGAGTGGCTTTAAACAACGACTCGGCTTTAACTGCTGCCCTACTAGACATATCAGCAACTTTACTATCAGGCAAGACCTTCGGATCGTAAGTCGTTTTTGTTGATGTAGGCTTATAACCACCTATCAACTCGCCCTTAGTGTTGGTTCTAGGTAACTGATAGCTATACTCAACAAGGCCAGGATAACGGACGTCAGTAATTTTGTTGGAGATTTTCGCTCCGGTTATTTCAACCGACTCTAGGAAGGCATCGACATTGTGAGCACCCGAAATCGTTCCTGCCTTACTATTTCGCACGCCTATCTGTGTGTTGTGACCAAGAACAGACTCGCCGAAGTCCTTCAAAAAGGTAGAAGTTGCCTGACCTCCAATCGTGGCTGCCCCTTCCGTACCTACTGCTGCTGGCCTTACAACTGCCGCGATCTCCTCAGCCGTCAGTTTAACCCCAGTTTTCGCTTCTATCTCCATCAAGCCGCGAAGATCACTTAGCTCTTTGGCTGTCAACCCTCCTGCCGCGGTCCCCAATCCGACAGGAAGTGCTTCCGCCATCCCTGCCTCGGCTGTCCAGATAGCGACTTCGTTTGCGCACAACACTGGGTTGGCTGCGCAGGAGGCTGCAGCTCTCGTGGTCAACTGTCCAAGCAAACCAATCGCTTCGGGCGCAAGAGCAATGATCCCCGCTGCAGCCAACATTTTCACCGCATTAGCCGGATCCCCTTTCGGAAGGTGGTCGAGGGAAGCCCGCGTCCTGGCGTTGGTCGAGTCGGCGATATTGCTATGGAGGAATTGATCTGTAATCCCTGTTTTGTCATTTTGCCAAAGTTTGTTTAATTCACGAGAGCCTTCATCAATCTCAGCCTTGATCTTCTCGCAATCACCGGTCGCCCAACAGTTATTAAGCCGCGCCGTGTTGGCCGCATCACGCCTGGCAAACTCAGCTCGAACGGCATCACAGTTGTCTTTACATTCCTTGAGCGCCTTTTCCAGGTCTTTTACATCCTGATGACTCAAGTAGTTGTATTGAGTACCACTCTGCGCGATTGATGACCCAAGCTGCAGCTTGTCGGCATCGGCATTCGGATCCTGCACAGCGGTCGTCAAAACCCCGATCAGTTGTGAGTTCATCAGCAACAATCGTTCTCTATCGTCCTTCGACATTCCGGAATACGCCGACGCCAGGTCGGCGACCAGCGCTTCGTTGACTCCGGCTGCCAAGGCGCCCGTTTTGAAGTCCCCACCCGAGGCCAGTGAGCTCAAGCCCCCCATCAGCGCATGCAGGCCAATCTTCTCCAGACCACCGTCCTGCAGGTGGTTGCTCACCCCGATATCACCCACCAGGTTGAAGCCATAGGCGGTAAACGCATTTACCAGGCTTTTTTGCACCGCATCGCCCAAGCTGCCTTCACGGCCCAGGGCTTTGTTGAGCAATGCCGAGGTGGAATTTTGCAACAACTGGTTTTCGGTAAAGTGCGCGATACCTTGCAGGCTGCTCAAACCACCGGAATCAGCAACAACAACTTTGCCGGTATTGGCCAATGCGCCTTTGGTGGATTCCGTGAGCGCGGGCGATGTACCGGTCGTGCTGCTGGTCCAGTCATTGAAGAAACCGGTGGTCAGACCCGCAGTGCCTCCGGCCACAATGTAATTCTTCAGGTTGTCGGCACTGAAGGTTTCTTTGAGCGCCGCTCCGAGATTGCCTTTGTTGTTAATGGTGCTGACGGCTGCGGTACTGGTTGCCGAAGTAATCATGGCGGTGAGTGCCGCGTTCGCCCAACCTGCTGCCACTGCCTCACTGGTGGCCGTCGCGGCCAAACCAGCGGACATCGCTGTGCCGGAACCAGCAGTCGCGCCGGCCCCCACAAGGCCTGAAGCCGCACCAGCCGTGAAGTAGGTGACGATGATTATGATGATGATCATCGCAGGGCCACCCAACCCGGAATGGCTTTCATTCCAGCGGTCATGCAGCTCTTGGACTTGACGCCAATCCACATCATTTCGCGCTTCGGCGTCTTTCAACCAGGCCATACTCGGGTCGGCTTGCACCATGGCGTCGATTGCCTGACTGACGCTTTGCTGGTTGATCTGTTTGATGTCTATGTGAAGCCCGTCAACCGCTTTAATAAGCGTCTGACCTTTGGCAATCAGTTGGCTTTGGCGCAATGTTTCATCAACCTGGCCTTTGCTTTCCATGCTGGTCCAGGCCGCGCTACTGCTGCTCTTGTCGTGGCTTTCCTGATGCGAATCCTTCACGGCCTCAAAAGTGATGCTGCCACCGCTGTCCAAGGTCAGGTCTTTACCACTGTTTAGCTTGGCACCCTGATAGCGCTGATCCCCCTCGCTGACCAGCGTGAGATTGCCCCCGGTCTTGATCTCGCTCCCCACATGAGTGATCTGGGTAACTTCGTCGCGCTTCGTTTTCTTGGCGCCGAAACCACCCTTCTCCTTCATGTCGTACAGGGTGTAATCCTTGTTCTGCGCTGCCAGCAGATTCAGGTCATTACCCGCATACACATAGGCTTCATTGCCCGCGCTGATCTTGCTCGCCACCAACGTGGTATCGCGACCGGAAGTGGTTTTTACGTCGCCGCCCGCAATGAACTCGGCGGCTTTCTGGACGGTGTGGTTGTCTTCTTCGTGGACGCGTTTCTTGCCACTTTTGCTGTTGGTCTCGACATTGTGTTCGTCGCTCGCCGAAGCCATGTTCAAGTCTTGTTTCGCGTCGGCAAGCAGATCGCCTTTGGCTTCTGCAGTACTGGCAAGGACGTTGATGTCGCGACCGGCGTCGAGCTTCAGGTTGCCGCCACTCTTCACGCTGGACGCGAGGTTTTCCACGGTTGTGGTGACAGTCGAGCGATGTCCGCCGTTCTCGATCGTGTGGATCTCGTTGACGTTCTGAACCGCCAGTAAATTGATGTCACGAGCCGCGCTCAGGTCTGCATCAGCGCCGCTGGTGATCGTGCCGGAGTTGGTCAAGTCACGGCCGGACTTGATGCTCAGCGTATCGCGGGCGCTGATGCTACCGCCGTCGTCAAGTGACGTGCGCAACCCCTGCCCCGGGCTGTAAGTCACGGCGGTCCGGTCGTTGACGATGTCACCCTTGAGGGTGCTCAGGCTGACCTGATTGCCGCGAATATCACCGGCCAGCGCATTGCGGATGCTGTCGGTGGCCATCAGGCTCAGGCGTTCGTTGGCCTCGACCAGACCACCGTTATAGAGGCTGCCTTTGACGTCTGCCGTGAGGTTATTGGTGGCCCGCAGAGTGCCGACGTTGACCAGGTCATTGCCGGCGATCATTTCCAGATCACGCCCCTGAATCAGGCTGCCACCGCGCACGTTGCGGGATTCGGCCTGCGCCAGATACAGCACCGGCACCAGCACTTTCTGACCATCGACGACGCGCTCTTCCATCCAGACAATGTCGTGCGTCAGCGCCGCCACCTGCTCGGACGTCAGGGTGACACCCACCGCCAGATTCAGCTCGTTTTTGCTGGCGAGCGCGTTGTCCATCAAATAGCGGAACTGCTCGTAATCGTTGTTCAAGCCGCCGGCCAGAAAACGCTGGCCGGTCTGAGCCAAGACGGCATCGCTGATCAAACGCGATTCGTAGCGGCCGTCGCCGAGGCGACGGGCAGCCTCATCCGCGCTGAAATTGAGCTTACCCAGCAGGTAGTCCGAGCTCATGAATGGCGCGGTCTGAGTCAGTTCCGGATTGGTTTCGATCAGGTAGCGGCTCTGCGGATTCGGGCTCTGCACGAACATGCCGTACGGGCCTTTCGGAAGCCTGAAAGTCGAAGACGCGGTTGGATCTACGGCAGCAAACGGTACTCCACGGAAATCAACCGGGACGAAGCTGATCTGCTTCACGCCGTCCGCATCCACCCTTTCGATGCGAGTGACGTCCTTGGCGACCTGAACGCTGGCGGCGCTGCTGCGCTTGCCCAGATTGATGTCGACGACACCCACACCGGTGGCTTTTTCGCTGTCCAGATTTCCGGTGAGCTGATCGTAAGTATTGTTGTAGAGCTTGCCGTTCTGAATGGAGTCAGTGACGTTGAGGCTTACCGTTCCTCCCGCCTGAAGGGTGGCCGGATACAAGGTGTTGCCATTGGGAGACCAGTTTATTGGTACGTTGCTAGGGTGGGAGAAACGACTGTCATTGGTTACGGCGACCAACTCGTTGAAGCGTGCCTCATCGAAATTCCCCTGCTGCGTCTGCGCATTGAACGCTGGAACTTCGATGAACTCCATCCGATCCCACAGACTATTGTCGATCCTGCCAGGCGTGCCAATCGATTCTGTTGAAGTGCCTGAGCGCGATTCCGCGCCGAGGTTTAACAAGCGGTCGGCGGTTACCGTCAGGTTGCCGTTGGCAGCCATCATGCTGTAGCGGTTTTCGACATTGCTGGCATGAATCGTCAGGTTTTTGCCCGCGACGAAGCGTGATGCGGTCGAGTCTTTGAGGACCACATCGTTATAGGTCCGATCAATAATGATCGTGCCTTTTTTCCAGCCATCGTGGCCACCGCAATGCTGCCCGCAAATCCATCTGATGGAGCCGGAACTGCCGCCCTGCGACATTTCGAAAACCGACTTGGCGTTTTCCACCGACATCGCATTGATGTCGATATCCCCTTCGCCCTCGACCGTCCCCGACAAGTTGCTGAACAACGCAGCACGACCACCACCCACGGCGTCGACCGTGAGATTGCCCCGGCTGTAGATGTCGCCGTAATAGTTGTTCAGGCTGTTGCCATGCAACTTCATCGTGCCGCCGCTGAACAGCAGCGTATCGGCGCCGTTGGAGATGCCGTTGGCGGCGTTGAATTCCAGATTGCCCTGGGCGCCCAGGGTGCCTTTGTTGTTGATCTGTGCAGCCGTCACCGTAAGGTTCTGGTTGGCGATCAGGCGGCCTAGGTTGTCCAGCGTGCCGCGCAAGGTCATCACGGTATCGCCACCGCTGACCAGCCGCCCGTCCTGTTGAATCAAGTCGTTGGCGTTGATGGTGAGCTTCTGCTGAGCCGACACTCGACCACTGTTGATCAGGTTGCCGCCAAGGGTCAGCGTCAGATCGCCATCGCTGAGCAGTTGCCCGGCGTTGTTCAGATTGGCGACATTCAGGTTCAGCGCCGAAGCACTGGCGATGCGATCCCCGACATTGAGGTTCAAATCCTGCGCACTGGTGTAAGTCAGCCCACCATTGAGTTGCCAGGTGCCCACACCATTGACCGCCGCGACATCCCAGACGCCGTTGCCCAGACCGGTAAGGCTGCCCTGCGTGCCGGTCAGGTTATTCAGATCCAGGTTGAACAGCCCTTGCGCGGCGTGACGCACGCTGCCGCTGAGGTTGTTGAGCTGGGCGCCAGCCAGTTCCAGATCCTGACTGCCGATCTCGATGACGCCGTTCTGGTTGTTCAGGTTGCCGTTCAGTTTGATCTTGCTGGAGGTGCCGCCCAGGGCACGAATCTGCCCGCCAGCGCTGTTGTCCAGCTGGACGCCGCTCAGTTGCAGATCCGCCGCCGACTCGATCAGTCCGCCCTGATTGAGAATCTGGCCGACCGCTTCGAGACCCAGCCGATTGCCGCTGATCTCACCACCCGCGTTATCCAGACGGGTGCCATCGAAAGTGACCTGACCTTTGCCGAAGAGCTTGCCGCCATGGTTGATCAGGCGTGTCACGGTCAACTGCAAATCGCCCAGCAGGCTGGAGATCAAACCAGCCTTGCCATTGACCGCGCTGTTATCGAGGTCGGCACTGGTGATGTCGAGCGTGTCAGCCTGAAGCGTGCCACCCTGGTTTTGCAGGTTGCCGGTGCCCAGCGCGAGTTCTGCGTGGCTGCCATTGGCGAGGATTGCACCCTGCTGATTCAGCACGGTGCTGCCGACGATTTTCAGACCATCGCTACCTGCAACAATCTGGCCCGCATCACGGTTGTCGATGGACGTACTGGTGATGTCCAGGCGCTGGCCGCGCAATGTGCCGCCGCGATTGTCGAGTTCGACCAGTTGTTCGAGCAGCAGGTGTTGCTCAGCGGCGTCGACCACGCCCGTGACGTTATTGAAGACACCGGCAATTTTCAGCGCAATGTCGCCGCCCGTACCGACGATGCCGCCCTTGTCACTGTTGTTCAGTCGGGTCGCGTTGACTTCGATGGTTTTGCCGAGCAGAACACCGGCACTGTTGTCGACCGTATCGCTTTCGATGTACAGGTCGGCATCGCTCTGGATCCGGCCCTTTTGATTGAGCAGTTGCGACTGACCGGCGACGGTTCGCTTAAGAATCAACCGGGCCCCGTCAGCACCCGCGGCCAGCAGACCGCCCTCGCCATTATCGAGGCTGGCCGCTTGCAGGTTGAGGCGATCGCCGATCACCCGCCCGCCACGGTTATCGATGTGACCGTTGCGAGCGACCAACAGCAGCTGTTGCGCGGCCACCACACCTTTACGGTTGTCGATACTGCCGGCGTGAACATCCACGTCACCCTGGCTGGCTTGCAGTCGACCCAAGGCATTGTTCAGGTGCTTGTTGACGACCAGCGTGAGCTTGCCGGTCTCGGTACTGATCGCGCCCTTGTCATTGCGGGTGAGATTGTCCAGCGTCGCATCGACAACACCGCCGAGCAGTTGGCCGTTGGTGTTGTCCAGATCGCGTGCGGTCAGGTTCAGGGTCGTGTTGCCCTGAATCAGGCCCTGAGTGTTGTCCAGGTCTTCGCTGGCCAGCACGCTTTCATCCGATGAAATCGTGCCTTGGGAGTTGTCGAGCTTGCCGAGACTGGTGACCTCAAGGGTTTTGCCGGTCAGGCTGGCATTACGGTTGTCGATGGTCTGGGCAGCGACGCTCAATCGATCCGAGGCTTGAACCTTGCCAGCGTGGTTATCGAGATCCTGATCCAGTGCCAGATCAAGATTGCCGTTTTCGGCACTGATGACCCCCTTGCTGCTGTTATCCAGTCGGGTGCCGGTAATCCGGATCGAATCGGCGGCCAATGTGCCGCCCTGATTGAGCAACTCGGCGCCCGACACAACGAGGTCGGTCTTTGCCTGGATCTTGCCTGTGCCATTGTTCAGACGTTCGCGGGCGACGACCTTGGTTTCGCCCTGGCTGGCAGCAATCAGGCCGCCAGCGTTGTCGAGTTGCCGGGTATCGATATCCAGACGTCCGGCGATGATCTTGCCGTCGTCGTTGTGCAGCGTCCGCGCATTGAGTTTCAGACTGCCGCCGGCGATTTCGATACGACCTTTGCGGTTGTCCAGACTGTCGACGGAGAGCGTTGCCGCCTGGCCGTCGGCGAAGCGGATCAGACCACTGAGGTTGACGATTGCCGGGACGTTGAAGGCCAGGCGGGTCTCGCCGTATATCCGTGCGTCAGCCCCTTGGTTGAGCAACCGAGTGGCGCTCAGCGCGACGTCTTTGGCCTGGACGATACCGTTCTGGTTATCGAAAACACCTGCGGCACTCGCGCTCAGCGAGCGACTGGCCAATACACTGCCACGGTTGCTCACGGCGCCACTGTTGAGGGTGACATCGCCATTGCCGTTACGGCTGTTGTCCGCGTTCACCCCGGCTTCGATCACGCCGGCGTTGGTCAATGTGCCGCCGTTGGTCAGGTGAACGCTGTCCCTCGCGGCAAGGCTTTGCTGGTTAACCAGATCCTTAGCGGTTTGCACGGTCAATTGTGTGCCCGCGTAAACGGCCTGCTGCGCCTCAAGACTGTTGGCCTTGATGTCGACCGCATTGCTGGCCGTGGCCTTCGCCATCGTCAGTTGGCCATTGGCGTCGATCTGGATATCCCCGGCGCTGGCCGCCAGCTCGCCTGCCAGTTTCACGCCAACACCGGCCTCGGTACCGACCAGTTTGATCGCCCCGGCATACATCCCACCGAGCGCCGAAGAGTCGATCGCCAGTTGCGGTTTGGCGCTGCCGTCATCGGCACGCGCGGTGGCGTTGAGCGTTTCGGCGTTTACATCGTTGCGACCGGTGGTGATGTTCAGGCGTTTGGCGTGAATCTGCGCGTTGATCTGCGCACTGCGGGTGAGGATTTCAAAGCTGTCGACAGCGCTGGCATCCAGACCTTTGCCATCGATGGAGACGCTGCCCTGATCGACCTGGAATCGATCCAGCCGTCCCGTGCCATCCAGTACCGGCTTACCTGTGGTCAGGGTCACACGCGGCGTATTGATGAAGCCGCAGCCGTTGCAACTGATGCCATACGGGTTGGCCACGATCACCCGCGCCGACTGCCCCGCCACTTCGGTGTAACCGCGCAGTTGACTCGGGCTGCCACCGTTGACTTCGTTAAGGATGGTTTGCGCCGCCGCGCCGCGCAGGTTCGGGTTGCCGAGAATGATTCCGCCGATCTGCGTCAGCTGAGTGCGGCTGGTCGCGTTGTTGAGGATGACGCCTTGAGCATCCACGTTGTAATCGTGGAACTGGTTGTGCGAAAGACCCGCGCCGTTGGGCGTGGCGATGTTGATGATCGGCACGCCATTGCCTGCCCGGTCGAGCGTGGTGCCGGGCGCACTGACCACGATTCCGTCTGCCTGTGCCCACATCGGCTGCCAGAACATGACGTTGGCCAGCAGGAACGCCATTCCGCGTTTGGGCATGCCCCAGAAGTGTTCACGGTTTTTTAAGGCAGCAGAAGGCTGACTGGCCAGAAAGGCCAGTTGGCGGAAGTTCATAGCAGAATCTCGGAAAGGGCAAAAACTAGAGGAAGAAATCCACGCGGAAATAGATCGGTGCTTCGCGCTCGGTCAGCACGTCAGGGCGTTCCAGGGAGTGGGCAAAGGTCACGCTGGCCGCAACGTGTTCGCCCCGGGCAAACAGTTCCAGCGAGTTGCTCGACATGCGCCCATGCTGGTCACCGTTGTAGCGGTCACCACGGATCACGCCCTGATCGTAACCGAGGCTGGTGCCGTATTCCGCGAACACCGGGCGCAGCCATTCGGCGTTGATCGGGCGCGACCAGCGCAGGTCGTTGCGCCAGTAGCCACCGCTGTCACCAGACAGCGATTGATCCTTGTAGCCACGGATCGAAGACGACCCGCCGAGGCTGGTGCGTTGCGGGCTGAACAACACGTCTTCGCTGCGCTGACCGGTCATCAGGCTGCTGAAGGTGAAGGACTCGCCCCCCACTTTGAATGGCTGCAGATAGCTCAGGGTGGCGGTGTATTTGCGGTAACGCGCATCCGGCTCGCCGGGACCCGGATCATGGCTGCCCTGAGCGTCGAATGCACCGATGCCTTCCTGCATGCCGGCGTCGAAGTTGACGAAGGCGCTGCCGATCCGCCGCCCGTGGTTGAAGCCGAACTGCGCTTCGCTGATGCGGTTGCTGCTCAGCTTGAGCTTGCTGTCTTCGATGAAGTTGTTGGTGCGCAGATACGACAGGCCGGCGTTGAGGGAGGTCTTGCTGACCGAGTCGCGGTGGATCACCCGCTCGGCGCGCAGCTGATGGTTTTCGCTGTCGCCGGTCTGCTTGAAGTTGTAGCCGTTGGCAGCGATTTGCGAGCGGTACTCACTCTGGCTGTAGGTGTAGCTGAAGTTCCACCAGCCCCACGGCAGGTTGTAGTTGAGCATGGCGTTGTTGGAGGTGTGCTGGTGATCGGTCATCGCGTCATGACCGCCGCGCAACGACAACTGATCGGCCAGACCCAATGGGCTGTCCCAATCGAATGTTGTCCCCCACTGCTGCTCACCGGTGCTGCGCTGGCCGTCGTTGCTGCGCGACAATCCGGTGCGCCATGGTTTTTGCGGGGTATTGGTGACCAGTACTTCACTGCCGCCGACGTTCTTGCCCGGCGAAAGCTCCATCTTGGCCTGGTTGGACGGCAGGCGATTGAGCTGATCGACCATTTGCTCGATCTCGCGCAGGTTCACCAGCTCACCGGCCTTGCCGGGAAACGCCATCGACAACTCACGCTCCGAGAGCTTGCTGTTGTCGGCGCCTTTCAAGCCTTCGAGCTTGCCCTCGACCACCAGCACTTTCAGGTGCCCACCGGACAGATCCTGCTGTGGCAGATAAGCACGGCTGGTCACCCAACCCTTCTCGATGTAGTGATCGGTGATGACCTTCAGCACTTCATTCAGCTGAGGCACACCGAGACACTGGCCGATGTAGGGTTTGAGCAAACGGCTCTTGTCGCTTTCCGACAAGCTGTCGGCACCTTTGAGCTCGATGTCGTTGATCTGAAAGCAACGGTTGTCGATGGGGGCTTCCGGCTGAGCCGGTTTGGCCTCTTTGCCGGGCAGATCCTTGAGCTCTTCGAGGCGCCGCTGCTGCTCTTCGAGCAGCCGGTTCTGGCGTTCGCGGATCAGGTCGGTTTCACCCGGGGTGGGTGCTGCAAGTGCGGTTTGGAGCGGAGAAAGGCATAGCAAAGCCAGGCACAACCTCGCCACGAGGGCGGGTGAGGACATGTTCGATCCCTCGAGACGGAAACTGATATCAAAATAATGGCGCGATAGTAATGAGCCACTATTCTGACGTCAATTTTTGTCATTACTAAATATGTATTGCCGACCAGCGGCATCAGTAAAAGTCTTCCGGAATCGGTGAATCACATCACCTCAATGCTCAACCGCCAGTTTTGTCGCCACATCTTCCGGCGCCAGCACCCGGCCATCGACTGCCAGCAACTGAAGCTTCCTGATCGGCTGACGCTTCTGCGCATCCACCATCACCGACCCCGGCTCGCCAGGCTCGAACATGAACTCACCACCCCACTGCGACAACGCAACGATCACGGTTTGCAACGCCCGGCCCTTTTCAGTCAGCACGTATTCCTTATAAGCGCTGCCATCGGACGCCGGCACCAGGCACAAGATGTCGCGTTCCACCAGCCCTTTGAGCCGGGTGCTCAACATGTTCTTGGCGATCTCCAGGCTCTTCTCGAAATCGCTGAAACGACTAATGCCTTCCAGCGCATCGCGGATGATCAGCAACGACCACCAGTCACCGATCAGGTCGAGTGTCCGGGCGATCGGGCAGGCATTGCCCGCAAGGCTTTTGCGCTTCATTTCGGGTGTCTCCGGCAAAACGGCAGGTTCGATGCGGTTGCATCTTACAACTCATGCCGCCAAACCGTTAACGCGTGCGCCACGAAACTTAGCACCTGCGTACAAGTGGCCAATGCCCTTTGTCGCGATAGTGAAGGCTGCCATCACGGCATCCACGCAGGCCCACACCCAAGGAGTTTTCATGAGCACGTTCACGACCCAAGACGGCACCGAGATCTATTTCAAGGACTGGGGCAGCGGCAAGCCCGTGCTGTTCAGTCACGGCTGGCCGCTGGATGCCGACATGTGGGAATACCAGATGGAATACCTGAGCAGCCGCGGCTACCGCACCATTGCCTTCGACCGTCGTGGTTTCGGGCGCTCCGAGCAGCCGTGGACCGGCTACGACTACGACACCTTTGCCGACGACATCGCGCAACTGATCGAGCACCTGGATCTGCGTGACGTGACCCTGGTCGGCTTCTCCATGGGCGGCGGCGATGTCAGCCGCTACATTGCACGCCACGGCAGCGAGCGCGTTGCCGGGCTGGTGTTGCTGGGCGCGGTGACGCCGCTGTTCGGCAAGAAACCGGACTTTGCCGAAGGCGTCGACAAGTCGGTGTTCGACGGGATCAAGGCTGGTCTGCTGAAGGATCGCGCGCAGTTCATCGCTGACTTCAACGCCCCGTTCTACGGCACCAATCAGGGTCAGAAAGTCTCCGATGGCGTGCTGACGCAAACCCTGAACATCGCCCTGCTGGCCTCGCTCAAAGGCACTGTGGATTGCGTTACCGCGTTCTCGGAAACCGACTTCCGCCCGGACATGGCGAAAATCGACGTACCGACGTTGGTGATTCACGGCGATGGCGATCAGATCGTCCCGTTCGAGACCACCGGCAAGCAAGCGGCCGCGCAGATCAAGGGTGCCGAGCTGAAAGTCTACGCAGGCGCGCCCCACGGCTTCGCGGTCACCCATGCGCAGCAATTGAATGAAGATCTGCTGGCGTTTCTCGATCGCTGAGTTCTTGTGATCTGAACACACCTTGAAAAGGGCCGCCGACAACCCTGTCGGCGGTCCTTTTTTTGTTGTCCCGGATTCCGGTGCCAGGTCGAAGCCCCGTATTTACGGGGCTTTCAGGCCTCTGCATCACGTTTTTATCTTCACATGCCAGCTTAATAATATTTTACCGATAACCACCCCCTCCCTAGTCTGATCCCAAGCACAGAGAACAGGTCGACAGTGACCTGAATCCAACGGCCTCGTGAGAAGGGATCAGAGATGACCACTGAAATAATAAAAACAGACACGCTTGTTGTCGGCGCCGGTCAAGCGGGTGTGGCCATGAGTGAACACCTGAGCAAACTCGGTGTGCCGCACCTGGTGCTGGAGCGCAGCCGCATTGCCGAACGCTGGCGCACCGGGCGCTGGGACTCGCTGGTGGCCAACGGTCCGGCGTGGCACGACCGGTTTCCGGGGATGGAATTCGATGATGTCGATCCGGACGGTTTTGCCCACAAGGAACGTGTCGCCGATTACTTCGAAGCCTATGCGAAGAAATTCAACGCGCCGATCCGCACCGGCGTCGATGTGAAAAGCGTGGTGCGTAACGTCGGGCGCCCGGGCTTCACCGTCGAGACCTCCGAAGGCGTGATCGAAGCGGCCCGCGTCGTCGCTGCAACAGGTCCGTTCCAGCGTCCGGTGATCCCGGCGATTGCGCCGAAAGATGAGCGCCTGCTGCAGATTCACTCGGCTGATTATCGCAATCCGCAACAGTTGCCGGCCGGTGCGGTCCTCGTAGTCGGTGCCGGTTCGTCGGGCGTGCAGATCGCCGATGAATTGCAGCGCTCGGGCAAGCAGGTTTACCTTTCGGTCGGCGCCCATGACCGCCCTCCTCGCGCTTACCGCAACCGTGATTTCTGCTGGTGGCTGGGCGTGCTCGGCGAGTGGGATCAAGCCGCAATGAAACCCGGCCGCGAGCACGTGACCATCGCCGTCAGCGGCGCCCACGGTGGCCGCACCATCGATTTTCGTGGTCTGGCCCATCGCGGCATGACTTTGGTCGGCGTCACCGAATCGTTCAGCGACGGCGTGGTGACCTTCAAACAGGACCTGCGCGACAACCTCAAGCGTGGCGACGAGAACTACCTCGCGCTGCTGGATGCCGCCGACGCCTACATCGAACGCAACGGTCTGGATCTGCCACTGGAACCGGAAGCCCGCGAAACGTATCCGGATCCTGAATGCGTGAAAAACCCGCTGGCCGATCTCGATCTGGCCGCCGCCGGCATCACCTCGATCATCTGGGCCACCGGGTTTGCCGTGGACTATTCCTGGCTGAAAGTCGCCGCGCTCGACGACAACGGCAAACCGCAGCACCAGCGCGGCGTGTCCAGTGAATCGGGCGTGTATTTCCTCGGTCTGCCGTGGCAGTCGCGACGCGGCTCGTCGTTCATCTGGGGCGTGTGGCACGACGCCAAGCACGTGGCCGACCACATCGCCACCCAGCGCAAATACCTGGCCTATCGCGATGCCGAACAACGCGAAGCCGCGCTGCACAACAACGCTGTCGACACCGTCGACGCTTGATTTCCCTCTTCAATCCCGGCGCCCGTCGCGCCGGGTCCGACTTCGTCAGGAGCCTCACATGAGTCAGCCAACCCACACCCGCATTCGCATGTTCAACACCAAGGACACTTACCCGAACCAGACCCTGGACAACGACCTGTGCCAGGCGGTGCGCGCCGGCAACACCGTGTATGTCCGTGGTCAGGTCGGGACCAATTTCGACGGTGAACTGGTCGGCCTCGGCGACCCGCGCGCGCAGACCGAACAGGCGATGCGAAACGTCAAGCAACTGCTCGAAGAGGCCGGCAGCGACCTGAGCCATATCGTCAAGACCACCACTTACCTGATCGACCCGCGCTACCGCGAGCCGGTGTACCAGGAAGTCGGCAAATGGCTGAAGGGCGTGTTCCCGATCTCCACCGGGCTGGTGGTGTCGGCTTTGGGTCAGCCGCAGTGGCTGATGGAGATTGATGTGGTTGCGGTGATTCCCGAGTAATTCGACCTTAGCGAAAGGAGGCCACACATGACATTTTCCATCGCCGCCCGTTGCCCCGAAACCGGTCAGTTCGGCATCGCCATCAGTTCCTCCAGCATTGCCGTCGGCGCCCGCTGCCCGTGGCTGTTGCCGGGTGTCGGCGCGGTCTCGAGCCAGAACATCACCTTGCCGTCGCTCGGCCCGGAAGTGCTCGCCTTGATGGAGCAAGGCCTGGCGCCCGAGGCGGCGCTGGACAAGGTGCTGACCCGCAACGGCTACAGTCAGTACCGGCAGATCACGGCGATCAATCACCTCGGGCAGACCGCGCATTTCAGCGGCGCGCAGACTCTGGGCGTGCACAACGCCGTGTCGGGCGAGCAATGCGTGGCGGCCGGCAACATGCTCGCCGGGCGCTCGGTGATCGAGGCCATGGTCAGCGCGTTCGAAGAAGGCGAAGGCCAATTGGCCGATCGCCTGATCAAGGCCTTGCACGCCGCCCAGGCCTTGGGTGGTGAAGCAGGCCCGGTGCATTCGGCAGCCGTGGTCGTGGTCGGTGAACTGACCTGGCCTATCGTCAACCTGCGGGTGGACTGGGCCGATGAAGACCCGATCGGTCAATTGCAGAAACTCTGGGACGCCTATCGCCCGCAGCTTCAGGACTACATCGACCGCGCCCTCGATCCGGCCAAGGCGCCGGGCTACGGGGTTGCCGGAGACGACCGATGAGCGACAGCGTCGCGTTGCTCAAGACGCTGGTGGGGTTCGACACCACCAGCCGCGAGTCCAACCTGCAATTGATCGACTTCGTGCGTAGCTACCTCGAAAGCTTCGATGTGCCGTGCGAACTGATCTACAACGATGAGCGCAGCAAGGCCAATCTGTTCGCCACGATTGGCCCGGCCGATCGGCCGGGCATCGTGCTGTCGGGGCACACCGATGTGGTGCCCGTCGATGGCCAGCCATGGACGCTGCCGCCGTTCGAACTCAGCGAGCGCGACGGCAAGCTTTACGGTCGCGGCACGGCGGACATGAAGGGCTACATCGCCTGCGTGCTGGCGTTGGTGCCATCGTTGATCGAAGCACCGTTGCGCCTGCCGGTGCACATTGCCCTGTCCTACGACGAAGAGGTCGGCTGCCTCGGCGTGCGCTCGCTGCTCAAGGTACTGGAGCAACGTTCGGTCAAACCGCTGCTGTGCATCATCGGCGAGCCGACCGAACTTAAACCGGTGCTCGGGCACAAGGGCAAACTGGCCATGCGCTGCGATGTCCAGGGTCATGCCTGTCACTCGGCCTATGCGCCACTCGGGGTGAACGCCATCGAATGCGCCGCCGAGCTGATCGGCGAGCTGGGACGCATCGGCCGACAGCTCAAGGATGAACACCTCGATCCGCGTTTCGACCCGCCGTACTCCACGGTGCAAACCGGCGTGATCAACGGTGGCAAGGCGTTGAACATTGTCCCCGCCGATTGCCGTTTCGACTTCGAAATCCGCGCCCTGCCCTCGCAGGATCCGGCAGTTGTCGCCCAGCAACTCAAGGCCTACGCCGAACAGCAGATGCTGCCGCGCATGCGGGCAGTCAGCGAGCAGAGCGATATCCGTTTCAGCGAACTGTCGGCGTATCCGGGGCTGGCTACCGATGCCCGAAGCAAGGCTGCCGAGTTGATCGCCACGTTCTGTGGCTCGGACGATTTCGGCACTGTTGCGTTTGGGACCGAAGGCGGACTGTTCGATGCGGTAGGGATTCCCACGGTGGTGTGCGGTCCCGGCAGCATGGATCAGGGCCACAAGCCGGACGAGTTCGTCAGCGTCGATCAGCTCACGGCTTGCGATGAAATGCTGCATCGAATGTTGGCGTCTATTCGCCTTTGAAATACCGGTCTGGCTGCTGGATCAAGTCCGCAGCCGAGCCGCAATAACACCGACAGACAGCTGCTCCGATGGAGGTCAGCTGCTTTGTCGTTCATGGCGCTGAAACACCCGAGACAGAGCGTTTTCATCTGACCGGAGAGCCTCGTTTTTTTAACGCCTGAAGCAACAAAACTACTAATTTATCTCTCCCCTTTCCTTGCCCATGATCAACCCCAACAAGAAATGCGCCGTCCGTGCCGGCGCTCACTGAAGTACGTCCACGTACTCGTCCTTGCCTTGGAGTTCGTCATGGCCACCTCTGCAACAACGTCCGCACCGCTCATTGAAAAACACACGATCGGCTACGTGCCGCCCGAAGATCGCCACGGAAAGGTTCGGGATCTGTTCACCCTCTGGTTCGGCGGCAACATCGCGCCGTTGCCCATCGTCACCGGCGCCCTCGGCGTGCAGTTGTTTCACCTGAATCTGGTGTGGGGCATCGTCGCCATTCTGGTCGGCCATCTGGTCGGCGGTGTGTTGATGGCGCTGCACTCGGCGCAAGGCCCGCAGATGGGCATTCCGCAGATGATCCAGAGCCGCGCGCAGTTCGGTTCCCTCGGCGCGCTGCTGGTGGTGTTGATTGCCGGCGTGATGTACATCGGTTTCTTCGCCTCCAACATCGTGCTCGCCGGCAAGTCGCTGCATGGCGTGGTCGACAGCGTTCCGGTGCCGGTCGGCATCGTAATCGGCGCGCTGGGCTCGGGAATCATCGGGATTATCGGTTACCGCTTCATCCACGTGCTCAACCGCATCGGCACCTGGGTGCTGGGGATCGGTATCGTGGTCGGCTTCGGCTACATCCTCACCCACATCCAGACCGATGATTTCCTCACTCGCGGCAGCTTCAACATCTCGGGCTGGCTCGCCACCGTGTCGCTGGCGGCGCTGTGGCAGATTGCGTTTGCGCCTTACGTGTCGGACTACTCGCGTTACCTGCCGGCGAATGTGCCGGTGGCGGCGACCTTCTGGACGACCTATCTGGGATCGGCGCTGGGTTCGAGCCTGTCGTTCGTGTTCGGCGCCGTTGCCGTGCTGGCAACCCCGGTGGGCATGGACACCATGGACGCGGTGAAACTCGCCACCGGCGCCATCGGTCCGCTGATGCTGGTGCTGTTCCTGCTCAGCGTGATCAGCCACAACGCCCTCAACCTGTACGGCGCGGTGCTGTCGCTGATCACCCTGGTGCAGACCTTCGCCTACCGCTGGATTCCGACCGCTAAGAGCCGCGCGGTGATTTCGATCATCGTGCTGCTGGCCTGCTGTTTCGCTGCGGTCGGCGCGTCGGCAGACTTCATCGGCCACTTCGTCGACATGGTGCTGGTGCTGCTGGTGGTGTTGGTGCCGTGGACCGCGATCAACCTGATCGACTTCTACGCCATCCACAAAGGCCAGTACGACATCGGCTCGATCTTCCAGGTCGACGGCGGCATCTACGGCCGTTACAACCCGCAGGCCTTGCTGGCGTATGCGATCGGTATCGCGGTGCAGATTCCGTTCATGAACACGCCGCTGTACGTCGGCCCGGTGTCGGCGCACATCAACGGCGCGGACCTGTCGTGGGTGGTCGGCTTGCTGGTGACCTCGCCGCTGTATTTCTGGCTGGCGACCCGTGACAGTGCTTATCGTCGGCGGCTGACCTCCGGGAAACTGGCGGGCAGTCTCTGAGATTGACTCGATGCACCAACAAGGCCCGCCATGTGCGGGCCTTCTGCTTTGCGTTGTGCTATTTCTTTACGCCCGACGACAACCGGAGATGGAAATCCAATGCTGCGAATTCTGGGCAAAGCCTCATCGATCAATGTGCGCAAAGTGCTGTGGACCTGTGCTGAACTGAACCTGCCCTTCGAACGCGAAGACTGGGGCTCAGGTTTTCAGTCGACGTTGACGCCGGAGTTCCTCGCACTCAATCCCTGCGCGATGGTGCCGGTGATTCAGGACGATGACTTCACGCTGTGGGAGTCGAACTCGATCATTCGCTATCTGGCGTCGCGCTATGACGGCGAACAACTTTACCCGAGCGACGCGCGTGCCCGCGCACGGGTGGATCAATGGATCGACTGGCAGGCTTCGGAGCTGAACAAGTCCTGGTCGTACGCGTTCATGTCGCTGGTACGCAAGTCACCTGCGCATCAGGACAGCCTTGCTTTCGACGCCGGTTGCCGGGAGTGGGCACGGCACATGGAGATCCTCGACCGGCAGCTGCAAAAAACCGGCGCCTATGTCAGCGGCGAGCAGTTTTCCCTCGCCGACATCCCGATCGGCCTGTCGGTCAATCGCTGGTTCGAGACGCCGCTGGGACATCCGCACTTGCCGGCGGTGAGCGCTTATTACGAACGTTTGAGCCAGCGCCCCGCTTACCGATTGCACGGACGAAACGGCACGCCTTGATGCCGGTCACTTGTTTTTGAACGCTTCCCGCCGCGCCTGTCGTTCGGCGGCGTACGCCTCCTGCGGCTGGCTGATCAGATCCTCACGGCGCAACACCTCACCGCAGTGATCGCACAGCGGCCCGAGGCCGGCGCTGTGGTTGCAGTGCTTGTGGGTCATGTTCACCGCCAGCCCTTCCTCCGACGACTTGCACCAGGTCTCGCCCCAAGCGCGTAACGCGATCACCACCGGGTAAAACGCCTCGCCCTTCGCGGTGAGGTGGTACTCGTAGCGTTTCGGCCGCTCGTTGTACAAGCGGCGCTCGACCAGTCCGTCCACTTCCAGGCTTTTCAGACGGGCGGCGACCATCTGCGGCGTACCGCCGGTCTGGGCCAGGATCTCGTCGTAGCGATGGCTGCCCATGAACAATTCGCGCAAAACCAGCACCGTCCAGCGGTCGCCGACGATCGACTCGGCCCGGGAAATCGGGCACAGCGTGTCGGGAAGACTATCGTTTACAGCCATCAGGGCTTGCCTCTTTTACAGTTACTATGATTATCATATCAACATGATGCGGGAACAAGCCCTGAGCATCGATCACTCTCATTGCCGGAGTACATCGTCATGTCGAAACCTCTCTATCCGCTCGACAGAACCGCCTACCTGCTGGTCGATCCGTACAACGATTTTCTTTCGGACGGCGGCAAGATCTTTCCGCTGATCAAGCCGATGGCCGAGCAGAACGGTTTGCTCGACAACCTGCGCAAACTCGATCGCGCCGTGCGGGCCCTGCCGATTCCGGTCGTCATCGTACCGCATCACCGCTGGGTCAAAGGCGACTACGAGAACTGGGATCACCCAACCCCGACCCAACAAAAGATCATGCACATGCACCACTTCGCGCGCGGCGAATGGGGCGGTGAATGGCACCCGGATTTCGCGCCGAAGGACGGCGACATCGTGGTCCAGGAACACTGGGGCTCCAGCGGTTTCGCCAACACCGATCTGGATTTTCGCCTGAAACAGCAAGGCATCACTCACGTGATCATTGTCGGCCTGCTGGCCAACACCTGCATCGAAGCCACCGCGCGCTACGCATCGGAACTCGGCTATCACGTCACGCTGGTGCGCGATGCCACCGCCGCGTTCAAAGAGGAAATGATGCACGCCGCTCACGAACTCAACGGCCCGACGTTCGCCCATGTCATCACCACCACGGACGAACTGATCGCCAGCCTTCAGTCGCAAGGTGACGCGAAATGAATCTGACCGGCCACCTGCTGATCGGCGCCGCTGACGTGCCTGCCACCGAGGGCACGATGAAGGCGCTGAATCCGGCAACCAACTCGCTGATCGAACCGGAATTTGCCTTCGGCGGTGCCGAGCAGGTCGACGGCCCGGCGGCGTTGTTGCCGGAGGCTTTACGCGACGGGAATCGGCTACAGCTACCACGTCTTGTCGATGGCCAATAAACCCGTCCCGGCTCGACGCCATGCCGAACCGGGACGCAGGTTTCAGATTCTCGCCAGCCATTCATGCCCCGGGTGTACCTGGGCCAGATGCTCCATCAACCATCGCCGATCCACGGGCGAAAGCCTGGGCAAAGCGAGATTGAAATCGGCTTGATCCTTTTTCCTGAGGTGTTTGGCCTTGAACAACAGAATGGCTGCAGGCCTGAGATAAGGAATACCCGCCTCGTTGGTGCAGACCATTTCACTGCGTTCGCCAGTGATCGACGTATCGCGCTTATAAACCCACCTGTCTGGTGTACCCGGTTCAATCATCATGTCGACCCGCCAGGCTTGTGCCACGGTGTCAAAACACCAGATCTGAAAAATGTCGGCAGCCGGTTCGCGATTTGACTCCAGCAGCCCAAAGACGCCGCCCTTGACCGCATAGAAATCCAGAGACCCCAGCGTCTCGCGAAACATCGGAAAATCTTCACGCAGGATGGTGAATTCCAGATCCTCATGCATTCGGGTTTGCTGTCCCTGCCAGACATCAAGCGCCCATCCGCCGACGATGCACCAAGGACGCTCGATGTGTGCGAGTCGCTTGAATAAATCAGTGGGTGTCCAGGGGCTCCATGCCTCTTGATCCGGTAGGTGTTCCTGAGCCGTCATTCGCCGTTCTCCATGTCCCTGGCTTTATGCGGACATTGAAACAAAAAAAGTGCCGGACTCGCTTGAGCCCGGCACTTCTTTTTTAGCCTTTGATCCCGCGATTAGATCAGGCCGGCACACCCAGAATGATGTGCGAAGCCTTGATCACCGCCGTGGCGCTGACGCCAGCCGCCAGACCCAGTTCGTTCACCGCATCACGGGTCACGATCGAATAAACCTTCGAACCGCCGGCCAGCTCGATCACCACTTCGGCGTTGACCGCGCCATCGGTCACGCTCAGCACCTTGCCTTGCAGGCAGTTGCGGGCCGACAGGCGAATGTCGCTGGATTCGGTCATCAGCATCACCCAAGGCGCCTTGACCAAAGCAACGGCTTCTTTGCCCACCGCGATGCCCAGGCTCTTGAGGCTGGCCAGGGTCACGACCGCCACCAGCTTCTCGCCACCCGGCAGGGTCAGGACGACTTCCGCATTGACCGAGCCTTCCTGCACCTGGCTGACCTGACCTTTGAAAACGTTGCGGGCACTGACTTTCATGATGGACGTCCTTTTGTTGACTTTGGAGTTAGGAAACGGGCTGCATCATCGGAGCAAGCGCTATGTAGTTACAACTATAGCGCTGCACCTGAATCAACATTGACTCCTGACTCTAGATCAACAAGTCCTCATAGAAAGCACCGTACGGAAGCTCGGGGTGTTCGATCTGGATTTCCAGAATCCACACACCGGCATTCGGAGCCTGATCGAAGTCCCCCAGATTGCCGCCGCGATAGATCGCGTGAGGGAAATCGCTGACCCGGTGGCCCTTGATGTCCAGATTCAACTTCCAGCCCATCGCCTCGGCCTGATCGGTGGCGTAACGGTACAACTCAACACCCGTTACACCTTGGCGCCAGAAGGCTTCGACCTTGTCGAAGAGTTCTTTGGAGGCCGCCGCACAAGCGACCATTTGCGGATCGGAACCGGCAACGAACGTCGCCCCGGCATCGCCTTCGTGCCCTTCCCAGACCACGCCCATATCGATGAAGAAAATGTCGTTCTCGCCCAGAACGGGATCGCCGTCGGAACGCTCCTTGAAGGTCTTGAGAGTGTTGGCGCCAAAGCGGATCAGCAGCGGATGCCAGATCCGGTCCATGCCCAGTTCGACGAGAATCTCTTTGCCACGCGCATGTGCTTCCGACTCGCGCATCCCGGGTTTGATCACCTTGGCGATCTCGTCCACCGCCTTCCAGGTCAACTGCTGGGCGTGGCGCATGGTTTCCAGCACAAAACGCTCACCTACCGCTTCTTTTCCGCTCAGGGCTGTGGTCATCGCTGATTCCTTCTGGCTAATCGCTTGCGCTGTATAGTTTTTTATATTGCGAAACAGGACGCCTAAGATACAACCATGACACAAGGTGTCAATTCTCTTCTGCGCGCACCACACCGCGCTCTTCCAGCAAGCGCACAAACATGCTCAGACTGCGCGAAACCGTACCTCGCCGCCATACCAGCCACGTCGTCAGATAGCGGAAATCCGACGCCAGCGGCCAGACGCTCACCGTCGCGCAACCGGGCATGCTTTGCAGCATGCTGCGCGGCATCAAAGCCAGACCGGCGCCGGCACTGACGCAGGCGAGCATGCCGTGATAGGACTCCATTTCAAAAATTTTGCCCGGTACTGCGGCGTCGGTGCTGAACCATTTTTCGAAGTGATGGCGATAGGAGCAGTTCGAGCGGAACGCATAGATGTTCTCGCCGTTCACGTCCGCCGCGCGGTGGATCGCCCCGTGATGCAGCGGCGAGATGATGACCATTTCTTCTTCGAACGCCGGAATGCCCTCCAGCGCCGGGTGCAAGACCGGGCCGTCGACGAACGCAGCCGCCAGGCGCCCGGAAAGCACACCGTCGATCATCGTCCCGGACGGCCCGGTCGACAGGTCGAGATCGACCTTCGGGTGTTGCTGGTTATAGGTCGCCAGCAAACCGGGGATGCGCACCGCCGCCGTGCTTTCCAGCGAGCCCAGCGGGAACGCGCCTTGCGGTTCCTCGCCGGCCACCGTGGCGCGGGCTTCCTGCACCAGGTCAAGAATGCGTCGCGCGTATTCAAGAAAACTCCAGCCGGCCGGCGACAGGCGCAAGCGGCTTTTCTCGCGGATGAACAGGTCGACGCCCAGGTCTTCCTCCAACTGCTTGATGCGGGTCGTCAGGTTCGACGGCACGCGATGGATCTGCGCCGCCGCAGCGCTGATGCTGCCGTGCTCGGCAACGGCCTTGAAGATTTCCAATTGCACCAGATCCACAGTCATTCTCCAATCGTGAAAGAAACGCTCTTTATTATTCAGTTTCCAGAAACCAAACGCCACCCTACTCTGAGCGCATCCACTGACCTCGCAGGACGATGCCATGAGCCCGATTTCCAGCCAGACCCACGCCATCTCGATCAACCCCGCCACCGGCGAGCAGATCGGTCACTACGCCTTCGAATCCGCCGAAGCCCTCGACGCTGCGCTGACCCGCGCCGCATTCGGCTTCAACAAGTGGAAACGCAAACCGCTGCAGGATCGCTCCCGCGCCCTGACCGCGTTGGCCGGCGCGCTGCGTGACAGCAGCGAAGCCATGGCGACCATGATCACCCGGGAAATGGGCAAGCCAATCGCCCAGGCCCGTGGCGAAATCGAGAAATGCGCCAAGCTCTGCGAGTGGTACGCCGAACACGGCCCGGCCATGCTCAACGCCGAAGCGACGCTGGTCGAAGGCGGCAAGGCGCGCATCGAGTATCGTCCGCTCGGCCCGATCCTCGCCGTGATGCCGTGGAACTTCCCGATCTGGCAAGTGCTGCGCGGCGCCGTCCCGGCACTGATCGCCGGCAACACCTACGTGCTCAAGCATGCGCCGAACGTGATGGGCAGCGCCTACCTGCTGCGCGACGCCTTCACCCGCGCCGGTTTTGCCGATGGCGTGTTCGAAGTGATCAACGTCACCCCGGAAGGCGTGTCCACCGCCATTGCTGACCCGCGCATTGCCGCCGTCACCCTGACCGGCAGCGTCCGCGCCGGCATGGCCATCGGCGCACAGGCCGGTGCCGCGCTGAAGAAATGTGTGCTGGAACTGGGCGGTTCCGACCCGTTCATCGTGCTTAACGACGCCGATATCGACGAAGCCGTGCAAGCCGCAGTCATCGGTCGTTACCAGAATTCCGGCCAGGTCTGCGCCGCCGCCAAACGCCTGATCATCGAAGAAGGCGTGGTCGAAGAATTCACCCGCAAATTCGTCGAAGCCACTCGCCAGTTGAAGATGGGCGATCCGTTGTCCGCCGACAACTACATCGGTCCGATGGCCCGATTCGATCTGCGTGACGAACTGGATCAACAAGTGCGCGACACCCTGGAAGAAGGCGCCACCCTGCTGCTCGGTGGTGGCAAGACCCAAGGCCCGGGCAACTACTACGAGCCGACCGTGCTGGCCGATGTCACCGACCGCATGACTTCGTTCAAGCAGGAACTGTTCGGTCCGGTGGCCTCGATCATCACCGCCCGCGACTGCGCCCATGCCGTGGCCCTGGCCAACGACAGCGAGTTCGGCCTGACCGCCACGATCTACACCGCCAACGTCGCCCTGGCCCAGCAACTGACCAGCGAACTGGAAACCGGTGGCGTGTTCATCAACGGCTACTCCGCCAGCGACCCGCGCGTGACCTTCGGCGGCGTGAAGAAAAGCGGTTTCGGCCGCGAGCTGTCGCACTTCGGCGTGCGCGAGTTCTGCAATGCGCAGACGGTGTGGCTGGATCGCCGCTGATCCGCTGAAAAAAGCCCGGAAGCGTTTTGCGCTTCCGGGCTTCTTCATTTACGCCGCAGCCTGTTGTGGCTCCGATATCGTCCGATCCTTGCTCAACAGCCCCAGCACCACAGCCGCCGACGCCAGGGTGATGATCGTCAGGATGTGCAGCAGATACTGGAACGCCGAAGCGTAACCTTGAACCAGACGCTCATTGGCCAGGCCCGGAACCGTGTTGATCGCATGGGCCATGTCACCGGTGGTTACCCGGTGCGCGGTCTCCGCAATCAGCGCGGCGTCTGCACCGCTGGCCACTGCCTGCAGATCGGTATGTAACAGCGAGGCAAGAATCGCCGCGACACTGGCCAGTGCAATCCCTTCACCCGCCACCCGCACCGTGTTGAAAATCCCGGCCGCCATGCCGGCGCGCTCTTTCGGCACCACGCTGACCGACAGTCCGTCCATCAAACCCCACGGCAGACCCGCGCCGATTCCGATCAACACCATCGGCACCACCAGCGCAAATTTCGGCTCGCCGACGTTGTACAGGCTCAGCCAGTGCAGCCCCATGGCAGCTATCAGGAAACCCACGCCCGACAGGATGCCGGCCGAGACAAACCGGGTCATGGACGCCGCCAGCATCGGCACCACCAGCATCGGCGCCGACAGCGCCAGCAACAGCAGACCGGCATCGATCTCACTCAAGCCTTCGACGCCGATAAACCGCAGCGGCAGCATGACCACCAGCACGATGTAGCAATAGCAGGTGCCGATCGGCAGCATCTGCACGCCGACGAAGCGCGGAAAGCGGAACAGCGTCAGATCGAGCATTGGACGTTTGACGCGCATTTCGATGAAGACGAACAGCGCCAGCAACAATGCCGAAGCACCCAACAGACCGACCACTAACGGACTGCCCCAACCGCTTTCGGGCGCCTGGATCACACCGAACGTGAACAGCGCCAGCATCGAGCTGAACGTCACGGTGCCCGGCCAGTCGAGACCGCTGGCGTCGGAGTCGCGGGTTTCACGCATGCGCGGCAGGCCGAAGACCATCGCAATCACGCCAATCAGCGCGGTGAACACAAAGATCGCGCGCCAGTTGAACGCCTCGATCAGCGCCCCGGCCACCAGTGGTCCGAACGCGAGACCGATGCCAAACGTGGTGCCGAGCATGCTGTACGCACGAGTGCGCGCATGGCCTTCGAATTCCTGCGCCAACGCCGCCGAACCACTGGCCAGCGCCGCCGCACCGGCCACGCCCTGAATCGCCCGCAACACGTCCAGCCAGAACACCGAAGGCGCCAGGCTCTGGGCAATCGACGCTGCGGTGAACAGCAGCATGCCGCCGGTGAACAGGCGCTTGCGCCCGTAAACATCGGCCAACGCCCCCGCCGCCATCAGCAGACTGCCGAACGACAACATGAACGCATTGGTGATCCAGGTCAGCGCCACCGGGCTGCCGCCCAGGTCACGGCCAATGGCCGGCGTCGCCACCGCGCCACCGGTAAAACTTAACGGAAGGACCAGCGCCGACAGGCAAATGGCCGCGAGGATCAGCAGTTTGTCCTGCGCACCCAGGTGTTGGGAGACGGTTGTCATAATTTCATCCAATGAAAAGAAAATCAGGCTGCGATCAACAGAGCGCAGCCTGCGATGGCTTCGACGGGGGTTGGATCAGTCCTTGAAATCCGTGGACAGCGCCAGCTCATTCCACTCGGCCAACTCCTGCGCCACCAAGCGGTTCTTCGCTTCGATCCGCGCAATCGTGTCGCTGCCCAGCGCCAGCCGTTGCGGCGGGTTCGGCGCATTGACCAGCGCCAGCATCGCTTCGGCAAACTTCAGCGGATCACCCGGTTGTGCATGGTTGGCCGCTTCGGCAAACGTGCGCATCTTGCCGACGGTTTCGTCGTAGTCCGGCAGCACCAGTGCAGTCTTGATGAGCGATTGTTCGTCGAGGAAGTCGGTGCGGAAGAAGCCCGGTTCGACCACCGTGGCATGAATGCCCAGCGGCGCCAGTTCCTGATGCAGTGCTTCGCTGATGCCTTCCACCGCGAACTTGGTCGAGCCGTAGACACCCCAGCCCATGTACGCCTGATAACCGCCAATCGACGAGATATTGATGACCCGTCCGCTGCGCTGAGCGCGCATGTGCGGCAGCACGGCGCGGGTGACGTTGAGCAGGCCGAACACGTTGGTGGCGAACAGGCGCTCGGTTTCGCTGGCGCTGGTTTCTTCGACGGCGCCCAACACGCCGAAGCCGGCATTGTTGATCAGCACGTCGATGCGGCCGAAGCGCTTGATGCCTGCTGCCACCGCTTGGTGGGCTTCCTCTTCGCGGGTGACATCAAGGCGCACCGCCAGCAGGTTCGGGTGATCGCCGAGGCGGTCGGTGATGTCTTGCGGGTTGCGGGCGGTGGCAATCACCGCGTCACCGGCACGCAGGGCCTGTTCAGCGATAAGGGTGCCAAAACCACGGGAAGCTCCGGTAATCAGCCAGGTACGCATATCAACTCCTCCTGTCGGTGACCCGGGCGAGATTGCCGGGCCTTCTTGATGAGTTGAGTCGACTTTAAAGCCGTGTTACTGATGTGATAATCCCAACAAGTTTGCATGACTTTGTGAAAGGCGCTCACAAATGAAAAACCCGTCCACGGCGGATCTGTCGATCTTTCTCTGTATTGCCCAGCACCTGAATTTCAGCCGGGCGGCGGTGGATCTGGGCCTGACACCCTCGGCCCTGAGCCATTCATTGCGAGCACTGGAAAATCGCCTTGGCGTGAGACTGTTCAATCGCACCACCCGCAGTGTGGCCTTGACCGAGGCTGGCGAGCGGTTATATGCGCGGCTGAAACCGGCGTTTCGCGACATCGACGACGCCCTCGAAGACCTCAATCACTTTCGCGACAAGCCCTCGGGCAATCTGCGCATTACCTCTGGGCGCCAGGCATGTGAACTGGTGCTGCTGCCTATAGCCAGCGAGTTTCTGAAGATTTACCCGGATATTCGTCTGGAAGTGGTCGAGAGCGATGCGCTGCTGGATATCGTCGCCGGCGGTTTTGATGCCGGGGTGCGATTCGGCAATCGGCTGGAGGCGGATATGGTGTCGCTGCCAATTGGCCCGAATCTGCGTTCGGTGGTGGTCGCTTCACCGGCGTTTCTCGAACGGCACGCCACGCCGCAAAAGCCGGAGGATCTGCATGCCCTTCCCTGCATCCGACATCGGTTCCCAAGCGGTTCGATGTACCGCTGGGAATTCGAACGGGGTGGTATAGAACAGGAAATCGAGGTCAACGGTCCGCTGACCCTGGGCGATGTCAGCCTGATGATCGGCCCGGCGTTGCAGGGCTTGGGACTGGCGTATGTGTTCGAGGACATGGCCCGCGAGCACATGGCGAGCGGGCGGCTGGTGCAGGTGCTGGCGGACTGGTGTCCGTACTATCCCGGCCTGCACCTGTATTACCCGAGCCGACGCCACGTACCGGCGCCGCTCAAGGCGTTTATCGATTTCACCCGCAATGCCCACGAAGGCAAATCGGGCTGAGCCGTTCTACAGATACTTCAGCCAGGCAATGTCGCGGCGCCGGGCCTTCAATCCCGAGAACCAGCGCACGGCCGGGAACAGCGCGACCGCCAGCACCACCGCCGCCAGCCACACCGCCGTCACCGACGAGAAACCGAAATACGTGCCCTGATTAAGACCGAACAGCGCCACGCCGATCAGGTACAACACCTTCAGCGCATACAGGTGCAGCAGGTAGAAAAACATCGGCGCCGAACCGAACACGGTCAGCCAGCGAATCCAGCGTCGATCCTGCACACGCTCGAACACCAGCAACAGCAGCAGCCCGACACTCACCGTCAACATGATGAACAACAGCGACGGCGGGTATTTGGTGATGTTGAAAAAGCTCATCAGGGTTTGCAGACCGCTGTCCCCGAATGCCCAGGGTTTCTCGCCGTAACCGTTGACCAACCGCAGTGCCACGAATCCCAGCAGCCCGGCGACGCCACCGATCAACAAGCGGCGCTGGCGCACGCCTGCATCGGCTGCGCGCGCGAACCACGGCCCCAGCGCGTAACCCAGCCCGATCACGCCGATCCACGGCAACAACGGATACGAGGTACGCAAACGCAAGGTCTCGCCGGCCTCGATCCAGCCGCGGTCATGCAGGATTGCCCATGGCACGTGCAGCACGGACTCGGTTCCGAAATGCAGTCCGTCGAGCAGATTGTGCCCGGCGATGATCGTGAGGCTCAGCGTGAGCAACAGCCAGCGTGGCAGCCAGACCAGCAGCGACAGCGCGATCATGCTCAGGCCGATCGCCCAGATCACTTGCAGATAGATCACGGTCGGCGGCAGCTGGAACGTCCAGGCGAAATTCACCAGGGTGAATTCGAGAGCCACCAGGAACAAACCGCGCTTGAACAGGAAGGCACTGACGTCAGCCTTGCCGTCGTACTTCTCGCCGAACAGCCACGCCGACAACCCGGTCAGCAGCACGAACACCGGCGCGCACAAATGCGCCAGGGTACGGCTGAAGAACAGCGCCGGTTCCGTGCTGGCGATGTCCATCGGGTCGCTGACCTGTCGATGCAGCAGAAAGGTTTCGCGCACGTGGTCCAGCAACATGAACAGAATCACCAGGCCACGCAGCGCATCAATGGACAGCAACCGGCCAGTCGCCGAGGGGGCAGAACGGGGAACCGCAATCGTCATGGAGGTATCGCAATCGAAAGGTTGATCGATGCGACCGCCCGAAAGCGGTCGCATAATTTTCGTTACCTTATAACATGAAAAACCGATCCAATCGCTAGCGGTTCTCAAACAGCGATCACGCCGTACGCAGGATTTCCAGCACGACCTGCAACGGATGACGCAGCTGTCGATCGGCCTGGCGCTTGACCTGACTGCGGCAGGAATACCCGGTAGCCAGTGCTTCGCCCTTCTCCACCGGCGCCTCGATCTGCTTCGCCCAGGATTGCTCGTAGATCACCGCCGACGTCTCGCGATTGCGCGCTTCGTGTCCGTAAGTGCCGGACATGCCGCAGCAACCGGTGGCCTGGGTCGCCAGCTTCAGGCCGACACGCTCGAACACCTGCTCCCATTGCCGGGTCGCGGCCGGGGCGTTGGTTTTTTCGGTGCAGTGCGCCAGCAGGCGGAAGGTGTCGTCACGACGCTGAGAGACTTGCTCCGGCATGACCTTGAGCAGCCACTCCTGCACCAGCGCCACCTCCGGGCATTTCTCCATCCCCGGCACTTTCAGATATTCCTGGCGATAAACCAGAGTCATGGCCGGGTCGAGCCCCACCAACGGCACGCCGATCTCGGCCAGCGCGCGCAATTGCCCGGCATTGCGCAACGCCGCGCGATTGAACGCCGACAGGAAACCCTGCACATGCAGCGGCTTGCCGTTGGCGCTGAACGGCGCCAGATAAACCTGATAACCGAGGCGCGAAATCAGCTCGATCAGATCCGCCAGCAGCGGCGCCTCGAAATACCGGGTGAACGCATCCTGCACCAGCACCACGCTGCGTTCGCGTTGCGCCTGTGTCAGCGCCGACAACACCTCGACCGACGCAGGCTGAACCTGCCAGCGGCGCATCGCCGCATGAAAATCGAAACGACTGAGCAACGGCACATCGACCATGCCACCAAAACGCTCGATCAAGCCTCGGCTGAACGAGGCGCCCATCAAGCCGTTGTAGAGCAACGGAATCCGCGCCATGTACGGAATCGTGTACTCCAGCGAAGCAATCAGATAATCCCGCGCCGGCCGCAGATAACGGGTGTGGTACAGCTCGAGAAACCGCGATCGGAAGTCCGGCACGTTCACTTTCACCGGGCACTGCCCCGCGCAGGACTTGCACGCCAGACACCCGGCCATGGCGTCGTAAACCTCGTGGGAGAAGTCTTGTTCCTGCGCACGGCTGTTGCGCCAGCGCTGCAACAACGTACTGAAAAACGGCGGACGGCGGCTGGCATCGGCCAACACATCAACCCCTGCTTCACCTTGCAAACGCAGCCACTCGCGAATCAGCGAGGCGCGGCCCTTGGGCGATTGCGCGCGCTGGCGGGTGGCTTTCCACGACGGGCACATGGCGTCGTCGGGATCGAAGTTGTAGCAGGCGCCGTTGCCGTTGCAGTGCATCGCCGCGCCGTAGTCCTGCCAGACTTTCTCGTCAATCTGCCGATCGAGCTCGCCGCGCAGGGTCACTTCGTCGATCTTCAGCAATGCAGCGCCGGGAATATTCGGCGTGGCGATCTTGCCCGGGTTGAACTGGTTGAACGGATCGAACGCCGCCTTCAAGGCTTGCAGCGCCGGATACAGTTCACCGAAGAAGGCCGGCGCATACTCCGAGCGCAGGCCCTTGCCGTGCTCGCCCCACAGCAGGCCGCCGTAACGCTGGGTCAGGGCGGCGACACCGTCCGACACCGGGCGCACCAGCGCGGCTTGTTGCGGGTCCTTCATGTCGAGAATCGGCCGCACGTGCAGCACGCCGGCATCGACGTGGCCGAACATGCCGTATTGCAGCTTATGGCTGTCGAGCAGGTCGCGCAGTTCGGCGATGTACTCGGCCAAGTGCTGCGGCGGCACAGCGGTGTCTTCGACAAACGGCTGCGGCCGCGCTTCACCAGCGACGTTGCCGAGCAGACCTACCGCGCGTTTGCGCATACCGTAGACGCGATTCACCGCCGCATGCCCGACGGCCAGCGTGTGGCCGAGGCGCTCGACCGTGGCGTCGGTGCCCAAATGCTGGACGAAAGCCTCGACCCGGCCTTGCAGCTCCTCGGGATCGTCACCGCAGAACTCAACCAGGTTGATCCCCAGCGTCGGCCGCTCGGCGCTTTCCGGGAAATACTCGGCGACGCCGTGCCAGACGATGTCCTGCATCGCCAGCAACAGCACTTTGGAGTCGACGGTTTCGATCGACAGCGGCTTGAGCGCCATCAGCGCGCGGGCATCGCGCAAGGCATCCATGAAGCCGGCGTAGCGAATGTTCACCAGCATCGTGTGCTTGGGAATCGGCAACACGTTGAGTTTGGCCTCGACCACAAACCCCAGCGAACCTTCAGCGCCGCACAGCACGCTGTTGAGGTTGAAACGTTTGTCGGCTTCGCGCAGGTGCGCCAGGTCGTAGCCGGTCAGGCAGCGGTTGAGGTCGGGGAAGGTTTCCCGGATCAGCTCGCCCTGCTCATCGATGATCTGCCGCGCGCAGCGATACACCTCGCCGGCCCGGCCCTCACGGGCGCACTCCGCTTCCAGCTCGCTTTCTTCCAGTGGGCGGCCGTGCAAGCGCTCGCCATCGCGCAGGACCATGTGCAGCTCCAGCACGTGGTCGCGGGTCTTGCCGTAGGTGCAACTGCCCTGGCCGCTGGCGTCGGTGTTGATCATGCCGCCGACGGTGGCGCGGTTCGAGGTCGACAGTTCCGGGGCGAAAAACAGGCCAGCGGATTTCAGAGCGGCGTTCAGTTGATCCTTCACCACCCCGGCCTGCACCCGCACCCAACGCTGTTCAACGTTGATTTCGAGGATGCGGTTCATGTGCCGCGACAAGTCGACGACGATGCCGTCGGTCAACGACTGGCCATTGGTGCCGGTACCGCCGCCGCGAGGCGTGATCACGACTTTCTGGTAAGCCGGTTCGGCGATCAGGCGTGCCAGCAGCGCCACGTCGTCGGCGTCACGCGGGAACACCGCCGCTTGCGGCAAGCGCTGATAGATCGAGTTGTCAGTGGCCAGCACTACGCGGCTGGCGTAGTCGGCACTGATTTCGCCGCGAAAACCGCCGGTTTCAAGGGCTTTGAGAAACTTTTGGTAATCGGTGTTCAACGCAGTGGAAGGCGACAGCTGGGCAATCATCGGGAGGGCAATCTCGGTCAAAAACGGGCCGTGTGGCGGTGAACAGTTGTGCGCAATGAATGATTGCGTCACGCTCCCGCCATCTCATAGGCCTTATGTTCATTGCAGAGCGACGCCGGGACAACCGTAAAATCGACCTGCAATCCATGACTAAAACGAATGAATCCGCGAACCCTCACTCCCTCGATGTCGTTGCTGCTGGCGTTTGAAGCCGCCGCACGCCATGAAAGCTACACCCGCGCCGCCCACGAACTGTCGCTGACCCAGAGCGCCGTCAGCCGGCAGGTGCAGATTCTGGAAAAGATGCTCGGCATGCGCCTTTTCAGCCGCGAAGGCCGGCGGGTGATCCTTACCGACGTCGGGCGCATGTACCAGCGTGAACTGTCCGAAGCCCTCGGGCAGATCCGCAGTGCGACGTTGCAGGCCATGGCGTTTGGCTCGGGGATTCACAGTTTGCGCCTGGCGACACTGCCAACCTTCGGCTCGAAATGGCTGCTGCCACGCTTGAAGGATTTCTACACGGCGCACCCGGGCATGACCGTTCATCTTCACTCACGGATCGAAACCATCGACTTCGACGTCAGCGAAATCGACGCGGCAATTTGCGTCGGCGGCGGCGACTGGCCGGGGCTGACCGCCCACCGCCTGCACACCGAAGAACTGGTGGTGATTGCCAGCACGCAGCTGTCCGATGTCGAACGTCTGGCGGCCGACAAGGACATCGCCGGGCAGCTGCTGCTCAACGTCAGCAGCAACGCTCAGGCCTGGTCCGAGTGGTTCAGCCATCACGCCCTGCCCCATCGCAGCATGCGCATCGGCCCGAGTTTCGAGATGACCTCGCACTTGATCCAGGCTGTGCGCGCCAACATCGGCATCGGGCTGGTGCCGAGAATTCTGGTGGAGGATGAGCTGCACAACGGCGAGCTGCTGCAACTGGGCGAACCGATCAGCAGCCGGCGCAGCTATTACCTGGTGTACCCGGCGCGCAATGAGTCGCTGGCGTCGCTGAAGGCGTTTCGCGACTGGTTGATGCGTACGCTCTGAAACAATAGAGGGCGCCGTTTGGCGCCCTCTGGTTTTGCTCGATCAGAATCGCGGCTTCAGCGCTTTCCAGTCAGGCTTGTAGCGCTGCATCTGCCGCACATCATCGCGCTGACGAATGCCGCAGGTCAGGTACTGATCATGCAGCTTGCCCAGTTGATCGTGATCCAGTTCCAGCCCGAGGCCCGGTGCGCGAGTGATCTTCACGCAGCCATCGACGATCGGCAGTTTGCCGCCCTTGATCACTTCTTCATCCGGTTCCTGCCACGGGTAATGGGTGTCGCAGGCGTAGTCCAGATTCGGCACGGCAGCTGCCACGTGCGCCATCGCCATCAGGCTGATGCCCAGGTGTGAATTGGAGTGCATCGACACGCCGAGGCCGAAGGTGTCACACATTTTCGCCAGGGTCTGGGTGTCGCGCAGGCCGCCCCAGTAATGGTGATCGGCGAGGACAATCTGCACGCTGTTCAACGCGACGCTGCGGCGGAACTCGTCGAAATCGGTGACCACCATGTTGGTCGCCAACGGCAACCCGGTGCGTTTGTGCAGTTCGGCCATGCCGTCGAGGCCCGGGGTCGGATCTTCGTAATACTGCAGATCATCACCCAGCAATTCGGCCATGCGGATCGAGGTTTCCAGCGACCAGTTGCCGTTGGGATCGATGCGCAGCGGATAACCGGGAAAGGCCTTTTTCAGCGCCTTGATGCACGCCACTTCGTGCTCCGGCGGCAGCGTGCCGGCCTTGAGCTTGATGCTCTTGAAGCCGTAAGCCTCGATCATTCGCGCGGCCTGGGCGACGATCTGCTGTTCGTTCAGCGCTTCGCCCCAGTTGTCCGGTCTGTACGGCGAATCGACGTGCTGGGCGTACTTGAAAAACAGGTAGGCGCTGAACGGCACTTCATCACGCACCGCCCCGCCCAGCAGATCCACCAACGGCACATTCAAATAGCGGGCCTGCAAGTCGAGAAACGCCACTTCGAATGCCGAATACGCATTGCTTACCGCTTTACTGGCGTGGGAACCGGGCGCAAGTTCGGCACCCGCCAGACTGGCCGGTTTGTTGGCAGCGACCGTCGCCTGAACGATCCGACGCAACTGATTGAGGTTGAACGGATCAAGGCCGATCAACTGCGACTGCAACTGTTGCTGGATCGCCAGCGCCGGGGCATCGCCATAGCTTTCGCCGAGGCCGATGTAGCCGTTGTCGCTCTCGATCTCGATGATCGAGCGCAGGGCGAACGGTTCGTGGATGCCACTGGCGTTGAGCAGCGGCGGATCACGGAAGGCAATCGGAGTGACGGTTACGCGAGTGATTTTCAAAATGACGCTCCTGTTGAGTCGGAATCAGTGGCTCGCCACCGGGTTGGCCGTCGGCGCAACGGCGGTTTCAGGTTCAGGCTTTGCCGGGGTGTTGCCTTTGGCGCCGGGCGCCATGCGGGCGAAGAAGATCACTACTGCCGCTACCAGCGAAGTCGCGGCCAGGCCATACAGGCCGCCCTCGATAGAGCCGGTGGTCTGTTCCAGAAAACCGAACGCGGTCGGTGCAACGAAGCCGCCGAGGTTGCCGATGGAGTTGATCAGCGCGATCACCGCCGCTGCGATGCGCGCATCCAGATAGCTTTGCGGAATCGGCCAGAACAGTGCCGAAGCCGCCTTGAAACCGATGGCCGCAAAACAGATGGCGACGAAGGCGAAAATCGGCCCGCCAGTGGTGGACATGAACATGCCGAATGCGGCGATCACCAGGGTCAGCGCGACCCAGGCCTGCTGGAACTTCCACTTGCCGGCCAGCGCCGCAAAGCCGTACATCGCGACGATGGAAATGATCCACGGCACCGAGTTGAGCAGCCCGACCTGGAAGTCGCCGAGGTTGCCCATTTTCTTGATCATGCTCGGCAACCAGAAGGTGGCGCCGTAGATCGTCAGGGCGATAGAGAAGTAGATGAAGCAGAACAGCGCGATCTGCCGGTCCGCCAACAGTTTGAACATCGATGGTCTGGCGACGTGAGTTGCTTCCCGGGCACGCTGTTCCTCGGCGATCGCGGCCACCAGTGCCTCGCGCTCCTCCTCGCTCAGCCACTTGGCCTGGCGCGGATGGGATTGCAGCCAGAACCAGACAAACCCGCACAGCACTACCGACGCGGCGCCTTCGATCAGGAACATCCACTGCCAGCCGTGCATACCCAGACCGCTGATGTGCAACAGCGCGCCGGACACCGGGCCGGAAATCACCGAAGCAATCGCCGAACCGCTGAGAAACACCGCCATGGTCTTGCCGCGCTCCGAGGCTGGCAGCCATTGGGTGAAGTAATAAATGATCCCCGGAAAGAACCCGGCCTCGGCAGCGCCCAGGATGAAGCGCAACACGTAGAAACTGGTTTCGCCTTTGACGAACGCCATGGCCATCGCTGCGGCGCCCCAAGTGAACATGATCCGCGTCAGCCAGGCGCGGGCGCCATAGCGTTGCAGAAGCATGTTGGACGGCACTTCAAACAAGGCGTAACCGATAAAAAACAGACCGGCACCCAGACCATAGGCGGCAGCACCGATACCCAGATCGGTTTCCAGATGACTGCGCACGAAGCCGATGTTGACCCGGTCGATGTAGTTGACGATGAACATCACCACGAACAACGGCAGCACATGGCGCTTGACCTTGGCGGCGGCGCGGGCGAGTACCGTGATGTCCGGCGGACTCTGGAGGGTATTCAAGGGGCGACTCCCGATCTTTGTTTTTGTTGGGAAGGCCTGTTCAGGCGTAGAGCGATCATGGACGGGGCAATTGATCCCGTCTAATCTAACTTGGCATTCGATTGATACCTGGATTAGATCAATGTTCGAGCTGACCCAACTGCGCTGCTTTACCACTGTCGCCACCGAACTCAACTTTCGTCGCGCTGCCGAGCGGTTGAACATGACCCAGCCGCCACTGAGCCGGCAGATCCAGTTGCTGGAACATCACCTGGGCGTCGAACTGTTTACCCGCAGCACACGCAGCGTGGCACTCACCGCTGCCGGCCGGGCGTTTTTCATCGAGGCACAAAACCTGCTCGAACGCGCTCAACAGGCTGCCGTCACCGCCCGACGTTTTGCCGAGGGTGATATCGGTTCGGTGAACATCAGTTTTGTCGGCAGCGCGGTGTATGAGTTCTTGCCCAAGGTCATCGCCGAGGCGCGCCTCAAGCAGCCGCAGGTGAAGATCGACCTGACCGAAATGAACACCTATCAGCAACACGAAGCCCTGCGCGCCCGACGCATCGACCTGGGTATCGTCCGCGCGCCGTTGCTGGAACCGGGCTACGCCACCGAATGCCTGGTGCGCGAGCCGTTTGTGCTGGCGGTGCCGAGTGGCCATCGACTGGCTGAGGCTGACGACGTTTCAGTGAAGGATCTGGATGGGCAGCCGTTCCTGATGTATTCCCACGCGGCCTATCCGCCGTTCAACGAATTGCTGACCGGCATGCTGCGCTCGGCCCGGGTCGCTCCGGATTACGTTCAGTGGCTGGGTTCTTCGTTGACGATTCTGGCGCTGGTCAATGCGGGCATGGGGCTGGCACTGGTGCCGCGCTGCGCGACCAGTGTGGTGTTCAGGAATGTGGTGTTTCGCGAGATCGATCTGGGCGAAGGGGTGCAGAGCGAACTGCATCTGATCTGGCGGGAGAACAACGACAACCCGGCGTTTGCGATGTTGCTGGAGGGCATTCGCCGGGCGGTGAAGGATGGATGGGGCTAGGAATGGGTATGCGGGTATGGAGGGTACTTCAGCGGTGGTGGTGCCTTGGGGCCCGTGATCAATGGTTTCTCCAACAGCTTCCCGTCGGGCCCTACGAAAAGTCGCTCCAGATGTTGTGGCATTGGTTGCGGTGCTCTGGCGGTCATGATGAATCCTCTGATGCCGGGCTGAATTCAACCCATTTAACCTTCGCGGAATCTATCAGCAAAAATTCGGCGCCAATAGGATCCAATTTGCCATCTTCGTTGAGCCAGCGTGGAAACCTCATCAAAAACTGCCCGGTGTTCGACTCCGGCGGCCACTCGACTGGCCAGCCTAGAACGCGCCTTTCATCCTCCAGATGAAGGGTGATGAATCGATCATATTGAGCGAAAGCGCAGAACCATTCACTGGGATAGGAAGATTGTTTCGTTACGTTTCTACTGCGCAACCACCTATGCAATTTGCCATTGGTTGCCAGACAACAAGCCATCAACCCCAGCAGCAACGAAGCAGAAAATGCCCAGCAAGCCTCCGCCTTCGCATCCCACTTCCCTACAGAAAACCCCTTCTCCCCCACCCACACACAAACCGCCCCAATTCCCGGCACCATCCCGTGAATCACAAACGTGAAAATCAGCGCCTGCACAATCTGCCCGAACGTATCCGGCCGCTTGAACGCCGTCAGGGTGTAGAAAATCCAGGCCGAGACAAACCCCGGGATCAGGTACTGCAACAGCGGAATCACTTCTTTCACCAGATCATCCATGACCGGTCGCTCCTTGAATCAAAAACAATCCTCCAGAAACAGCAATGCCGGCCCGTAATGGGCCGGCATTCAAAGCCTAGTGCACGCGGGAAAATCGCCCGCGATCAACTGTCACCGCGCATTACGCATCCTGCAGAATCAGATCCGCGCCCTTCTCCGCCACCATCAGCACCGCCGCATGGGTGTTGCCCGATGTCACGTTGGGGAAGATCGACGCATCTACGATCCGCAACCCGTCGAGGCCATGCACCTTGAGGCGCTTGTCGACCACAGAAGATTGCTCGTCTGCCCCCATCGCGCAGGAGCCGCACAGGTGATAGATCGAACCGCAGTTGTCACGGAAGTACTGCAGCATCTGCTCGTCGGTTTCCACTGCCGGCCCCGGCAAGACTTCATCGACCGTGATGCCCTTCAATGAAGGCGCGCCCATGATCTTGCGCATCAGGCGACTGCCCTGGATCACCTCGTCGATGTCCTTTTGCGTGCTCAGATAGTTCGGGTCGATCAGCGCCGCATCACGGGGATTCTTCGAAGCAATCTCGATGTGCCCGCGACTGGTCGGGCGGCACGGGTTGAAGCACAGCAGGAAGCCTGAGTACGGTTCGGGCTTGAGGCTGGCCTTGTTGTTTTTCGGAATCTGATAAGACAGCGGGTTGAAATACAACTGCAGGTTCGGATGGCTCTGCTCCGCGTTGCCACGGAAGAATCCGCCGGCCTGGTTGACGCTCATCGCCAGCGCGCCTTTGCGGGTCAGCAGGTATTTCACGCCGAGTTTGAACTGGCCGAACAGCGAGCTCAGCTCATCGTTCAGGGTCGGGATATTGGCCTTGTAGTAGTAGCTGACACACAGGTGATCCTGCAGGTTCTGCCCCACCGCCGGCAGATGTTTCACCACTGGAATCTGATGCTTGGCCAGCAAGGCACGATCCGCCACGCCGGACAGTTGCAGGATCTTCGGCGTGTCGACCGCACCGGCGCACAGGATCACTTCCTTGCGCGCCGTGAACGTTCGCGCCACACCATGTTGGGTGATGGAAATGCCGGTCGCACGCTGCTGGCTTTCATCGAACAGGACACGGTCGACCAACGCGTAATGCTCGACCGTCAGGTTCGGCCGGCTTAGCGCCGGGTGCAGATGGGCGAAGCTGCTGGAGCTGCGCTGACCGTTGCGGGTGTTGACGTCGTAGATGCCCGCGCCTTCGAATTTCGGCCCGTTGAAATCGTCGCTGCGCGGGTAGCCGAGTTCATCGCAGCCCTTGAGGAACACGTCGCAGATCGGGTGCGTCTGGCCGGCCATCGGGGTGATGCTGATCGGGCCGCTGCCGCCGTGGTATTCGCTGTCGCCCAGCGGATGGTTTTCCAGTTTGCGGAAGTACGGCAGCACATCCTTGAAGCCCCAACCGTCGTTGCCGTTGGCCGCCCAGTCGTTGAAGTCATGGGCCTGACCACGCACGTAGATCATCGCGTTGATCGAGCCCGAACCGCCCTGGACCTTGCCGCGCGGGGCGTAGATTTCGCGATTGCCCAACTGTTTCTGCGGCTGGCTGTAGTACATCCAGTTGAAGGTCGGGTTGTAATACATTTTGGCGAAGCCGACCGGGATCTTGAACCACAGGGAACTGTCCTTGCCGCCCGCTTCCAGCAGCAGCACCGTGTATTGGCCCGAGGCCGAAAGCCGGTTGGCCAGCACGCAGCCAGCGGCGCCTGCGCCAGCGATGATGTAGTCGTATGTCATGCACGGTTACCGCGTAAGTCTTTTTATCGAACCCGCCCGTTGCCGGGCGGGGAAATCCCGTCAGCCCTTGGCCGGCGATGTGTCTTTGACGTCGGCCGGGGTCGGGGCCATTTGCAGGTGCAGACGCTCACCGGTGTACGGCGAATGTTTGCGCACCACGTCCATGTTCAGCTCCACGCCCAGGCCCGGCTCGGTAGACGGAATGATGTAGCCGTCCTCCCACTGCAACGGTTTTTTCAGGACTTCGGCGTGGAAGCCGCCCCAGGTCTCGATGCTTTCCTGAATCAGGAAGTTCGGCGTACAGGCCGCAAGCTGGAAACTCGCCGCCGCACCGATCGGCCCGTTGTACAGGTGCGGGGCGATTTGCGCGTAATAGGCCTCGGCCATGCTGGCGATCTTCTTGCCTTCGAGCAGGCCGCCGCAACGCGCCACGTTCATCTGCAGAATCGACGCGCCGCCGGCCTGCAACAGCTTGAAGAACTCGTACTTGGTGGTCAGGCGTTCGCCAGTGGCAATCGGAATGCTGGTCTTGGCCGCGACTTGCGCCATGGCCTCTTCCTGGCCCGGCGGCACCGGTTCTTCGAACCACAGCGGATCGTACTTCTCCAGGCGCTTGGCCAGACGAATCGCCGAGGACGGCACCATTTGCCCGTGGGTGCCGAACAGCAGATCGCACTTGTTGCCCACCGCTTCGCGGATCTTGCGGCAGAAGGTTTCGCAGCGTTCCAGCACTTCCAGCGAGATCTGGTGCCCGGAGTACGCGGTGTATGGCCCGGCCGGGTCGAACTTCACGGCGGTGAAGCCCTTGTTCATGTTTTCAACGGCACATTCAGCCGCCAGATCCGGGTCGTCGTAGTCGTACTCGCCCCGGCTGTTGACCGGGTACAGGTAGGTGTAGGAACGCAGGCGTTCGTGAACCTTGCCGCCGAGCAATTCATAGACGGGTTTGTTCGCCGCCTTGCCGATGATGTCCCAGCAGGCCATTTCCAGACCGCTGACAACACCCATCATGGTCAGGTCGGGACGCTGGGTGAAACCGCTCGAATAGGCCTGACGGAAGAAGCGTTCGATGTGGTGCGGGTCCTGATTCAACAGGTAGCGCTCGAACACGTCTTCGATGATCGGCAGCATGGCTTTGGGGCCGAAGGTCGCAGCGTAGATTTCGCCGACACCTTCGATGCCGCAGTCAGTCTTGAGCTTGACGAACAGCCAGTACATGCCACCGATGTGCGGTGGCGGTACGGCGACGATATGGGTTTCAAGGGCGACGATTTTCATCTCAGGCACCTGTCTTGTTCAAAGAGGTCTTGTTCAAAGATTTGCGATTGATCCGGGCACGCAGGGTCACGGCAGCCAGGGTGCCGATCAGACCGATAGCGGCGATGTAGCCGAAATAGAGCTTGTAGCCGAGGGCACCGGGGAAATGCTCAGTGAGGTAGCCGTTGATCAACGGGATAAAAGCATCCGGCATGTAACCGACCACCGAGACGATGCCGATGGCCAATCCGGTGATGCGCAGCGGAATGTTGCAGCTGTCGAGAATCGCCCAGTACAGACCGCGAATTGCGTAGGTCATCAGGCCGATGAAAATCACTGTCGCGATCAGCAGCCCCATGCTGTTGAGCGCCGGGAAAACGATCAGGCCGACAATCGCCAGACTTGCCAGCAACAGCGCGACGATCAGCACCGAGATGTTCGAAAACTTGTCTCCCAGCCAGCCACCGCCGATGCCGCCGATCGGGCGCATCCACAGTTTGATGGTGGTGATGGTGCCGGCCATCACGGCGGTCAGGCCGCTGCCTTGCAGGTAGTCCGAAAAACTGTAGGTGGCCCAGAAGATGTGATAACCGCAGAACACGATCGCAGTGACCAGCCACAGTTCAGGGATCTTCACCAACGTTGCCAGATCCGTGAACAGGTTGAACTTGCCCTTCTCCACCGGCGGTGTGTCTTCCATCGACTTCGGGTCCTTGATCAGCACCAGCACACAGCCGATGGCGATACAGGTGAAGGCGTAAAGGTAAACCACGTGCTTGAAACCTTCAGCGGTGGACTCGCCACGGGTTTCGGTGGCGTAGGCAAACAGCCCCAGCGCGACCGTCGCCAGCAACGCTTCAACCAGTCCGCGACCGCCATCAAGAATGCCAAAGAACCGGCCCTGCTCGGTGTGATGGGCAATCATCTTCACGCGCTTGAGCACCGAAGCCCAGAACGTCAGGCCGGTGGTCAGCCCCCAGCAACCGAAGATGATCATCAGCCCGGTCATCGACGGCGCGGTCGAGTACCACAGGCCCAGCACGCCGGTGGCCACCAGCGAGAAAAAGATCAGGAAACGCGGCGCGATACGGTCGGCCAGCCAGCCGCTCGGCAAGTAGCTGAGCAGGAAAATCGTCCCAAGCATCGAGTACAGATAACCCAGCTCGCTGTGGTTGATCTGGAACACCTCGAGCATGGTGGTCTGGTAGACCTGACGCAGGTACAGAATCGGATAGATCGCACCGGCAGCAAGCACCAGCAACATCAGTTGGAAATAGCGACTTCCCTTGTCGCTCTGGCTTTTCGAAGCCGAGTTGGAACCCTGAACAGCGGCAGCAGAGGATGCATGCTTGGACATTGAAGTGACCTCGGGCGACCCGTGCTCCGGGCGCCCCTGATAATTGTTTTTATAGGTGTAGCGTGAGGCGTGACGCGGTGGATCAGTACTTCATGACCACGAGTCGGGTCTGGGTGAATTCGAGCATGCCGTGCTTGCCGTCATCGCCGCCCAGGCCCGAGCGTTTCCAGCCGGCGTGATAGCCCTGATACGGATCGGCCGGGGTGCGATTGACGTACAACTCGCCCGCTTCGATCGCGTTGGCGACTTTCTGCGCGGTGCGGTAGTTCTCGGTGTACAGCACCGACGACAGGCCGAACTGGTGGTCGTTGGCCATGGCCAGCGCTTCGTCGATGTCGCGGTACTTGAGCACCGGCAACACCGGGCCGAAGATTTCTTCCTGGACGATTTCCATGTCCTGACGGCAGCCGCTGAGCAGGGTTGGCGGGTAGAAATGCCCCGGGCCTTCAGGCAGCACGCCGCCGCTTTCGAGTACGGCGCCGTCGGCAATCGCGCGCTCGACCATGGCGTGAATGTTCTTCTGCGAACTGGCGTTGACCAGCGGCCCCATCAGGCTGGAATCCGTGGCACGGTCGCCGAACTTCACGGCAGCGATTTTCGCTTTGAGCAGGGCGAGGAAACGGTCGTAGACGCTTTCCTGCACATAGACCCGCTCCACCGCCGTGCACAACTGGCCGCAGTGAGTGGTTTTGGAGGCAATGATTGCGCTCGCGGCGGCTTCAAGATCGGCATCGGCTTCAATGATTGCCGGGGTCTTGCCGCCCAGTTCCAGCGACGGCTTGGCGATGTTGGTCTTGCAGTAGTCGAGGACGATTCGCCCGGCGTTGACGCTGCCGGTCAGGGTGATCAGGCCCACGGCTTTATGCGTGCAAACGGCTGCGGCGGTGGCGTGATCCATCGTCAGAATGTTGATCACTCCGGCCGGCATGCCCGACTGCTCCACGGCTTTGGCGATTTCGAACGCCGAAGTCGGGGTGTTGTTGCTCGGACGCACCACCACGGTGTTGCCGGCAATCAGCGCCGGAGCGATTTTGCGCAGCAGGGTGTAGACCGGGTAGTTGAACGGAATCAGGCACGCAACGACACCAATCGGCTCGCGGTGCAGGAACAGGTTTTCGTCGGGGCTGTCACTGGGAATGATCTCGCCTTCGATACGGCGCGCCCATTCGGCGTGGTAACGGGTGATCTGCGCGGCATAACGGGCTTCGTTGCTGGCGTCGCTATGGCTTTTGCCGGACTCGGCGGCCAGTGCGGCGCCGATGGCTTCGGCGCGATCTTCAAGGGCCGCCGCAAACGCTCGCAGGTGTTCGGCGCGTTCGATGCTGGTGAGTTTGCCCCAGGTCTTTTGCGCCTTGGCGGCGGCGTCGACTGCCGCCGTGGCCTCTTCGGCAGTAGCCGCTGACACCTGGCCGATCAACGCTTCGGTGGCCGGGTTGTAGACCGCGATCAGCGCCGCGCTGGCCGGCTCGATGAAGTGGCCGTTAACAAAATTTCGCTCGACTCGCATGTGCATCGCCCATCGTTTGTTTTTATCGATGCCGCCAGTCTTGTCATCGACAGCGGGTTCAACAAACGATTTATCCGGCGATCAAACATTCGAAAAAGGCACGTTACTCAGAAAATCGCCTTCGAAGGCTCAAGCTGGCGCTGCGCCAGCCAGATCTCTTCCTGCAACCACTGACTGAACGCCTGCAATTGCGGCATCTGCGTCTGTTCCGGGCGGGTCACCAGCCAGTAGGACTGGTGCCCTTCCACATGAACGTTATGCACCTGGGTCAACTGCCCGCTGGCCAGCTCCGAGGCGACCATGTGCCAGTCGGCAATGGTGATCCCCAGACCATCGACCGCCGCCTGAATCGCCAGGTCCAGCAGGTCGAATTCATAGCCGCCCTGAGTATCGACACCACTGATCCGCGCCGCGTCGAGCCAGTGTTTCCAGGTCAGGTAACGCTGGTCCTCGCGGGCCAGCACGTGCAGCAGGGTCAGGCGATTGAGGTCGATGCCCTGCTCGCCGCCCTCCCGCGCATAAAGGGTCGGTGCGCACACCGCGATGTGCCGCTCCTGAATCAACAGTGAACTGTCGAGCCCGTCCCACTCGCCGTCGCCAAAACGGATCGCGCAATCGAGGGTGCTGGTTTCCGCGAGGCTGTCCTGCAAGCGGGTGGTGATGCTCAGTTCCAGTTCAGGATGCTGCTCGCGCAGGCGCCCCAGACGCGGCATCAACCAGCGGCTGGTGAAGGTGGGCGGCGCGTTGATGTGCAGGCGGTTGGCGTGGGTTTTCTGCTGGATACTGCGCACCGTCAGCTCGATCTTGTCGAACGACTGATGCAGTGCCCGCAGCAGAATCTTGCCGGCACCGGTCAGTTCGAGATGGTGATGGCGACGCTCCAGCAGGCTCTCGCCGAGCTGCTCTTCCAGTTGCCGCACCTGACGGCTGACCGCGCTCTGGGTGACATTGAGCAACTCGGCGGCGCGGGTGAAGCTACCGGTGCTGCCGGCCACTTCGAATGCTTTGAGTGCATTCAGGCCGGGCATTTTGCGTTTCATACAAGGCACTCGAAAACCACTGACAAGGCGCAAAGCATCCCACGACATTGGCGAATTGTCCTACAGGATTTTCCGAGTAACATGCATTCGATGCAGGTTTCCCCACCGTTTTTATCGTTTGTTCAACAAACCGCAGATGGCAAAACTGCGCGGCATCTCTAATAAAAACAATCGAGAGCCGCTCCATGCCCTTCCCTGCATCTTTGCGCCTGCGCACCACCTCCATCGCTCTGTTCTGCAGCATTGCCGCCCCGGCCATGGCGGTCCAGGTCACCGACAATCTCGACCTTGGCGGCGCCATTCGTGCCCGTTGGGACGTGGACCCGGATCGCGACATTCAGAAGTTCGGTCTCGACACGGTGTTCCTCAGCGCCAAGTACAACTCCGACACCTGGATCGGCGAGGCGCAATACCGCTTCTACGGTCGCTCCTACCCGTACCAGTACACCAAAGACTACGGCGATATCCGTTTCGCCAAGTTCGCGTGGGTTGGCTACAAGTTCAACCCGAACCAGCAAGTACAGGTCGGCCTCAACACCGTGCCGTTCGGCTTGCAGCCGTACTTCGGCAGCACTTTCTACGAAACCCTGGGCAACGTCATCGGCCTGGAAGACGTGCAACAGGTCGGCGCCAAGTACATCCAGCAAAGCGGCGACTGGAACGTTCAGGCCGGTTACTACCTGCGTCCGGCGTGGCAAGGCAAAGGCACCAGCAAGGGCGTGACCTACTCCAGCGTCGTGTCCGGGGCCGACAGTTACGTGGCCGACGGCAGTGACAACCAGGAACGCAACACCGTTGTGCTGCGAGTGGCCAGGTCGCTGGATCTGGGGCCTTGGAAATCCGAAGTCGGGATCTCCGGCCTGACCTCGAGCCTCGAGAACAAGGACACGAACAATGACGGCCGACGTAACGCCGTGGCCGTGCATTACCTGGGCAAGAACGGCCCGTGGGGCGTGCAGTTGCAGGCGGCGCGGCAGCAGATGTCGCCACGCAACGCCGGCACCGATGAACTGGTGACCCTCGGCGGCTACGACGGCACTTACAACGTGGCCAGTCGCGGCAATCTGTACGTGGCCGACTTGAGTTATGACGTCGGCGGCAAATACCTGTTCGATCAGGTCAGCGGGATCAAGCTGTACGCCAACTACAGCGCCTTCGACAAGTCTGCCAGCGGGTTCAAGACGTCCGAGCGGATGATCCTTGGTACCTCGTTTTCCGTTAGTAAATTGTGGGTTGCGACCGAATGGCTGTTCGGCAAAAACGATCCCTACATCGGTGGCAGCAGCTACACCCAGAGCCTTGGCGCGGGCGGACTGGATCAGTGGGAGAACCAGTTATATGTGAACGTCGGGTATTACTTCTGACGCTCGAAAAAATCGCAGCCAGGGCTGCGATTTTTTTTGCCTGCTCGTTGCGAATTCACCTTGCATCCGCATCATCCCGATAGTCAGATAGCCCTCATCTCAAAACAACAAAAACCGCCCGATCCGGAGTCCCGCCTCCATGCGTCAACTGCCCTCGCTCAACACCCTGCGCGTGTTCGAAGAAGTCGCCCGTCATCGCAGTTTCAGCCAGGCCGCCATCGGGCTGAACGTCACCCAGGGCGCGGTCAGTCGCCAGATCAAACAGCTTGAAGACTACCTCGGCGTTGCGCTGTTCGTGCGCACGCCTCAAGGGCTGTCGCTGACCGAAGCCGGCAGCAATCTTTCCCCGCATCTGGCCGAAGCCTTCGATCACATCGAACGCTCCCTGCAAGCGGTGCGCGTGCCCAATCTGCGCCAGCGTTTGAAAGTGCTCGCACCGCCGACCTGGGCCACCCGCTGGCTGTCGCCACACCTGCGTGCGTTCTGCCAGCGCTACCCGGACATCAACCTCAGCGTGACCAACCAGATCGGCCACGACAGCCTCACGGAAGTCGATTGCCACATCCGCTTCGGCCTCGCGGCGGCGCCCCATTGCGTCAGTCAGTTGCTGGTGATGGAACGGCACATCGCAGTGGCCAGCCCGGAACTGTTCAACGGCGATCAGCCACCGGATCTGCGGCAGTTTCCGCTGCTGCACATCCTGCACGACGGGAAGCGTTTGAAGGTCTGGGAAAACTGGCTGGCGGCCATGGGCCGGGATGACATCGATGCCGGGCAAGGGCTGGAATTCAGCACCCTGGATCAGGTGATCCATACCGCGCTGGCCGGCGGCGGTCTGGCGGTGATCGACCGGCAGATGATCGAAAAGGAGCTGGCCAATGGCAGCCTGCTGCCGATCACCCCGATTGAGGTGATCGGCCCTTATGGGTATTGGCTGGATGTGGCGAATGACAAGCAGGGGTTGTCGAAGGTGAGGCTGTTTACCGAGTGGCTCGGCATTGTGAGCAACCCCTGAAAAGCCCCTCACCCTAGCCCTCTCCCCGAGGGAGAGGGGACCGACCGAGTTGTCTGGCGCCCAACATCGACCTGAACAACCGAGTCGATTATGGATTCACCGCAAGTCTTTCACGTCGGCGTAACTCTCCAATATCCCCGGATCGGTCCCCTCTCCCTCTGGGAGAGGGTTAGGGTGAGGGGTGGTTTTCAGGCACAACGCATTACCCCCTCCCCAGCACCGAACAAATCAGATCGGCGAAGCCACCTTGACGACAGAACCCACCGCCCCCTCCACCGGACTCTGCGCCTTGCACGCCTGACTCAACGTCAACGACTTGGTCTCCGGCGCCCAAGCCCACGACAGCAACGCGCCAATCCCAAGAATCGCCGCAAGAATCCCCATCGTCGGGCTCAAGCCAATCCCCGCCACACTCACCGGCAACAGGAACGTACTGACCGCCGAACCCAGTCGACTCACCGCCGTCGCCAGACCAATCCCGCTGGCCCGCACCTCCGTCGGGAAACTCTCCGCCGGGAACACGCCCACCAGATTGCTCACCGCCGACAGCACCAGCGTGAACACACCGAACACCAGCACCATCAGCCACGCCGCGCTGCCCGGCAACACCGCCAGCAGAAACAACGCCACCGCCAGAATGATGAACGAGTTGATCAGGAACCCGCGCCGGGTGAATTTGATCGTGCACCAGATGCCGATCAACGCGCCGAAGATCAGCAGCATGTTGAGCATCAGCTCGGTGCCGAAGCCTTCGGCCAGTCCCATTTTCTGCAGGATCGACGGCAGAAAGGTGTAGATGGCGAAGTACGGCATGACGATGCAGACGAAGAACAGGCAGTTGAACGCCGTGCGCTTGCGGTATTCGCGGCTGAACAGCACCGCGTAGCCCGAGCGGGTTTCCGTGGAGCGCGTTTCATCCAGCTCGACGTTGTCGCCCAGATGCTTTTTGACGATGGCACGGGCTTCGGCCACCCGGCCCTGATTGACCAGCCAGCGCGGTGATTCCGGCGTGCCGATTCGCGCGATCAGAATCAACGCAGCCGGGATCGCCGACGACGCCAGCATCCAGCGCCAGGCATCGTCACCGAGGCTGAGCATGGCGGTGCCGACAAAGGTCGCCGCGACGTAGCCGAAGGTCCAGATCACGCTGAATGAACCCAGCAACACACCGCGATGTTTCTTCGGCGCGAACTCGGCGAGCATTGCGTGGCCGACGCTGAAATCCCCGCCCAGGCCGATGCCGATCAGCACCCGGCAGAGGAACAGGCTCATGGCGGTTTCGACGTAGAACTGCATCACCGAAGCGATCGTGATCAGCACGAAACTGACCAGGAAGATTTTCTGCCGGCCGACCTTGTCCGAGATCCAGCCGAAAAACAGACTGCCGAGAAACAGACCGATCAGCGCCGACGCGCCGATCAGCCCCTGCCAGAACGCATCGAGCTGCATCTGCGGGCTGAGCAAGGTGAACGCGATGCCGATCAGGCCAAGGATATAGCCATCGGTGAAGTGCGCGCCGAAGGTCAGGCCAGCGATCTTGATGTGGAAGCGCCCGATGGGCAGGTCATCGATCTTTACGGGTTGAGCGGACATGTTCGTCTCCAATTGTTGTTATTGACGGAGAAACGGAAAGCTCTGGGAGGAACCCTGCAGAAGCCAGCTCCCGCAGGGTTCGGGGAGGTCTAGAGACCGCCCATCAACAGGTATTTGATCTCCAGATAGTCATCCAGACCGTACTTCGAACCTTCACGCCCAAGGCCCGATTCCTTGATGCCACCGAACGGCGCCACCTCCGTGGAGATGATCCCTTCGTTGATGCCGACCATCCCGGCTTCCAGCCCTTCGGCCATGCGCCAGACCCGGCCGATGTCGCGGCTGTAGAAGTACGCCGACAGGCCGAACGGCGTGTCGTTGGCTCGCGCCAACACTTCGGCTTCGTCCTTGAAACGGAAGCACGCGGCCACCGGGCCGAAGGTTTCGTCCTGGGCGATCAGCATGTCGCCGTTGGCTTCGGTGAGGATGGTCGGTTCGTAGAACGTGCCGCCCAGCGCATGACGACGGCCGCCGCACAACAGCGTGGCGCCCTTCTCCAGCGCATCGCTGACGTGGGCTTCAACCTTGGCCAGCGCAGCGGCGTTGATCAGCGGACCTTGCTCGGTCTCACCCTCCAGCGCACTGCCCACGCGCATCGCCGCCACGGCTTCGGCGAGTTTGCCGGTGAAGGCTTCGTAGACGCCGTCCTGAATAAAGAAGCGGTTGACGCACACGCAGGTCTGCCCGGTGTTGCGGAATTTCGAGGCCATCGCGCCTTTCACGGCCGCGTCGATGTCAGCGTCGTCGAAGACAATGAACGGCGCGTTGCCGCCCAACTCCAGCGAGACCTTTTTCAGGGTGTCGGCTGCCTGGCGCATCAGCAGTTTGCCGGTGCGGGTCGAGCCGGTGAATGACAGCTTGCGCACCACGCTGGAGGCTTGCAGCGCGCCGCCGATGGCCACCGCATCGCCGGAGACGATGTTGAACACGCCGGCCGGAATCCCGGCCTGCTCGGCCAGCACCGCCAGGGCAAATGCCGACAGCGGGGTTTCTTCCGAGGGTTTCAGGATCATCGTGCAACCCGCCGCCAGCGCCGGGCCGACCTTGCGGGTGACCATCGCCAGCGGGAAGTTCCAAGGGGTGATCGCCGCAACCACGCCGATCGCTTCCTTGGTCACGATGATCCGCGCATCGGCCTTGTGGCTCGGGATCACATCGCCGTAGGCACGCTTGGCTTCCTCACCGAACCACTCGAGAAAACTGGCGGCATAGACCACTTCGCCCTTGGCTTCGGCCAGCGGTTTGCCTTGTTCGCGGCTGAGCAAGGTCGCCAGTTCCTGCTGGTTGGCGAGCATCAGATCGCTCCAGCGTTTCAGGCGCTGACTGCGCTCCTTGGCGGTGAGTTTGCGCCACGCCGGCAAGGCACGGTTGGCGGCTTCGATGGCGAGGTTGGTTTCGTCGGCGCCAGCCTTTTGCACGTCGGCGATCAACTCACCGTTGGCAGGGTTGCGCACCGGATAAGTGGCGCCGCCCTGGCCCCACTGACCGTCGATAAAGTTGCCGTGACGAATAAAACCGCTCATGCCACCGCCCCCTGCAACGTGAAGCGTTCCTGCCCTGGACGGGCCGTGCGCAGGATGCGTTTGCCGGCGGTGTAGTCGTTAATCACGTCGCACGGGGTGTAGTTGCGCTGCAGTTCGTGCAGCTCTTCGGCATCCAGTTTGGTTTCCAATGCCGCCAGTGCGCTGTCGAACTGCGCGGTGGTGTCGGCGCCGACCAGCATGCAATCCACGCCCGGGTGATTGGCGACCCAGGCCTGGGCGATCTGCGCGTTCGACACGCCACGGGCACGGGCCACGCGCTGCACCGAATGAGCGATTTCGAACGAGGCTTCGTCGCTGTACATCTGCTGGGTGAAAAAGTCGGTCTGGTTGCGGGTCGATTGCACGTCACCGGTCAGCAGGCCACGGGCCAGCGGGCTGAACACCGAGACGCCGATACCCTGATCGCGACAGAACGGAATCATCTCGCGCTCTTCTTCGCGGTAGGCGCAGTTCAGTTGCAGCTGCATGTTGATCGGTTTGACCCAACCGTTGCGCTCGCAGGCCATGAGGATTTTCGCCAGTTGGCCGGTGAGCATGGTCGAGACGCCGATGTAACGCGCCTTGCCCGAACGCACGATGTCGTTCAGTGCGCCCATGGTTTCTTCGACCGGGGTGTTCACATCGAAGTAATGCAGCATGAACACGTCGACGTAATCCATGTCCAGACGCTTCAGCGACGCATCGATGCTGTCCATGATGTGCTTGCGCGAATGACCGCTGGCGTTGATGCCATTGCGAGTGCCGTAGCCGACCTTGGTGGTGATCACCAGGTCTTCGCGACGGGCCAGACGCTTGACGATGCGCCCTACTACTTCTTCGCCGACACCGGCGGAATAGAAGTCCGCCAGGTCGATGAAATTCACGCCGTTGTTCAGGGCGTGAGCGACGATCGGCTCGCTTTGTTTTTCATTGAAGATCCACGGTTTCCAGTCCGGGGTACCCATGTTCATGGTGCCCAGGCACAGGCGGGAAACTTGCAGGCCGGAGTTGCCCAAACGGATGTATTGCATGGCGCGGACCTCAGGCTTTTGGCGTGTAGAAAGGGTTGCTGATGTGGTTGACCACATCCTTGAGCTGCGCGGTTTCCGGCTTGCCGGTCAGGGCGGCGCGGATCGCGGTGCGGCAGGCGTTGTAGTTGTTCAGGTAGACCGCATCGAGGTCATCGCACGCCGGGTTGACCCAGTTGGCGGTGACGATCGCCCACTCGTCTTCGGCTTCCGGCGGCAGCGTGCCGTCGAGCAGTGCTTCGAGCACTGCCTTGGCGATACCGGCCTGGGAAGCGCCCCACGTCGCATTGCCGTGCAGATCGCTGCTGATCGCAGCTTTGTTCACATACAGGGTCATCGGCTTGACCGGAATGTTCGGCTGAGCGATCACCATGAACGGGCAATGGCCCTGGCTCGGCGACGCCAGGCTGTTGGCAAACGCCTGCCCCGCCGGGCCATTGCGCGGGCCGATCAGGATATTGATGTGCGCGGCGTTCACGCCCGGGCCTTCGAAACCTTCACCGATGTACAGGTCGAGTTCTTTCATCAGTCATTACTCTTTGCAATGCAGAGGGATTTTTTGGGGTGATCGACAGCTCACGCGGGCCGGATGGTCAACGGGATCAATAACGGACGTGGGGAGACGCGAAGGGAGAATCGGGACATGGCTGCAAACGCTCTCTGGTTGTTATTGATGAGCTGTGTTTGCGATTTTTTAACACCGGGGATCGGGCCGGCCGTAACCATTAAAAATCATGGGGCAATGACTTTTAGTCATAGCCTTTTGTGATGGCGAAAAAAATCCCGCTCGAAGGCGGGATTTTTCGGATTGCGCGGATTACGCGACGACGGGGATCATCGGATCCGCAGCCGCCAGCGCGATGGCGCGGTCAGCGGCCGGCGGGTAGATCCACTGGGTGTTGATCTGGGTCTTGAGCGACTTGCCCTCCTCCTTGACCAGTTTCACCTGACGATCCCAACCCTCGGTGTACACCGCGCCCCAGGCGCCGAGGTCGAGGCAGGTCACGTATTTCGGCTGGCTGTACGGCTTCGGATCTACACCCAGAATCTGCGCCGCAACGTTGTTGCCGGCGTGACGACCGAGGGAAATCGCGTGCTGGCAGGTCATCAGGGCGAAGTTGCCGATATCGTCGGTGGCCGCATAAGCCACGTCGCCGGTGGCGAAGATGTCGTCCTGGCCGATGACTTTCAGGTTGGCATCAACGTGCAGACGGCCCTGACGATCACGCTCGGCAGGAATCTGCTCGGTCAGGGAGCTGGCGCGTACACCGGTGGTCCAGACCACGGTTTTTGCCTCGATGCGCTGGCCGTCCGACAGGGTCACGCCGTTTTCATCGACCGACAGCACCGACACACCCAGTCGCCATTCAACACCCAGTTCTTCGCTCGCTTCGGCAATCGACACGCTGATCGCTTCGCCCATGGAAGCGCCGACTTTCTGCGCACGGTCAACGATGATCACTTGAACCTTGGCATCAGCGCCCAGCACGGCCCGCAGACGCGCCGGCATTTCAGTAGCGGTTTCGATGCCGGTGAAACCACCGCCGGCGACGACCACGGTGTTGCGCGCCTCGCTTTCAGGCTGACCGATCAGCGATTCCAGGTGGTTTTCCAGGCGGATGGCGGCTTCGATCTGATCGACGTCAAACGCGTATTGCGCCACGCCCGGGGTGTCCGGCAGGGCCAGGCCGCTGCCGGAGGCCAGCACCAGTTTGTCGTAGTTGAACACCTGCTGCGCACCGGCTGCGTCGGTGTAGCCAACGGTTTTCGCCTGTACGTCGATGGTGTTTGCCGCGCCCTTGATGAAGTTGACGCCGACCGCATCGAACAGATCGCCCAGCGGCGCTGCCAGTGTATGGGCATTCGGCTCGTAGAAACGCGGACGAACGCGCAGCTCGGCTTGCGGCGCCAACACGGTTACGTCGATGTTGTCCCGATTGTGAATGTCGACCAGACGCGTGGCGCTCAACGCCGTCCACATGCCACCGAAACCTGCGCCGATTACCAGAATGTGCTGTTTCATTGTTCTCTCCAGGCACGAAGCCAAGTCACTGAATGAGGTTGAAGGATTCACATCATCGGGAGCGGACACGCTTTAACTTTTCAGCAGCGAGGAAGGCTGCTCACCGGATAACGGCGACTGTATTGGTCGCCTTTAAATCCGACAAGTCAGATTTTGTGATGATTAGCATCGAAAACTTCGATAGCTCAACCCGAACATAGTCACCCTCCACAACTCCTTGATTTAGCTGAAACCCAAGAAAATCGGCATCCTCATAGCCAAACACCCAAGGCGTTCCCGATTTGTTTGCCACGAACAACCCTGATAACATCGGCGACAAATACAGTCGGAGATAGTTATGTCGCTTTACAGTGCGGGGGTCGAGTACGGCATTCACTGCCTGGCCTTTCTGGTGGGCAGCGGCGGTGACAGTCGTGAAGCCAGCGTGCGTGACCTGGCAGAGCTGCAAGGGGTGCCGCTGGATTACCTGGCAAAGATCTTCACCAAACTGGCCAAAGGCAAACTGGTGGAATCCACTGGCGGCGTGCGCGGCGGCTTCACCCTGGCGCGCCCGGCAGACGAAATCACCCTGCTCGACATCGTCAATGCCATCGATGGCCCCAAGAACATTTTCGAATGCCGGGACATTCGCGGACGCTGCGCGTTGTTCGACGGCTCGCCGCCGGACTGGGCGCTGGACGGCACCTGCTCGATTCACGCCGCGATGATGACCGCGCAAAAGCGCATGGAAGAAGCCCTCGCCCAGCAGACCATCCTCGACATCGCCAGAAAGGTCGGGCGCAAGGCGCCGGCGGGCTTCAACAGCCAGGTGGAAGACTGGATGCAGGATCGCCGGGAAAAGAAGACCGGCGGCGCCGGCATTCCGCTCACCGACATCTCGGACTGAGCCCGATCAGCAGGCAAAAAAAAGCAGAAACCGATCACCGGTTTCTGCTTTTTTTATTTCGACCTTACAGGCAGTCGCGCACCGCTTTGCGCAACGACCCGGACTTCGCCCACGGCGGCCCCTGATACAGGGAAACGCGGCTGCCGTCCTTGTACTTGACCACATCGAGAATCTCGTCGGCGGTGACGATGCTCGGCGCGGTGATCCGGTAGCCATTGGAAATCGCCGTCTGGGACGTCTTGGCAACGTCCTGCTGCCACAGAGGCAATACACACGCGGCGTAGTCCTTGGGAGTCTTGCCGCTGATCTTGCTGACATTCGGCTCGCCCGGCACCAGTGACGCAGGCAGAGAACAACCGGCCAATGCCGCCATCAGCATCCCCCCGATCAACATCCGCATGGTGATTCCTTCATCTGAAAAAACGCGAATGTACCCTGTAACTGTTCGGACATCCATCGTAGCGCTCTGCCTGTATTCCCCGAAAACCGGGCCATTCAGCTCATCGACAGAAGACCTTGCCCCACACCGGAAAAATGCGGCTACTCTGTTTTACCGAGAATGTTCCGGAGGTGATCATGCGGCTCAATGAATACGAACACGAACTTCAGCGTGACCTGCAAAGCGTGGCATCGGACCTGAGATGGTCGGCGGTGGACCTCAAGCGCATCGCCGAGCAACTGCGTCAGTCGGGCAACGAGGCGGACGCCCAGGCGGTGCTGCGATCCTGCGAGGTGCTGCAAAGCGATGAAGAACGCCTGCAACTGTATGCCCGGGAAGTGAAAGCCCGCGCCATCAGCCGAACCAAAGTCCACTGAACCTCACCCTGCCCACAGCAAAAAGCCCCGGACAACCGGGGCTTTTTCTTCACAGGCTTCAGCCTGACTTGCGACCGCGTGCGCGGCTTTTGTACCCCGGCAGCGCGGCGGCGTACGCCAGCGCTTCCTCGCGACTGGCAAACGATGCGAGCCGGTCACCCTGCGTGCAGACCCGCCACGGGCCGTTGTTCACGCTGAGTACGTCGTAGCCATTCATGTGCATTTTGTTCAGCATCGCCATGCTCATAGGCACCTCCTGTCTGCTGACGAACTTTTCCACCTTACACCCGCAACGCGCTGCCGTGCCGACCGGACGTCGCACCGCAGCGGCGTCAAGTCTCCGGCACTTTTGCCCCTGCCCTGCAATCAGAAGCTCTAAACCGGCATCGGCCCATATATTGCTAATTCATGACAGATTTATGACAACCGGCAATCGGGTAACACATGAAAGTACGAGCAACCGTCATCTGCGAGCAGGATCGACACATTCTCCTGGTGCGCAAACCCAGGTGCCGCTGGACGCTTCCGGGTGGCACCGTCGAACCGGGAGAAACCCGCGCGCAAGCCGCCGCCCGCGAACTCAAGGAAGAAACCGGGCTGGACAGCGATGACATGCTTTATCTGATGGATTTGCAGACCGGCAGCACCCGCCACCACGTCTACGAGGCGTCGGTGCTGAACATTGATCAGGTTCGCCCGCTGAATGAGATCGTCGATTGCCTCTGGCACCCGCTGGATGCGGTGCAGAATCTGAACGTCAGTGACGCCACGCTGAGCATCGTCCGCGCCTTTCAGCGACGTCTTTGACCGTCAGCCGGCGAAGGCCCGGCGACCAGCGCTCATTTCTGTGCGCAGTTCACCGATGAAATTGGAGATGTCACGAATGGTGACCAGATGCTCCGGGGAAACCCCGTTGAGCAACAGGTTGACCCGCCCGCTGTCGGGTTCGTAAACCTTGATCTGCAAGAGTCCCTGCGCCGTTTCGGTGCAATCGCAATACAGCGGCGAAAAGCCGGATTCGACGATGCGGCAAATGTCGGTAATGGCAATCATGGGGGCACGCCTCACAGGCGCAGGCTCGGGCGACCCGATGAGCATAGATGAGCTTTTGCCCCCTTGCTCACGCCGACACCCGCAAAATTTGCCAACCGCTTCACATCTTCAAATCGCCGCACTCAGTGGGCGTCGTGATCCCAGATCCAGTTCCAGATCCCCGGCAGGTTCACCGGTTTCGACGACTCGCCCACCGTGCGCGCCAGCGCGGCTTTTTCCAGTGTCGCGCGATCGTCATAGAACGGTTTGTCCGCCAGTCGCACGCCGGTGGCGGCGGCGCTGTCGAGCAGAATCTGCAAGTACTCGCGGGTGTGACGGGCGGTGTAGCGGTTGAGGTCGTGGAAGGTCACCACCACCGGAATCACCCCGTCCACGGTTGGGAGTTCGCCGAGGGCAATCCGTTCCCGGACTTCCGACAGCTGACGCAGCATGTTTGCCCGCCGCCGGGGGCTGGCATTGAAGCCCCAGATCTTGCCGTCGTTGGCGCTCAGGTCGGTCAGCAATACCTGCATGTGGTGCTGCTGATAGGCGGCGAAGGTGCGTTTGTCGTAGTTCCAGAACGGCGGACGCAATAACGTCGGCGGCGCGCCGGTAATTGCCGCGATGTCCGCCGAGCCGTTGGTCAACGTGGTTTCGAGCTCATCCGGGTCGAGCAATCGATGATTGGTGTGCCAATGGGTGGCGGTGTGAAAGCCCAGAATGTGCCCTTCGGCGTGCTCGCGGCGCATGACCCGCCGGCCGATCTGACTATTGCCAGCTCGCGGCGCGCGGGTCTGGACGAAAAACACCGCTTTGATCCCCGGCTGCAGCGGGTTGTCCTTGAGGCTGTCGAGCACGGTGTCGGTCGGGTTGAAAAGACTGGAAGCGCTGGGGCCGTCATCGAAGGTCAACAGAAAGCGCACAGGCGCCTGCTCTTTGAGCCGGGCTTCGGTCTGCGCGGTCATTTCGATGGGAGCGGCGATGCACCCGGCCAGCCCGACGGCCAACGCCATCGCGCAGAAAAGCTTGAACCACTGTGTCATGTTTTGCCTTGAGCCCGACCGTTGCGGTCATGTTGTCGATTGGCAAAACTCCTTCGCCGCTGCTGCCTCCCTGCGACCCATTGAGATGGGCCGAGGTTGGATAAAGATACACAGGGTTTGGTTCCGGTGCTCGCTCAGCGTGCCAGTGCCTGTTGAAACGAGCTGTCGATGATCCCCGCCGTGGCCAGCGGAGCCGGCAGCGCCTTGACCTTGAACAGGAAGTCGGCGGTGCTTTGCAGATCGGCGGCGGCCTGTTGATCGACCGGGCCGACCGTCATGTGCGCCTGGCGCAACCAGTGCCGCGAAACCTGCTGATCGAGGTTGGCTTTCTTCGCCCACAGGTCGGCGTATTCGTCGGTGTGGCTGTCGACCCAGGCCCGGGCCTGCTTCAGGCGCCCGAGGAAATCGGCGATCGCTTCGCGCTTGCTGTCGATGGACGGCGCCGACGCCGCAATCGCGCTCAAGCCCGGCATCAGGTTTTTCGCCGTGAGAATCGGCCGCGCACCGGAGAACACGATCTGCTGGGAAATGTACGGTTCCCAGACCGGGAACGCATCGATGCTGCCTTGCGGTAGCGCCGCCGCTGCATCGATCGGCATCAGCTTGACGAAGTCGACGTAGTTCTCCGGCAAACCGCCCTGCTCCAGCGCCCGCAAGGTCAACTGCTGACTCCAGGCACCCGGCCAGTAGGCGACTTTTTTGCCCTTCAGGCCCTCGATGGTTTTCACCGGAGAATCCTTGGGCACCAACAGGGCGATGGTGTCCGGGTTCTGTCGCGACACACCGATCAGCTTCACCGGCGCCTGTTTGGCGGCCAGAAACAGAAACCCCGAATCCCCCAGGAAACCCAGATCCAGCGAGCCGGTCTGCAACGCCTCGGCCAATGGCGCGGCGGCCTGGAAGTGTTTCCAGTCGACCGTGTAAGGCGCGTCCTTCAACACGCCGGACGCTTCTATGGACGCGCGGATGTTGTAGTAATTCTGGTCGCCGACGTGCAGGACCAAAGGTTCGGCAGCGTAGGTCAATGGCGTGGCAAACAGTGCGCTGGTCAACGCGGCGCGTAGGAAACGTGAGAGCTTCATGGCGAGTCCTGCAGAAGGGATTTTTATAGACCATAACGCTCTTACAAATCAGATTTGAAATTCGATTAGCGCATAAGCTCAGCACCTTCCCGCTGCACTGTTGGCCAAGCAACAGTGGCTCGGCACAGTGTTTTCCCTGCAACACTTCCAACCTGAAAAACCGGCGTCAAACCCCGTAAATACGGGACAAGGCGCACATGGCACAGAGCCTGCAATATTCCATTCATGCAGGAAGCATTCGATAAAAATATCTTTTTGGACATAGGAATCTGTTGCCTTGCCGGAGCGTGCCCATGAAATCCCTCTTACCGTTTTCCCGCGTCAAAACGCTGCTCGCGGCCTGCGCAGTAGCCCTGAGCCTGCAACCGCTCGCCCACGCTGCCGAAGCGCCGCCGGCCGAAGTGCATCTGGATTACGCCTATTATTCGCCGGTCAGCCTGGCGCTCAAACACCTGGGCTACCTGGAAAAAGCCCTGCCCCAGAGCAAAGTCAGCTGGGTGCTGAGCCAGGGCAGCAACCGCTCGCTGGAATACCTCAACAGCGGCGGCGTGGATTTCGCCTCGTCGGCCAGCCTCGCTGCCGTGCTCAGCCGGGCCAATGGCAGCCCGATCAAATCGGTCTACGTCTATAGCCGCGCCGAGTGGACCGCGCTGGTGGTGCGCAAGGACTCGCCGATCCAGTCCGTCGCCGACCTCAAGGGCAAGAAAATCGCCGCCACCAAAGGCACCGACCCGTACCTGTTCACCCTGCGCACCCTGCAACAGGCCGGGCTGAAAAAGGACGATGTGGAACTGGTGCACCTGCAACACCCGGACGGTCGCACCGCGCTGGAGAAAGGCGATGTCGACGCCTGGGCCGGCCTCGATCCGCACATGGCCGCCAGCCAGGTGCAGGCCGGTTCGCGCCTGCTGTACCGCAATCGCGACTTCAACAGCTACGGCGTGGTCAGCGTCACCGAGCAATACGCCAGGCAGCACCCGCAAACCATCGACACCGTGATCAAGGCCTATGAACTGGCCCGCGAGTGGTCGGTGAAAAACCCCGACGAGCTGGCCAAGTTGCTCGCCAGCGAATCCGGTCTGCCGCTGGACGTGGCCAAGCTGCAACTGTCGCGCACCGACCTGAGCAGCCCGCAACTGACCGCCAGGGACGTGCTGGCCTCGAAAGCCGCAGCACCGATTCTGGTCTCCGAAGAACTGGTGCGCCGTGGCGTGAATGTCGATCAGGTGATCGACCAGTTGATCGACACCGGTTTCCAGCAAGTCGCTGCCGCCCAGTAACCGATCAGGCTCACAACAAGTCCGCGCCCGTCGCGGATTTGTCGTGAGCGGAGAACCGTCCATGAGCAACGACTTGCCCGCCCGCCTCGCCTTGTCGGCACCACGCCGAAAACTCCCACTGTTGAATCCGCTCTGGCGTCGGCGCCTTAAAGGGCTGGCCCTGCCATTGCTGATCGTGATCGCCCTGGAATTTATCGTACGCATCGGCTGGCTACCGTCCTACCAGATGCCCGCACCGAGCGAGATCGCCCTGACCCTCACCGATCTGGCCGAAGGCGCCTTGTGGAAGCACATCGGCGCCAGCCTGATTCGCGTGCTGCTGGGGTTTGCCATCGGCGCGAGTCTGGCGCTGGTGTTTGCCGCATGGGTCGGCCTCAGCCGCGAAGCCGAAGCCTATCTGGAACCGACCTTCGCCGCGCTTCGTTCGATTCCCAGCCTGGCCTGGGTGCCACTGTTGCTGCTGTGGCTGGGGATCGACGAGACCTCGAAAATCGTCCTGATCGCCATCGGCGCGTTCTTCCCGGTGTACGTCAACGTGGTCGCGGCGATTCGCAACATCGACCGCAAACTGGTGGAAGTCGGACACATCTACGGCTTCAGCCCGCTGCAACTGGTGCGAAGGATTCTGTTGCCCGCCGCCCTGCCCGGTCTGTTTACCGGATTGCGCAGCGGCATGAGCCTGTCGTGGATGTTTCTGGTGGCGGCCGAACTGATCGCGGCGACCAAAGGGCTGGGTTACCTGCTCAGTGACGGTCGCGAAACTTCGCGGCCGGACATCGTGCTGGCCGCGATCATCGTCCTGGCGCTGCTGGGCAAACTCAGCGACGGCCTGCTGGCCATATTGGAACGCCGCTGGCTGGTCTGGCGCGACGCGTTCACCGGTCAGGGCAGCAAGGATTGAAGCGTGCAACTAAGCTCAAACCTTCAGGCAGCTGTTCGCCGGAGGGTCGGCCGATGTGCGGAAGACTGTCGCAATACCGGGGCATCCACGATTTCGTCGCGGTGCTGAGCATTCCCGATGCGCTGATCAATCACGTCGGCGACGCACCGCTGGCGCATTACAATGCCGCGCCCACCACGTCGCTGGCCATCCTCCATCAGCACCAACAACGGCTGTACGCCGACAATCTGCGCTGGGGCTGGCGTCCGCACTGGGCCAAGGATCGCGTCGCACCGATCAACGCGCGGGTGGAAAAAGTCGCCCACGGGCCGTTCTTTCGAGCGATCTGGCGTCATCGGCTGATCGTGCCGGTCGACAACTGGTTCGAATGGGTCGATGCACCCGACAAAAGCCGACAGCCCTGGCTGATTCGTCGCACCGATCATCAACCGGTTTTCTGCGCCGCCATCGGCCAGTTTCCGACACCCGGCGAACCTCCACGGGAAGACGACGGCTTAGTCATCATCACCGCCAACAGCGAAGGCGGCTTGCTCGATGTGCATGACCGACGCCCGATCGTGCTGTGCGCCGATCGGGTGCAGGAATGGCTCGATCCCGCCACGCCCACCGAACGCGCCGAGCAGATGTTGCTGTTCGAAGCCGAACCCAGCGAAGCGTTCCAATGGCACAAAGTCGGCAAAGCGGTGGGCAACTCCCGAAATCAGGGTGCGGAATTGATTGAGGCGGTGACGTAAATAAATGCCGGCGTGGTGCGTTATCAAGAGCAGGAATCCACGAATTGAATCCTGCGTGTTACACGCGGTGTTTCATTCGCGAAACAGGGAGCTGAAACAGTCGTTTGAGTGAACTAACCGCCTGTCTGACATTTCAATCGTCATACATACTTTTAGAAACACTACGGATAGCATGCGCGCCGCATTTCCTATTGGCATACCAGTTGACCAAAGAGTCAGCAAAACCAGGAATACCCCACAAACTAACAAGCCTTGCAGAGAACTAAGTTGCGCGACGATTTTGCAATCAAACAGGTCACAGGCCTGGAGTGTATTCATCTGTCCACGACAGAACGCTTTCAACTCGACTGTTTTATCGGCCACTACATAAAGACTCGAAACCTGCGTGACGTACCCGATATCGACCGCATCCTGCGCGCCACCCTCGAAAGCTACCCGTGCCACCCGCCGGTGATGGTCAACGAGCTGAATGCCTGGATCGACAAGACCTTGGGTTATCGGGCCTCCCACCCCGATTTCACGCAGCTGGACGATCTTTGATGAAACGAAAAAGCCCCGCAATCGCGGGGCTTTTTCGTTGTGGCGTTCAGGGTTTCAGCGGGCGTTCCTGATCACGGTCGGACAACTCGCGGCTGTCATCATGTTTCCAGGTCTGTTCCTTGTGTTTCTCCCGCTCGATCTCTTCTTCACTCGGTTCGTCATCTTCTTCGGGACGTTTCTGCTCGGTTGCCATGTTCACCTCGCTAATGGAATTCATCCATTAAGCGTAGAACTTAAAGCCACCAGCGCAATAGAAAGAAGAACGCCATGCTCAATAGCATGCTAAGCAACGTATTACGCGTATAGATCACCAGGCCGATTGCCACTAGTGAACTCAGCAGATAAGGGTTATCCCACTGCAGATTCAGTTGTTTGTCCGGCATGAACACAATCGGCCCGCAAATCGCGGTCAGCATGCCCGGCACGGCAAAACCGAGAAATTGCCGCGCATTGCTGCTCAAGCGCACCGGCAAACGCGGTTCGAGAAACACGTAACGGTTGAGGAACACCAGAATCCCCATGCCGATAATCACTGCCCAGACCATCATGTGCGCTCCCGATACAGCTTGTTGCAGATAAACCCGGCGGTCATGCCTGCCAGGCCCGACAGCACCAGCGCCGAACCCCATTGCCAGTAACTGAACAACACCGAGCAGAACAGCGACACCGCCACGCAGACCACGGTCGGCACATTGCGCACCACCGGGGTGATCAGGGCGATGAAGGTCGCGGCAATCGAGAAGTCCAGCCCCAGATGCTCAAGCCCCGGAATGCTGCTGCCGAGCACGATGCCGGCCAGGGTGAAGAGGTTCCAGGCGATGTAGAACGTCAGGCCGACGCCCAAGGCGTACCAGCGGTTGAACTGCTGGCGGTCGTGCTGACTGGTCAGAGCGAACAGTTCATCAGTGAGCAAAAAGCCCAGACCGATACGCCAGCGACCCGGCAACGGCGAAATCACCTGGCGCATGCTCATGCCGTAGAGCAAATGTTGCGAGGTCAGCAGCAAGGTCGTCAGCAGAATCGAGAAAATCCCCGCGCCGCCCTTGAGCATGCCGATCGCCACCAATTGCGCAGCGCCGGCGAACACGATGCTCGACAGGCCCTGCCCTTGCAGCGGCGTGAGGTTGGCTTCGATCGCCATGGAGCCGGCCAGCAGTCCCCACGGCGCGGTCGCCAGGGATAACGGCATGATCGCCGCGGCTCCGCGAAGAAAAGCACTGCGCGGCATTAATGAGTCAGACATAACACTCTTCAACCGTGAGACAAGACCCCGGACTCTGCCAGCAAACGCCCATGGGTGGCTTGAACAATCTTGCGCAGTTGGCGCAAATCCTTCCTTCCGTCAGTCGTTTACCGGCGTAACATGGCAACCATTCACACACGCGTCAGGGAGACGACATGCTGTATCGGATAGCCGCCGACGGGCTGGTGCTGTTTCATTTGCTGTTCATTCTGTTCGTGCTGTTCGGCGGGCTGCTGGTGCTCAAGTGGCCGCGGCTGATGTGGCTGCATTTGCCGGCGGCGGCTTGGGGCGTGGCGGTCGAGGTGTTGCACCTGACCTGTCCGCTGACCTATTGGGAAAACCTGATGCGCCATGCCGCCGGGCAAACCGAATACGCGGGTGGCTTCATCGAACATTACGTCTGGCCGATCATCTACCCGGCGGGGTTGACGCCGCAGATTCAACTGGTGCTGGGCAGCGTGGTGCTGGTGGTCAACCTGCTGGTCTACGGGCGCCTGATTCGCCGCTGGAAACTGCGGCGCGCCGCGCGCATTCCGTTCTAGCGCGCTTTCAAGGTTTCCAGCCAGGCCGGATCGAGGCGCGTCTGATCGGTGTCCAGACCGAGCGCCTCCATCCGCGCCTTGTGCGCTTCGACTTCCCGGTGCAATTGCGCATGATCGCTGGAGTTGCCGTCCAGTTCATGCATCTGGGTCAGGCCGAGGTGATAGAAACGCAGCACCTTCATCGCCACCGGATCACCCTTCTCCACCGCCGCCGTCACCTGATGCATGACGTTGGTGACGCTCATCAGGCTGCGCTTGAGCCGCCAGCCATACACCGCCGGGGCCATCCAGGTCTGGTTCCAGAACCGCCCGCGCAGCAACGCCGCCGTCAGCAGAAATGCGCCAAACACCCCGCCGACATTGAACCGCAGATTATCCCCGCCCGGCTCGCCGAACAGCGCCACCGCCGCCGTCGAAAACGCCATCGCCAGCACCAGAAACAGCACCGCAATGATCAGCGTGCTGCGCCGGGTCTGCTGGCGATAAGTGATGGCATCGATCGGTTGAATCTCGAACATCGCGACAGGCTTCCATGGCTTGAGTTAAAAAGAGGCTGCGCATTATCGCCTCTGAGGCGGATTTAGCTATGCTGGAGCGCCTTTTCATCTTTTCAACGTCCAACGGGGACATGGCGATACCACGCAGATCGTGCCATCTTCATTCATGGATACACACTATTCGGATGCCATTGGCCATGCCGGCAATGACATCGTTTTAAGGATCACTGCATGACCCAACGACACGTAATCAATGCCTCGGTCAGCCCAAAGGGCAGCCTCGAAACCCTTTCCCAACGTGAAGTTCAGCAACTGAGCCAGGCCGGAACCGGCAGCACCTACACCCTCTTTCGCCAGTGCGCCCTGGCAATCCTCAATACTGGCGCCCATGTCGACAACGCAAAAACCATTCTTGAAGCCTACAAGGACTTCGAGATCCGCATCCACCAGCAGGATCGCGGCGTGCGCCTGGAACTGCTGAACGCCCCGGCCGACGCCTTCGTCGACGGCGAAATGATCGCCAGCACCCGGGAAATGCTGTTCAGCGCCCTGCGCGACATCGTCTACACCGAAAACGAACTCGACGCCCTGAGCATCGACCTCAGCACCTCCCAGGGCATCAGCGACTACGTCTTCCACCTGCTGCGCAACGCGCGCACCCTGCGCCCGGGCGTCGAGCCGAAAATCGTCGTGTGCTGGGGCGGCCACTCGATCAACACCGAAGAATACAAATACACCAAGAAAGTCGGTCACGAACTGGGCCTGCGCAGCCTCGACATTTGCACCGGCTGCGGTCCCGGCGTGATGAAAGGCCCGATGAAAGGCGCGACCATCGCCCACGCCAAGCAGCGCATTCATGGCGGCCGCTACCTCGGTCTGACCGAGCCGGGCATCATCGCCGCCGAAGCGCCGAACCCGATCGTCAATGAGCTGGTGATCCTGCCGGACATCGAAAAACGTCTGGAAGCCTTTGTCCGCGTCGGCCACGGCATCATCATCTTCCCGGGCGGCGCCGGCACCGCCGAAGAGTTCCTGTACCTGCTGGGCATCCTGATGCACCCGGATAACGCCGGCCTGCCGTTCCCGGTGATTTTGACCGGGCCGAAACACGCCGCGCCGTATCTGGAACAACTCGACGCCTTCGTCACCGCCACCCTCGGCGAAGCGGCGAAAAAGCACTACGAAATCATCATCGACGACCCGGCCGAAGTGGCGCGGCAGATGACCGCGGGCCTCAAGGCCGTGAAGCAGTTCCGCCGCGAACGCGCCGACGCGTTCCACTTCAACTGGCTGCTGAAGATCGACGAGGGCTTCCAGCGCCCGTTCGATCCGACCCACGAAAACATGGCCAACCTCAAGCTGCACCGCGATCAGCCGCCCCATGAACTGGCGGCCAACCTGCGCCGCGCGTTCTCCGGGATCGTGGCCGGCAACGTCAAGGACAAGGGCATCCGCCTGATCGAGGAACACGGGCCATACCAGATCCGTGGCGACGCCGCGATCATGCAGCCCCTCGATCTGCTGCTCAAAGCCTTCGTCGCCCAGCACCGGATGAAACTGCCGGGCGGCGCGGCGTATGTACCGTGCTATCGCGTGGTGTCCTGACCCGAAGAGACAGGTGCCCGAAGCGCAACGCTTCGGGCACTGCTTATAAAAAGAGTGAACCATGGATCACATCAACCACATCCTGATCGTCGACGATGACCGCGAGATCCGCGAGCTGGTCGGCAATTACCTGACCAAGAACGGCCTGCGCAGCACCGTGGTCGCCGATGGCCGGCAGATGCGCAGTTTTCTGGAAGCCAACACGGTCGACCTGATCGTGCTCGACATCATGCTCCCCGGCGATGACGGGCTGGTGCTGTGCCGCGAGTTGCGCGCCGGCAAACACAAGGCGATCCCGATCCTGATGCTCACCGCCCGCGACGACCAGACCGACCGCATCCTCGGCCTGGAAATGGGCGCCGACGATTACCTGACCAAACCCTTCGCCGCCCGCGAGCTGCTGGCGCGGATCAACGCCGTGCTGCGCCGCACGCGAATGCTGCCGCCCAATCTGCTGATCACCGAAACCGGACGCCTGCTCGCGTTCGGCCGCTGGCGCCTGGACACCACCGCCCGCCATCTGCTCGATGAAGACGACACCATGGTCGCCCTCAGCGGCGCCGAGTATCGCCTGCTGCGGGTGTTTCTCGATCATCCGCAACGGGTGCTCAGCCGCGATCAATTGCTGAATTTGACCCAGGGTCGCGACGCCGACCTGTTCGACCGCTCCATCGATTTGCTGGTCAGCCGCCTGCGCCAGCGTCTGCTGGACGACTCCCGCGAGCCGACTTACATCAAAACCGTGCGCAACGAGGGTTATGTTTTCTCCTTCGCTGTGGAGATGCTCGCCGAATCCTGACGGATTTGTATCGCTCTGTATAAATTCGCCGCGCAGATACGTAACCCGTGTTTTCGGGCCGCAACACCACATATCAGCGATACACCCTCGCGTTTGAATGAACCCACCAGAAAGCACTGGTTCACTCATCATCAAACGCAAGGAGAAGCACCATGTTCAAGTCCTCGAAATCCCTGGTACTCGCAATCAGCCTGCTCGGCGGCCTGGCCCTGGCCGACCTGGCGTCCGCCAGCTCCCAGCCGCTGATCGCGGAATACGGCTCGGAAAACCTGCAGAAGGATCGCGTTGCCGAAGGTGGCGCGGATCGCTTGCAGGAACTGCGTGAACGCGTGGCTGAAGGCGGCGCAGATCGTTTGCAGGAACTGCGCGAACGTTCGGCCCGCAGCGTACTGGTCGCCGAGAACCGTCCCGAGTTCGGTTCCAAGTACCAGCGCTACTGATCGTTTGTACCGCCGTTGTCGATTCCTGCCGGGGGCGCTCTGCCCCCGCAGCGTTCACTACCGATAAGCCTTGTTCTCTGACACAAAAGCCCCGCTGTTTCCCCACGACAGCCGGCATGGCTCGTACTAAGCTGCGCGATTGATTTGTTCAGGGACGATCCATGAAACGATTTGCCGCCTGTCTGCTGTCCATGCTGGCCCTGACGGCCACTGCGGCGGACCTGCAACTGCTCACCGACAACCATCCGCCCCTGCATTTCATGCAAGGTAATCAACTCGCAGGATTCGGGGTGGACGTGGTGCAGGCCCTGGCGACCCAGACCGGCGATCGCATCCATCTGCAACAAGTCCCGCTGCTGCGCGCCCTGCGCATGGCCAGCGACACCCCTGACACCGGCGTATTCACCGTGCTGCGTACCGACGAACGCGACGATCGCTATCAATGGGTCGGGCCGTTGATCGAAGTCGAAACCGCGCTGTACGCCCGCGACAATCTCCAGCCTCCCGTGCACAGCCTGCGTGAAGCCGATCACCTGGGCCGGATCACCGTGCCGCGCAAATGGCTGGTCTACAGCTATCTGCAAGGGCAAGACCTGAACAACCTCTACGGCGTGGAAACCCCGGAGCAGATGATGCGGCTGTTCAGCCTGGGGCGTACCGATTTCGTGGTCTCCGATACCTGGTCCAAGGCCGCCCTCGCCCGCGAACAAGGCATGGAGCCGGGACGCTTGCAGTACCAGATCCCGTTGATGAAGCAGAACACCTACATTGCGTTTTCGCCGCAGACCGATCCGAAACAGGTCGCACGCTGGCAGCAGGCGCTGGATACATTGCGGGCCGACGGCCGTCTGGAGCAGCTGCGCCAGCGCTGGCTGAGCAATACCCTACCGCGCTGATCAGGCATCAACGCCTTCGATAACGACTATGCGCAAGGGTGTTTTCACATCAAAACCCTCCAGCACTAGAGTGGGCTCCATCTTCTCCCCACTCTCTGGAGCAACATCATGAAAGACATCATCGCACTCGGCTTCATCGTTTCCCTGATCGGCGCCACCTCCGCGATCGCAGCCCCACACGCCAGCACCCCGGTTGTCGCAGCGGCGACCGTTGGCCAGTCCGGCACCCTGAACGTCGACACCGTCAGCATCGATGCCGAACACAAAGGCAGCCTCAACCTGCAACAGAATGCCGAACAGACCAAACTGTACGTCGCGGAAAACCGTCCGGAATTCGGTTCCAAATATCAGCGCTACTGAGTAATCGGTTTGAGCTGCCAGAAACAGGAAACCCCGCCGAAGCGGGGTTTCTTGCATTTGGGCGTCAGCGTACCAATCGTGCGGCCAGTGCCTTGGCCTGTGACGCCACGTCGGTGACGGCGGTGCTTTCCCACCACATGCCACGCAACGGCGGGCCCATGGCGAACAGGCGATTCGAGACCCGGCCTTCTGCATCCAGAACCGCGCCGTCCACCGCCGCCGCGATGCCCAGCGCCAATGGCCCGGGTCGAACCAGACCGCGCGCCAGCAACTGCTGCGGCAAAGGTCGCGCGACCCGGCGCCAGTCGTATTCGATCCCGCTGGAGTTGATCAACGCCGCGCCTTGCACCACGCGGGTTTCAGCCTCACCTCGAGGGCGAATGCGGATATTCACGCCGTCGCCCGGCGCCGGCTCAAGCCCCTTGTAAGACGCCGCATGAATGCGAAATCGCCCTTCCCGGTGCAGACGCTCGACCAATTCCGCACTCAGCGGCGGTGAACGATGGTGATGACTTTCCCACCACGGTCGCACATGGCGGACGAATTGCCGGCGCTGCACATCGCTGGCCTGACTCCATAACCGGCCGATGTGTGCGCGCACGGTGTCGAGCGGCGCCTGCCAGTCGATGCCCTGTGCGATGGCGTCGCGGCAATGCCGGCGCAATTCGCGCAATAGCTGGCGTGGCGTGCGAATACTGTGATCCTCGGCGAGGAAGTCCACCCACGCGGGCGGTTGACGACGAACATGGGGCAACAGCCCGTGCCGGGAAAACACCTCGATCGGCCCGCGATGCCCGGCCTGCTCCAGCGACACCACGGCATCGACCATGGTCAGGCCGGAGCCGATGATAAGCACCGTTGATTGCGGATCGAGTTGACGCATGGCCGCGACATCCCACGGATCGAGTGCCGCCGCGTTGAGACCACTGGACTCCTTTTGCGGGGTTCGGGCCGCCGGGAACATACCCGTCGCCAGTACTGCAAAAGCGCCGTGCAGTTGCAGGCCATCACTCAAGGTGAACTGCACGGAATCGCTGGAGGCCTGAACATCGACCACTTCGGCGCGCACATGCTCGACCGTCGAACCGTGTTGCGCGCCCACCTGCTGCGCCTCCGCCAAACGCTGCTGCACATACACACCGAACAACCCGCGAGGTGGAAACAGTTCGCTGACCGGAACGTGCTGCTGATCCGACTCCGGCCAGCCACCGCCAGCGATGTGATCGGTCAGCCATTGGGTCAGGTCATCGGCATTGTCCGGGTCAACGCTCATCCGCGCCGCGTTGCCGTTGAGCGTGTGGCCCAGCTCCACCGCGCTGTACGCTTCGCCCCGGCCCAGCTCGGCCCGGGGCTCGATCACCAGAATCTTTCTGCGCCCCGGCAAACGCAGCAATTGCACCGCCAGCATCGTGCCGCTGAGGCCGCCGCCGACAATCAGGATGTCGGCGTGACGCAGTGCGGTCGTATCGGTTTGAGTCATGCCGTTCTCGCAGCTGAGGATATGCTCGGGCCAGTGTCATTCAGACGCCGCGAAGACGTCTAGACAGACGCGACTTTTTTCTCCTGTCGATGCAGCTCGCCCAGGTTTCGATAACCACTGCCCGGATGAATCTCCGGCAGTCTCGGCCCTTCGCCAAACAGCTTCTCGCGCAAGGTCCCCGGTGCGTATTCGGTCTTGTAGACACCGCGCTTCTGCAACTCCGGCACCAGCAATTCCACGGCATCGATGAAGGTTTCGTGGGTCAGCGCATAAGCCAGGTTGAAGCCATCGACGTCGGTTTCATCGACCCATTCCTGCAACAGGTCCGCCACCGTTTCCGGGCTGCCGACGAACAGCGGGCCGAAGCCGCCGATGCCGACCCAGTCGGCCAGTTCGTTGGGGGTCCAGACCTTGTTCGGATCCGCCGTGGAAAACGCTTCGACCGCCGACTGGATTGCATTGGTGTGCACATGTTTAAGCGGTTCGTCCGGTTTGAAGCGGCTGAAGTCGATGCCGGTCCAGCCGGAAATCAGCGCCATCGCGCCCTCGTAACTGACCCAGGATTTGTATTCTTCGAACTTGGCTTTGGCCTTGGCGTCGGTTTCGCCGAGGATCACGGTTTGCAGGTTGAAGATCAGAATCTTCGACGGATCGCGCCCGGCCTCGGCGGCGCGGCGGCGGATGTCGGCCACGGTTTTCTTCAGCAGCACTTTCGATGGGGCAGCGACAAATACGCACTCGGCATGCTCGGCAGCAAACTGCTTGCCACGACTGGAAGCGCCGGCCTGATAGAGAACCGGCGTGCGCTGCGGCGACGGTTCGCAGAGGTGAATGCCCGGCACCTGGAAGTGTTGACCGTGGTGGCGGATCTCGTGGATCTTGCTCGGATCACTGAAGATCCGCCGCTCGCGATCCCGCAGAATCGCACCCTCTTCCCAACTGCCTTCCCAGAGTTTGTAGCAGACCTCCAGGTATTCCTCGGCGAAGTCGTAGCGCGCGTCGTGTTCGGTCTGGGCTTGCTGGCCGATGTTCTTGGCACCGCTCTCCAGATAAGAGGTGACGATGTTCCAACCGGCACGGCCCTTGGTCAGGTGATCGAGGGTCGACAGGCGTCGTGCGAATGGATACGGATGTTCGAATGACAACGAAGCAGTCAGACCGAAGCCCAGGTGCTCGGTGACCAGCGCCATCGGCGGGATCAGTTGCAACGGATCGTTGACCGGCACCTGCGCCGCCTGCCGGATCGCCGCTTCGCCATTGCCGTTGTACACGTCGTAGATGCCCAGCACGTCGGCGATGAACAAGCCGTCGAACTTGCCGCGCTCGAGGATTTTCGCCAGATCGGTCCAGTACTCCAGATCCTTGTACTGCCACGAGCGATCCCGAGGGTGAGCCCACAGGCCTGGCGACTGATGGCCGACGCAGTTCATGTCGAAGGCGTTGAGACGGATTTCGCGGGGCATCAGATGGCACTCCCGATTGTCAGGAAGTGTTTAAAAGTTTGATTGGAAGCAGTCATGTGAGGCGACTCCGTGGTTTCCGGATGAGGATCCAGAACCCATAGCAGGAGTCATGCCTGAATATATTTTCGTTATTTATCAATAGATTGAGATAACAACCTAAAGCACTCTGGACGCAAGATGGAGCAATTTGTTTATCCGCTGTCGGCCCTGCAACAGTCAGATCACCACATTGCGCACGAAGCGCGCGGCCACTTCCCCGTCATTGCGATAGGTGTGCGGCTGGTTGCTGGCGAACATGAAAAACTCCCCGGCGGCGATGCGCTGGGGTTGATCGCCGAGCATCAGCGTCAGGCAGCCTGCGAACACGAAAATCTGCTCGCTCCAGCCTTCGGCATCCGGTTGCGAGGGATAGACCTCGCCCGGTTGCAGGCACCATTCCCACTGTTCCACCGCACGAGTGGCGTTGGCCTTGGACAGTAAAACGGCTTTGCTGCCGGGGATGCTGCCGGCCCAGGCGAGTTCGTTGATACGGCCGGGATCACGGTTGTCAGGCGCCTGGATCAGATCGCTGAAGGCCACTTCGAGGGCTTCGGCGACGCGGTCGAGGGTGGTCAGGCTGACATTCTTCTCGCCGGCCTCGATGGCCACCAGCATTCGCCGGCTGACCCCGGACTTTTCCGCGAGGGCCGTCTGGCTCATGTCGGCCGCGTGGCGCAGGCGCCGGACGTTCTGGCTGACGTGTTGCAGGACCGAAGCCCGCTGAACGGAATCTTTGTGCACTATATTGCTCACTGGCTGGGGTTGGGCAGTATACTGCGCAACATTTGGCGCATTGTGCGTCTCCTCCTTAAAAGTGCGCAAGGTCATGACGTCAGCCAACTCCCCCCAAACTCCCCTGCGGTTTTCCCGGTTCAGCAAAGCCGAGTGCGTGCTGGTGCTGATCACCATGCTCTGGGGCGGCACCTTTCTGCTGGTGCAGCACGCGATGACCGTCAGCGGCCCGATGTTTTTCGTCGGCCTGCGCTTTGCCGCCGCCGCGAGCATCGTGGCGCTGTTCTCATGGAAACACCTGCGTGAACTGACCCTGTTCGAACTCAAGGCAGGCGCCTTTATCGGCGTGGCGATCATGCTCGGTTATGGCTTGCAGACCGTCGGTTTGCAGAGCATTCCCAGCAGTCAGTCGGCATTCATCACCGCGCTGTACGTTCCTTTTGTGCCGCTGCTGCAATGGCTGGTCCTCGGCCGGCGCCCGGGTCTGATGCCGAGCATCGGCATCATGCTGGCGTTTACCGGGCTGATGCTGCTTTCCGGGCCATCCGGTGCTTCGCTGAATTTCAGTCCCGGTGAAATCGCCACACTGATCAGCGCCATTGCGATAGCGGCCGAAATCATCCTGATCAGTAACTATGCCGGGCAGGTCGATGTGCGTCGCGTAACCGTGGTGCAGCTGGCGACGACTTCGGTACTGTCGTTCTTGATGGTGGTGCCGACCGGCGAGGCGATTCCGGACTTCTCGTGGCTATTGCTGAGCACCGCCCTGGGCCTGGGCGCGATGAGTGCGGCGATTCAAGTGGCGATGAACTGGGCGCAGAAAAGTGTCTCGCCGACCCGCGCGACCTTGATCTACGCCGGTGAGCCGGTGTGGGCCGGGATCGTCGGTCGTATTGCGGGTGAGCGCCTGCCAGCGATTGCATTGGTGGGTGCAGGGCTGATCGTGGCGGCAGTGATCGTCAGTGAATTGAAGACCAAAGGCAAAGAGACACAAACGGTCACGGAAGAATTGGAGCACGAGACCGAAGGCTAAACGCGGTTTTTACGGCTACTTTGTAGGATTCAGAGACATCCTCGCGTTTGGCGATCCGGGAGCTGGCACGTATGATGCTTCACAAACTTCCGCAGATTAGAAGCCTATGTCCCTGATAGTTCTACTGCTTCTGCCTTTTCTGGGCAGCTGTCTGGCAGCCGTGCTGCCGCACAACGCACGTAACGCCGAATCCCTGCTGGCAGGTTTGGTCGCACTGATCGGCACTGTCTCGGTCGCGCTGCTGTATCCGCAGATCGCCCACGGCGGCGTGATCCGCGAAGAATTCACGTGGCTGCCCAGCCTGGGCCTGAACTTCGTCCTGCGTATGGACGGCTTCGCCTGGCTGTTCTCGATGCTGGTGCTGGGCATCGGCACCCTCGTCTCTTTATATGCCCGTTATTACATGTCGCCGGACGATCCGGTGCCGCGTTTCTTCGCGTTCTTTCTGGCGTTCATGGGCGCCATGCTCGGGCTGGTGATCTCCGGCAACCTGATCCAGATCGTGTTCTTCTGGGAGCTGACCAGCCTCTTCTCGTTCCTGTTGATCGGCTACTGGCACCACCGCCACGACGCACGGCGCGGCGCCTACATGGCGTTGATGGTCACCGGTGCCGGGGGATTGTGCCTGCTGGCGGGGGTCATGATCCTCGGCCATGTGGTCGGCAGCTATGACCTGGACAAGGTCCTGGCCGCCGGCGATCTGATTCGCGCACATGCCCTCTACCCCATCCTGCTTCCCCTCATTCTTATCGGCGCCCTCAGCAAAAGCGCCCAGTTCCCCTTCCACTTCTGGCTGCCCCACGCCATGGCGGCGCCAACCCCGGTTTCGGCATACCTGCACTCGGCGACCATGGTCAAGGCCGGGGTTTTCCTGCTGGCCCGCCTGTGGCCGTCGCTGTCCGGCAGCGAAGAATGGTTCTACATCGTCAGCGGCGCCGGTGCCGCCACGCTGTTGCTCGGCGCGTACTGCGCGATGTTCCAGAACGATCTCAAAGGACTGCTGGCCTACTCGACCATCAGCCATCTCGGCCTGATCACGCTGCTGCTGGGCCTGAACAGTCCGCTCGCCGCTGTGGCGGCGGTGTTCCACATTCTCAACCACGCGACCTTCAAGGCTTCGCTGTTCATGGCCGCGGGGATCATCGACCACGAAAGTGGCACCCGCGACATCCGCAAGCTCAACGGCCTGTTCAAACTGATTCCGTTCACCGCCACTCTGGCGATGGTGGCCAGTGCGTCCATGGCCGGCGTGCCGCTGCTCAACGGTTTCCTGTCGAAAGAAATGTTCTTCGCCGAAACCGTGTTCATCAACGCCACCGCCTGGGTGGAAGCCGCATTGCCTATCGTCGCAACGATTGCCGGCACATTCAGCGTGGCCTACTCGCTGCGCTTCACCGTTGATGTGTTCTTCGGCCCGACCGCCACCGACCTGCCGCACACTCCACACGAACCGCCGCGCTGGATGCGTGCACCGGTTGAGTTGCTGGTCTTCACCTGTTTGCTGGTGGGGATTTTCCCGGCCCAGGTTGTAGGCCCGTTGCTGGCCGCGGCCGCCTTGCCGGTGGTGGGTGGCGTGCTGCCGGAATACAGTCTGGCGATCTGGCACGGCCTCAATGCACCGATGATCATGAGCCTGATCGCCATGTCCGGCGGCATCGTGGTCTATCTGCTGCTGCGCAATCAGCTCAAGCGCGGTCGTTTCAAATTCCCGCCACTGGTGGGCCGCTTCAACGGCAAGCGCCTGTTCGAGCGCAGTCTGGTGGCAATGATGCGTCTGGCCCGGCGGCTGGAGCGGCGGATCGGCACCAAGCGCCTGCAAACCCAGCTGTTCCTGATGGTATTGGCAGCAGTGCTCGCCGGCCTGATCCCGATGCTGCACAGCAGCCTGAGCTGGGGCGACCGGCCGAAGATTCCTGGCTCGATCGTGTTCGTGACCCTGTGGCTGCTGGCAATCGCCTGCGCCCTCGGCGCCGCGTGGCAGGCCAAGTATCACCGTCTCGCCGCCCTGACCATGGTCAGCGTCTGCGGTTTGATGACCTGCGTGACCTTCGTCTGGTTCTCGGCGCCGGATCTGGCCCTGACGCAACTGGTGGTTGAAGTGGTGACCACGGTGCTGATCCTGCTCGGCCTGCGCTGGTTGCCACGGCGGATCGAAGAGGTTTCGCCGCTGCCAAGCAGCCTGCGCAAGGCGCGGGTACGGCGTCTGCGCGACTTGCTGCTGTCGATTGCCGTCGGTGGCGGCATGGCGCTGCTGTCCTACGCCATGCTGACCCGGCAGACGCCAAACGACATTTCCTCGTTCTACCTGAGCCGTGCCCTGCCTGAGGGCGGCGGCAGCAACGTGGTCAACGTGATGCTGGTGGATTTCCGCGGTTTCGACACCCTTGGCGAAATCACGGTGCTCGCCGCCGTAGCCCTGACCGTGTTCGCCCTGCTGCGTCGCTTCCGCCCACCGAAAGAAAGCCTGCAACTGCCGGCCCAGCAACGCCTGCTCGCTCCCGACGTGGTCACCGATCTGGTCAACCCGCGTTCGGCCAGCGACACCGCGCTCGGTTTCATGATGGTGCCGGCGGTGCTGGTGCGTCTGTTGCTGCCGATTGCGCTGGTGGTGTCGTTCTACCTGTTCATGCGCGGGCACAACCAGCCGGGTGGCGGCTTCGTCGCCGGTCTGGTGATGTCGGTGGCGTTCATCCTGCAATACATGGTCGCCGGCACCCAGTGGGTCGAGGCGCAAATGAGCCTGCGACCGCTGCGCTGGATGGGCACCGGCCTGCTGTTCGCCACCGTTACCGGGTTGGGGGCGATGGCGGCGGGTTATCCGTTCCTCACCACCCACACCTGGCATTTCAGCTTGCCGCTGCTGGGTGACATCCATATCGCCAGCGCGCTGTTCTTCGATATCGGCGTCTACGCCGTGGTGGTCGGCTCGACCTTGCTGATCCTCACCGCCCTCGCCCACCAATCGGTCCGGGGCCACAAAACCGCTACCGCCAAAGGAGCCGTCTGATGGAAGAAGTCATCGCAATCGCCATCGGCGTGCTCGCCGCGTCCGGGGTCTGGCTGATCCTGCGGCCACGGACGTTCCAGGTAGTGATGGGCCTGTGCCTGCTGTCCTACGGCGTCAACCTGTTCATCTTCAGCATGGGCAGCCTGTTCATCGGCAAGGAGCCGATCATCAAGGACGGCGTACCGCAAGATCTGCTCAATTACACCGACCCGCTGCCCCAGGCGCTGGTGCTGACGGCCATCGTCATCAGCTTCGCCATGACCGCATTGTTTCTGGTGGTGCTGCTGGCCTCACGGGGCCTGACCGGCACCGACCACGTTGACGGAAGGGAGCCCAAGGAATGACGGCGATGACTCACCTGATCGCCGCACCGATCCTGCTGCCGCTGCTGACCGCCGCCATCATGCTGATGCTTGGCGAAAAGCACCGACCGCTGAAGGCGAAAATCAACCTGTTCTCCAGCCTCCTCGGCCTGGGCATTTCGGTGATGCTGCTGCAATGGACCCAGACCACCGGCGTGCCCGGTTCCATCGGCGTCTACCTACCGGGCAACTGGCAGGTGCCGTTCGGCATCGTGCTAGTGGTCGATCGCCTGTCGGCGCTGATGCTGGTGCTGACCGGGATCATCGGCGTCAGCGCCCTGCTGTTCGCCATGGCCCGCTGGGACGGCGCCGGGTCGAGTTTTCACGCCCTATTCCAGATTCAGTTGATGGGTCTTTACGGTGCATTCCTGACGGCGGACCTGTTCAACCTGTTCGTGTTCTTCGAGGTATTGCTGGCCGCGTCCTACGGCCTTTTGCTTCATGGCTCGGGCCGGGCGCGGGTGTCGTCGGGGCTGCATTACATCTCGATCAATCTGCTGGCCTCGTCGCTGTTCCTGATCGGCGCTGCGTTGATCTACGGTGTGACCGGCACGCTGAACATGGCAGATCTGGCCCTGAAGATCCCGCTGGTGCCGGAAGCAGACCGTGGCCTGCTGCACGCCGGCGCAGGGATTCTGGCCGTGGCGTTCCTGGCCAAGGCCGGCATGTGGCCGCTGAACTTCTGGCTGGTGCCGGCCTACTCGTCGGCCAGCGCACCGGTGGCGGCGATGTTCGCGATCATGACCAAGGTCGGCGTCTACACCCTTTTGCGTCTATGGACGCTGCTGTTCTCCGGCCAGGCCGGAGCTTCGGCGTATTTTGGCGGCGACTGGCTGATCTACGGCGGCATGGCGACCATGGCCGGCGCGGGCGTGGCGATCATTGCCGCGCAACGTCTGGAACGCATGGCTAGCCTGAGCATTCTGGTGTCGGCGGGGATCCTGCTGTCGGCCGTGGGTTTCGCCCAGCCGAACCTGATCGGCGCCGCGCTGTTCTATCTGGTCAGCTCGACCCTGGCGTTGAGCGCACTGTTCCTGCTGGCCGAGTTGATCGAACGTTCGCGCACCGCCATCGAAGTGCCGCTGGAAGACGAAAACGAACTGCTGCCGCGTCCGCAGGAATGGCAGCGACCAGTCAAGGGCATCAACCTCGACGACGATCAGAAAGCTGTGGTCGGTCAGGTGATCCCGTGGACCATGGCTTTCCTCGGTCTGAGCTTCATTGCCTGCGCGCTGCTGATTATCGGCATGCCGCCGCTGTCCGGGTTCATCGGCAAGCTGAGCCTGATCGGCGCCCTGCTCAACCCGCTGGGTCTCGGCGCCGGCGAACCGATCTCGAATGCCGCCTGGGCGTTGCTGGCCCTGCTGATCCTTACCGGCCTCGGCTCGTTGATGGCGTTCTCGCGCCTGGGGATCCAGCGCTTCTGGTCGCCAGAGGAGCGCCCGTCGCCGCTGCTGCGCAAACTGGAATGCACGCCGATTTTCCTGCTGCTCGGCCTGAGCATCGCGCTGACCTTCAAGGCTGAACCGCTGCTGCGTTACACCCAGGCAGCAGCCGATGCCCTGAACAATCCGCAGCAATACGTGATGGCAGTGCTCGGCACCCGCGCAGTGCCCAGCCCGGAAGCCAAGGCTGCGCTGCTGGAGGTGCAACCATGAAGCGTCTGTTCCCTGCTCCGTGGTTGTCGCTTGCGCTGTGGTTGCTGTGGCTGGTGCTGAACCTGTCGGTCAGCCCGGGCAACCTGCTGCTCGGTGCCGTACTCGGTTTCTGCGCCCCGCTGATGATGCGCAAACTGCGTCCGCAACAAATTCACATCCGCCGCCCGGGCACGATCCTGCGATTGTTTCTGCTGGTCGGGCGTGACGTGATCGTCTCGAACCTGCAGGTGGCCTGGGGCGTACTCAACGCCGGTCGTCGACCGCTTCGTTCACGCTTCATCAAGGTGCCGCTGGACCTGCGCGATGCCAACGGCCTGGCGGCGCTGTCGATGATCTGTACGGTCGTGCCCGGCACGGTGTGGTCGGAACTGGCGCTGGATCGCAGCATTCTGTTGCTGCACGTCTGGGATCTGGATGACGAGGCGCAGTTCATCCAGCACTTCAAGGTCACTTACGAGCGGCCGTTGATGGAGATTTTCGAATGAGCCCGCTGCTGTCGAACGCGATTCTGCTGACGCTGTTCCTGTTTTCCCTGGCCATGGTCCTCACGCTGGTGCGCCTGTTCAAAGGCCCGTCGGCGCAGGACCGGGTACTGGCGCTGGATTACCTGTACATCGTCGCCATGCTGATGATGCTGACCCTGGGGATTCGCTACTCCAGTGACACCTACTTCGAAGCGGCGCTGCTGATCGCGCTGTTCGGCTTCGTCGGCTCGTTTGCCCTGGCGAAATTCCTCCTGCGTGGCGAGGTGATCGAATGAACGCTGAACTGTCTCTTTGGGTGGAAATCCCGGTGGCGATCCTGCTGGTCCTCAGCGGGATTTTCGCCCTGATCGGCGCGACCGGCCTACTGCGGATGAAGGACTACTTCCAGCGCATGCATCCGCCGGCGCTGGCATCGACGCTGGGCGCGTGGTGCGTGGCACTGGCATCGATCATCTGTTTTTCCGCGCTCAAGTCCGAGCCGGTGCTGCACGCATGGCTGATCCCGATTCTGCTGTCGATCACCGTGCCGGTGACCACCTTGCTGCTGGCGCGGGCGGCGTTGTTCCGCAAGCGTATGGCCGGGGATGACGTGCCGGCCGAAGTCAGCAGCCGGCGTACTGAAACCGGAAGCTAGATCCAGGCGACAGCCAACAGCCCGGCTCCCAATATCAGACACAGCGGTGAGTAAACCCAAGTGTCGAGCCGGGCGAACCGCGATCCCTTCACTTCCTTGAAAAAACCCACCAGCTCCGAATCGCCAATCGCCCGCGCAAACATCAGCAGCGCAATCGCGCTGATCACCCATTGCAGCGCCCAGTGATGCACGGCGGGCAGCCACCACCCCACCCGCATGCACACCAGTGCGGCAATCAGTAGCAGCGCTGCCGCTACCACCAGCGTGATCCAGCCCGACGGTTTGAACGCCGGCCTGAGCGTCAGCCCGCCGTTGTCCACCGGAACCTGCGGCACCACCGCCACGGCCGCCCACTGCCCACCCATCGCCCAATACACATGCATCAGGCTGATCACCGCAAATATCGTCACCAGCCATTGAGCCAACACAAAGGTCATGGTCGAGAATCCTTTCAAGGGATTTGAACAAAACATCCTAGTCGGCATTTTTCCATGTGCACGACCGGTCGGCGGTGCGGTAAAGTGCCGCCCCATGAAATTCACCCGTACCGATCGCTCACTGCTGGCCTGGATGCTCTATTGCTGCGTCCTGTTCAACGTGTTCGCCTGCAGCATCGGTCACGGACAAATGGTCGGCATGCAGCTCAACGGTATCGGCGGCCAGTTCTGCGCCGTCGACCCGAGCACCCAGGCGCCGCTCGCCTCGAATCCCGTCGAAGAAAAACTGCCGACCCTGGCCAAGGCCTTCGGTTGCCCGCTGTGCTCCACCGGCGGCATGGGCCCGGCGTTCAACTCCAGCCTGACCCTGGCGATCCTGCCTGAACAACACAGCCCGCCGCTGCCGGTCATCGTCAGCGCCGACCTCCCTGCCCGCTTCATCTGGCCTTCGGCCAACCCCCGCGCCCCGCCGCTCGCCTGAGTGTCCTTGCCTTTTTGATTTGTCAGCCCACTGCGCCAACGCGCGGCGTTCGCCTGTGCGCTGACTCCTAGACAAGCATTCAGGATTTAATCGATGAAACAACTTACCTTGCTGGCGAGCCTGTGCGGCTGCCTGTCCGTCAACGTCTGGGCGCAATCCACCGTGGATCTGGCGCCGATCACCATTGATGGCGAGTCCGGCGCCGAACCGGGCCTGAGCCTCGACCAGTCCAGCGGCATGGCCTCGCGCCTCGGCCTCAGCGTGCGCGACACCCCGGCTTCGGTGGCGATCGCCAACCGCAATGACATCGAACGCCACGGTTCGCAAAACTTCCAGGACGCGGCCAACACCTTGCCGGGTGTGAACGCCAGTGCACCGCCGGGCTTTGGCGGGTTCGTCTCCTACCGCGGTTTTACCAGCAGCCAGATCACCCAGATGTTCAACGGCGTAAACGTTTCCGGCGGGCTGGCTCGCCCCGTGGATTCGTGGATTTATGACCGGGTGGAACTGGTCGGCGGCCCGTCGTCGCTGATCAACGGTGCAGGCTCGGTCGGTGGCTCGCTGAACTACGTGACCAAACTGGCCACGCGCGACGAGCAAGCGATCGAAGGCCGGGTCAGCTACGGCACCTACGACACCACCGAAACCGCGTTCGGCCTCAACCACGCGCTGACCGAACCCGGCGCCGACGTGCAGCATTACGCGCGTCTCGATGTCAGCCACAACACCAGCAACGGCTACATCGACCGCCAGGAACGCGATGCCTGGAGCGTGGCGTTCTCGCTGCTCAGCGACCTGACGCCGAACCTGTCGCACACCCTGGCCCTGGAATATCAGGACGAACACGAGGACAGCCCGTACTGGGGCACGCCGGTGCTCAACCCCAAGGCCGGCGAATTGAAGATCGACAAGCACAATCGCTTCAATAACTACAACGTCGAGGACGGGCGCTACGAGCAGCGGACAATCTGGGTGCGCTCGATCATCGATTACCGGATCAACGACAGCACCACCCTGCGCAACACCCTCTATCACCTCGACAGCCAGCGCGATTACCGCAACCTTGAAACCTATCAATACAATGCCGACAACAGCGCCGTGAACCGCTCCACTGCGTATCAGGTGCGACACCAGGGCGAGCAGAACGGCAACCAGTTCGAACTGCGCCACGACAACACCCTGTTCGGCCTCGACACCACCTGGTCCGGCGGTTTCGAGTACAAGGTCAACCAGACCACCAACTCGCCGCTGAACGTCAAAGGCGCCACAACGGTGAACCCGAACAACTATCGACCGGGGCATTTCTATGACATCCCCGGAACGATGCCGGGTTTTGTCAGCGACAAGACCAACGAGGTCACGACCAAAGCGCTGTTTGCCGAAAACCGCCTGGCACTCACCGACAAGCTCTCGCTGCTCACCGGTCTGCGCTATGACGACATCGACCTGGATGTGACCAACCATCGCACCGTGACCGCGAGCAACCCGCGCCATCTCAAACGCAGCTGGGAACCGGTCACCGGGCGCGTCGGCCTGACGTATCAGTTTATTCCGTCAGCCAATGTCTACGTGCAATACAGCACCGCCGCCGAACAACCCAATGGCACCCAGGACTTCGATGTCTCGACCGGCAAGCAATGGGAAATCGGCAGCAAGTTCGACTACCTGAACGGGCGCGGCTCCGCGACGGTGGCCGCCTACACCATCGAGCGCAAGGACTTCGCCGTGACGGATCCACTGGACCCGACCAGCAGCATTCCGGTCGGCCAGCAGACTTCGAAGGGCATCGAGATTGCCAGTTCCTTGCGGATCACCGACAAATTGCTGGCCGAAGGCAACTTCGCCTGGGTCGATGCGCAATACGATGAGTTCAACGAGAAGAACGCCGCCGGCGTAGTGGTTTCCCGCAAGGGCAACACACCGACCAACGTGCCGGACCGGGTGGGCAATCTGTGGCTGACCTATGATTTCTCGCCGCAATGGCAAGGCGGGGTCGATGCGCGGTACGTGGCGTCGGTGTTTGCCGACAATGCCAACACCATGACCGTGCCGTCGTACACGCTGTTTGGCAGCTTCCTCAGCTACAAGGTGGATTCACACACCACCGTGACCGGGCGGGTGCGCAACCTGACGAATGAGGTGTATGCCGAGTTCGCCCATGTATCGCCGGCGTACTACCTCGGCACACCGCGTACATTCGAGCTGGCAGTGCAGACGCGGTTCTGATTCAACTCGGCGAGGGCCTGGTGCCCTCGCCACATCACTACAGACCTGCCTGAACCTTCTGCGCCAGGTCCTTCGGCAACCACGCCTGCCACACATCCGGATGCGCCTTCATGAACGCCACCGCTGCGTCACGAGGCGCCGTGTGTTTCTCGCTCATCTCGGCCAGCGCCTTGTTCAGGTCATCAATCGGAAAATCGACCTTGCTGAAGAACTCGGCAATCTGCGGATACTGTTTCTGGAACGGCGTGGACACCCCGATCGACAGCTTGGAAGCCAGTGAACGGGTCGGTTTCGGATTGGGGTTGTCGGCGTCAGTCAGGGTTTTCCAGGCCTCCGCGTCGAACGGCGGTTCTTCCAGTTGAATCAGCTTGAACTTGCCGAGCAACGGGGTCGGCGACCAGTAATAGAACAGCACCGGTTTGCCCCGGCGGATCGATGAACTGATCTCGGCATCCAGCGCCGCACCGGAGCCGCTGCGGAAATTGGTGAAATCGTCCTGCAAGCCGTAAGCCGTCAGTTTCTGCTTGTTCACCACTTCCGACGTCCAACCGATCGGGCTATTGAGGAACCGTCCCTTGCTCGGGGTTTCCGGATCCTTGAACACGTCCTTGTACTTCTTCAGATCGCTGACGCTGCGCAGGTCCGGTGCCAATGGCTTGATGCCCTTGGCAGGATCGCCCTTGATCACGTATTCCGGCACCCACCAGCCTTCGGTCGCGCCTTTGACCGTGTCGCCCAGACTGGCGACCTTGCCTTCTGCCTCGGCCTTGACCCACACCGGACTGCGCCCGGCCCACTCTTCGCCGATGACCTGAATGTCGTTGTTGGCCAGTGCGGTCTCTAGAGTGATGGTGGTGCCCGGCAAGGTGTCGGTCGGCAGGCCGTAGCCCTTCTCGACGATGATGCGCAGGACATCGGTGATCAGGCTGCCGCTTTCCCAGTTCAGGTCGGCGAAGTGGATCGGCGCCTGTGCCGCGCTCACCGCAGGCACCGCCGTCATCAAGCCGAAGGTGGTCAGGCCAGCAGCCAGCAACCGTCGAAATCCGTTCATGCTTTTGCACCTCGTGCTGTTCACAGCAATAGCAGGATGGCCTGACAGAAGACCGCAAGCCTCTGAATACTCAGTCAACTGACTGTAGACGAGGTTCCTGCTTTTTCAGGGGCATGACACGCACGAGGCTACTTTTCAGAAACTTCCTGCAGGCTCTTCAGCTCGCGTCTGACCATGCTGGCGTATTCCGCAGGTTGCAAGGCGTAGATCTGCGAGGCGACCCAACCCAGCCAGGCGCCCTTCAATTCGGCCTTTGCCGTGAACAGTCGACGCGCTTCCTCACGGGCACTGTCGAGGTTCTGCAAATGGAAATCGGCGCGGCTCACTCGCTGGCCTTGAACGTCACCAGTTCGCCCTTGCGCCACTTGGCGGCTTTGGCGGTGACGGCTTTCAGGGTTTTGGTCAGGCCTTCCTGCAGTTGTTCATTGGCGGCGAACACGGTAACCGCGCTGTGGCCTTCCTTGAACACGATGGCATGGCCGTCGGCGGTGGTGACAAAGGCGTAGTCGCCCAGACCGTAGACCGTCATTTTGATTTCGCGAAAGCGGATGTCCATCTTGCCGCCTTCACGGCTCGGCAGTACCGACGCGCTGAAATGATCGCCGACCTTGAGCTTGAGGCCAGGTTTGTCATCGACCACCAATGCACTTTCGGTGTCGATCTCGGCAACGTAAATGCCTTCGGCGTTCTGCTCGGTGATGTAAACAAAACGCGATTGAAACTGCTTGACCAGCTTTGCCCGCAAATCACCCAGCACGAACAAAGCATGCATATCGAGGTTACTGACTGCCAAAGAAACATCCCCACACTTGAATAGAGTGCCGTACACGAAAAGCGCGCACGGCAGAAAAAGTCGGCCCGGCCGAAGGTGTTGCGCGATGACTCGAATATACGCCTGAGCGAGCGAAGTGCTCATTCAACGCGAGTTGCACAAGACTACTGGAATGCCACTCGCGAAACCTGCAAAGACGTTCTCCAAATGTTGAAGGAAAACGCGTCACGGTCGGCCAGAGAAAACTGACTACGAACTTTAGGGAAAAAACTCATCAAGAAAATCACTTTTCCGACATATCGCACGCAAAAAATTGCTTTAGATAGCGCCATGCCGTCAACAGGTGTTGGCGATTCTAGAGCAGCGATGCTGTTCACGACTACCCGCTACACCCTGTAAATGCGGGTCAATCCATGAAAAGGACTTCATATGTGCACTATGACGCATTTTGCCGTGACTCACGAACCTGCCTTTGTCCTGAACACTCCAGGCTTTGAGACAGTTCCTACAATCGAGTCTTGCGGTCAGGCACCGTTGTTTCAGGTGATCCCGGCGGGCAACGGCTTTTTCCATATCAGGGAAAAGTCGACGGGGCTTGTCAGAGGTTTCCGCGAGAATCACAACGCCGCCTGCGCCCTCGCCCGTTCACTGGAATCGCGAATCGAACTCCTGGCCAGCGAGCACCTCAGATAAAGAGAGTGACCGACCCCGCCATCCTTCAAGGAGTACACCATGGAACTGCCTGCCTACAACCTGACAACCCTGTTCGATCAATTAGGGCTGCCTTCGGAGGAAACGGCGATCGACGACTTCATCGAAGCCCATCCGCTGGAAGCCGATACCAAACTGATCGACGCCGACTTCTGGAGCCTGCAGCAGGCGCAGTTGCTCAAGGAATGGCTGCGTGCCGATGGCGAAGAAGCGGTGATGGTCGATGAACTGAACGTGCGCCTGCACCGGGGCAAATGATTTCGATCAGTGCAGGCTGTCTCCGGCTCTGGCGCTCAATTGCGCAAGCCACGCCGCCCTGCACTCCTCGGCTTCGTCACGACTGGCGAAAGCGGTGCCGCGCTGCTCGCCATTGAGCAGCACCACCCAGCAGACACTTTGTCCCATCGCGCGCAGCCCGGCGGGTACACCGCTGCCGATCATCACCGCGACATCGACTCTGCATTGCATGCTGACCTCCCAACTTCATTAGCAACCTAACTATGTAGGCATGTTAATGATCTGGATCAGGATGAAACAGCTGCGCGGCTGTACAGCTTAATTGCAGTTCCGGCAACAATGCTTCAGCGCGGATTCTCCGGTTTGTAGCCCAGACGCAACCCGCCCCAATGCCGGCCCTTGACCATGATCGGCACCGAAAGGTCGTGCATCAGCTCGCCGGTATCGCGGGTGTAGGTCTGCAACAGCACCGGCTGCTGATGGCTGCCGCAGCGGATGCCGGTGCGGTCAGCGAATTTGCGTTTGGTGCGATTGTTGACGGTATCGACCTGCACATCTCCGGTCAGCGGCTGGCTGAACGCCTGATTATGGGTCGGCACATAACCCTGCTGCGTGCAGGCGATGGCAAACACCAGGCCTTCGTGGCGCGGCAACAACGGTTCCTGAATGGCCGGCAGCACTTGATCGGTGTAGCGATCGAAACGGGTCTGGAACTTCGCGGGTTGTGTATCGGGAATCGGCTGATACTGGCGGTCGAACAGGTCTTCAAGGCTGATGCGCCCTTGTTCGACATCGGCCTCGAACCGTGCCGCAATCTGGCTGGCCCCTTCACGTGCGAGGTCGTAGATGCGTTGGTGATAGTCATCCAGCCCGACTTCGGCCAGACGTTCGCTGATGGTTTCCGCCTGCCCTTCCATTTGCACGGCGGCCTCGGCCAGGCGTCGGGTCTGTTGGTCGCTGATCGCCAGATCGCTGCGCATCTGCTCGATGGCGGTAAACAAACTGTCGAGTTGCTCACGATTGGTTTCTGCACCCCGGGCGATTTCGCCGACCTGGGTTTCCACCCCGGCCGCCAGTCGCGCGATGTTTTCCAGGTGCTGACCGGTGTGTTCGACTTGCTCGACGCCCGTGTGCAAATCGTCGGAGAGCTGGCGGATCTGTTCCACCACCTGCGCCGTGCGTTGCTGGATGTCGGCGACCATCTCGCCCACTTCGCCGGTGGCCGTCGCGGTACGGGCCGCCAGACCGCGCACCTCATCCGCCACCACTGCAAAACCACGACCGTGCTCGCCGGCCCGAGCGGCTTCGATGGCGGCGTTCAATGCCAGGAGGTTGGTCTGGCTGGCGATGGACTGAATCACCAGCGTCACGCGCTGGATGTCATCACTGCGCTGACTCAAGGCTTCGATCAGTTCGCGGCTGGCATTGGCGCGCTGGCTGAGCTGATGCATGCGCGAAATCGAATCAACCAGCTCGGTGCGCCCCGCTGCGCTGCTGTGATGGGCTTCGCTGGCAGCGCCCAATGCCTCGCGGCTGAGCTGCGAAGTGGCCTGCTCAGTGGCGATCATGACTTCAGCGTTGTTGACGATCTGCGCGGCGGCGTCGAGTTGCGATTGCAGCTTGCCGGCCAATTCCTTGACGGAAAACGCCACGCCAGCGGCTGACAGCGCGTTATGACTGGTGGTGTAGGAAAGGTCGCGAGTCAGCTCGGACATCGCGTTATTGCTGTCGACCGGTTGCGCATCGGGGACCGCCCGGGAACGCAGGCGCGGCAGCCAGACAATCAGCACCGCCAGCGGCATGCCGACGTACAAGGGCCATTCGCCCAGGCTCATCCCGGCCAGCAACAGCATCAGAGCGATGCTTTGCAGGGTCGGCGTCAGCCAGCGATTCTTCGGCAAAACAACTGGTGCAGGCAGAGCCGCAACCAGAGATCCATCTCTCGTCATTTTGTTACCCCACGCTTGTTCTCATTGTTGTGGCTGCATTAAACGCCACTACAACGCCATTATCCATGGTCCGTTAGTCGTGGGTCTGTGGCAGGTCAATGGAATGGCGCGGGGACTTTCCGGCAGACGAGAAAAAGCAAAGATCGCAGCCTTTTGCAGTTCCCGGAGGAGCTGCAAAAGGCTGCGATCTTTTCGCGACGACCCGCATTGAAGGGGTCGCCTCAGGAATCAGGCCTGACGCTGGTGCTTGTCGATCTGCTCGTGACGCTCTTGAGCTTCGATGCAGTACTTGGTGGTCGGGCTGATCAGCAGGCGTTTCAGGCCGATCGGCTCGCCGCTGTCGTCGCACCAGCCAAAGCTGTCTTCCTTGATACGCTCAAGGGCCTGCTCGAGTTGCGGCAGCATGCGCTGGTCGCGATCGATCGCGTTTACCAGCCAGGTGCGCTCTTCTTCCACCGATGCGGCGTCCGCCGGGTCAGCCGGGGTGTCCAGGCTTTCGATGGCAATACGGTTCTGCTCAATGCGCTCATGGGTTTCGACTTTCATGTTCTGCAACAGCTCGCTGAAGAAAGCGTGTTGCTCGGCATTCATGTAGTCATCTGCCGGCATGGCCAGCAACTTGTCCTTTGTCATTGATATCTCTATAAAAAAACGTGCATTAAGGCGAATTAGGGAGCGTTCCGGCGAACCGCCTGCGGTCATCGGAAAGGCATCGTTTATTGCAAACGCCACCCGGCACTCAATTTACGAAGGGGCGGCAGTCTAAGGCCCGTTTGAGGCCTCAGCAACTGTAAATACCGGGAATTTGTCCGACAAGGCCCGGAAACTGCTCTGACACAGGCTTCACAGCGCTCATCGGAGTGCGTTTATAGCAAGAAATTCAGTCGAGCGGCTGTATATAGAAGACAAACGTCGGACGAGCGGCGCTTTGTCGCAATTCGTTACGATCGTTAACCGCAAAACCAGCGCCTCCCAAAGACTGACAAATCCCCCCAACCTCGGCTACGTTATGCCCTCCCCGGTTCGACTTGAAGGAACGCGTCATGAAACTGATCGGCATGCTGGACTCCCCTTATGTGCGCCGCGTGGCGATCTCGGCCAAATGCCTGGGGATCGAACTGGAACACGATCCGGTCTCGGTGTTCCGTCACTTCGAACGTTTCCAGCAGATCAATCCGGTGGTCAAGGCGCCGACCCTGGTACTCGATGACGGCGAAGTGCTGATCGACTCGACCCTGATCCTCGACTACCTCGAAGCCCTCTCGGGCAAAACCCTGCTGCCCGCCGACCTGCCACAACGGGTCAGAGCCCTGCGCCTGATCGGCCTTGGCCTCGCCGCCTGCGAAAAAGCCGTGCAGCTCTACTACGAACGCAACCTGCGCCCGGCCGACATTCAATACCAACCGTGGGTCGAACGCGTCGAAGGCCAACTCGCCGCCGCCTTCACCGCCCTCGAACACGAACTCGAAAAACACCCGCTGCCCACCGACGGCCCCCTCCAACAGGACAGCATCTCCCTCGCCGTCGCCTGGAGCTTCACCGGCCTCGTCGTCCCCGACCAGATCGACGCGGAGCGCTTCCCGCGCATCGCCCAATACACCGCGTACGCCGAAGGCACCCAGGCGTTCATCAGCACCCCGATGACCTGACCATGAGCACCACCGAAACCGCTGCCCCGGCCCTGAAAGAAATCTTCAACGCCGAACGCCTGCAACACATCGCCACAGAAATGAGCGCCGTGTACCCGGTGTTCAAGGCCAAGGCCTTTCTCAAGCACGCCAACGACGGCCTCGCCGAACTCTCTGTCATGCAACGCATGGCCCGCGTCAGCGAAAGCCTGCACCACGTGCTGCCACTGGACTACGCAGATTCCCTGGATGTGCTGCGCGAACTGGCCCCACGACTGAACAGCGGCTTCGTCAGCATGTGCCTGCCGCACTACGTCGCGAGCTACGGCGCGCACGCGTTCGACACCTCTATGGAGGCCCTGAAGTACTTCACCACCTTCGGCTCCTCGGAATTCGCCATCCGCCACTTTCTGCGCAGCGACCTGGAACGCTCGCTGGAACTGATGCACGACTGGACCCGAGACGAAAACCACCACGTCCGAAGACTCGCCAGCGAAGGCAGTCGTCCTCGCCTGCCGTGGTCATTTCGCCTGGAACCGGTTCAGGCTGATCCGCTGTTGGCTGCCGGGATTCTTGACCGGTTGAAGGCGGATGAAAGTTTGTACGTGCGCAAGTCCGTGGCGAATCATTTGAATGACGTGACGAAAGAGCATCCGGAGTGGGTGCTGGATACGGTTGAGGGATGGTCGCTGGAGAACAAGCACACGGCGTGGATTGCCAAACATGCGTTGCGGAGTTTGATCAAAAAGGGCGATTCGCGGGCGCTCACTGTGATCGGTGCAGGGGCCAAGGCTGAGGTTGAGTTGCTGAATGTGAAGGTGGAGCCGGCGGTTGTGCGGCTTGGGGAGACGATCACTCTGTCGTTTACGGTGAAGTCGTTGGTTCCGGTGGAGCAGCGGTTGGTGATTGATTATGCGATTGACTATGTGAAGGCGAATGGCGGGACTTCGGCTAAGGTTTTCAAGTTGAAGACGTTGGAGTTGGCGGGGTTTGGGAGTGAGGTTGTGGCGCGGCGGCAGGTGATCAAGGATTTCACTACTAGGAAGCATTATGCGGGGCGACACGAAATACGAATAATGGTCAATGGGGAGTTATTGTCCAGGACAGCGTTCAATATAATTTTTTGATACAAATAAATCCAAAAACGTCAAATTCTTTAAATATGGCAAACCTCAAAAAACTGCTTACCTTCAACCGTAGGTCACAAAATCCATCTCTGAAAATTTAGCATAACTGTATTTATTCTGGTCGCGAAGCGTGAACCAGTCCGATAAATCTCTGTTGATTTAGCCTAGCAACAGCATCCGACCAGTTTGATTAAGCGACGATTTTTCAGGAGAAACTAGAGTAATAACGCACGGAACCTTGTCATACGACCATCACAATGGAGTGAAATGGATGTCAACTATCAAGTTTAGCTACAGAGATGCGAAGGGCGATATGAGTCAACGAGAGTTGGTTCAGTGGTCAGAGAATTCGATTTACATTCAAGGACGCTCTTCCAGCGATAAATTCCCTAAAACTTTTCGGAAGGATCGCATTGTCGAAGTGTTGCTCGGGGCGGAGCTGCTTTTAAATGAGGCCGCGCCTCCTGCTCCGAGACTTCAGCAAAAGTCAAAATCACCCGCGTTTACGGCGTCAGAAACCGCTTCGCGAGTGCCTGCTCCGAAAAACCCACCCGGGGGAGTCAATCAAATTCTTTTCACTGGTTTCTCGGCTGCGCATCGAGCTGAGCTTGAGCAAAAGGCATTAGATCATGGTTTGAAGGTCATGAGCACTGCAGGCAAAACCCTGACATTCCTTGTTTATGGCGATAATGCTGGACCAACAAAAGTTGCCAAAGCGCTTGAAGCAGGAGCATTCATCATCAATCCAGACCAGTTCTTGACCATGATCACAACGGGCGAAATGCCCTGATCCCCAAGCGTTCAGAGCCCGGCAATACCGGGCTCTTTCAGTTCATGCATCTTTTTGCCTAGAGCAAAGGGGACAAATTTATTTTCGAGAGATAGATTTGTCCTCTCTCTACTAAGAGGCCGGCTTCAGACGGGATAGAAGTTCAAACTATCAAGATCAATCTCGGCATAACACCCCACATCTCCCTTGTAAAGCGAGACTCTGGACACTTCCAGCTCGGACTGTAAAAACTCGACAAGCGCTCTAAGGTTTTCGTTTTTAGAAATTGACGTCGGACGTACTACCGTAGCCTGACCGGGTTCGTCATCGTAAACCCTAATCAGAAACACATTCTCTTGATTCTGTATATCGTAACTGTAACCACGGTATTCATACCCAAGGTCATGGTCAACATCATCAAAGCGAGTAGATTTCACTATTCTCAAAACAGCATCCAGTATTCGGGCTTCGTAAAGGAAAAATGGGAAGGGAATTATTTTTTACAAAATCCGCTCTCTCGTCCCCAATTTCGAGAATTACCAACTGCCATACGGAATGCCAAATTTCTCGATGTAGCGTTGCGATTTTTCACTGACCGGATAAGCGTAACGTCCTTGGTTCTTACCCTGACTGGGACCTAGCGGTTCGATTTCGGCTTTGGTCCTGGCCACTTTCACTGGATGGTGGCACGAGTCCCTGACCCAGACTTGTATAACCCCACCGGGAGCCAGCCCCAGGTAGATAGAAGCGGAATAACTCGCTTGCTCCTTCGGTGTTTCCGGACAACGCTGATTGACCGACGTCCTCATTAATTGCCTGGCCTCTTCAGGCACATCCAACCAAACACTATAGGTCTGAGGTTCGACAATCGATTGCCAACGCACGTAAATGCGTTTGGGGAGATCGGCACCAATCACTGGCTTTGCAGCAGCTCCCAATGCGTGCCAGCCTCGTGCAGATTCTTTACCGTCTTCAGGCTCCCCGCCAGCAGCCGTACCTCCTCCCGTACGCTTGAACAGCTTGCCGTTTATATCTTCGACAGCACTGTCCTCCACCCACACTTTCATGTAGTAAGGCTCAGTAAATGCGAGCTCCCACGACTCGGACTTAGGGTCGTTTTTGGCAGACAGCGGGTCCGCAGACTGGCATCCGGTCATGAATAAAGCACAAAACAAGACAATGAATCGCGCCCTCGATTGACCGCTACCAGCTCCCATACGGAATGCCGTAGTTCTCGATGTAGCGCTTGGACTTTTCACCGACTGGATATGCGTAACGCCCTTCATTCCTCCCCTGCTCCGGTCCCAGTGGTTCGATCTCACCTTGCATTCGGGCAACTTTGATCGGGCGTCGACACGAATCTCTCACCCAAACCTGTACCACTCCACCTGGTGCCAGCCCTAAATAAACCGAGGCCATGAACCGCGCAGATTTCTCCGGTGTTTCAGGACAGCGTTGATTTGTGGACTTCACCATTATTTGTCTGGCCTCTTCCGGTATATCCACCCATGCCTGCCAGGTTTTCTGTTCCACAATGGATTGCCAGCGAACGTAGATACGAACAGGCAAGTCAGCGCCTACAACGCGTTTTCCGCTACCGCCAACGCCTGTCCAACCACGGGCAGACTCGGTTCCATCGTCAGGCTCTCCGCCTGCTGCTGTTCCTCCACCTGTTCTGAAGAAGACTTTGCCCGTAATGTCTTGCACAGAGCTGTCTTCCACCCAAACCTTCATGTAATTCGGTTCAGTGAAAGCCAATTCCCACCATTCAGACTTAGGGTCATTTTTTGCTGACAGTGGGTCAGCAGACTGGCAACCGGTCATGAATAACGCACATAGCACGATGGCTAGAAATTTCATTACCAGAGTAAAAATGGGGATGGATTTATTTCCACTTCCCCACAACATCTCAAGCATTACCAACTGCCATAAGGAATGCCGAATTTTTCGATATAACGCTTGGATTTTTCACTGACCGGATAGGCGTAACGCCCCTGTTTTTTGCCTTGGCTTGGACCCAACGGCTCAATCTCAGCTTGCGCCCTAGCCACTTTGACCGGGTGATGACAAGAGTCTCTAACCCACACTTGCACAACTCCGCCTGGCGCCAACCCTAAATAAACCGAAGAAATATAGGTAGCCGTCTGATCCGGTGTTTTCGCGCATCGCTGGTTGACCGATGTCAGCATTAATTGCCTGGCTTCTTCCGGTATATTCACCCAAACACGATAGGTCTGAGGCTCCACAATAGATTGCCAACGAACAAAGATTCGTTTGGGAAGATCCGCGCCTACTACTGCTTTTGCAGAGCTGCCTACGCCGTGCCAATCTCGAGCTGACTCTGTGCCATCCTCTGGTTGCCCGCCCGAGGCGGATCCCCCGCCAGTGTGCAGGAACGTTCTTCCTTTGATGTCTTCCACAGCGGTGTCTTCAACCCAGATCTTCATGTAGCGAGGTTCGGTAAAGCCGAGCTCCCACCATTCGGACCTGGGATCATTTTCGCCTGACAACGGATCAGTCAAATGACAACCAGCAATCAACAGCAGGCATAGCAGACTTATTACTTGCCTCATTTGCTGACAGCTACCAACTGCCATACGGAATGCCAAACTTCTCAATATAGCGTTGCGACTTTTCACTGACCGGATAAGCGTAACGTCCTTCGTTCTTCCCCTGACTAGGCCCTAACGGTTCGATCTCTGCCTGCGCCCGAGCGACTTTGATCGCTTTATGACACGAGTCTTTAACCCAAGCCTGCACCACCCCACCAGGCGCCAACCCCAAGTAGACCGACGCCATAAACCGCGCCTCTCGTTCAGGTGTTTGTGGGCAGCGTTTGCTGGTGGATTCCACCATCAATTGCCTTGCGTGTTCAGGAATATCCACCCAGGCTTGCCAGGTTTTCTTTTCAACGATTGACTGCCATCGAACATATATCCGCACGGGAAGATCGGCACCCACCACTCGTTTTCCGCTGCCGTCCACGATGGACCAGCCGCGAGCCGACTCGGTGCCGTCCTCAGGCTCGCCACCGGCTGCAGAGCCGCCATTGGCCTTGAAGTAGACCTTGCCGGTAACGTCCTGCACAGAACTGTCCTCCACCCAAACCCGCATGTAATCAGGTTCGATGAATGCCAATTCCCACCATTCGGATTTGGGGTCGTTTTTACCTGATAGAGCGTCAGCAGACTGGCAGCCAGCCATGAACAACGCGCAAAACAGGGTGACAAGTAATTTCATTACCAGAGCGTCCAGTCAGGTACATGAGGGTGTTGTACGCGAATCGAGTCTGCGGTAGGAGCATTGATATAGACCGCTCTCATTCCGCTGCCGTCCCTGCGGCCAAGGGGATGGTTCCAGTTTGCGGACGTGTGAATGTACTTCAGTTTCAACAGCTTTTCTTCTTGCGGAGTAACGCTGTAGTCACCCGCCAAGAACCGATCACACAACGCTTGAAGCTCTGAAGGAACAGCCAATTCCGGTGTATCCGGAATGTCTTTAAAGCGAACGCCCTTCTCTTTCGCCAACTGGTGCATCAAGCGCAGGTACACCCGGGAGAGCATGCCACTCACCGGACGTTTTAGTTGGACGGCGGCGTACACCCGTTTTAGGCGCGGACTGAGCCGATCTTGTAACGCATTAGGCAAGGGCAACGCAGCTGGCGTGACAATCTCCAGCATTTCCGCAGGCCAACCTTTGGTAAGCAACTGATCCTTCACTATCTCTGCATCACGATAAATCGAGGTTGTCACAACATCAGTATTCTGCGACACGTCCAAGCTTTGCATGGGGCTCACGAGTACATTCTCTTGTGCTTCTTCGAGGTAACCACCACCAAGGTCGGAATGAACTCCCGGTAAAACGATTTCCAAATGATCGGGCTTGACGCGACTCAAAGCGAAATTCGCCCGGTATTCATCGCGGGCAGTCAGCTGGACGACATCAGTGAAATAGCGACGATCCAGGTACAACCTGATGCCAGTGGCAACAGGGCTTTTGATATTGCCCAGATTTGACCATCCGGCAATCGAGGGTACGGTGTCGAACAGACCAATGAAGCCCATGTTGATGCTGCTTTTGTATTGATCATTGAAAGTAGAACTAAATCCTCTCGCACTACTGCGCATCACATCCCCAAGAGGGCCCTGCTTTCCGCGTGCAATTTCATTGGCAAAATGCCGAGCGGCAGCAGCTCCCCGGCTGAAACCGAACGTATCGAATGTCAGAGAAGTAATTTCGCTCTCAGGATGGCTAGCCAGTACCCCTTCAATACGCAGTTTGATCTCTGAAAACGAAAGCTGAACACGACCTGCAACCCCCGTCTCACCTCGACCAGTGCCGGCCCCAAGCGTGCTGTCCTCCATGCCTGAGCGAGTACCGATCCCCTCGACATACACCATGCGAAAGGCTTGCTTCTGCGACCCCTCTCCTTCGGCTTTCTGAGGTGCGTAGTACAAGTCACTCAGTTTCTGCACATTGCTGGTGTCATTACCGTAGCTGCTGTCCGGATCTTTCATGAACGGCTTGCAACTGGCATCAATATCTTGAGCAGCAATGGGATGATGGGCACCGCAAAGTAAACCCGCAGCAGCATTATTGGCATTATTCCCCGTCCCATCGAAGAACACTCCGATCCGCAGGGCAATCCCGATTTTTTCACGTGCCGATGCTGGTTCCTTCCCGTGTTTCTCATACTCAGCCCAACGCTGGGCATGAATATCGACGGGGTCGGTTCCTTTGTTGCGATAGTTTTTTGGCGGGTTGGGAATGTAGCCACTCAATCCTTGATTCCTTCTTCTGATCCTTGAAGAACGGGCCGAAGGGTGACAGCGGAAATCGGGGTGCGCAAGGCGTGGCCGCGTGCCAGCACCGGGCGTTCTTTCTCCCTGCCTGCAATGGTGGCGCCGAGCCACGAATGATAAGGTTCAGCGTCAAAACCAGGGACGACACCTCGTGCACAAACAATGTCTGGCAGCAGCAGTAACCTTCGCCATCAGTTTTTCCGCTCTTGCCTCTCCCGTGCCGCAGGAAGAGCTCGAAGAGTGCCAACGAATAGAAAACTCGGCCAAACAGGTCATGAAAACCAGGCAGCAAGGTGTGCCCATGGATTCGGTGTGGGAATTGGCCGAAGCGGCAGGTAAGCAGAACGAGTATGTGGGTGAGGTGTTCAAGTCGTTGATCCGCGAGGCGTACGAGATTCCTCAATACTCAAGCGAGAGCTCGCAGCAGAAAGCGATCAGCGATTTCCATTCCAATTTCTACAAGGCTTGCATCGTGACGGCGGAAAAGAGAGCAAACGCCAACGGCTGAGCTCATCGAACAAAAAGGGAGCAGATTCAGGTAATGAATCTGTTCCCTTTTTACTGAAGGACAGCCTTAAGTCTTCAGTTCGACGTTATCCAACGCCTGATTCACCGCCAATTCCCCGAGCATCACAATCTGCGCAATCCCTATCGCGGTCTTGCGGTGAGCGGGCTCCAGCGTGGCCGCAAAGTTGTTGAGCATTTCGCTGGCCGAGCCCAGGGATTCGCTGGCATTGGCGAGCAGTGATTCGGTGTCATACGCCGGATTGGCCAGGTACATCGGATCGTGTTTGTGATGACTCCCCATGACCCGTTGCTGCGGAGTGAGGTAATGATCGAGCGCGCGTTCGGCGGCCTCGTTCAGGGTTCGGGAGTCGGGGAATTTGTAGGGTGAAACCGGATCGGTTTCCGGGGGATTCGGTGTCGGTTTGATCATGGTGAAACTCCTGATTTTCAATAGGAGCTACCAGCATCACTTGCAGATGATGGGTGGCAGCCATGTGCGGGTCTGCAAGACCGGGAAACCAGGCACCCGGCAGACCCGAGGGTCTCCCGCACAAAGCCGCCATTGAGCGGACGCGAACGAACGTCCTTTTGGCAGGCTATGCGACTGGTTTTCCGGCGGGCTTGCAGACCCGATCACTGATGGGCAGTGACGGGAATCAAGTTACGGTCGGAGTCCAGACGCACAAGCCGGCGGATTCTGTCTTAGGTGTAGGGGACGGCGCAAGGCGCTGTGGGCATCCGGGCGTGACTGTAGGACTGATTTAAACAACCAATGCGCACCGCGTTTAACTCCGGACAAAAGCCGGACTGTCACCCAGTCCGGCCCTCCCTCGTCACAAAAGCGTGTTTCAGTTTCCGGGCCAGAAAGCCCCATAACCTTCACCAGCAGTAAAATCCGCACCCTCAATGTGATAAACCTGCGGTTCCTCCGAAAAATACCCCTCCAGCCCCAACATAAAGACCCTGTGATCCTCCCCCGCCTCAAAATCCGTGTGAGCCTCAAGCGATTCCCATCGCACGATCAGATTGAACCGCTCCGGGTTTTCAATCCCCTGCGCAAGCATGTGCCCGCCATACCCCGTTGCGCGGCGGAGCAAAGGGGCGACCTCGGCAAATGCACGTCTGAACTCATCAATGCGTTCTGCGTGAACAGGCAACAAAGCGATCTCATAAATCATGACGCATCCCCCACAGAACCCGAAAGAAGTGACGGCTCGACCGCAATCGCAATTTTCCCCTGAAGACCGTTGTTGGGACTTTCCAACCGAGCATGGGCCAGCGGAATCTCCGCAAGTGAATACACCGCGCCAACATGTGGCCGCAGTTGACCGCGCTCCACCAGGGCACTCAACTCATCGAGCTTGCCGCGGTTCTGGCGGGTGAACACGAAGTGGTAGCTCGCGTTCTTGCCCCAGGCCTGAACCAGGTTTTGTGGTTTGGCGATGTCGACGATCGAGACCACGCGGCCAAGTTGCGCGAGGGCGTCGGGGCTGCGCGTCAGGGTGTCGCCGCCGATGGTATCGAACACCACGTCCACTCCGAGGCCATTGGTTTCTCGCAGGATGGCGTCGACGTAGTCGTCCTTTTCGTAGTCGATGATCACGTCGGCGCCCATGCGGCGGACGAACCCGGCGTTTGCTTCGCGTGCGGTGGTGAACACTTTGGCGCCCATCGCTTTGGCTAGCTGGATGGCGACGTGTCCGACGCCTCCTGCGCCACCGTGGATCAGAATGCTCTCCCCCACTCTGAGCGCTGCCCGCACGACCAGGGCTTCCCACGCTGTCCCGCCCACCAGGCTCAGACTGGCCGCTTCGAGATGGCTCAGCGAGCGCGGCTTTTTGCCGATGATGCTGGCGGACGCCACGTGGTACTCGGCATAGCTGCCGGGGCCGTCGAAGATTTGCGGCGTGTACCAGACTTCATCTCCGGGGGCGAAAGCCGTCACGCCCGGGCCGACAGCTTCGACTACGCCGGAGACGTCATGTCCGGTGATGGCCGGCAGTTGCACCAGGTCGGGATAGTCGCCGCGTCGGACTTGATAATCCAATGGATTGATCGAGGTAGCGTGTACCCGGACCAGCACTTGCCCCGCTTCCGGAACAGGTTTTGATACGTCGCAGAGTTCGAACGATTCCGGGTTGCCAAATGATTCAAGCAGCATCGCTTTCATGGTGAATCCTCGTATCGACAATAAGGGATATCGAGATATCTCGATATCATGCGGTAAATTTTTTTACAGCTCTTTCCCTATGACCTCGGCCAAAGCACTGATGTTGGCTTCATTGCGCTTGTAGTAGGTCCACTGACCGATGCGCCTGACTTCAACCAGGCCCACACGCTGCAGCGTTGCAAGATAACCGGACACCGTTGACTGCGAGAGTCCGATGCCCTCTTGAATACTGCTCACACACACGCCCACCGTGTGAACATCGCCCTCATCCTGCGGGGGGAAGTTCTTTACGGGGTCCTTCAAGCCTTTCAGGATTTCAAGCCGTACCGGGTTTGAGAGTGCTTTGAATACTTCGATCAGGTCCATGCCGCGAGAATATCGAGATTATTCGATATGTCAATACGCTGATTGACCAACGGAAAACAGTCCGGCCTGTCTTCTGCTGCGTTTCATATGAATCAACGCGGTCCGCCCACCACCCGGCGAAGCTCGCTCCTCGATATCGAACGGCACAAACCCAAGCGTCGGATACAACAGCAACCCGGTCGTGTTTTCGTTGAAACAGGACAACTGCACCTCATTGGCGTCCCAACGCTCGAAGGCCAATTCAGTCATGGTCTCGACAATAAACCGGGCCACGCCTTTGCCCCGGGCACTCGGTGCCACGATCACATTGCCGATGCAGCAAATACCCTGGCGCTCGGCGCGATAGAAGTTGGCGAACCCGACAATCTCACCATTGGCCTCGACCACCGTGGAGTCGAAACGTTGACTGATCGCAGCGCTCATTTGCGCTTCCGTTAGCGGAAATTCCGCCTTCGGAAACATGAAATACAACTCCTGAACGCCCTGCGGAAAACTGCAAATCGTTTTGACGTCGTCGGCTTGAACTGGCCTGTGTTTCAAGTTCATCGCTGCCCTGCCCTCACTTCTTGCCGTTTGCCAGATGATGAGCGACCAGCGCGTTCGCATGCCCATGGCCCATACCGTGTTCAGTCTTGAGCCAGGCGACCAGCTCCATGTGTTTTTTGTCGGTGACGGTGGCCAGCAGATTCAGCCAGTGGTCGATGGGCTGGCCGTACTTCTTTTCGATTGAAGGAAAGTAGGATGCCGGGCCTTTTACTTTTGCGTCTTCGCTCATGCTGCAAGCTCCCTGTTTGCGATGGAATGTCATGACCCCAAAGATTGAAGGCCATGACGTTCATGCAGTCCAGTACGAGCAGGCTGATACGTCAGGGCGCAACCATCGGCGGCACACGTTTTTGCAGCCCGGCGGGTTCAACACCAGACCGCGACACCGTCTCCGGAACCGCCACCCAAAGCAGCAACAGCGCCGCCATCGCCACCCCCGCCAAGGTCAGGAACGCAGCGCTGTACCCCGCCTCCTGCACCACAATCCCCGCCAGGCTGTTGCTCAACGCCGCACCCAAACCAAACACCGTCGAAATCGCCCCAAGGCTGACATTGAAATGCCCGGTGCCCAGCGTGAGGTCTTTCACCACGACCGGAAACAGCGCGCCGAAAATCCCCGCGCCGATGCCATCGAGCAACTGCACCGAAACCAGCCACCACGGATCGTTCGACAGCACATACAACACGCCACGCAGTGGCAGGATCAGGAATCCCGCCAGCAGTAACGGCTTGCGCCCCCACACATCGGCCTTCGCGCCCACCAGCAGCGCGACCGGCACCATCACCAGTTGCGCCGCGACGATGCAGGCGGACGTGAGTGGCGTGGCCATCTGCAGATTGGCCTGCGCCAGTTTCTGACTCACCAACGGCAGCATCGCCGCGTTCGCCAGATGAAACAGCGCACAGCAAATCGCGAACATCAGCAGCGGTCGGTTGGTGAGCAATACGGAAAACCCCGAAGGCTGCTTGCCCTGCCCCGTTTCGCTGGGCTCCAGGCCTCGGGCGAGATCGTGGTCGATCGCGTCTGCCGATACAAAGGAAACGGCAATCACACTGGCCAGTGCCATGACCGCCATCAGATAAAACACGGCGACCGGGCCGAACAGGTACGCGGACAAACCGGCCAACAAAGCCGCACAAGCGTTGCCGGCGTGGTTGAAGGTTTCGTTGCGCCCGGTTCTTCGCGTGAAGGCACGAGGCCCGGTGATCCCGAGAGTGATCGCGCAAATGGCCGGCGCGAAAATCGAAGCGGCGACGGCACTGATGGCTTGCGTCAGCGCCACCAGGCTGAACGACGTCACGAACGGCAGCAACAGGCAGCTTGCGGTGACAACCAACGCAGCAATCGCTATCAGCGCCCGTTTGAAGCGTGTGCTGTCGACCAGCGCGCCTGCCGGGGTCTGCGTGATGAGCGCGGCGATCCCGGCAATCGTCATGACCAGACCAATGCTCGCCGGCTCCCAGTGGTGAACCGCCAGCAGATAAATCGCGAGATAAGGACCGAGCCCGTCACGCACGTCGGCGAGGAAAAAGTTCAGGCTGTCGAGGGACAGGTTATTCCGGCGATCGAGGTGAGTGGCCACGGGTAACGTCTTCGTTGTCGAGGTTCTGCGAGATGACTCAACCTCCGCAAATCGAATGACCTTTTGCCGGGCGTTTTAGTTGCATGAAACAGCCGTCCGTTACTGGCCCATCAATAACTCGCGCTCACCTTCGCACAACCCCACGACGTAATCCCAAACCACCCGCAACCGCACCGACTTATGCAACTCCCGCCGCGTACTGATCCAGTAACTGCGCTCGATGCTCTCAACCGGCAACAACGCCACCAGATCCGGATCCGACGCGGCCATGTAACAAGGAAGAACGGCGATGCCGAGACCTGAGCGCGCCGCCTGCTGCTGGGCAATCACGCTGGTGCTGTGAAACACAACACGAGGATTGCGGCAGAAGCTGTTGAGAAACATCAGCTCCTGACTGAACAGCAGATCATCGACGTACCCGATCCACGCATGCCGTCCAAGATCCTCGCGACTGCGCAGCGGCGGCGCATTGTCGAGATAGGCACGGCTGGCATAGAGCGCGAGCCGGTAATCGGTGAGTTTGCGGGTGACCAGCATGTCTGCCGCCGGCCGTTCCAGGTGAATGCTGATTTCCGCCTCGCGATTGAGGATGCTGACGAAGCGCGGCACCGCCACCAGCTCCACTTCCAGCCCCGGATAACGCTCGAACAACCCGATCATGCGGCTGGCCAAAAACATGATGCCCAGCCCTTCCGTCACGCCGACGCGGATCTTGCCCAGGGGCGCCGTTGACTGAGTGATTTCCTCTTGGGCCAGCAGCGCGACGTTTTCCATAGCTTCGGCATGTTTGAGCAGCGCCTCCCCCGCTGGGGTCATTTCATAGCCCTGGGCGTGCTGGACGAACAGCGCGGTGCCGAGGCTTTTTTCGATGGCCTCGATATGCCGGGCGACGGTGGCGTGCGTGGTGTTCAGGCGGCGGGCAGCGGTGAGCAGGCGGCCGCTGCGTTGCAACTCGAGAAAGAACCGCAGGTCGTTCCAGTCGAACATGGCTTGTCCTTGTCGGCTATCGTCAGGAAGCGCTGTTTGAAAACGCACAGCGGCTGCGCAAAAATTAACATTCTTTTGACGAAAGCTAACAACTAGGATGACTGACAACAAAAACAATAAGCGAGGTCAGGGAATGCAGACTTCCCTCGATGAATTCGATTACATCGTGGTCGGCGCCGGGCCGGCCGGGTGTTTGCTGGCCAATCGGCTGTCGGCGGATCCGCAGCAGCGCGTGCTGTTGCTGGAGGCCGGCGGGCGCGACAACTATCCGTGGATTCACATCCCCGTGGGTTACCTGTTCTGCATCGGCAACCCGCGCACCGACTGGTGCTTCAAGACTGAAGAACAACCGGGCCTCAATGGCCGCGCACTGAGTTATCCGCGCGGCAAGGTGCTGGGCGGCTGTTCGTCGATCAACGGCATGATCTACATGCGCGGCCAGGCCAACGACTACGACGGCTGGGCTGCCGAGGGTAATCCGGGCTGGGCCTGGAACGACGTACTGCCGCTGTTCAAGCAGAGCGAAAACCACTTCGCCGGCGCGGCGGACTTTCATGGCGACAAGGGTGAGTGGCGGGTCGAACGCCAGCGCCTGTCGTGGCCGATTCTCGATGCGTTCCGCAGCGCTGCCGAACAGAGCGGCATCGCCAGCATCGATGACTTCAACCAGGGCGACAACGAAGGTTGCGGCTACTTTCAGGTGAACCAGAAGGCCGGGGTGCGCTGGAATGCGGCGAAAGCGTTTCTGAAGCCGATTCGCGATCGGGCCAATCTCACGGTATTGACCGAAGTCGAAGTGGATCGCGTGTTGTTCGAAGACGGTCGCGCCTCGAAGGTCAGCGCCCGTTGGCAAGGCCAACAAAAGAGCTTCAAGACGCGCAAGGAGATCGTGTTGTGCGCCGGCTCCGTGGGTTCGCCGAGCATTCTGCAACGCTCTGGAATCGGCCCGCGCCCGCTGCTGGAAAAGCTCGGGATCGGCGTGGTGCATGAACTGCCGGGCGTCGGCGGCAACCTGCAGGATCACCTGCAACTGCGGCTGATCTACAAACTGGAAAACGCCCGCACCCTCAACCAGATCGCCGGCAGTGTGTGGGGCAAGATGGGCATGGGCCTGCGTTATCTGTACGACCGCAGCGGGCCGTTATCGATGGCGCCGAGTCAGCTGGGCGCGTTTGCCCGCTCGGGGCCTGAGCAGACCTCGGCCAATCTCGAATACCACGTGCAACCGCTGTCGCTGGAGCGCTTTGGCGAGCCGTTGCATAGCTTCCCCGCGTTCACCGCATCGGTGTGTGATTTGCGGCCGCAGAGCCGGGGCCGAATAGAGATCCGCTCCGCCGATCCGCAAACAGCGCCGCTGATTCAACCCAACTACCTCAGCCATCCCGAAGACCTGCGTGTGGCCGCCGATGCGATTCGCCTGACCCGGCGCATCGTCAGCGCCCCGGCCCTGCAAGCCTTCAATCCGGTGGAATACCTGCCCGGCGCCAGCCTGCAGACCGAAGAACAACTGCACGAAGCGGCGGCGAAGATCGGCACGACGATTTTCCATCCGGTCGGAACCTGTCGCATGGGCAACGACGCGGACGCTGTGGTCGATGCTCAGTTGCGCGTGCATGGCGTACCGGGGCTGCGGATTGCCGATGCGTCGATCATGCCGCGCATTACCTCAGGCAACACCTGTTCGCCTACGCTGATGATTGCTGAAAAAGCGGCACAGCTGATCCTCAACCCAACCGCCCGGAGTTTTCCCGCCGAAGAAAAAGCACTGACCGCACTCTCTTGACCAAAGGAACAGCGGCGCACGCCCACAAGGTCGGCGCCGACAGTGGAAACAACAAAAACAATCACTGTGAGGGATACCGATATGTCAGAACACGTTCAGCCTCTGGACGCCGTGCGCAGCACGGACGCCAGCCCCGATACCCGAAAGGTCATCTTCGCCTCGTCCCTGGGGACGGTGTTCGAGTGGTATGACTTCTTTCTCTACGGCGCCCTGGCGGCGGTCATCAGCAAGCAGTTCTTCGCCGGGGTCAACGACACCACCGCGTTCATCTTTGCGCTGATGGCGTTCGCCGCAGGCTTCATCGTACGGCCGTTCGGGGCGCTGGTGTTCGGTCGGTTGGGGGACATGATCGGGCGCAAATACACCTTCCTCGCGACCATCATCCTGATGGGCGTGGCGACGTTCGCCGTGGGCCTGCTGCCAACCTACGCCAGCATCGGCATCGCGGCACCGATCATTCTGGTAATACTGCGCATGCTTCAGGGCCTGGCCCTCGGCGGCGAATACGGCGGCGCCGCGACTTACGTGGCGGAACACGCGCCGATCGGCAAGCGCGGTTTCCACACCAGCTGGATTCAATCCACCGCGACCCTCGGTCTGCTGCTGTCACTGCTGGTGGTGCTCGGTTGCCGCTACTTCACCGGTGATCAGTTCGAAGTCTGGGGCTGGCGCATTCCGTTCCTGCTGTCGATCGTGCTGCTGGGGATTTCCACCTGGATTCGCCTGAGTCTGCATGAGTCGCCGGCCTATCTGAAAATGAAAGAGGAAGGCAAAACCAGCAAGGCGCCGATCCGCGAATCTTTCGGCAAATGGGAAAACCTCAAAGTCGTGCTGATCGCCCTGTTCAGCATCAACGCCGGGCAAGCGGTGACCTTTTACGCCGCGCAGTTCTACGTGCTGTTCTTCCTCACCCAGTTCCTGAAAATGGACCCGGCGGTGGCCAACAGTCTGTTGATCATCAGCGTGGTGATCGGGGCACCGTTCTTTATCTTTTTCGGCTGGCTGTCGGACAAGGTCGGACGCAAACCGGTGCTGATGCTCGGCCTGTTGCTGGCCACGGCGCTGTACTTCCCGATCTTCAAATCCCTGGCCCACTACGCCAACCCGGCCATCGACCATGCCAGTCAACAGGCACCGATCACCGTGGTGGCAGACCCGGCCACCTGCACCTTCCAGTTCGATCCGGTGGGCAAGGCCAAATTCGACAGCCCTTGCGACAAGGTCAAGACCTTCCTGGTCAAACAAGGCCTGCCCTACTCCAGCGTCGCCGCCCCGGCGGGCAGCGCGGTGCAAGTGAGCGTCGGCGATGTGAAGCTCGACGGCTTCGACGAGGCAGCACTTCGCGGCGCCATCACCCTGGCCGGCTACCCGCAGCAGGCCGATATGCAGCAGATCAACAAACCGATGATCGTGGCCTTGATCGTCGCCCTGATCATCATCTCCGCCATGTGCTACGGCCCGCTCGCGGCGCTGATGGTCGAACTGTTCCCGACCCGCATCCGCTACACCTCGATGTCCCTGCCATACCACATCGGCAACGGCTGGTTCGGCGGTTTCCTGCCGACCGTTTCGTTTGCGCTGGTGGTGTACACCGGGGATATTTTCTACGGGCTGTGGTACCCGGTGCTGATTACCGGGGTGAGCCTGGTGGTGGGGATGATCTGTCTGCGTGAGACGAAGAATATCGATCTGGACAAGAACTGATCCTGAAGCCTGTGGCGGGGGGTTCACCCCCTCGCCACAACCTGTCTGTCAAACCTCCGCATCCAGCAATTCAAACTTCACCTGATCGGGATAGAAAGCCACGTAGTCCTTGATCTGGCTGACCGAAATCTTTGGATGTTCGTACGTCCACACCGCGTTCGCCCCTTCATGCCCCGGGACTTGCAGGCTGAAATAGTTGGCGTCGCCCTTGTACGGACAGTAGGTGGTGTGGTCGGTGCGGGCGAAGTATTTTTCGTCGATGTCTTCGCGCGGGATGTAGTAGACCGGCGGGTAATTGGCTTCGAGCAGCACCAGCGCTCGGGCCGAGGCGGCGACCTGTATGCCGTGGAATTTCACAAGCAGGCAGCCTGGCTGCTCGGCGATGGTGATGACGGGATTGGGACCGGAAGTTTTCATCGGTTTCTCCTGACTGCGGCGAAGGCACCGGTTCAGGTATAACCCATGCGCGGGAATCTCGTCGGGTTCGCAGCCGAACGGCTTAAAAGCCCCTCACCCCAGCCCTCTCCCAAGGGAGAGGGAGCCAACCGCATCGTCTTTCGTGGTACATCGACCTGAAAAACCGTGTCGATTATGGATTCGGCACAGCCTGCTCAGGTCGATGTATTTCTTCAGCAACCCCCAATCGGTCCCCTCTCCCTCTGGGAGAGGGTTAGGGTGAGGGCCGGCGATTCACGCCATTACGCGACAATATCTGTCGCCACGGCCTGCCCCACCACACCCACGGCGAAGTCCACCGAACCCTGGCCAGTCAGGTCGATCATCAGGCTGGTCTGGTTGGTCTGTTCGAAGTACGTGAGGATCGCGTCCCCGGCATGCCCGGTGAAGCCGCTGACGAAGTTCAGCGTGGCCGCGCCGGTGGCGAACCCGGCGATGCCCGACAGGTCGATCTTGTCCAGGCCGCTGGTGAAATCCATGATCCAGTCCGGCGCGGTCATGGTCGAGTCGCTGGCCGCGCCGAACACGAAGGTGTCCGCGCCTTCACCGCCCCACAGCGAATCACCGCCGCCACCGCCGTAAATGATGTCGTTGCCGGCACCGCCGATCAGGTCGTTGGCCGCTGCGTTGCCGATCAGCAGGTCATTGCCCGAACCGCCAATGGCGTTTTCCACGGTCACGCCGTGGGCGATGGACACGTTGCCCACCAGACCGCCGACATCGGAGAACGAGCCTTCGTTGAGGTTGATCTTCTGGTTCTGGCTGAAGCCGGAGAAATCCAAGGTGTCGTTGCCGCCGCCGTCCCACACCGAGAACACCACTTTGGAGGTGTTCGAGGTGGCGCTGTAGAAGTCGCGATCGGCGTTGGAGTTGAAGCCGTACACGGTGTTGTCGGCACGGGTTTCGAAGTTGGCGCCGTAGAGTTTCTGCACCGCGACGATGTCGTCCATCAACGGTGCCGAGGCGTAGGCGCCGCTGCCGTCCTTACTGAAGTTCTGGTCGGTGTTGGCTTCGCTCCAGTAGCTCATCAGGCTGTAGCCACGGGTGTCTTCGGCGTACTTGGCGTCACCGTAGGTCGGGTTGCCGTTGCCGGCGTTGTAGGCGCCCGGGTGCGACAGGCCGAGGGTGTGGCCGATTTCGTGGGTCAGGGTCTGACGCCCGTAGTTGTTGGTGTCCGGGGTCTTGTTGACCTGGTACTGATCGTTGATCAGGTACCACGACTGACCGTCGTAGCTGCTGCCCTGCGGCAGGTAGGCGAACGCTGCGCCGCCGGTGCTGACGTCGTAGTTGCCGAAGGTCATGTGGCCGTCACCGCCCTTGCCTTCGGTGAAGGTCACGTTGGCCACGTCCGACCACGATTGCATCGCCAGCACGGCCTGGGCTTTTTGCTGGGCGCTGAACTCGCTGAAGTTGCCGAGTTTGGGGTTGTAGTTCGACGGTTTGTCGGTCAGGAACGTGTAAGTCAGATCAATCTTGCCGTCGGCGTTCTTGTCCTGCCACGACATGCCCTTGCGCAGGATTTCGTCGGCGGCCTGGTCGGCGGTGAACGACGGCTTGCCGTTGACGGTCCCGGTGCCACGGTCATACAGGTGGCTGAAGGTGTCGACGGCGGTGAAGGCGCTGCTGGCCTGAGAGGAAGGTTGAGACATGGTGTACGTCCTTGTTTCTGAAGAGTCAGTGTCAGACAGAAAAGCGGCGATCTTCTGGCGAGATCGTCCTGTCACTCGCCCTGTTAGGCAGATTGAACCTGCCACAGCCGCCAACGGGGGCGCTAATCAATTTCTCGATAGCGTCCCGGATTGCCCCGACGCGCGCTGTCATGACCGGCAATCCTTTTATCTGTATATCCATACAGATAAAAGTTGCCCGAACGCCCGACTCAGGCCATCCTGTGCGCCTCTTCGGGCAATGATCGACGACGGTGGTTATGCGGCTGTACCTCTGTGAAAAACCCTCCCAGGCCAAGGATATTGCGGCCGTGCTCGGCGCCAAGCGTCGGGGCGACGGCTGCTGGCTGGGAACGGACGTCACGGTGACCTGGTGCATCGGCCACTTGCTGGAAACCGCGCCGCCGGACGCCTACGACGCCAAATACAAGCGCTGGGTGCTGGCGGACCTGCCGATCATCCCCGATAAGTGGAAAATGACCGTCAAGCCGCGTACTGCCAGCCAGTACAAGGCGGTGAAACGGCTGCTGGGTGAGGCCAGCGAGTTGATCATCGCCACCGACGCCGACCGTGAGGGCGAGATGATCGCCCGGGAGCTGGTGGAGCATTGCCGCTATCGCGGGCCGATCCGCCGCTTGTGGCTGTCGGCGCTGGACGAAGCTTCGATTCGCAAGGCGTTGGCAGCGCTCAAACCGGGGGCTGAAACCTTCAGCCTGTATCACTCGGCACTGGGTCGCTCGCGGGCGGACTGGCTGATCGGGATGAACATGAGTCGGCTGTTCACCCTGCTCGGCAGGCAATCCGGCTATCAAGGCGTGTTGCCGGTGGGCCGGGTGCAGACGCCGACGTTGCGGCTGGTGGTGGATCGCGACCGCAGCATCGCCGATTTCGTGCCGGTCGCGTATTGGGCCATTGATGTGCAACTGCTGCACAACGGCACACCATTCACGGCGCAGTGGCGTGCACCGAACGATGCCTGTGACGATCAGGATCGCTGCCTGAATCAGGCCCTCGCCCAGCAAGCGGCTGCGGCGATCAGCAGCGCTGCCAGTGCCCGGGTTGTCAAGCTGCGCACCGAACGCATGCGCGAAGTGGCGCCCCTGCCCTTCGATCTGGGCACCTTGCAGGAAATCTGCTCGAAGAAGCTCGGCCTCGGCGCCCAGGAAACCCTCGACATCGCCCAGGCCCTCTACGAAACCTACAAAGTCATCACCTACCCGCGCAGCGATTGCGGCTACCTGCCCCTGAGCCAGCACAGCGAAGCGCCGGGGATTCTCGCGGCGCTGCGTCAGGCCGACCCGAGCCTCGAAGCGTTGCGTGAGCATCTGGAGCCACAGCGTCGCTCCCGCGCCTGGAACGACGCCAAGGTCAGCGCCCACCACGGCATCATCCCGACCGCTGCCGCGAAAAATCTCGAACGCCTGACCGGCAAGCACCGCGCGGTCTACACGCTGATTCGCGCACGGTACCTGGCGCAGTTCCTGCCCAATCACGAATACGACCGCACCCAGGCCGATTTCGATTGCGCCGGTGAAGCCTTGCGCGCGGTCGGCAAACAGATCATCGAGCCGGGCTGGAAACGCGCGTTGCCCGAAGCGCTGGCCCCGGCCAAGGGCCGTGAAGCGCCGGCCCCGCAAACCTTGCCGACGCTCACCCAAGGCGCCGAGTGCGCCGTGGCGGACGTGAAGCTCAAGGACCTGTGGACGCAGCCACCCAAGCCCTACACCGAAGGCGACCTGATCAAAGCGATGAAGAACGTCGCCAAACTGGTGGAAGATCCGCTGCTCAAGCAGAAACTCAAGGACACCACCGGCATCGGCACCGAGGCCACCCGCGCCTCGATCATTCAAGGGCTGCTGGATCGCGGTTATCTGGTGAAGAACGGCAAGGCCCTGTCCGCCACGCCCGCCGCTTTCAGCCTGATCGACGCCGTGCCACGAGCGATTGCCGACCCCGGTACCACGGCGATCTGGGAGCAGGCGCTGGACATGGTGCAGAGTGGCGAGATGAGTCTTGAAGAATTCGTCACCAAGCAGGCCGCGTGGATGAGCAAACAAGTGACCCGCTGCGCCGGACTGAGCCTGACCATCAGCGGCCCGCCGCCTGCCGGCAAGGGCGCTGCGCCGTGGAAGAACAAACGCAAGACCGCCCGGCGCAAAACCACCGGAACCAGCAAGCGTGCGGCAAAACCGGCTGCCAAATAGCCCACTGCACGCTACTGTTTCTGCAGTGATGGTCAGGAGGCAGCGGCATGTCTGTCATCGAACTGCGCGTCGCCCGGCGCGACGAACTGGACACCCTCGAAAACCTGATGCAGTTCTACACCTATGATTTCAGCGAGTGGCTGCCGCTGAAGCTCGGCGGGCATGGGTTCTTCCCGATCCAGTTGAAAGACGATTACTGGCGTCAGCCGGCGACGCGGCCATTCCTGATCCACGTTGACGGTGAACTGGCGGGATTCGTGACCGTGGATGACCACCTCCTCATCGAAGGCGCCGACTACAACATCGGCTATTTCTTCGTCAGCCGACGCTGGCGTGGCCAAGGCGTCGCGCAGTTTGTCGCCTCTGCCCTCTTGAGCCACCTGCCCGGTCGATGGCAGATTTTCCATGTCGACGCCAACCTGCCTGCACAGCGGTTCTGGACCCGGCTCATCCCCGAGCTGAGCGGCGGCGACTTTACCCGCCAGACTAAAACCGTGGACGGCTATCCCTGTACGTTCTACTGCCTGCGCAGCCTTTCTCCCGCTGCCTGAACGCCGCTTTTTTCATTCCAGAATGACTTTGTCCGACAATATGTAGTGAGCAAAAATAATCACTACAAAACCGTTGACGGAGTCGTTTTGCTTTTGCATGATGCAGACGTCTCCCCGATCGGGAGCACTGGTAACACGCTTGAGCAAGCTCGTCTGACCGCCGAGCTGTTTTTTCCGGATACACGCTGCCCACAAGGCAGATTGAAGAAGCTGACCTGGCCTGAACGTCCAGTACAAGGACGAGAAGCGCTGGCGAAAATTCTCAAGACGCTTGTGGTCGACCCTGAAAACGTCGTCAAGGAGCCTCCCGGTTTTCGCTGCTTCTCCTCGTTGTGACGCTATTGCGTAGCAGTTATTCAACACGACTACATGCAACAGACGCATGACCCCGTACTTCACACGGGCGACCGCTGACGTCCTGGTTTCGGTGCCAGGGATCAACTAACCGATGGGCTACCTGTATTAGCGAATCAACTTTGAAAGATCACCAGACTGGTCAAGGGGCAATATCATGAATCTGAACAATCAACCTACTATCGAAGAACTGGCTCGTATGTTCGCTGCGCAAAAAGACAGCCACGACAGCCATATTCTGTGGATCAGCAAGTCGGGTCAGGTCCATATCGACTGCCTGTCGCCCCATGCTGGTGAAGAAGAGTTCGACCGGAACAACCAGAACCTGCTGGCCCGCCTGAAGATGTACCGCCGCGGCCACGGCTATGTCGGCAAGAAAGCCGCGGCCGACAAGGACTTCATCGGTAATGTTCTGCAAACGCTGAAACAGGCGTGGGACTCGATGCAGAACAACAACGAAGTTCGGGTGATTGATCGGTTCTACTGAGTTCTGACTTCAATAAACAAAAGGGCCTGCTTCCGATAAGGAGCAGGCCCTTTTTTGTGTCTGGCGCTAGTTATTTCGTGTATTTGAGATCCGACCCCCTCACCCCAACCCTCTCCCCCAAGGGGGCGAGGGGGGAAAGGGAGCAGATCGGGGATGCTTCAAAGCCTCAGTCCGACTCAATATTCCAGGTCGCTGAAGCTCGAACATTCACCTCGGTCAGCCCCCTCTCCCTTGGGAGAAAGAAAGGAAGCAGATCGGCGTCTTTCAAACCCTGAGTACGACTCAATTTTCCAGGTCGATGAATCACGAACATTCACCTCTGTCAGTCCCCTCTCCCTTGGGAGAGGGTTAGGGTGAGGGGTTTCCCAGGCCTAGCGCGAGATTCATGAACGCCACCGCCGCCGCACTGTGATAGTTGTTCTGGCGCCGCAACAACGCCGCTCCCCGCTGCGGCGCCTCGCTCTCGACACGCAACCGGCGCAACGCCCGATCCTCCGTCGCAATCGCCTCCGGCAACATGGTCGCAATCGGCGCATGCCGGATCACCTCCAGCAGCGTACTCACCGAATTAACCTCGATCTGCACCTTGGGCGTGATGCCGTGCTGGCGGAAGTATTCGTCGATCGACAGGCGAGTGAAGAAGTCAGGCGCCAGCAAGGCGAAATCCAGCTGCGCAATGTCATCCGGCGTAAGCACAGAAGCACTGTCATACAACGGATGCTCACGCCCGACCATCACCCCCAGCGTCTCGACAAACGCCGGAATGCACTCAATGTCCGGATTGCGCACCGGCGTGAAGGCAATCGCGATATCCAGCGAGTCATCCGCCAGCCCGGCCTCGATGTCATCCATCGACAACTCGAAAATCTCCAGGTGAATCCCCGGATACCGCGCCACGTAGTCACGCACCAACGGCCCGACCAGGTACGCCATAAACGTCGGCGTCATGGCCAGCCGCAGCGAGCCTCGGGACAGATCCTTCACGTCATGCAACGCGCGCTTGCCCGCCTCCAGCTCCACCAGCACCCGTCGCGCGCATTCGATATAGGCCTGGCCGGCGTCAGTCGGTTTGACCGAGCGCGAGGTGCGATCAAACAGATCCACACCGAGGCTTTCTTCCAGTTGGCGGATCTGTTGCGACAGAGTCGGCTGCGACACGTGCAGCGCCTCGGCCGCTCGGGTGAAGCCGCCGTGATCGGCCACGGCCAGCAGGTATCGCAAATGTCGCAGCAGCATGGGACGCTCCATCTATAGGCAGTGCTTATGCTTTGCATTGTATATCGGTCTTGGACGCTATGGATCAATCGGCAGAAGATGAATCCCACACAGCAAGCCAACCCCGAAAGGAGAAGCACCATGCAATCCCAAGCCTACAACGACAGCCGCATCGCCCTGACCACTCGCGCCCTGGATGCCAAGGCTCAGAAAAACCTGTCGTGGCAGGATCTGGCCGACGGCACCGGCCTGAGCCTGGCCTACGTCACCGCTGCCCTCCTCGGCCAGCATCCACTGCCGAAAGCCGCGGCCGAAGTGGTCGGCGACAAGCTTGAGCTGAGCGTCGAAGACGTCGCTGCCCTGCAAATCATCCCGCTGCGCGGCAGCCTCGACGGTGTGCCGACCGACCCGACCATCTACCGCTTCCACGAGATGATCCAGATCTACGGCACCACCCTGAAGGCGCTGGTTCACGAACAATTCGGCGACGGCATCATCAGCGCGATCAACTTCAAGCTCGACATCAAAAAAGTCGAAGACCCTGAAGGCGGTTCCCGCGCCGTCGTTACCCTCGACGGCAAGTTCCTCCCGCTGCGTCCGTTCTGATCCCTCCGGGCCCGCACCCCGCGTGCGGGCCGCCGATCACTAGCTAAGAAGGACACACCATGAAAAACCTGATCGAAGGCTTCCTGAAGTTCCAGAGCGAAGCGTTTCCACAACGCACCGAACTGTTCAAACACCTGGCGACTACCCAAACCCCGGGCACCTTGTTCATCACTTGCTCCGATAGCCGCGTCGTCCCGGAACTGCTGACCCAGCAGGAACCCGGCGAGCTGTTCGTGATCCGCAACGCCGGCAATATCGTGCCGTCCTACAGCCCGCATCCGGGCGGGGTTTCGGCAACGGTGGAATACGCGGTGGCCGTGCTCGGCGTGACCGACATCGTGATCTGCGGCCACTCCGATTGCGGCGCGATGACCGCCATCGCCCAGTGCAAATGCATGGATCACCTGCCCGCCGTCAGCGGCTGGCTGCAACATGCCGAGTCGGCGAAAGTGGTCAACGAATCGCGGCCACACGTCAATGACGCAGCCAAGCTGAGTTCGATGGTGCGGGAAAACGTGATCGCGCAACTGGCGAACATCCAGACTCACCCAAGCGTGCGCCTGGCCCAGGAGAAAGGCCTGCTGAATCTGCACGGCTGGGTGTACGACATCGAGACCGGTTCCATCGACGCGCTGAGTGCCGACCGCCGTACCTTCGTCTCGCTGGCCGAGCAACCGTCGACTTGCGCGGTGTACGGTCAGGCAGTCGATGCTGCTTGAAAACACAACGCCGCGCCCGTCATTGCGACGGGCGCGGCGTTGTTCTGTTCAGCGTTTTACGCCCAGATCGATTTGCGTCATGCGGCTGCGTACGGTGAACACACCGTCGCCAGAGAGGATCGCGCTGCGGGCAAACAACCGGCCGCTTTCCCAGTTCGAAAGGCCCAGTTCCGGCTTGTTCAGCGCGTACTGGCCATCGACCCAACGGGTAATCCCGTTGCCCACGAACGGCGCGTTGACCGCGCTATAGAAACGCTCCTGAACCGCCGCGTCTTCGCTGATCAGCGACACCGTGAACTGCGGGCTGTAGCGGTTGAACAGTGCGATGGCCTGATCCAGATCGTCGACGATCATCAGGCTGGTTTCCGGGGTTTCTTCCCATTCCCACTCGCGGCCCAGTTGAGCTTCCGGCAGCGGTTCGGCCAGGGCTTCGGTCTGGTAACCCTCGGCGCGATAGACCTCGACCGTCGCGTTCTGCCAGTCGCTCGGCAGATAGCTTTCGCTGCCTTCGACGATGTGCAATTTGCAGCCCTGACCGCGCGCGGTACCGGCCTGCTTCAAGGCATCGAGGAATAGCGGCACCAGTTCGGCAGCACGGTCGCGCTGGATCAGGCAGACGTTCAGCGTGTTGCAGACCTTGCGGTCCAGCGAGTTGCGAACCACGGCGGCAAAGCGTTTAGCGTCGGCATCGCGATCAGCAATCAGCCACGCGCCACCGGTGCCGTGCAGGCTGACGGCGGTGCCGGCCTGCTGGGCGATGCTGCCCAACTGGCTGACCGCACGGCCCGAACCACGGGCCACCGCCAGCGACAGACGCCGGTCGGCGAACATTGCCCAACCGGCGGCGTGGTTGACGCTCTCCACCAGCGACACCGCACCCGCCGGCAGACCGGCATCGGCCAGCGCCGGGTTCAAGGCGTGGGTGACGATGGCTTGCGCGGTGCCCAGCGCATCGCTGCCAATGCGCAGCACGGCGGTGTTGCCGGTGCGCAATACGCCAGCGGCGTCGGCGAAGACGTTTGGCCGGCCTTCGAACACGAACGCGACGATGCCCAGCGGTGACACCACCTGCTCGACTTTCCAGCCGTCATGCTCGACGCTGCTGATGACTTTGCCGCGGGTGGCCGGCGCATCACGCCAGGCGCGCAGGCCGGCGATCATGTCGCGGCGCATGCGCTCGTCGGCGAGCAACCGGGTAGTGGAACGACCGCGAGCCTTGGCCCGTTCGATGTCGGCGAGGTTGGCGGTTTCGATCAGTGCCCAGGCGTCCGGGTTTTCCAGACGTTGCGCGAACAAATCAAAGAAGCGGCTGATGGCCTCATCCGATACAGCGGACAACGCGGTAAACGCCGCTGCTGCACGCTCGATCGCCACCGACGCGGCCTGCTGATCCACCACCGGAATCAGCAACAGCTCGCCGCTCACCTGCTCCACCAACAGGTGGTCGCCGGGTCGGAAACGCTCGGCCAGTTCGGGGCTGACCACGGTGACGCGGTTACCGGCGAAAGGGATAGGCGTGCCAGCGACGAGACGTTCGAGCGCGAGAGACATGGAGCGGATTCACCATATTGAGGGCGGCCGGAAAATGTATAGGTTGGCCTCCCTCAAAGCAACACAGGCTCAGAACACTGACCAGCCAATCCGCGAACTGAGCATTTCCAGCGCTGCCATCCCCGCCAGCGAGTTGCCCGCCGTGTTCAGTTCCGGCGACCACACGCACACCGTGAACTGCCCCGGCACCACCGCGACGATGCCGCCACCGACGCCGCTCTTGCCCGGCAGACCGACGCGGTAGGCGAAGTTGCCGGCCTCGTCGTAGAGACCGCTGGTGGCCATGATCGAGTTGACTTGCTGGGTCTGGCGGCGAGTAAGTATCTGCTCGCCGCTGTGCTTGCAGAATCCGTCGTTGGCCAGGAAACAGAATGCCCGGGCCAGGTCGATGCAGTTCATGCGCAACGCGCAGTGGCTGAAGTAGCTGCGCAGCACCGCTTCCACGTCGTTGTGGAAATTGCCGAAGGATTGCATCAGGTAAGCCATCGCCGCGTTGCGCGCGCGGTGCTGGTATTCGGACTCGGCGACCTTGCCGTCGACCATCACCTGCGGGTTGCCCGACAGCCGCCGCACGAAGTCGCGCATCGACAAAGCCGGCGCTGCAAAGCGCGACTGGTTGATGTCGCAGATCACCAGCGCCCCGGCATTGATGAACGGATTGCGCGGACGGCCGCGTTCGAACTCCAGCTGCACCAGCGAGTTGAACGGCTGGCCGGACGGCTCATGGCCCAGGCGTTCCCAGATCGCCTCGCCGGAATGTTCGATGGCCTGCACCAGGCTGAACACCTTGGAAATACTCTGCACCGAGAACGGTGTCTCGGCGTCACCGGCGCAATACATCTCGCCGTCGTTGCCATACACGGCGATGCCCAATTGATTGGCCGGCACGGTGCCGAGGGCGGGAATGTAGTCAGCCACCTTGCCCTGCCCGATCAGGGGCCGGACAGCGTCAAGGATCTCGTTCAACAGCGCTTGCATGCCGGGTTCCGAAGTCACGCCCCATGGGATTGCGGGGACACCGTGGCTAGACGCTGCGCCCGGCAATCGAATCACACCGGCTCTGTGTATCGCAGTGTGTACGGCCCGACGCCCGACACATCCCGCGCACAAATCCGGCCCTTCGCGACACATCACCGATACAGCCCGGCGTTCAAATGAACCTGTCGATCGGCAGCCCCGATCAAGCCTTTGAACTCACCTATCGCATCGGAGATTCACCATGACCAAGCTCTCGAAAACCTCCCTGACTCTGGGCCTGCTGCTTGCCGGTGGCCTGGCCCTGTCCAACGCCGCTTCGGCTTCAGAAGCGTTCAGCGTCAAGCAACTGGATCACGGTTACAGCCAGACCCAGGCCAAGGCCGACTCGGCGGACAAAACCTCGGAAGGCAAATGCGGCGAAGGCAAGTGCGGCGCCGGCGAGTAACCCTTTTTACGGGGCACGTCGGTGCCCCGTTTTCTTTTGAATGAATGGAGCCTTCCCATGACCACAGCTCTCTCGTCGGCCGTCAAAGGCCTGCACCTGAACCTTGACCGCGCCGGCCAGTGGCTCGCGCCGCTGACCTTGCGCCTGTTCATCGCCTGGGAATTTTTCGAATCGGGGCTGGAGAAATTCAATGGCCAGAACTGGTTCGAAGACATTCAGGAGCGGTTCCCGTTTCCCTTCGATCATCTGCCGGCGACGCTGAACTGGGAGCTGTCGATGTGGGCCGAGCTGATCTGCGCGCTGGCGATCCTGATCGGATTCGGCACGCGGATTTCGGCGATTTCGCTGATTGTCGTAACGGTCGTTGCCACCGCTGCCGTGCACTGGCCGGCGGACTGGTCATCGTTGAGTGAGTTGGCTCAGGGTTACGCGATCACCAACAAGGGCTTCGGCAACTTCAAGCTGCCGGCGATTTATTTGGCTGCGCTGGTGCCGCTGGTGTTTGCCGGGGCCGGCAAGCTGAGCGTGGATGCGTGGCTGGCGCGGTTTTTCTGGAAACGCGCCAGCCACTGAGGATCAATGCGCCCGGTCCAGCCCCGCCAGCAGCGCGCTGTCGCGACTGTAGATATCTGGCGCGTAGAGCACGCGGCCCTGGCCATCGACCTGTGCCGTCCAGTAAGTCATGAGGATCGGCACCGGATTGCTCAGGCGGAACTCATGGGTGGTGCCGGTGGCGAGCAAGGTGTCGGTGCGCGCCTTCTCCGCCGGACTGAGCAGGAAATCGCGCAGCTTCATCGGATGCTCGACCCGCACGCAGCCGGAACTGAACGCCCGTGGGCCCTTGTCGAACAGCGCTTTGCTCGGCGTGTCGTGCAGGTACACCGAGAACGGGTTGGGGAAACGAATGACCATTTGCCCCAGCGGGTTACGCGGCCCGGCATCCTGACGCAGGAGGATGTTGCCGGGGTTGTCCCAGTCGATGTCGGCGGCGGCCAGCGGCTGGCCGTTGGCGTCGAGCACTTGCAGGTTCTGGCGGCTGAGGAAGGTCTGGTCCTTGCGGATTTCCGGCAGCTTGTCTTCCTTCCAGATGGTCGGCGGCACGGTCCAGGTCGGGTTCAGTGTCAGGCGCGTGACCCGGGATTTGAGCAGCGGGGTCTGGCGTTCGGCGCGCCCGACCTGGGTGCGGGTCTGCCACACCGGCAGGCCACCCTGATAAAGCGTCAGTTCGGCAGCGGCGACGTTGACCAGCAAACCGTCCGGCTCCATGTCCTGGGCCATCCAGCGGAAACGTTCAAGGTTGACCCGCAACTGTTCGCGACGAGTCAACGGACTGATGTTGAGTTCGGCAATCGTCCCCGGACCCACCACCCCGTCGGCCTGCAACGAATGGTTGGCCTGAAAGCTCTTCACCGCCTCCACCAATACGCCGTGATAAGCGTTGTCCGGGGTGCCGATCACACTGCTCAGGTAGCCTTCGCTGTACAGCCGGCGGGCCAGTTCCGGCACGCGCTTGTCTTCCATGTCCGGACGCAGCAACGGCCCGTTGCCCACCGACGTCCACTGCGGCAAGGCTTTCAGGCGTTGAGCTGCATAGAGATGACGCAGATTCTGATACTGCGCCAGCTGCGGGCGGGCCAGATCGAAGGCGGCCGGAACGTTGTGCACGCCCGGTACGGCGATGGCGAGCAATTCGGCCTGACGGTCGCGTGGCGTTTCGTCGGAATGCCACAGCGGTTCGAAGTGCGATTGCAGCAGGCGGCCGTAGTGCAGATCCTGCAGCGCTTGCAGGTAGTAACGGCTGATCTCGATATCGGCGCACAGCTCGCCGTCCTGCGGGGCGGTGAGCGCCACCGGATAGCGTTTCGGGTTCAGGCCATCGTCGGCCAACAGCTGCAATTGCGCATGCAAGGCCGGCAATTGCCCGCCATCGGCCCACACCGGCAGCCAGTCCTGCTGCTGGTAGAACGCGCGCAACTGATCCAGCGCCGGGCCGCTGAGGCTGGTGCCGATCGTCGGGCACGCCTGGGGCAGGCTGATCAGCGCAGCCTGCAACGGGCTCTGCGGCTCGATGGGCATTTCCGTCGGCACGGGCGGCAGCGTCGGGAGTCCCGGCAACGGCTCTTCGGCGCAAGCGACAAACGGCGCAGCGAGCAAACAAATGCTCAAGTAGCATGCGTACTTTTTGAACAACTGCTTTACTCCAATCCATGGCCGTCTTGATTGACGGTCAACCTTACCTCAGGTGCGGTGAACAGTCAGGCCCGATTCGCGGGCTTGCCGGGAACGACTGGACGTCAGGAGCCTAAGTGCCAAACAAGTAGCAAGTGGAGACTCACTTTAAATGTTGACGTTTTTGCGCCGACTTCTGCTGACTGCCACCGCCATTGGCGTGCTGACCAGTCCAGCCTTTGCCGCCGGCACCTCTTCGCCGGTTCTGTACACCAGCCTCGCGCACGCCGCTCCGGAACTCAATCCCCAGGCGCTGAAAGGTGCCTTGAACGCCATGCAATGTGCGATCAACAACGGCGCGAAGCAGTCCCGTCACCTGGCGATCATCGACTATTCGCAGCCGTCCACCGAGCGCCGGTTGTGGATCTTCGACCTGACCCGAAAAAAACTGGTGCTGCGCGACCTGGTCGCCCACGGCTCGAACTCCGGGGAAAATTTCGCCACCCGGTTCTCTAACCGTGAAGGCAGTTTTCAGTCCAGCCTCGGCCTGTTCCGCACCCAGGAAAGTTACCAGGGTACCCACGGTTACTCGCTGCGCATGGATGGTCTGGAACCGGGCGTCAACGACATGGCCCGTGACCGCGCCATCGTGATCCACGCCGCCGACTACGTGAATCCGTTCTGGAGCAAACGTACCGGCCGTCTGGGCCGCAGCCAGGGTTGCCCGGCGGTGCGACCGCAGGTGGCCAAACGGGTGATCGACAGCCTGAAGAATGGCCAATTCATGTTCTCCTGGTACCCGGATCAGCAGTGGCTGAAATCCTCGCCGTACCTCAACTGCCAGCCACAACAGATCGCGAGCATTCTCAGCACTCACGCCAGCTGAATACTCTGTGGGAGTGCGCTGCCTCCCACAGGTTCGGTTTATTACAGATTTGTCATCGAGTTGTCGGTTTGCCGAGCGGATCGCCCGGTAGCTTGAAGTTGTCCCGGCCAGAACGCCGATCAACTTCAACGAATCGAGTGACCCATCATGAAAACCCTGATCCTCGCCTTCACCGCCCTCCTCGCCACCGGTTCCGTGTTCGCCGCTGAAATGCCTGAGCGCACGGTCATTCACGACACCAACGGCTTCTACGTGCACCTGGATGTCGACAAAGTCCTCTCCAGCACCGATATTTCCCAGGCTTGCGGCGTGATCCCCGCCCAGCTCAACTACCTCGACCACCAGGGCCGTGAACATGTGCTGGACTATCAAGTGCAAGGCAGCGGCTGCATCAATGACAATTGAGGCGCAGTGCCCATGAATATCCTTGTTGTCGAAGACGAACCCAAGGCCGGCAATTACCTGCTCAACGGCTTGCAGGAACTGGGCTACAGCGTGAGCCTGGCCCGGGACGGCGCCGACGGTCTGCACCTGGCGCTGGAGTTCGACTTCGACGTGATCGTGCTGGACGTGATGATGCCGAAAATGGATGGCTGGGAAGTCCTGCGCCGGCTGCGCAAGGAAACCGACACGCCGGTGCTGTTTCTCACCGCCCGTGACGACATCGCCGACCGGGTCAAAGGGCTTGAACTGGGTGCCGACGATTACCTGATCAAGCCGTTTTCCTTCGCCGAACTGGTGGCGCGCCTGCGCACCCTGACCCGGCGCGGGCCAATCCATGAAGAAGAGCAATTGCAGGTGGCCGATCTGCAGATCGACGTGCTCAAGCGCCGGGTCACCCGCGCCGGCAACCGCATCACCCTGACCAACAAGGAATTCGCCCTGCTGCAACTGTTCGCCACCCACACCGGCCAGGTGCTGTCGCGCTCGCTGATCGCCTCGCGGGTGTGGGACATGAATTTCGACAGCGACACCAATGTGGTCGATGTCGCCGTGCGCCGCCTGCGGGCGAAGATCGACGATCCGTTCCCGCTCAAGCTGATCCACAGCGTGCGCGGTATCGGCTACCGCTTCGATACCCAGCCATGAAAATCGTCGGCACTTACTCTTTGACCTTGCGTCTGGCGCTGGTGTTCGCCGTGCTCGCCTTCGCCGCACTGGCTGGCCTGGGCGCGGCACTTTACAACCAGCTGGAAGAGCAACTGACCCGCCGCGACGACATTCAGTTGGTCAGCCGCATCGATCAGTTGCGCACCATCCTCAACGACAGCAATACGCTGGAATTGATCAAGACCAAACCGGCGCTGTTCCAGAACATGCTGGGCAACCGCGAAGCGCTGTTGACCATCGGCGCGCCGGGGCAACCACCCTTGTTCGTGGTCAACCCAAGCGACCTGGCACTGCCGAGTGTGCCCGCCGTGCCGGTCGACCATGTCATGGCCCTCAACGACGTGCAGCATCTGCCGAGCCTCAACGGCGTGCCGTTCTCGGCGGTGGCGGCCAGTATCGACTCCGGCGACCAGGGCAATCTGCAGGTGCTCATCGCCAAGGTGATGAGCGAGCGCACGGCGATGCTCGCCAATTACCGGCTCAGCGTGTACGGCCTCGCGTCACTGGCGGCGATTGTGCTGGCGCTGGTCGGCTGCCTGCTGGTGTATCGCGGTTTGCTGCCGTTGCGGCGGATTGCCCGGCATGCCCACGGGATTGGCATCGCCAACCTCGGCGAGCGCCTCGACCGCCACGGCACGCCCCGGGAATTGCAGCCGATGATCGAAGCCTTCAATGCGATGCTCGACCGGCTCGACCGAGGGGTTGCGCAACTGAGCCAGGTCTCCACCGACATGGCCCACGAACTGCGCACGCCGATCAACAACCTGCTCGGCGAAACCCAGGTCGCCCTGCAACAGAACCGCAGCGTCGACGCCTATCAGCAGTTGCTCGCCTCCAACGTCGAAGAACTCGAACGGCTGGCGCGGATGCTCGACAACATGCTGTTTCTCGCCCGCACCGACCCGGCCAGCGCTTTGAGCCAGCGGCAGGAGCTGGATGCCTGCGATGAGATGCAGCGCATTGCCGATTACTTCGAAGGGCTGGCGGCGGACGTCGGTGTCACCATCGAGGCCCGTGGCAGCGGCGTGATCTGGGCCGAACCGATGTTGCTGCGCCGGGCCCTGGCCAATCTGTGCGCCAACGCGATCAAGTACGGTGCGGCAGATTCGACGTTGCAGGTCGAGGCTATCGCCGAAGCGGATGGCAGCTACCTGCGGGTACGCAATCAGGGCGCGACCATTCCGGCGGAACATCTGTCGCGACTGTTCGAGCGCTTCTACCGCGTCGATCCGTCCCGCGAGCGCTCGGCCCAATCCAACGGACTGGGCCTGTCGATTGTCGCGACGATCATGCAATTGCATCAGGGCCGCTACACCGTCAGCAGCGCCGACGGCATCACCTGCTTTGAACTGTTCTTTCCGGCACGGGAGACGCGAGACGCAGGTGCGTGAAGGCGCCGAGCGCAAACGCCGCGAACATCAACGCCGTGGCCACACCGAAGGTCATGTGCAAGCCGCTCGCAATGACGGCGGCCGGCGCCTGAGTCGGATCGTCCGTGGCCAGGGCAAACACCGCGCCCATCGCCGCCGCCCCTGTGATCAAGCCCAGATTACGCGACAGCCCAAGCATGGCCGAGACCACGCCGCGCTGATCCTGAGCAACGCCGGACATCAACCCGGTGTTGTTGGCGGCCTGGAACAGCGCATAACTCAAGGCCACCACCGTGATCGGCAGCACGTATGCAAGCACTCCGAAACTCACCGGAAACAGCGCCAACAGACCACATCCGCAGGCCAGGCCGAACAACGCACCCGGCACCATCCGCCGCGCGCCGAAACGATCCACCAGCCGCCCGGCCGGTACGCCGCTGAATGCCGCCAGCAACGGCCCGATCGACAACACCAGTCCGACCTGAGTGCTGGTGAGCCCCAGGCCTCGGCTCAGGTAAAACGGCCCGACCACCAGTGTGGTCATCATCACCGTGGTCACCAGCAAGGTCAGCGCCAGACTGCTGCTGATTCGCGTGTCGGTGAACAATGACAGGTGAATCAGCGGCGCCTTGCTCCGCTTCTCGACCAGGATGAACAACCCCACGCCCAACAGGCTGAGTAACAGCAACGTCGGAGTGAGTCCTTCGATTGTCATCGCCAGCGCATAGGCCGCCAGCGTCAGCATCAGCACGGCGGTGCCGGGATAATCAAACACGACCCTCGAGCGCACGATCCGATCCTTCGGCAAATACCGATACACCAGCCACGCATTGAGCAATCCCAACGGCACGTTGATCACAAAGATCGACTGCCAGCCGACATGCGCCATCAACAGCCCACCGAGCGATGGCCCGAGGGTGGTGCCGGTGGCAGACATCGTGGCAAGCAAGCCCATCGCACTGCCGGCCCGGGATTTGGGCACTGCATCGGCCACCAGCGCCACCGTCAGCGCGAACATGATCGCCGCGCCCAGGCCCTGCACCGCCCGCGCACCGATCAGCCAGCCAAGGCTCGGCGCCAGTGCGCAAGCCAGCGAAGCGGCGGTAAAGATGCCGATGCCGATCAACAGCAATCGCCGCCGACCGAAGCCGTCACCCAGTCGCCCGACGCTGACAATCAACGTGGTGACCGCCAGCAGATAGGCCAGCACGATCCACTGCACCTGTTGAAACGTCGCATCGAACGCTGCCGCCAGCGTGGGCAGTCCGGCGTTGGCGATGCTGGTGTCCAGCGACGGCATCAGCATCGACAGCGCCAGACTGGTCAACGCCCAGCGGGCTGAAGGGCTCAGGGGTTCTCGGTGCATGGGGGGCTCACAGGGCAGAAGTCATGGGACATAGCCTGAGCCTCGACAATACAAGGCGCAAGACGCATGCTTTGCACTTGATACCTGCATGGAACGCCATGTCATGAATGCACCGGATCTGAACCTTTTGATCACCCTCGACGTGCTGCTGAGCGAAGGCAGCGTCGCCCGCGCCGCCGAGCGCCTGCGCTTGAGTCCGTCAGCCATGAGCCGCGCGCTGGCCCGGCTGCGGGAAACCACCGGGGATCCGCTGCTGGTGCGCGCCGGCCGAGGACTGGTGCCGACCCCGCGCGCGCTGGAGTTGCGTGACCGGGTCAGTTATCTGGTGCAGGAAGCCGAAGCGGTTTTGCGCCCGGCAGAAGTGCTCGATCCCGGCCAGTTGCGGCGCACCTTCACCCTGCGCAACACCGACGGTTTTGTCGAAACCTTCGCCGCTGCCCTGCTCGCCCGCATCGCCGAAGAGGCGCCCAGCGTGCGCCTGCGCTTTGTGCAAAAGGCCGACAAGGACAGCACGCTGTTGCGCGTAGGCCGGGTGGATCTGGAAACCGGCGTGGTCGACGACAGCACCGATCCGACGCTGCACAGCCGCATTCTGTTCCGCGATCAGTGGATTGGCGTGGTGCGTGAAGGGCATCCGCTGAGCAGCGGCAAGGTCAGCGCCAAACGCTTTGCCGCAGGCCAGCACATTCTGGTGTCACGACGCGGGCGCAGCAGCGGACCGGTGGACGAAGCATTGCTTGCCTTGGGGCTGACGCGGGATATCGTCACTTCATTCGGCGGTTTTTCGGCGGCGCTGACACTGGTCCGTGAATCAGACCTGATCGCCACCGTCCCGGAGCGTCACACCAGCAAACTGCGAACGGGTCTGCACAGCTTCGCCCTGCCATTCCGGATGCCGGACATCAGCGTATCGATGCTCTGGCACCCGCGCATGGACGCCGACCCGGCGCATCGCTGGCTGCGCAATTGCGTGCGGGAGGTCTGCGCTTAACGCGCATCTCCGCCAGCGGGTTTATAGAACAGGAATTTCTTGGTCTCGGCGGTTTTTCTGTATTCCTTCGCCCAACTCGGATGAACGTTGCGGTCATGGAAATACAGCGCACCGTGGGTGCGATCGGTGAGCTGGCGGTTCAGTGCCTTGCCGGCGATTTCCTTGGCCAGCGCGTATTCGGCATCTTCCTTGACCTGATCCGGGCGCCCGTCGCACCACCAGGAAAATTGGCAGCTCTTGGTTTCCGAGCCCTGCTTGACCACCTCGCACACCGTGCCTGGAAAGCCGTCGTGACCCAGGCGATTCATCACCACACTGGCCACGCCTTCCATGTCGGCATTGTCCTTGCCCTTGGCTTCCCAATAGATACTGCGCGCCAGACAGGTGATCGGATCGTCCAGCGGTGCGGCGCCGGCGGGGTCGACCGCCTGCGCTTCGGTCGGCGTGATGGCTTCGGATTTGGGTGCCGGAGGCGCGTCGGGTTTGTCGGCGGCCTTCTCTTCCAGAACCTCGGCTTTCGCCTCGGCCTTTTCCTTGATCGGTGCCTGATCGGTGGCCAGTGCCGCGCCGCTCAGCAGGGTCAACGCAAGACAGCAAAGCAACCCGTTCAATCGCATGATCATTCTTCCGGCAGGGCCCGATGCGGGCAAAGTGTTACGTGGTTGAGACGCCCGGTTTCCGGGGTCTTCGCAGAGTGTAGACGGCAAATTGCACGGAATCGTTCGGCAGAAAAATCCGCGTCGTGAAGAAAAAGACATTGCACGAACCGGGGCCCTTTCGCGCATGATGTGCGCACTCAGCCCAAGGGAGATTTCCATGCGCTTCATGCCATCCGTTCTGCGACTCGCCGCGTTGTCCGTGGGCCTGGCGCTGGCCACTTCGGCCATGGCCACCGACGAGTCGCAATTGATCGAATCGATCAACAGCTACCGCAGCCAGCCGCAGCGTTGTGGCAGCCAGGCGTCCAGCGAATTGCCGCCGCTGTCGGCCGATCCGCGCCTGATTCTGCCGGCCAGCGGCGTGGTGGATTTGCAGCAGGCGATGTCCAGCGCCCGCTACCCGATGGTCAATGTGCAGGCGATTACCCTGAACGGGCCACGGGATGCGGCGTCGGCGATGAAGGCGATTCAGGAGAGCTTCTGCCAAGTGGTGCTGGATCCGCAGTTCGTCGATATCGGCGTCAGCCGCGCCGACCGTGACTGGCGCATCACCCTCGCCCGGCCACTGCTGTCCGCCCGCCTCGGCGATGGTCAGGCTGAAGGCCAGAAACTCCTCGAACAACTCAACGCCGCCCGCGCCCAACCGCGCCAGTGCGGCGGTCAGGCTTTCACAGCGACTGCGCCGCTGGCGTGGAACGCGGTGCTCGGCGGCGTTGCCCAGGAACACAGCCGCGAGATGGCCAACAACAATTATTTCGACCACAAGGACCGCGACGGCCGCACCCCTGGCGACCGCGCCGAACTTGCCGGTTACAGCGGCCAGCAGGTCGGCGAGAACATCGCCGCCGGGCAGGACACGGTGCAGAAAGTCGTCGCCGGCTGGCTCGCCAGCCCCGGCCATTGCGCCAACCTGATGAACCCGCAGTACCGTGAGCTTGGCGCTGCCTACGCAGTTGATCCGAAGAGCAGCGCCGGGATTTATTGGACTGCGATGTTTGGCGGGGAATAAACCTCAAGGCAGTTCCTTCCCCGAGGGGAGGAAATAAACCGCAGGCAATAAAAAACCGGAGCCAGGCTCCGGTTTTTTTATGGTCAATGAGTCCTCATCCCCGCCGCATACATCGCCAGTTTCAGCAGGCTCGCCACCACCGCCAGCGAGACCACGCTGCCAAACCAGATCAGCAGCAGCCAGCCCAGACGCTTGTACCAGGGACTGGATTTCACCTCACGCGAATCAATGGTAGCCATCGCCAATCCTCACTTTGCCGCGGAACACGTAGTAGCTCCAGAAGGTGTACATCAGGATCACCGGCAGGATGAACAGCGCGCCGATCAGGGCGAACAGCTGGCTGGTGGCCGGTGAAGCCGCCGCCCACAGGCTGACCGACGGCGGGATGATGTTCGGCCAGATGCTCAGCGCCAGCCCGATGTAACCGAGGAACATCAGCACCAGGGTGAACACGAATGGCCAGTGGGTGTGGCGCTGACGCAGAGAACGCAGCAGCCCGAACAGCGCCAGCACCGCCAACACCACCAGCCCGGCGAACACGGTCAGGTGCGCATGGTTGAACCAGCGGCCGGCCAGTTCCGGGTGCAGTTGCAGCGTCCACGCGCCGATCACCACCACCATCACCAGCAACAGCCACGCCAGCGGACGGCTGTAGTGACGCATCCGCGACTCCAGCATGCCTTCGGTCTTGACCAGCAGCCAGGTACTGCCGAGCAAGGCGTAAGCAATCACCAGACCGACGCCGCAGACCAGCGGGAACGGCGCCAGCCAGTCGAGACCGCCACCGGCGAACTGCCGATCCACCACTGGAATCCCCGCCACATACGCGCCGATCACTACGCCCTGGGAGAACGTCGCCAGCAGCGAACCGCCGATGAATGCCCAGTCCCACAGATGACGTTTTTCAGCCGGTGCCTTGAAGCGAAACTCGAACGCCACCCCACGGAAAATCAACCCCGCGAGCATGAAGATCAGCGGCAGGTAAAGCGCCTCCAGAATCACCCCGTAAGCCAGCGGAAACGCGCCGTACAACGCCGCGCCACCGAGTACCAGCCAGGTTTCATTGCCGTCCCAGACCGGTGCGACGGTGTTCATCATCACGTCGCGTTCCTGCTCGTCACTGATCATCGGGAACAGGATCCCGAGGCCCAGATCGAAGCCGTCCATGATCACGTACATCATCACCCCGAAGGCAATGATCACGCCCCAGATCAACGAGAGATCGATACCTTGAATACCCATGACTCAACGCTCCTTTTTCAGTGGATCCGGGTCGCGGATTCGAGGTTGTCGGTGACCGCCGAAAGTGGCCGGCGCGGGGTCTGCACCTGAGTGCCTTCGGGCGGATGTTCGTGGTGCGGCTGCGGACCCTTGCTCACCAGTTTCATCATGTAGCCGATGCCCACGGTGAACACCGAGCAGTAGATGACGACGAACAGCGCAAGCGAAGTGCTCATCTGCGCCACCGAGTGATGGGACGCGGCGTCATGGGTTCGCATCAGGCCGTACACCACCCACGGCTGACGCCCGACTTCGGTGGTGATCCAACCCGCCAGCAGCGCGATCAGACCGCTCGGCCCCATCAGCAGCACCAGCCGCTGGAAGCCGCGATGACGGTAGACCTTGCCGTTGCGCCGCAGCGCCAGCCCCAGCACACCGACCAGAATCATCAACATGCCGAGCCCGGCCATGACGCGGAAGCTCCAGAAGATCACGGTCGAGTTCGGCCGGTCTTCTTTCGGGAAGCTCTTGAGCGCCGGGATCTGCTTGTCGAGGCTGTGGGTGAGGATCAGGCTGCCGAGGTATGGAATCTCGATCGCGTACTTGGTTTTCTCCGCCTGCATGTCCGGGATGCCGAACAGCACCAGCGGGGTCGGCCCGTTGTCGGCGTTTTCCCAGTGGCCTTCAATGGCAGCGATTTTTGCCGGTTGATGTTCCAGCGTGTTCAAGCCATGGGCGTCACCGACCACCGCTTGAATCGGCGCGACGATCAGCGCCATCCACAGCGCCATGGAAAACATCTTGCGCACCGGTTTGCTGTCGTTGCCGCGCAGCAAATGCCAGGCTGCCGAAGCGCCGACGAAGAACGCCGTGGCAACAAACGCGGCAATCGCCATGTGCGCCAGACGGAACGGGAACGACGGGTTGAACACGATCGCCAGCCAGTCGACCGGCATCACCCGGCCATCGACGATTTCGAAGCCTTGCGGGGTCTGCATCCAGCTGTTGGAGGCGAGAATCCAGAAAGTCGAGATCAGCGTGCCGATGGCGACCATCACCGTGGCGAAGAAGTGCAAGCCACGGCCCACGCGGTTCCAGCCGAACAGCATCACCCCGAGGAACCCGGCTTCGAGGAAGAACGCGGTCAGCACTTCATAGGTCAGCAACGGCCCGGTGACGCTGCCGGCGAAGTCGGAGAATCCGCTCCAGTTGGTGCCGAACTGGTACGCCATGACGAGCCCCGACACCACGCCCATGCCGAAGTTGACGGCGAAGATCTTCGACCAGAAATGGTAGAGATCGCGGTAAGTGTCGTTATGGGTTTTCAGCCACAGGCCTTCGAGCACCGCGAGGAAACTCGCGAGACCAATGGTGATCGCCGGGAAAATGATGTGGAACGAAACCGTGAACGCGAATTGAATTCGCGCCAGGTCCAGTGCCTCCAGGTTGAACATGATGATGTCCTCATCAAGGCTGAAAAGCGGCAGCACACGGCCGGGCCACCGCCAGGCGCGAACGCCTGCAGCCAGTCAAAATGCAAAAGGGTTGGATCGCGTGAGTCGGTTACGCCACCGACGACGGGATCAGGTTGCTCGCCTCGGCCGCTTCGAGGCGGATCGCCACGAATTTCGAGGTCGGCGTGTAGGTGCGGTCACCGTAACTTTCCAGCGGCACCAGCGGATTGGTTTCCGGGTAGTACGCGGCCGCCTGCCCGGCCGGAATGTCGTAGGCGATCAGGGTGAAACCGCTGACCCGACGCTCACGCTCGTCGCCCCACAGCGCCACCAGATCGACCTTTTGCCCCGGTTCAAAACCGAGCCGGCGGATGTCCTGCTCGTTGGCGAACACCACGTCGCGCATGCCGTAAACGCCGCGATAACGGTCGTCGAGGCCGTACAACGTGGTGTTGTACTGATCGTGGGAACGCATGGTTTGCAGGATCAGATGCGGTTTGACCGGCAGGTTGCGCACGCCTTCGCTGATCAGATGCTCCGGCAGCACGCACGGGGTGAACTGGGCCTTGCCGGATTCGGTTTTCCAGACCCGGTCGGAAGCGTTGTTGCCGAGGTGGAAACCACCGGGGATCAGCAACTTCTCGTTGAAATTTTCGAAGCCCGGAATCACGTCGGCGATCAGGTTGCGGATGCGCCCGTAGTCGCCCACCGCCCACTCCCAATCGATCGGGTGTTTGCCCAATGTGGCGGCGGCGATCCCGGCAATGATTGCGGGCTCGGATTTCAAGTGAGCCGACTTCGGTTTCAGTTGGCCAAACGACAAATGCACCATGCTGAAGGTGTCTTCCACGGTCACGCCTTGCGGACCTTCAGCCTGGACATCGATGTCGGTACGACCGAGGCACGGCAGGATCAGCGCGTCACGCCCGGTCACCAGATGGCTGCGGTTGAGCTTGGTCGAGATGTGCACGGTGAGGTCGAGTTTGCGCATGGCGGCGTGGGTGCGCTGGGTATCCGGCGTGGCTTGAGCGAAGTTGCCGCCCAGACCGATAAACACCTTGGCTTCGCCACGTTCCATGGCACCAATCGCCATGACCGTGTTGTGGCCGTGCATGCGCGGCACCTTGAAGTTGAAGCGTTTTTCCAGGGCGTCCATCAGTTCTGTCGGGGCCAGTTCGTTGATGCCCATGGTGCGGTCACCCTGCACGTTGCTGTGGCCACGCACCGGCGACAGCCCGGCGCCCGGACGGCCGACGTTGCCGCGCAGCAGTTGCAGGTTGATGACTTCCTGCAGGGTCGGCACCGAGTGCACATGTTGGGTCAAGCCCATGGCCCAGCACATGATCACGCTCTTGGCTCGGGCATACATGCGCGCAGCCAGTTCGATGTCATGCAGCGGCACGCCGGACTGCTCGACGATGTGCTCCCAACTCGTGGCATCGACTTCGGCCAGATAGCTGTCGAGACCCGACGTGTGCTCGGCAATGAAGGCGTGATCGAACACCGGTTCACCGCCGGTGGCCTGGGCTTCACGCTCCCACTCCAGCAGGAACTTGGCCATGCCGCGGATCATCGCCATGTCGCCGCCCAGTGCCGGGCGGAAGTACGCGGTGTTGGTCGCTTCCCAGCCGTTGCTGAGCATCTCGATCGGGTTCTGCGGGTTCTGGAAACGCTCCAGCCCACGCTCCTTGAGCGGGTTGATGCACACCACTTGAGCGCCGCGTTTCACCGCTTCACGCAGCGGTTCGAGCATGCGTGGGTGGTTGGTGCCGGGGTTCTGGCCGATCACGAAAATCGCGTCGGCGTGGTGCAGGTCCTCATAGACCACCGTGCCTTTGCCGACGCCCAGGCTCTCGCCCATGCTCACCGCGCTGGCTTCGTGGCACATGTTCGAGCAGTCCGGGAAGTTGTTGGTGCCGTAGGCGCGGACGAACAACTGATAGAGAAACGCCGCTTCGTTGCTGGCGCGACCCGAGGTGTAGAACTCGGCCTCGTGGGGCGATTTCAGGCCTTTGAGGTGCTTGGCGATCAGCGCGAAGGCGTCGTCCCAGGTGGTTTCGACATAGCGGTCGACACGGGCGTCGTAGCGCATCGGATGGGTGATCCGGCCCTGATATTCGAGCCAGTAATCGCTTTGCTCGGCCAGGGTCGACACAGTGTACTTGTTGAAGAACGCCGGATCGACCAGGCGGCCGGTGGCTTCCCAGTTCACCGCTTTGGCGCCGTTTTCGCAGAACTTCAGCATGCTCGCGCCGGGCGCTTCACCCCAGGCGCAACCGGGGCAGTCGAAGCCGCCGTTCTGGTTGGTCTTGAGCATGGCGCGGATGTTTTTCAGGGCGTTTTCACTGCCCAGCCAGTTTTTGGTGAGGCTGATCACAGCACCCCAACCCGCAGCGGCGCCCTTGTAGGGTTTGTAACGGTCGACTTGTGACATGGGACTTCTCCATGACGATGCACACAGGCAAAAACCTGATCGGGTTTAAACAGCGACGACTGACTTTCAAGTTAAAAAGCGGTCGTTTCGTTTGACGGGGCCAAGGATAGGAACCGCTGCAAAAACTTGTCTAATCGCTATTAATGACTGCGTTATCGAAAGCATCTATCACGGCGTTAAAGCCTTTAAATACGGGCACTTGCAAAACTAAGAAGCGCAAAAAACCGAATAATTATTTCATCATCGACAGCATCAATCGGCCGGTCATTAAGAGTGATTGGACGCTGTCTCAAGTTGCTCATAACCTGCGCCGACCCAATCCCTTCAATAGCGGATTTCACCCAAGCGAGGCTGTCATGTCAGAGCGCGTCTTGATCGATGGTTACAACCGCCGCGTCGACTACCTGCGCATGTCGGTCACCGACCGCTGCGACTTTCGCTGCGTGTATTGCATGGCCGAAGACATGCAGTTTCTGCCGCGCCAACGAGTGCTGACGCTGGAGGAGATCTATCAACTGGCGCAGAGCTTCGTCGCACTGGGCACCCGCAAGATCCGCCTGACCGGCGGCGAGCCGTTGATTCGTCCCGGCGTCGTCGGCTTGTGCAAGCAGATTGCTGCCCTGCCCGCCCTGCGCGAACTGTGCCTGACCACCAATGGCTCGCAACTCGGCAAACTCGCCAGTCCGCTGTTCGACGCCGGGGTCAAGCGCCTCAACGTCAGCCTCGACAGTCTCGATGCCGCGCGCTTCAAGCAGATGACCCGCACCGGCGACCTGGCCCAGGTGATCGACGGCATCGACGCCGCGCGCGCCGCCGGATTTACCCGCACTAAACTCAACTGCGTGGTGATGCAGGGCCGCAACGATCACGAGATCAACGATCTGGTGCAGTTCGCCATCGAGCGCGATCTGGATATTTCCTTCATCGAGGAAATGCCGCTGGGCATCATCAGCGAACACAGTCGCGCCGAGTCGTTCTTTTCCAGTACCCAGGTGCGCGAAAAGATCGCCGAGCGCTACACCCTGATCGACTCCGCCGAATCGACCCAGGGCCCCTCGCGCTACTGGCGGCTGGCCGAAGCGCCGCACATCCGGCTGGGGTTCATTTCGCCCCACAGCCACAACTTCTGCGGCACCTGCAACCGGGTGCGGCTGACCGTCGAGGGGCGTTTTCTACTGTGTCTGGGGAACGAGCATTCGGTGGATCTGAAAGCGGTGTTGCGCGCCCATCCGGGCCAACCGGAACGGCTGGAGAAAGCCATCATCGAAGCGATGAAACTCAAGCCTTACCGGCACAACTTTGAAGTGAACGACGACGTGCAAGTGGTGCGTTTCATGAACATGACCGGCGGCTGATCCGCCACGTTTTCAAGGCAGAGAGCCGCATGATCATCCGACCCAAGGTCAATCAATTCGCCATTCTCTTCACCCTCAAGGGCTCGATTGCCAAGCGCATCGCCCTGCGCGCCCTGATGGTGACGCTGCTGGCGTCGGCCATCGTGCTGGTGGAAATGCTCCACCCGAGCAACTTCACCAAGGTCAACGCCACGCCGTTCACCCTGCTCGGCCTGTCGCTGTCGATCTTCATGAATTTTCGCAACAACGCCTGCTACGACCGCTGGTACGAAGCGCGCAAGGCCTGGGGTGAAGTGATCGTGCATGTGCGCTCGGTGATTCGCGAGACTCATGTGATCCGCGAATCGGCCCAGCGCCGACTGTTACTGCTCAACCTCGCTGGTTTCGCCCACGCGCTGAATGCGCGACTGCGCCGGGAAGACGAAGCCGCCGCCAGCGCCGAGTGGATCACCCCGCAACATGATGCGCAGGTGCCGGACTACAGCGGGCGCATCCTGCAGACGGTCGGCCAGCAATGCTCCGACCTGCACGAATCAGGCGATCTCAGCGAATGGCGCTACATGCTGCTGGCCAATCACCTGACCAGCCTGACCCAGGCACAAGCGGTGTGCGAGCGGATCAAGAACACGCCGCTGCCCTTCCCTTACACCCTGCTGCTACACCGCACGATTTACCTGTTCTGCATCCTGCTGCCGTTCGCCATGGCCGAACCGCTGGGCTGGCTGACACCGCTTTTCACGGCGATTGTCAGCTACACCTTCTTCGGCCTGGACGCGATTGCCGATGAGCTGGAAGACCCGTTCGGCCGGGATGAAAACGATTTGCCAACCGATGCGCTGGTGCGGGGTATCGAGCGGGATATTCTCTCGGAGCTGGGGACTGAGCCGTTGCCGCCGGCGCTGAAACCGGTGGACTACGTCCTCAGTTAATCGACTGCCGCCCCCTTTGGGGAAGGGAAAGTCATCAATCCAGATGCGCCCAGGTCATACGGAACGATGCCCCGCCCCACGGTGAATCGCCGACCTCGACCTGCCCGCCATGGGATTGCGACACCCGCCGCACCAGCGCCAAGCCGAGGCCGAAGCCGCCCGTGCGGCGGTCGCGGCTGGCGTCCAGGCGCGAGAACGGTTCGAAGATTTTCTCCCGTCCTTCCAGCGGCACGCCCGGCCCGTCGTCGTTGACCTGAACTTCGTATTGATCGCCGATACGCACCAGCGACACCTCGACCCGCTGCTCGGCATAACGAATAGCATTGCGCAGCAGATTGATCACCGCCCGTGCCATGAAGCGCGGTTCGATCCGCACTTCATCGACCCGGCAATCAACGATCAACAGCTGCACCCCGGCCGCCTCGGCTTCCAGCGCCACACTGCCGACCACGCTGTCGAGCCAGTTGGCAGCCTGGATGTTTTCGCGGGTGATCACCGTCGCGCCGCGTTCGAGGCTGGCGTAGGTCAGCAGTTCGGAGACCATTTCTTCCAGCTCGCCGAGGTCGGCGTACATGTCGGCGATCAGTTCGCGGTTCTGGCTGGCGTCCGGTTGCTGCTTGAGCTGGTCGAGTTCGAACGACAGCCGGGCAATCGGCGTGCGCAGTTCATGGGACACGGCATTGGTCAGTTCGCGCTGATTGGCGATCAGGCCTTCGATGCGCGCCGCCATCAGGTTGAAGTGACCGGCGAGGTCGCGGATGTTCGAGCGTTTGGACAGCTGGATCCGCACCGAGAGGTCGTTGTCGCCGAAGCGCTCGGCGGCCAGCCGCAGTTTTTCCAGATCGCGCCAGTGCGGACGAACCCAGAAGTACAGGACGATGCCGAGCAGCACCGCCAGCATCAGGTAAGCCCCGGCAATGTAGAACGGCATCAGGCTCGGCTCGGGCGGCAACTTGATGCTGAGCAACTGCGAACCACCGTCGATGTTGCTGATGAACTGGGTGTAGTCATCGCGAATCACCAGCAGATCCTGAGCCAGTTCGGCTTTCTCCTGATCGTTGAGGTTTAACTGGTCAGCCTCGACCAGACTCAACGTCAGCCCGTAGTGCGGCCGCAACGCCTCCAGTTGCGCCTCGCGCGCCGCGCCCTGCTGGTCGCGCATGTGTTCGATCAGCGACCACGCCTGACCGCGCACCGCCTCACGGTTGTAGGCCTGCATCTGGTTGTCGAGCAACGCATTGAAGGTGTGCTCGACGGTTTGCAGCGCCGCCACCAGCCCGACCGTCATCACCAGAAACAGCCCGAGAAATAACCGCAGCATCTACAACTCCCACGCGAACGGATTGAACAGGTAACCCTTGCCCCACACGGTCTTGATGCACACCGGTTCGCGAGGATTGTCCTTGAGTTTGTTGCGCAACTTGCTGATGTACACGTCGACGCTGCGGTTGAGGCCATCGAAGGCGATGCCGCGCATGCGGTTGAGAATGTCATCGCGCGACAGGATCTTGCCGGCGGCGCTGGCCAGCAGCCACAGCAGCTCGAATTCCATGGTGGTCAGTTCGATCAGCTCGCCCGCCAGACGCACTTCACGGCAACTGCGATCAATGATCAGGTTGCCGAACTCCAGCGAACTCACTACGCCGCTTTCCGGGACTTGCCGGCGTTGCAGGGCACGCAGGCGCGCGAGCAGAACAGGCGGTTTGATCGGTTTGATCACGTAGTCATCGGCGCCGGACTCCAGGCCCAGAATATGGTCGAGGTCGTCTTCCTTGGCCGTCAGGATGACGATCGGCGTGTCCGACACGCTGCGGATTTCCCGGCACACGTGCAGGCCGCTCTGCCCCGGCAACATCAGGTCGAGCACCACCACCTTGGGCTTGAATTCGAGAAACGCGGCCACGGCCAGATCGCCGCGATGCACGGTGCGCACATCAAAGCCGTGTTGTTCGAGAAAGTGCGCGATCAGCGCGGCCAGCCGCTCATCGTCTTCCACCAGCAGGACTCTGCCAAAACCCAGGTTATCCATAACAACCGCCGCCAACCGCTTTGTGAAGTGGGCGACATTATGCGGGCATTCAATGCCGAGACGTTTATCGCAGGCAGCAAAAACCGGCCTCCGGGGCCGGTTTTCGTTGATGTTTCATACTCTTAAGAGTTTTTAACAATTCATGCCGCGACGGGTACACCGCTGTGGAAACGGAATTCTTCGTCCGGCGACTCGATCAGGTCCTGCTCGGCGGCGCGGACTCTCTCGATCACCTGAGCGATGTCCTTGGCGTCGCCGTACTGGTAGGCCAGTTTCAGGTAACCCTGGAAATGCCGGGCCTCGCTTTTCAGCAGGCCGAAGTAGAACTTGCCGAGTTCTTCGTCCAGATGCGGCACCAGCGCTTCGAACCGCTCGCAACTGCGCGCTTCGATGAAGGCGCCGACCACCAGAGTGTCGACCAGTTTCACCGGCTCGTGACTGCGCACCACTTTGCGCAGGCTCGAGGCATAACGGCCGGCATGCAGCTGGCGCAGTTCGATCTTGCGCCGCTTCATGATGCGCATCACCTGCTCGTGGTGCACCAGTTCTTCCCGGGCCAGACGCGACATCATGTTGATCAGATCGACGTGGGAATGGTACTTGGCGATCAGGCTCAACGCGGTGCTGGCGGCCTTGAACTCGCAGTTCTTGTGGTCGATCAGCAGGGTTTCCTGATCGGCCAGCGCGGCTTCAACCCAGGCGTCAGGCGTGCGGCAACCAAGGAATTCGTGGATTTCGGGAAGGATCATGGGGCTCACGGTCAAAAGGTGTTCGAGCGAAGGGCGCCGATTATACCGGCCTGCCCGCAGACCACCAGCCGCGCGCGTTGATATGCATCAAGTCGCAGACGGATGCGCAGCAACTATAGTTGTGCAACGCCGTGCCTTTTCATTGCTGGAGACTCACTCATGCAAGCCATTCGCAGCATTCTGGTGGTCATCGAACCCGAACACGCGGAAAGCCTGGCGCTCAAGCGCGCCAAGCTGATCGCCGGGGTGACCCAGGCCCATCTGCACCTGCTGGTCTGCGACAAGAAGCACGATCACGCCGGCATGCTCAGCGTGCTCAAGGCCGCGCTTTTGGCGGACGGCTACAGCGTCACCACCGAGCAGGCGTGGAACGAGAGCCTGCACGAAACCATCATCGACGTGCAGCAGGCCGAAGGCTGCGGGCTGGTGATCAAGCAGCACTTCCCCGACAGCTCGCTGAAAAAGGCCCTGCTGACCCCGGCGGACTGGAAACTGCTGCGCCACTGCCCTACTCCGGTGCTGCTGGTGAAAACCGCCGGTTCGTGGAAGGACAAGGTGATTCTGGCGGCGGTCGACGTGGGCAATGCCGATGGCGAACACCGTCATCTGCACACCACGATCATCGACCATGGCTTCGACATCGCCAGCCTGGCCAAGGGGCATCTACATGTGATTACCGCTCATCCGTCGCCGATGCTGTCGGCGGCCGACCCGACCTTCCAGCTCAAGGAAACCATCGAGGCGCGCTATCGCGAGCAATGCCGGGCGTTTCAGGCTGAATTCGACATCGATGACGCTCACCTGCACGTCGAGGAAGGTCCGGCGGATGTGCTGATTCCGTTCATGGCGCACAAGCTGCAGGCGGCGGTGACGGTGATTGGCACGGTGGCGCGCAGCGGGGTATCGGGCGCGTTGATCGGCAATACGGCTGAACAGGTGCTGGATCAGCTGGAGAGTGATGTGCTGGTGCTCAAACCGCAGGAGGTCGAGGATCATCTGGTAGAGCTGGCGGTGAAACACTAAGCATTGCGGGTCACCCTGTGGCGAGCGTCCTCGCCACAGGTAACGCTCACTCGCCCAGCGCATCCTTGAGGAAACCGGGCGCGATGTAGCGCTGATAGTGCGCTTCCGACAGCAGGAAAAATTCCCGATCAATGGCATCGCGCAGTTCCGGCAGGTTCCAGTCGCGAAACTCAGGCAGCAGCACCATCCCGTAGGCTTCCAGATTAATGATCACCCGCGCGCCCCGGGCGATCAGCTGATAAGCCCAGCAATATTGCGACTGATGCGGCACGAAGCGGATCTTGCGCTGCTCCAGCTGCAGGCGCAGCCGCGCCGGATCGAAGACCTCGACCTTGCTCGCCATCACTTGTGACAGCAATTGCTCCAGACGCAGCCAGACCGCGCGCTTTTCCTCCTCGTTGTAACCGTTCCAGTGGATCACTTCGTGGTGGAAACGCTTGCAGCCACGGCACACCAGATCACCGTAAACGGTGGAACAGAGGCCGACGCAGGGGGTCTTGATGGTCTGATTGGGCATAGAATGGGCAAAACACTTGAAACGCGGAACAGGTCGGCATGTTAGCCCTTTGTCCGCCATTCATCACCCCTCAAACGTCAGGGACAAGCGCTGGATCAAGGTTTGCCCCACCCGTGCACAACGCAACCAAAGTCCAATAGAGCGCGACTTACCTTTAAATTTTTTTTGCCGTAGAATCAGCCAGCCTTTTTAGGCGCCAATGTCCGTTAGAAGCTGTTTTCAAAGCGTCACGAGCACAGTCGTTCCTTCAGAGCGGTGTTGGCGTAAGGTTTTTCCAGCGGGGAAAAGCCAAACGCCAACCCTCATCAGCTCCCCGTTCTGCAGGCGTAAAACTTTGAAAGCAGCTTCTGTAAGGAATTGCCGGTAATTCTGGCCGAACGACCCACAACGTCGTGAGGAGCATGAGTACGGCAATTTCGGGATGAGCGTCCCGGACACCCATTTGGGACCACTGATGAGGGTAATAACTGTGCTTGAAGCCTACCGCAAACATATCGAAGAGCGTGCAGCCCTGGGTATCGTTCCCCAGCCGCTTAACGCCGAACAAACTGCAGGCCTGGTCGAGCTGCTGAAGAATCCTCCGGCTGGCGAAGAAGCTTTCCTCGTTGACCTGATCACCAATCGCGTACCACCAGGAGTGGACGAAGCCGCCTACGTCAAGGCCGGTTTCCTCTCCGCACTGGCCAAGGGCGAAGTCTCCTCCCCTCTGCTGGACAAGAAACGCGCTGTAGAACTGCTCGGCACCATGCAGGGCGGCTACAACATCGTGACCCTGGTTGAACTGCTGGACGACGCCGAGCTGGCGCCAGTGGCCGCCGAAGAACTCAAGCACACCCTGCTGATGTTCGATGCCTTCCACGACGTGGCTGAAAAAGCCAAGAACGGCAACGTTCACGCCAAGGCCGTGCTGCAATCCTGGGCTGACGGCGAGTGGTTCAAGAAGCGCCCTGTGCTGGCCGACAAGATCAGCCTGCGCGTCTTCAAGGTCACCGGCGAAACCAACACCGACGACCTGTCCCCTGCGCCAGACGCCTGGTCGCGTCCTGACATCCCGCTGCACGCCCTGGCCATGCTGAAAATGGCCCGTGACGGCATCGTTCCGGACGAGCAAGGCAAGACCGGCCCGATGAAGCAGATCGAAGAAATGCGCGGCCAGGGCTTCCCTATCGCCTACGTCGGTGACGTGGTCGGTACCGGTTCCTCGCGTAAATCGGCGACCAACTCGGTGCTGTGGTTCTTCGGCGACGACATCCCTTACGTGCCGAACAAGCGCGCCGGCGGTTTCTGCTTCGGCAGCAAAATCGCTCCGATCTTCTACAACACCATGGAAGATGCTGGCGCACTGCCAATCGAGTTCGACGTATCGAACATGAACATGGGCGACGTGATCGACCTGTACCCGCACGCAGGCAAGGTCTGCAAGCACGGTACCGACGAAGTCATCACCACCTTCGAAATGAAGACCCCGGTCCTGCTGGACGAAGTCCGCGCCGGCGGCCGTATCCCGCTGATCATCGGCCGTGGCCTGACCGAGAAGGCTCGCGCCGAACTGGGTCTGCCAGCGTTCGACCTGTTCAAGAAGCCGGAAGCTCCGGCTGAAAGCACCAAGGGCTTCACCCTGGCGCAGAAAATGGTCGGCAAGGCTTGCGGTCTGGCAGAAGGCAAAGGCGTTCGTCCTGGCACCTACTGCGAACCGAAGATGACCACCGTAGGCTCTCAGGACACCACCGGTCCAATGACCCGTGACGAACTGAAAGACCTGGCGTGCCTGGGCTTCTCCGCTGATCTGGTGATGCAGTCCTTCTGCCACACCGCGGCTTATCCAAAGCCGATCGACGTGACCACCCACCACACCCTGCCTGACTTCATCATGACCCGCGGCGGTGTTTCCCTGCGTCCGGGCGACGGCATCATCCACTCGTGGCTGAACCGCATGCTGCTGCCGGACACCGTCGGTACCGGTGGTGACTCGCACACCCGTTTCCCGATGGGCATCTCGTTCCCGGCCGGTTCCGGTCTGGTCGCGTTCGCCGCTGCCACCGGCGTCATGCCGCTGGACATGCCGGAATCGATCCTGGTGCGCTTCAAAGGCAAAATGAAACCTGGCATCACCCTGCGTGACCTGGTTCATGCCATTCCTTACTTCGCCATCCAGAACGGTCTGCTGACCGTCGAGAAGAAAGGCAAGAAAAACGCCTTCTCCGGCCGCATCCTGGAAATCGAAGGCCTGGAAGGTCTGACCCTGGAACAGGCGTTCGAACTGTCCGACGCCTCGGCCGAACGTTCGGCTGCCGGTTGCACCATCAAGCTGTCGAAAGAGTCGATCACCGAGTACCTGCAGTCCAACGTCACCCTGCTGCGCTGGATGATCGGCGAAGGCTACGGCGATGCGCGTACCCTGGAGCGTCGTGCCCAAGCGATGGAAGCCTGGATCGCCAACCCTGAGCTGATGGAAGCCGATGCCGACGCCGAATACGCCGAAGTCATCGAAATCGATCTGGCCGACATCAGCGAGCCTGTACTGTGCGCGCCGAACGACCCGGACGACGCCCGTCTGCTGTCCAGCGTTGCTGGCGAGAAGATCGACGAAGTGTTCATCGGTTCGTGCATGACCAACATCGGTCACTTCCGCGCTGCCGGTAAGCTGCTGGATCAGGTCAAGGGTCAGCTGCCAACCCGTCTGTGGCTGTCGCCGCCGACCAAGATGGACGCTCACCAGCTGACCGAAGAAGGCTACTACGGCATCTACGGCAAGGCCGGCGCCCGCATGGAAATGCCAGGCTGCTCGCTGTGCATGGGTAACCAGGCACGCGTTGAACCGAACAGCACCGTGGTGTCGACTTCGACCCGTAACTTCCCGAACCGTCTGGGCGACGGCGCGAACGTCTACCTGGCTTCGGCCGAGCTGGCGTCCGTTGCTTCGATCCTGGGTCGCCTGCCGACCGTCGAGGAGTACATGGAATACGCTGGCAAGATCGACAGCATGGCGGCCGACGTGTACCGCTACCTGTCCTTCGACCAGATTGCCGAGTTCCGTGAAGCTGCTGCGAACGCCAAGATCCCTGTCGTTCAAGCCTAACGCTGCAACGCAATGAAAAACGCCGCCCATCGCGAGATGTGCGGCGTTTTTTTATGCCTGCTGAACGATCAATCACAAACCATACAGGCACAAAAAAGGCCGACCTGCGAGGCAGATCGGCCTTTCTGTTTCACAAGATCAAACGGGATCCTGTGTTGAACCTCAAGCCGTCAGCGAGTAGATCAACGCCGAAATCGCCACCAGACCCACTGCGGTGACAAACACGTTCGACATCTGCCCACGATAACGGGCCATCGCCGGCACTTTGCGGATCGCGTACATCGGCATCAGGAACAGGATCGCCGCGATGACCGGGCCACCGATCGTTTCGATCATGCCGAGGATGCTCGGGTTCAGGGTCGCCACGATCCAGCACACTACCAGCATGAACGCCGCCACGATGCGGTCCAGAGCCTTGGCACCCGGACGCTTGCCGCTCTTGACGATCAAGCCCTTCAGGCCTTCGCTGGCACCGATGTAGTGGCCGAGGAACGATTTGGAGATCGCCACGAACGCAATCAGCGGCGCCGCGAACGCGATGGTCGGGTTGCTGAAGTGGTTGGCCAGGTACGACAGGATCGACAGGTTCTGCGCCTTGGCTTCCGCCAGTTGCTCCGGCGACAGGGTCAGTACGCAGCTGAACACGAAGAACAGCACCATCACCACCATCAGCAGGTGCGCGCGGGACAGGATCTGCGAACTGCGCTCATCCGCGTGAACGCCGTAACGACGCTTCTGATCCACCGCAAACGCCGAGATGATCGGCGAGTGGTTGAACGAGAACACCATCACCGGAATCGCCAGCCACAGCGTGTGCAGCAGCGCCGACGGTGCCGGCACCTGCGAAGCGGTGGTCAGGATGCCGCCGTTCCAGTGCGGAATCAGGTACACCGCCAGGAACAGCAGCGCAACGATGAACGGATACACCATCAGGCTCATGGCCTTGACGATCACTTGCTCGCCGCAGCGCACCACGGCCAGCAGGCCGAGGATCAGCACGAACGACAGCAGCGCGCGCGGTGGCGGCGTGATGTGCAGTTGGTGTTCGAGGAAACTGGCGACCGTGTTGGTCAGGCCAACGCTGTAGATCAGCAGGATCGGGAAGATCGCGAAGAAGTACAGCAGGGTGATCAGCGCGCCGGCCTTGATGCCGAAATGCTGTTCCACCACGTCAGTGATGTCGGCACCTTCGCGACCGGAAAGCACGAAGCGGGTCAGACCGCGGTGTGCGTAGAACGTCATCGGGAAGGCCAGCAGCGCGAGGATCACCAGCGGCCAGAAGCCACCCAGACCTGCGTTGATCGGCAAAAACAGGGTGCCGGCGCCGATGGCCGTCCCAAACAGTCCCAACATCCAGGTAGTGTCATGGCGATTCCAGCTCGACAGTTCGGCTGGTGCTGCCGCTTCAAAGCGTTGTTCGACGCTATTGGCCTGATCATTCATCCGGTCGGATCTCCGCATTCCGGTCACTTACCACTCGGTCAGGACGCGTCGGAAAAAACCGACAGACATGCTCCGGCCGAAACAGGGGCGCGATTCTCCGCGATAAATGAGCAGAAGCAAAGACTTAGCTGAGGAATGGTTGTACGGAGCAGATCGAAGGCTTGTCGCTTTTGGGAAAAATACTGTCGGCGCCAGATACGCCATATGTCGCTTTATGGCATGTACCGGCGCCGAATAAGCCATGGGAAAGCCCGATCAGATCGATCGGGCCAATATGAAGCCGAGGAACATGCAAAAGATGCCCAGACCCATCAACCCCCAGATCGGGCGCATTTCTTTCCTGTCTTTGATACGTATTTTTTCGGCCCACTCATCGTGTTCCCGTTCCAGTTGTTCCATTCTGGCTTTGGCGTCATAGGTGCTCATGTTGATTTCCTTTTGGGTCATGTGTCTGAAGATTGCGAAAACGAACGCTCAAAACTTGAAAAAGACGCCTGCCAATGCCGCGCTTGCCGTCAACACGCCGGCCACCACCGCAACCGGATAAAAATACGTCTCCCACTTCAGCTTCTTCTGTTCCGCCATAAGCTTCTGCCGCTCAGCTATCAGTTTTCGCGTTTCGTTATGCAGCCTGTCGAGTTCCAGGTTTTCGCGGTTGTTCTGAAGCATTGGCCTTCCTTGGCTGATGGCAATTTCCGTCCGGATTACTGCTTCGTCATGAAGAACGCATCCCGTCCTGCTCTCTATAATTCCGCGCTTCTCACCCCGCCGTATAGCGGATGAATCCGGCAGCACTCGTAGGCAACATCCGTAAATACCGCAGGACGGTGCGTCCATTTCCTACCGCTTTTAAACAACCTCACCGTCTGGCATTTTTCGGCTATACCCAATGGCGAATTGACTGACATCCCCGTCCAGTCCCCTCGCCTGTGGAGCCATCCCATGCCCCTCGTCCGCGTCGACATCAAGAAAAACCCGGACCCGACGTTCGCCAAACGCATTGGCGAAGTGATCTACGCCGCCCTGCGCAGCGAGATCAATGTGCCGGAACACGACAATTTCCAGGTGCTGACCGAGCACGACGACCAGCACTTCGTCTATGACCCGCAATATCTGGGGATCCAGCGCAGCGACGGCATCGTGTTCATCCAGCTGACCATCAGCGAAGGCCGCACCGTGGAAATGAAACAACGGCTGTTCCAGACCATCGCGCGCAACCTGAACCAGCAACTGGCCGTGCGTCAGGAGGATGTGTTCATCAATCTGGTGGAAGTGAAAAAAGAGAACTGGTCATTCGGCAATGGCATCGCCCAGTACGTGACCTGATTCGACGATTGACAGGTCGCGGGCGCCACCAGCATGATCGGCCCCATGAACCTTTGCCCGCTGCTCCTCACCCGTACCACCACGACCGCCACCGGCGGGTCGTGGTGTTTGTGCGTGAGGTAAAACCAGCGCAGCAAACCCAGGGCCCCGCCAGCAATGGACGGGGCCTTGTTGTTTCTCCCGTCCGTGCGGCACTTTTGGTACTCAAGGAGAAACGCCATGTCCGCAGCACTGTTGATCATCGATATGCAGGTCGGCCTGTTCCAGGGTCAGGAAAAGCCCCACGACGGCGAACGCATACTCGCCAACATCCAGCACTTGATCGCCCGGGCACGCCAGCGACAAGTGCCGATCGTTGCCGTCCGTCACACCGGCCCGCAAGGGTCACCAATTGCCGCCGGCAGTGCGTTCTGGCAACTGTTGCCAGAGCTTGAGCTGGACGCCGCAAACGCCACCCTCTTCGAAAAATCCCGCCCCAATGCCTTTCACGGCACAGAACTTGCTCGGCAACTCAACGCCGCGAAAGTCGAAGACCTGTACATCGTCGGCATGAAAACCCAGTTCTGCATCGACAGCACTTGCCGCGCTGCCGCCGACCTGGGATTCAAGCCGCTGCTGGTGGCGGATGCCCACACTTGTATGGACACCCCTGCACTGCCGGCGCAGGCCATCATCGAACACCACAACGCAACCCTCGGCGCGGCGTTCGCGCGGTTGATCAACACTGCCGACGTCACCTTCTGACGAAGCACCCGCGCGCTCCCCGCATCAGCTCCTACACTGCCTGATGCGGGGCCGCGCCAGCCATTGCCAAACCGCTCTGGAATCAGCACTCTGAACCGACTTTTGCGCCCGAAGACCGACGATCACAGGAGCCGAGCAATGCCCGCCACCGTTCTGGTACTGGTTGAAACCATCAATGACTATTTGCCGATCCTCGAACGTCAGGGTTTTCACCTGATTCTCGCGCCGACCCCTGCCGAGCGCGCGCAAGCCATCGCCACCCACGGGGCGCGGATCGACGCGGTGCTGACTCGTGGCCCGCTGGGTTTATATGCTGAAGAAATCGCGGCCTTGCCCGCGCTGAAAATCATCTGCGTGATCGGCGCCGGTTACGAGCAGGTCGACCTGCAAGCTGCCAGCGACCGTGGCCTGACCGTGACCAACGGCGCCGGCGTCAACGCTTCGTCGGTGGCCGACCACACCATGGCGATGCTACTGGCGCTGGTGCGTGACATTCCGCGCTGCGATGCCGCCGTGCGTCGGGGCGAGTGGCCGAAGATCATGCGCCCGTCGCTGGCCGGAAAACGTCTGGGGATTCTCGGATTGGGTGCAGTCGGCATGGCAATCGCCAAACGCGCAGGCTTGGGCTTCGACATGGAAATCAGCTACCACAACCGTCAGGTGCGCAGTGACGTGCCCTACGCCTTCTGCTCGACCCCGACCGAGCTGGCCCGGGCCTCGGACTTTCTGGTAATCGCCACGCCCGGCGGCATCGGCAGCCAGCATCTGGTGACCCGTCCGGTGCTCGATGCTTTGGGGCCCAACGGCTTTATCGTCAACATTGCCCGCGCCAGCGTGATCGCCACCGCCGACCTGATCAGTGCGCTGGAACAGCGGCGAATCGCCGGCGCAGCGCTGGATGTGTTCGATCACGAGCCGCAAGTCCCCGACGCACTGAAAAACCTCAGCAACGTGCTTCTGACCCCTCACGTTGCCGGGCTGTCACCGGAAGCCACACAAGGCACCGTGGAGCTGGTGGGCAAAAATCTTGTGGCGTTCTTCTCCGGGCAACCGGTACTGACGCCGCTCCAGCTGCCGCCGAAGCTGAACAACCAGCGCGTGCACTAAAGCAAGCCGAGCAAGGTCCACAGACGCCGGGATTCGGCGTCTGCCGAAATCAGGCCAAACGTGGCGGCGTTGGCTGCGGCACGCCACGCCCATTCCCAAAGTTGATTACCGTCCAACACGCTAACCTATAAGACCGAGCCGCGCTTGTGACGACCCGAGCGCGCCATTAGATTAGCCAATGATGTCTGGCCTCCAAAATAAGCAGAAGGGATAAGCATGGCGCTTACTGACCAGTCCACCCGTATCCGCTCTGGCGAAGAACTCGATGCCAGCCTGATCGATCCGTACCTCAAGGCGCACATTCCGGGCCTGACCGGCACGCCGCAGATCAGCCAGTTTCCCGGCGGCGCGTCGAACCTGACCTACCTGCTGGAATACCCGGACCAGGAATTCGTCCTGCGCCGTCCGCCGTTCGGCCACAAGGCCAAGTCCGCCCACGACATGGGCCGCGAATTCCGCATCCTCAACCAGTTGCGCGATGGCTTCCCGTATTGCCCGAAAGCCTACGTGCATTGCACCGACGAATCGGTGATCGGCGCCGAGTTCTACGTGATGGAACGGGTCAACGGGATCATCCTGCGCTCTGACTTGCCGCCGGAACTGGGCCTGGATTCGGCCAAAACCGAAGCCCTGTGCAAGAGCTTCATCGACCGTTTCGTCGAGCTGCACCGGGTCGATTACAACGCCTGCGGCCTCGGCGATCTGGGCAAGCCTGAAGGCTACGTCGCCCGCCAGATCAAAGGCTGGAGCGAACGCTACGAAAAAGCCCTGACCCCGGACGCACCACACTGGGAACAGGTCAAAGCCTGGCTCAACGACAAGATGCCGGCCGATCACCCGACCTCCAGCATCGTCCACAACGACTACCGCTTCGACAACGTCATCCTCGACCCGAACAACCCGATGCAGATCATCGGCGTGCTCGACTGGGAACTGACCACCCTCGGCGATCCGCTGATGGACCTGGGCAACACCCTCGCCTACTGGATTCAGGCCGACGACCCGGCACCGGTGCAACTGATGCGCCGCCAGCCAAGCCACGCCCCGGGCATGCTGACCCGCCGCGAATTCGTCGACTACTACGCCGAACGTTCGGGCATCCAGATCGACAATTTCGACTTCTACTACACCTACGGCCTGTTCCGCCTGGCCGGCATCGTGCAGCAGATCTACTACCGCTTCTTCCATGGCCAGACCCAGGACAAACGCTTCGCGCAGTTCATTCACATGAACAAACTGCTGGAGCAGATGAGCCTGCAGGTCATTGCCAAATCCAGCCTCTGATGACGGCGTTATAACAAGGCTTACTACAAGGGAATCCCATGTCCAAGACTCAGTTGTTCGACCTCGACGGCAAGATCGCTTTCGTCTCCGGCGCCAGCCGCGGCATCGGTGAGGCCATCGCCAAACTGCTGGCCCAGCAAGGCGCCCACGTCATCGTTTCGAGCCGCAAACTCGAAGGCTGCCAACACGTGGCCGACGCCATCATCGCCGCCGGCGGCAAGGCCACAGCGGTCGCCTGCCACATCGGCGAAATGGAACAGATCAGCCAGGTCTTCGCCGGGATCAAGGAACAGTTCGGGCGCCTGGACATCCTGGTCAACAACGCCGCGACCAACCCGCAGTTCTGCAACGTGCTGGACACCGACCTCGGCGCCTTCCAGAAAACCGTCGACGTGAACATCCGCGGCTACTTCTTCATGTCGGTGGAAGCCGGCAAGCTGATGCGCGAAAACGGCGGCGGCAGCATCATCAACGTGGCGTCGATCAACGGCATCTCGCCGGGGATCTTCCAGGGCATCTACTCGGTGACCAAAGCCGCCGTGATCAACATGACCAAAGTCTTCGCCAAGGAATGCGCGCAATTCGGCATCCGCTGCAACGCCCTGCTGCCAGGCCTGACCGACACCAAATTCGCCTCGGCGCTGGTGAAAAACGACGCGATCCTGAAACAGGCCCTGACGCAGATCCCGCTCAAACGCGTAGCCGACCCAAGCGAAATGGCCGGCGCCGTGCTGTACCTGGCAAGCGACGCTTCGAGCTACACCACTGGCGTATCGCTGAACGTGGACGGCGGTTTCCTGTCCTGATCCGCCGCTGATGCAAAAGAAAAGGCAGCCCACGGGCTGCCTTTTTCATGCCTCCAGAACCTTCGGCAACTGCCAGCCAAAATGCACCGACAACAACCGCAACAACAAACACGCCGCCCCGGCCAGCAACGCAGCCGCCACCGGCGGCACACCGAGCCTGCGCCCGACAATCAACACCGCCGCCCCGACAAACGCCGAACTGGCATACAAATCCGCCTGCAACACCACCGGCACCCGCGCCAGCACGATGTCACGCAGCACCCCGCCACCGACCCCGGTAATCGTGCCCATCAACATGGACACAAACGGCGAGATCCCGAAATTCAACGCCTTCTGCGCCCCGGCCACGGCAAACAACGCCAACCCCGCCGCGTCCAGCACGATCAGCGTCGAACCGGACCAGCCCAGCACCCGCTCATGAAAAACAAACGCCATCCCGCCCATGGCAAACGCCAGAGCCGGATAGCGCCAGTCAGCCACAGCCTTGGGCGGCGTCGCACCGATCAACAGATCACGCGTCACCCCGCCACCGAGCGCAACGATGAACGCAATCACCATCACCCCGAGCAGATCAAGCTGACTGCGCATCGCCGCAATCGCGCCTTCAACCGCAAACACCGCCGTGCCGACCAGATCGGCCACCAACACAATCCACTCGACCCGCGCCTTCACAGGCGCCCGGCTTATTGAGTGACGCAACGGGTCTTGGTGATGTGTCGGGTCACTTGCCCGTCGGCATAGGCATCACCGGCGACCTCGGTATTTTCCATGACCTGACAAGTCCGCTCAGGAGGCGGAGGCGGTGCTGCCGGCGGAGGGGGTGGAGGACTGGCACAGCCACTGAGCAACACCAGACCGAGAGCCGACAACAACGAAGAACACACGCGTTTCCCAGGATTGTTCATAGGATGACCCGCGATGAATGGAAGAAAACTCCCGTCGCCGAGCAGGACAACGCCCGGTTATGGAAACCGAACCACTCATTCCTTATAGACCAGTGGGGGGTGAGTGCCAGTGATATGGTGGGATTGGGGGGAATTGGCTGTCGATTTTGGGGTGGGATTGTTGATTGGATCGTGGGTTCCGACAAATCGCGGGCACCCTCAAGAGCCGGCCCTCACCCCAGCCCTCTCCCGGAGGGAGAGGGGGCCGATCGAGGTGTTTGGGAGAGTTACGCCGACGTGAAATACCGAGTTGAACTCAGGTTTTGAAGAGCACACAAGTCGGCCTTAAGCCCCTCACTCCTCACTCCTCACCACCCGCTCCTCACCACTCAACACGATGAGCGTTAGCTCGAGTACCGCTTTTGATCGCAGGGCCCGTCGGCAGGCTGAGTGGAGGGATTGATCCGGGGGAGGGAGCGCAGCGACCGTGCGGCGCAGCCGCATGCATCGAGAGGAGGTGCAGCGAAGCAAACCGTAGGCGATGCCCCCGGATCAATCCCGGAGCGAAGGAACCCCGAGCCTCAGCGAGGGGCCGTACGTCAGGGTTAGAGACCTTTTGGTTACTTTTGGGGCGTTTGCCAAAAGTGACTCGCCGTAAGGGCGAAACCGCCAGCCGCAGCACCCGAAAAACCGGATATTCACCCCGGCGACCGCAAAGAATTACTCTGAAGCTCATACCGCAATTCATCAATCAAGGCATCCACCGCTTCCGGAGTACGCAAGGCACCAAGGCTCAACCCACTAATCACCAAATCCACCCGCCCCGAAACCGGCTCATACAGCTTCACAGTAAGGGAGTGATCCCCATCCACCACACACTCACAAGCCAACGGCGAAAAACTACGCTCAAGCCGAGCCCGCAACTGCGCCAGATAAATCATCGCGCCAGCTCCACACAACCAGACTCAACAACCGACAACACATTCATAAAGGGCTGATCCATTAGCAGGTTCCAAAAAGACACGATCACCAAAAAAATGCATCGCACCTCACCAGACTAAGAACACCCCGCCCGATCAAACACCCGAATTTGCACCCCATGAACTAGTGCATTTGCACCTTACCGCTGCCCCCGACCGCCCCCCGAAAACAACCCACGCTCCCGAGCCCAGACAATCGCCTCACTGCGACTGTGCACATCCAGCTTCGAATACACCGTCGCCACATGGTTGCGCACCGTGTTCGGCGCCAGCTTCAGCCGCGCAGCAATCTCCTTGTCCGCCAGCCCCTCACAAATCAGCCCCAGCACATCACGCTCGCGAGCAGTCAGATCAGTGAACGACACACTCGGCAGCTGCGGCGAGTTGACCTTCTTCACATTGGCAAGCTTTTCGATCAACGTCCGGCTGAACCACGAAGCATCCTTCATCACCTCTTCAATCGCCGCCACCAGCTCAAGCTCGGTGCGCTTGCGCTCGGTGATGTCCATCAGCACCAGCAGATAGCAAACGGCGTCCTGAATGTTGACGGTGTCGGCAGACACCGCGCACTCCAGCAACTCGGCGTCTTTCCTGCGAATCCGCATATCGACGCGGTCAACGCGACCGGTCTTCTCCAGCGCCGCCAGCAAACGGGCGCGTTCCGCCGGTTCATCGATGAAATCCAGTTGCGCGACGGTCTTGCCGAGCACCTCGTCGCTCTCGTACGCCAGGGTATCGAGAAACGCCTGATTGACGTCGATCAGCCGCTGCTCGTCGGCGCTGCAAATCAGGATCGGCACCGGCGTCAGGCGAAAGGCCTTGGCGAACCGTTCCTCACTCTGGCGCAACGCAACTTCAGCCTTGTGCCGCAGCTCCATGTCCACAAACGAAAACAGCATGCAGTCCTCGTCATTGAGTACCAGCGGCTGCCCCGCCACGATCACCTGCTTACTGCCACCGTCCGGCAGACGCAATTCAGCCTGCATCTGCGGAATCGTCGCAACATCGCGCAGGCGCTGGATCGCCAGATCCTTGCGCTCGGCCTGTTCGAGAATATCCAGCTCATAGGTCGAGGCGCCGATCACCTGATCGCGGGTGTAGCCGGTCATTTCCAGAAACCCCGGATTGACCTTGATGTAACGCAGATCGCTGAGGCGGCAGATCACTGCCGGCGCCGGGTTGGCATTAAAGGTTTTTTCGAAGCGCTGCTCGGCGTTGGCCCAATCGGTGACGTCGCTCATGATCAGCACCAGCGACTCGATGTCGCCGTCGCGATCGGTCAACACCATGCTGCGCACGCTGTGCACCCAAGTGCGTTCCTCGTCACTGTTCGGAGTGACTTCAACCAGCACGTCACTGAAGGTTTCGCCGGCCGCCACGCGGCTGATCGGGTACTGCTCCAGCGTCAGGGTGTGATTGTTGCGATAACGCAGATTGAATCGCTCGACGTATTCTCCGGCGTTGTTGCCCAGCTCGCCGATCCGGCTGACGCCATGCATCGCCAGCGCGGCTTCGTTGGCCCAGAGAATCGTCTGGTCGAGCTCCAGCAGAATCACCCCGTCGGACAGGCCGGCAATGATCTGCTGCAACTGACGGCGATTGGTTTCGGTGGTCAGGACGTCCCGGCTCATTGGTTCTCCACAAGTTCGCGCATGTGAAGTTTACGACCGCAGGCCGTTGTGATCGTGCCGGGCAACTTTGTCCCCGATTACCGAGAGCCGTGATCGACCAGCTCGCGCAGCGTATCGAGAAACAGCTTGAGCACTGGCGAGGCATCGTCCGCCCGATACGTCGCGTACAGCGGCACTTGCGGCAGCGCCGGGGTCAGGCGCCGGAATACCAGTCCGGCGGGAGCCAGTTGTTCGATGGAGGCCGGCAGCAAGGCCACGCCAAACCCGGCGCGAACCAGACTGAGCAAGGTCTGCACCTCGATCACCTGCTGGCGGATCTGCGGGGTGAACCCGGCCTGAATGCAGCACTGATAGAGAAAATTGGCGAACCGCGACTGCTTCAATTCCAGCGCCACAAACGGCTCCTGCGCCAGATCAGCCGGCGCCAGCACCTCGCGCCGCGCCAGCGGGTGATCCTGCGGCATCACCACATGGATCGGCTCATGGATCAGCAATTCATTGCGCAATTGCGGGTCGTCATAACCGACGCGGAACACGCAGGCGTCGATGCGTTTTTCCTTCAACGCCTTGACCTGGGCCGCCGGGGTCATCTCATGCAGACGCCAGGTCACCTGCGGATAGCGCTCGCGAAACAGGTGCAGCGCCTTGGGCAGCACGCCGACCATCACCGAACTGATCATGCCGATTTCCAGCTCGCCGAGTTGCCCGCGCCCGGTCTGGCGGGTCAGGTCCAGCGCCCGCTCGAGTTGTTCGAACACCAGCGGCGCCTGCTCCTTGAGCATCTGCCCCGCCGCTGTCAGCTCGACCCGATGATGGCTGCGCTCGAACAGCGGCGTGCCGAGTTCTTCCTCCAGCAAACGGATCTGCTGGCTCAGCGGCGGCTGGCAGATGTGCAGCCGTTCGGCGGCACGGCCGAAGTGCAGCTCATCGGCCAGCGCCATGAAGTACCGCAGCAAACGCAGGTCCATGGCGGCTTACCCCAGGGTCAGTGGCGTGGAACGCTGACGCACTCCGGTGAGGCTGAACAGCGCATTGGCAATCGCCGGGACCACCGACGGGCTGCCCAGCTCTCCCACGCCGCCCGGTTTGTCCGGCTGGCCGTCGAGTACGAGGATGTCCACCGGCGGCATGTCGGACATGCGCGTGACGCGATAGTCGTGGAAATTGCTCTGCACCACCCGGCCCTGCTGGATGTCGAGACGGTCAAACAACGCGTGGCCGAGGCCCCACATCAAACCGCCGTAAATTTGCTCCTCGACTCCACCGGGCGACACCGCCAGACCGCAGTCGACCACACAGGTCAGCTTCTCGACCCGGGCCTTGCCGTCCACCTTCGCGACCCGCGCCACCACGGCGATGAAACTGGTGTAACCCTGATTAGTGGCGATCCCCAGCGCAGTGTCCGGTGGCAGTTTCTGGCCCCAGCCGGCGCGTTCGGCGGCCTGCTTCAACACCGCCACATGTCGTGGCCGCTCCTGCATGTTGGCCAGCCGGAAAGCCAGCGGATCTTCACCGGCCGCATGGGCCAGTTCATCCATGAAGCTTTCGACGGCGAACACGTTGGGAATGAAGCTCACCGAGCGATACCAACCGCTGGGCACGTTGCTTTCGTGCTTGACCCAGTTCAGCTCCAGGTGCGGCGGACGGTAGGCAAAGTCCCACGCGGTGATCGCTTCGGTGGTGCTGTAGTCCATGTGGTCCGGACGCTCGAAATATCCTGGTTCCCACTGTTCCGGCGAGGCTGGTGACACCGCATGCAGTTGCAACGCCGTGAGTTTGCCCTGGGCATCCAGTGCACCTTTTACCCGATGCAGCGTGGCCGGGTGATTGAACAGCGCGTGCATTTCGTCTTCGCGGCTGTTGAGCAGTTTCACCGGCACGCCAGTCTTCTGCGCCAGATACGCCACTTCGAACAACCAGTATTTGGCTTCCCGCGCACCGAAGCTGCCACCGGACACAAGCTCATGAATGGTGACTTTGTCCTTGCCGATGCCACACACGGTCTGCGCTGCTTCCAGCGCCGAGGACGGCACCTGCACACCGCCCCAGTAGGTGATCGCCTTGTCCTTGACCTGCGCGGTGATGCAAATCGGCTCCAGCGGATTTTGCACCTTGTAGGGCATGGTGTAATCGGCTTCGAGCAGCTTTGCCGCACCTGGCCATTGCCCGGCGACATCGCCCTGGGCCATGGCTTTGACGGTTTGCGTTGCCGGGTCGCTGATCGCTGCGATCTGCGCCTTGCTCAGCTCGGCGCTGTCGAAACCGGCCAGCGGCGAGTCGCTCCATTTGATCTCCAGCAGCTTGCGTCCCTGCTGCGCGGCCCAGAAGGTTTCGGCCAGCACCGCAACACCTTCGAGGTTGCCGCCGAGCACGTCCGGCCGACCGGGAATCGCGATCACCTTGCGCACGCCTGGCACCTGCAACGCGGCCGCCGAATCCACCGCCACAACCTTCGCACCCACCACCGGCGCACGCTGGATTACTGCCACCAGCATCCCCGGCAACTGCACGTCGATGCTGTACTTGAAACGCCCGCAAACCTTGGCCGCCGCATCGCGTTTGTGGCGCAACTTGCCGATGTACTTGAACTGCGCCGGATCCTTCAGCGTGACGTTGGCCGGGGCCGGCAGATGCGCCGCCGCGCCGGCCAGTTCGCCGTAGCCGAGGCTGCGTTTGCTCGACGCATGCACGACCCGGCCTTCTTCGGTGGCGCAGCTGTCGGGGCTGACTTTCCACTGTTGCGCCGCCGCACTGATCAGCAGCGCCCGAGCCGTGGCTCCGGCCATGCGCAGGCGGTCGTATTCCAGTGAAACGCTGGTGCTGCCGCCGGTGGAGAAGACTTTCCAGACCGGATGAATGTAGGTTTCGAAGAACGGGTCCTCCGGGGTGATGACCTGCACGGTCATCGGGTTGACGTCCAGTTCCTCGGCCACACATGCGGCCAGCGCGGTCTGGGTTCCGGTGCCGGAATCGTGTTTGTGCACCACCAGTTTCACCGTGCCGTCGGGCAGCACGCGCACCCAGGCGTTGGGTTCGAATTCAGCGGCTGTGGTTTTCGCTTCAGTCGCCGCCGCCCCGGAAGGCAGATACAGCGCAATCGCCAGACCGGACGCCACCGTCACCGCCTGCTTGAGAAACACCCGGCGCGAGGGTTCTTGAAGGGTGCCGTCGATAAGGCTCATCACGCCTCCTTCGGCGCATTCGCCGCACGTTTGATCGCTTTGTTGATGCGCCCGTAAGTGCCGCAGCGGCAGATATTCCCGGACATCGCGTTGCGGATCGAATCGTCGTTGACCGGTGCGCCGGTGTTGAGCAGCGCGGCGGCGGACATGATCTGCCCGGATTGACAGTAGCCGCATTGCGGCACATCTTCGGCCACCCAGGCCAGTTGCAGCGGATGGTTTTCGCTGGGCGACAGGCCCTCGATGGTGGTGATGCTGTGGCCCGCGACGGCGGCCAGCGGCAACTGGCAGGAACGCACCGCGACGCCGTTCAGGTGCACGGTGCAGGCACCGCACAGGCCCATGCCGCAACCGAACTTGGTGCCGGTGAGTTTCAACTGATCACGCAATACCCATAACAAGGGCATGGAGGGGGACGCCTCATCCAGCTCGCGTCGTTCGCCGTTAACCGTGAATGCAATCATTGTCAGGCTCCAAAAGAGCGGCCCGTCTTTGTGCGGGCCTGGTGACCGATTATTGGAACCCCCGGCAACGCGCGGCCAGCGACGATTTCTGCCAACCGGTGTAAGCAGGACTAACAACATGTACAAGCGATACCCGTCGGTGCAGTCCATGAGCGCGTTCATCCACGCAGCGCGCAGCGGTAGTTTCTCCAGCGCCGCGCGCAAGCTCGACCTGACCCACAGCGCGATCAGCCAGCAGATCCGCGCCCTGGAAGACTTCATCGGCCAGCCGCTGTTCGTGCGCGAAGGCGGCGGCAGCAACCTGACCGATGCCGGGCAGCTGTTTGCCAGCGTGCTGTCGGATGGTCTGGCGCAGATTGACCGGGCGTTGTCCTCGGTAAAAAACCGCAGCGTGGCCCAGCGTCTGACCCTGGATGTGGACAGCGAGCTGGCGCAGAGCTGGCTCAATCCGCGTCTGCCACAACTGCTCGATGGCTTGCCAGATTACGAAGTGACAATCCTGTCGATGCCGCGCAGTGACCGCAGCACGTTCGAACGGGTGGACCTGTCGCTGCGCTATGGCTATGGCGATTGGGATGATTGCGAGATGACCCAGATTTGTGGGGATCGGGTGTTGGCGGTGGCGTCCCCGGCGTTGCTGGAGCGGCATGGTTTGCAGGTGCCGTTGAGCCCGGCGCAGATTCTTGAGTTGCCGTTGTTGGGGTACACGCGGCGGTCGTGGATTCCATGGCTGGATGCGGCGGGGATGACACCGACCGAACCGCCGGCGCAGGTGATTTTTGATAATGCGGCGAATCTGATTGCGGCGGCTGAAGCGGGTGTCGGCGCGGGATTGGTGCGTGGATTGCTGGCTGCCGATGCGTTGCGCAGCGGGCGGCTGGTGGCGTTGAACGAGGCGCAGATTGCGGCCCATTACAACCTGTATGCGGTGTGGCCGCATGGGCAGGCGGAGCGGGTGGGGCCGGTGGTTGAGATCATCAAACAGTTGGCTCTGAGTACGCTTGAGAATGCTGCCCTCACCCTAGCCCTCTCCCAGAGGTAGAGGGGACCGATCGGGGAATGCTCAAGAAGTCCGCCGACCTGAATCTGCTTTACTGAATCCATAATCGACCCGATCTTTCAGGTCGATGTAAACCGAAAGACACCTCGGTCAGTCCCCTCTCCCTCCGGGAGAGGGCTAGGGTGAGGGCAACGCTCTTGATCCTGAGTCCATATCGAACACATATCACCACCCCACCCAATTAATATTGTACGAACCCTCCCCCGCCTTCCAATACTCGCCTCAAGCAACCACCCACCCGGGCCGGATGCGAACAGGCGAGGGAATGCGCGAGTGCTGCGCATAGAAACGGCCGATTGCCCGGGACGTGGATGCTGTGAGCCGCAAGGCTCCCTTCCCCGCTATCAGGAGATCGACTTCAATGATCATCGATATCAGCTGCTATCCCACGGATCTCGTGGACCTCGCCTGGAGGCATGACGGTGACCCGTTCACCGGCGAGCGTCTGCTGGAGATGATGGATGGCCCGTACATGGTCAACGGCAAGCCTCGCCGCATCGACAAAGCCTTCATCCAGCCGCCGCAGGGCAACACCATCTACACCTGGACCGACGGCGAACTGTCGGGCCGCGAATCCATCGACGCCTACATGGCCTACACCCTGAAAATGGTCCAGACCTACCCGGACCGTTTCATTGGCTGCTTCGTCTACAACCCGCGCTGCGGCGTGGAAAACGGCGTCGAGGCGATCGAGCGTTACGTGAAAGAGCACGGTTTCAAGATGGTGCAGATGCAGGCCAACATGCACGCCTACCGTCCTGACCGTGCGCTGGACTGGGTCCGTCCGGCCTTCGAGAAATGCGCCGAGCTGGGCATTCCGGTCAAGCTGCACACCGGCGACGGGCCTTACAGCATCCCGTCGGAATGGGTGCCGATGATCAAGGAATTCCCCAACGTCGACTTCATCATGGCCCACTTCGGCGTGCAGACCGGTGGCGTCTACGTGTTCGAACCGATGCAGTGGGCGATGGAGCTGCCCAACGTCTACTGCGAGTCCGGCTGGTGCCTGCAATCGCGGATCGTCGAATTCGCCAAGGTCCTGCCGACCCACAAGATCCTGTTCGGCACCGACACCCCGCCGAACGAACCGGGCATGTGGCTGCGCCTGCTCGAAGTGCTCTGCCACGAGCCGCCGCAGGGCCTGAACCTCGACGAGGACACCCTCGAAGACTACCTGGGCAACAACACCGCACGGATGATCGGCCTCGAGCCGTCCCCGCCGCCGCGTTCCGTTTCCGAAGCAGAGGCGCAACTCAAGCGCCCCGTCACCACCCAACTGGCCAGGAGCTGAGCCGATGATCATCGACACCCATCTGCACCCCACCAACCTGGTCGACGAGGCCTGGCGCCACACCGGCGAACCGTTCACCGGCGAGCGCATGCTCAAGCTGATGGACGGCCCGTACATGATCAACGGCAAGCCGCGCCGGATCGACATGGGGTTCATCCAGCCGCCACCGGGCAACACCGGTTACCGCGACGGCAACCGCCGTGGCCGCGAGGGCGTGCGTGACTACATGTCGTACGTCGCCGAACTGTGCGTGAAGTACCCGGACCGGTTCATCGGCAACTTCAACTTCAACCCGCGCTGGGGACCGGAAAACGGTGCGGCAGAGCTGGAATTCCACATCAAGGAATACGGCTTCAAGATGCTCAAGCTGCACGCCAACATGCACGGCTATCGCCCGGATCGCGCACTCGACTGGCTGCGCCCGGCGATGAAGGTCTGCGCCAAGTACAACATCGTGGTGCTGATCCACACCGGTGACGGCCCGTACACCATTCCGACGATGTTCTACCCGATCATCCGCGAGTTCCCGATGGTCAATTTCATCATCGGTCACTTCGGCATCCAGACCGGTGGCAACTACTCGTTCGAGGCGTTCTGGATGGCGATGGACACGCCGAACGTGTACTGCGAGTCCGGCTGGTGCTTCCAGTCGCGGATCGTCGAGTTCGCCAAGGAGCTGCCGCGCAACAAGATCGTGTTCGGCACCGACTCGCCGCCGAACGAACCGGGCATGTGGCTGCGCGAGCTGGAAGTGCTGTGCTCGCCGGCGCCGCAGGGCCTGGGGATCGACGAAGATCACCTTGAGGATTACCTGGGCAACAACATCGCCCGGTTGTGCGGGATTGAACCGACCCCGCCGCCCAAGGATCTGGCCGAGGCGGACATTCGTCTGACCACGACCTACCTCTAAACAGGGTCTGACCCGGCTTCAACCCAGCCACACAGTGACTTTACAGGCACGAAGATGACCCGGCGTTCGCTCGACCGGCAGGCCAACGGCTTGTCGATCGAACGCCAGCCTCACCCCTGCGTGCCTGCTTTTTACGAGGTGAAACCATGACCCGTTCGACGCTCGGCGACTCTCAGGATTTTCATGTATTCATCGACGCCTATCGCCGCCAGTACCCGGACGATGTGCTGACCATCACCCAACCCCTTTCTGCCGATCAGGACGTCACCGCCCTGGTCGATGCCCTCGCCGCCCAGGGCCGCGATCCGCTGCTGATCTGCGAAAACGTCGGCAACCTCGGCGTGCCGGTGGCGACCAATCTGTTCGCCTCCCGCCAACGTATCGCCCGACTGTTCGGCGTCAGTGCCGCGCAGTTGCACGAAACCTTCCAGACCCGCGCCAACCAGCCGATCCCGCCACGCTACGTCGAAAGCGGCCCGGTGCTCGACGAGGTCTTCGAAGGTGAAGCGCTGGACCTGGCGCTGCTGCCGATGCTCAAGCATTTCGACAGTGATCGCGGCCCGTACATCACCAACGCGATCATCATTGCCGAGGACCCGCTCACCGGCATCGCCAACATGAGCTACCACCGCTCGATGCGCCACGCCCGTCAGGCCCTGGCCACCAGCCTGCATTCGCGCGGGCACCTGTGGCGGATGTTGCAGACCGCCCGTGAACGTGGCGAAGAATTGCGCGTGGCCATGGTGGTCGGCGCACACCCGCTGTTCATGCTCGCCGCGGCTGCACGCCTGCCCTATGGCAGCGATGAACGCGCGGTGGCCGGCGGGCTGTTCGGTGCACCGCTGGAACTGGTGAAGACCCCGCGCTACGGCATCGGCGTTCCGGCTTACGCCGAGTTCGTACTCGAAGGTGCGATAGACCCGACGGCCTATGCCGAAGAAGGTCCGTTCGGCGAGTTCAGCGGTTATTCCTCGGATCGCTCGACCAACAACGTGCTGCGCGTCGACACCTTGTTGCGGCGCAAGGACGCGTGGCTGGTGGACGTGATGGGCGGACGCTACGCCGAACACCTGACCTTGGCGCGGCTGCCTCGCGAAGCGGAAATGAGCGAGAAGCTCAAGGCACGTTTCCCCGCCGTCACCGCCGTGCATTACCCGAACTCCGGCACCCATTTTCATTGCTACGTGGCGCTGGATCAAAGCCGCGACGGCGAGGCGCGGCAGATCATGCTGGCCCTGCTCGGCTGGGATCCGTACCTGAAAACCGTGATCGCGGTGGACAGCGATATCGACCTCAGCGACGACAGCCAGGTGCTGTGGGCGCTGGCCACGCATTTCCAGCCGCACCTCGACATTTTCACCATCGACGGTTTGCCCGGCAGCCCGCTGGACCCGTCGTCCTCGGTCAACGGCACTACGTCGCGCATGGGCCTGGATGCCACGCGCGGCTCGGGGTTTGACGGGATCAAGGCGCAGCTCGATCAGGATGTGCTCGAACGCGCCCGGCAACTGCTTGAAGGTCTGACATCGTGAACCGTCAGCGGATGGTGGTCGGCATCAGCGGCGCGTCCGGCTTCATCTACGGCGTGCGCCTGCTGGAGTTGCTGGCCGAGCTGAACATCGAAAGCCACCTGATCATCAGCCGCGCCGCGCTGCTGACCATGGCCCACGAAACCGACTACAAACTGGCCGACGTCATCGCCCTCGCCAGCCACTACCACCGCGCTGATGACGTGGCTGCCGGGATCGCCAGCGGTTCGTTCCGCTGCCTGGGCATGGTGGTTGCGCCGTGTTCGATGAGGACGCTGGCGGAGATCGCCACCGGCACGTCATCGGGGCTGATCGGCCGCGCCGCCGACGTCACCCTCAAGGAGCGCCGCACCCTGGTGCTGATGGCCCGCGAAACCCCGCTGACCCTCGCCCACCTGCGCAACATGACCGCCGTCACCGAGATGGGCGGGATCATCGCCCCGCCGGTGCCGGCCTTCTACGCCCGCCCCGACAGCCTGGCGCAAATGGTCGACCACAGCCTCGGCCGCGTCCTCGACCTGTTCGGGCTCGATGCCGGCGTCGCGTTGCGCTGGGGTGAAACCCCGGCCCCCAGCCAAATCCAGCCTCACTCCCCTTCATCGTGCACCGGTCTATCAATACCAAGGAGCCTCACATGAACACCCCCTTCAACGCCCCGACCCCGAACACCAAAATCCCGGTCACCATCCTCACCGGATTCCTCGGTGCCGGCAAAACCACCCTGCTCAATTACATCCTCAAGGAGAACCATGGCCGCAAGATCGCGGTGATCGAAAACGAGTTCGGCGAAGTCGGCATCGACGGCGATCTGGTGCTCAGTTCCGAAACCGAAGAGATCTACGAAATGGTCAACGGCTGCGTCTGCTGCACCGCCGAGGTTCGCGAGGATCTGGTGCGCATCGTCCGCGAACTGGTGGCGCGTCCGGTGCGACTCGACCACATCCTGATCGAGACCAGCGGCCTCGCCGACCCGTACCCGGTGGCCCAGAGCTTTTTCATCAACGACCCGATTGCCGAGGAAGTCGAACTCGACGCCATCGTGACCATGGTCGATGCCAAGCACATCGCCCAGCACCTGGAAGACCTGCAACTGGACGGCGTCGACAATCAGGCGGTGGATCAGATCGTCTGCGCCGATCGCATCGTCATCAACAAGGTCGATCTGGTCAGCGTTGAAGAAGTGGAAACCCTGCGCGGCAAGATCCGTGGATTGAACGCCACGGCAGATCTGGTGACCTCGACCCATGCGCAGATCGACCTGTCGAAAATCCTCGGCATCGGCGCCTTCGAGTGCACGCAGAAGCTGATGGAAATCGGCGCGGATCAGCACGATCACGATCACCACGACCATGACCATGACCATGACCATCATGCTGAAGAGCCCGACCACGAGCACGACCCAAGCGTGTCTTCGGTGGGCATCGCCGTGGACGGCGCTGTCGACCTGATGGCGTTCCACCGCTGGATCAGCGAATTGCGCAGTGCTCAAGCCGACAACCTGTACCGGATGAAAGGCGTGCTGGCGGTGGCCAACGAAGACCAGCGCTACGTGCTGCAAGGCGTGCACAGCCTGGTGGAGTTCCGCGCCTCGACCGCGTGGGGCAGCGAGCCGCGCTCGAGCAAGATCGTGTTCATCGGCCGCGACCTGGATCGGTCGGCGCTGAACCAGGGCTTCGCCGCCTGCCTGGCCGGCTGAAACCCGGCATCGGAGCCGGTGGATGGCGGTTCCGGGCACACAGAACGAATACCCCTCTGTACCGAATAACAACAGCTAGAGGTGATTCCCCATGTCGTCAGCCAGTTCCTCCTCCACCGTCCACCCTGTCGACCGCGTCCTGCCGGTGCGACAGATGCTCACCCTCGGCCTGCAGCACATGGCCGTCTCGTACATCGGCGCCATCGCCGTGCCGTTGATTGTCGCCAGCGCCTTGAAGATGTCCCACGCCGACACGGTGGTGCTGATCAGCACCACGCTGTTCTGCTCCGGCATCGCCACCCTGTTGCAGACCGTCGGTTTCTGGAAGTTCGGCGTGCGCCTGCCGATCCTGCAAGGCGTGGCGTTCAGCAGCGTGGGTCCGGTGATCGCCATCGGCAGCAACCCGGAGGTGGGATTCGCCGGGGTCTGCGGGGCGGTGATCGGCGCGGGGATTTTCACCATGCTCATCGCCCCGTTCGTGGGCCGCTTGCGACGGTTTTTCCCGCCGGTGGTGACGGGCTGCATCGTCACGGTGATCGGCTTGCAGCTGTTCCCGATTGCCTATGAATGGGTCGGCGGCGGGCGTAATGCGAGCAATTTCGGCGCGCCGGCGTTTCTCGCCGTGGCGGTGGTAGTGCTACTCACCATCCTGCTGGTCAACCGTTATGGCAGCCCGTTGCTGCGCAACATGGCGGTGTTGGTGGGGATGCTGGTGGGCGCCGGTCTGGCTTACGGCCTGGGCATGGGCAACTTTCACAGCGTCGAGGACGCGCCGTGGCTGACCGTGCCCTACCCGTTCTACTTCGGCCTGCCGACTTTCAGCCTGATCCCCATCGCCACCATGGTGGTGGTGATGATCGTGCAGATGGTCGAGTCCATGGGGCTGTTCGTGGCCATCGGCGACATCGTCGACAAACCGGTGGAAGACAAACAGGTGATCAACGGCCTGCGCGCCAACGGCCTGGCCAGCACCATCGCCGGGATGTTCGCCGCGTTTCCGTTCATTGCCTTCATGGAAAACGTCGGGCTGGTGATCCTGACCGGCGTGCGCAGCCGCTGGGTGGTGGCGATCAGCGGCCTGTTGATGTGCTCGATTGCGCTGGTGCCGAAAGCCGGGGCAATCATCGCCTCGATGCCGACCGCCGCGCTGGGCGGTGCCGGTATCGCGATGTTCGGCGTGGTTGCAGCGGCCGGGATCCAGACCCTGGCCAAGGTCGATTACGAGCGCAATCGCTACAACGTGCTGATCGTCGGTTTCACCATCGCCGCCGCCCTGGTGCCGGTGCTCGCCCCGACCCTGTTCAAACAACTGCCCGAGTGGTCACAGCCGTTCCTGCACAGCAGCGTGGTCATCGCCTGCCTGGTGTCGGTGCTGCTCAACGCGGCGCTCAACGGCGTCAGCGTGCCAGAAACCACACCCGGCAAATCCGCCTCGCACATCCTCTGACTGGAGCTGCCCATGACTCAACTTCAAAACATCCTGATCAAGCACCCGGTCGCGGTGATGACCGGCCTGCGCGGCCCCCGTGCCAGGGCCGGTGCCGTGGACATCCGCGTGGTCAACGGCCGGATCGCGGAAATGGCCGCCAACCTCGAGCCGCAACCCGGTGAACGAGTGATCGACGCGCGCAATTCGGTGGTCTATCCGGGCTGGATCAACACCCACCATCACCTGTTCCAAAACCTGCTCAAAGCCGTGCCCGAAGGCTTGAATCAGGACCTGCAGGGCTGGCTGGCGAGCGTGCCCTATCCGCGCCTGAACCGCTTCACCCCGCAACTGGCGCGGATTGCCGCACGGCTGGGGATGGTCGAACTGCTGCTGTCCGGCGTCACCACCTGCGCCGATCACCACTACCTCTACCACGCCCACGGCAGCACCGAGACCGGCGACCTGTTGTTCGACCTCGCCGAGGAATTCGGCCTGCGTTTCGTGCTCTGCCGCGGCGGTGCGCTTGAGTCGGCGAGCGCGCATCCGGGCTTCTCGAAAACCGCGCTGCAACCGGAATCCCTGGAGCAAATGGTCGGCGATATCGAACGGCTGAAGTCGCGCTACCACCAGGACACCCCGGACGCGCTGCGCCGGGTAGTCGTGGCGCCGACCACACCGACCTTCTCGCTTCCGCCAACCTTGCTGCGCGAACTGGCGCACACCGCCCGAGGCATGGGGTTGCGCCTGCACACGCACCTGTCTGAAACCGAGAACTACGTGAATTTCTGCCGCGACAAGTACAACTGCTTGCCGGTGGAATTCGTCGCCGAACACGAATGGCTCGGCCCCGACGTGTGGTTCGCCCACGCCGTGCACCTGCAACCGGGGGAAATCCGCATGCTCGCCCAGACCGGCACCGGCGTCTCCCACTGCCCGGTCAGCAACGCCCGGCTGGGCAGCGGCGTCGCACCGATTCCGCAAATGTACGAGGCCGGCGTGCCGATCTCCCTCGGCGTCGACGGCGTGGCCTCCAACGAATCCGGAAGCATGGTCGGCGAAGCCAACACCGCCTGGCTGATCCACCGTGCCGAACAAGGCGCCTCGGCCACCACCGCCGAAGACGTCATCCACTGGGGCACGGCCGGCGGCGCGCACGTGCTCGGGCTTGGCGCGGTCGGCACGCTGGAAGTCGGTCAGGCAGCGGATCTGGTCATCTACAGCCTCGACCATCCAAGGTTCTACGGCTTCCACGACAGCGCCGTCGCACCGGTCGTCGCGGGTGAACCGATTGCCGTGAAATACAGCCTGGTGGGTGGGCGGATCGTCGTCGACAACGGCGTGGTTCCGGGGCTGGATATCGAGCGGATGCGGGCCGAAGCCTGGGAGGGTGTGCAGGCGATGATGAAAGTCGACGATTGATGCATGACCGGTGGGAGCGGCGGTGCGACGATTCGCCTCGTCAGCTCCCGACGGCGGCATTAGCGCCCTGAGCTTTTGTCGACTAACGTTAGTACCTCATCGGATTGAGCCCCTGCCGGTTACACCGGGCTCTTGATCAAGGAGAGACTGATGACATCCAACCGCCTCATCGAACAGACCTATCGCACCTGGTCCAGCCCCATCCTGCTGGAGCTGAAAAAGCGCGAGCACGAGATGGCGCCGGCCGAACGTCAGGCGCTCGAGAACGTGCTGGTGGAAAGACGATTGCTGGACGTTGGCAATCCGAATGGCATTAACCGTCGCAAGGGTTCGGCGATCAAGGACTAACTTTCCCCGGCCGGTACAAAAAACTGTGGGAGCGGCTCGCTCCCGCAGGTGCCCGGCTACAGGATATTGGTCGAAGCCTGCAACCCTGCCAGCTTGTCAGGGTTACGCATGATGAAGATCCGGTTCAACCGCCCTGCGCCATCGAACCCGAATGTCATCGATGCGGTGACGAGCCCGTCAGCCTTGATGACCACTCCTTTCGCGCCATTGATCTCGACCGGCAGCCACTCCTGCGCCTGCCAGTAGGCGTGCAGCGATTGGCCGATGAAGTCCAGCACACTCTTCTGGCCGAACAAGGTTTCGCGGATCGCCGACGCCTTGCCGCCGCTGTCGGCGCAGAGTTCGACGTCTTCGCTCAGCAACGTACTGAGTGCACTGGTCGAGCCGCTGGCGATGGCCGAATGAAAGGCGTCCAGCAGCTGCGACTGGCGCGCCGGCTCCGGCTGAAAACGGATCTGCTCGCCACCGATGCTGGCCTTGGCCCGTGACACCAGTTTGCGACACGCGGCTTCCTGAATGCCGAGGGTTTCAGCGACCTGCGGATAATCGAAATCGAAGATGTCGTGCAGCAGGTACGCCGCCCGTTCCTTGGGCGTCAGCCGTTCGAGCATCAGCAGGAACGCGGTGGACAGCGACGCAGCGAGTTCATGCATGTGTTCAGGCGATTGGTGATGAGTGGTGTGAATCGGCTCCGGCAACCAGGTGCCGACGTAATCTACCCGGGACTTGTGCGCCGAACGCAGCAGGTCAATGCAGTGGCGGGTGCAGGCCGTCGTCAGCCACGCGGCCGGTGTGGCGATGGAAGCCTGATCGGCCTCCAGCCATTTGATGAACAGCTCTTGCACCGCATCCTCGGCTTCCGCGCGGGAACCCAGAATGCGGTACGCCAGCCCCAGCAGAAAGGGTCGTCGCTGCTCGAACACAGCGACGGTTTTTTCAGCGAAGTTCATCGATCAGTGCCTCGACACCTGCAAACGGTTCCACAGGTTGATCATGCCGATTTCCGCCGTCAAGGCAGCGATCTGCGCGTCGTTGAAATGCTCGCGCAAGGCGCCGCGCAACGGTGCGTAGTCGGCGTGGGGATTGAGCACAGTCAGGGCTTCGGTCCAGGCCAGCGCCGCTTGTTCGGCGGCGGTGAAATCGTTGACGTGGCGCCAGACGATCAAGCGGTCGAGACGCTCGTTGCTCTCATTGGCTTCACGCGCTTCGCGGGTGTGCATCTTCACGCAGAAACCGCACTGGTTGATCTGTGAGGCACGCAGGTGAATCAGGTGCCGCAACGACGGCGGCAAGTCATGATCGTTGAGGCTGAAATGCACCTGGGTCAGGCTCTCGAACACTTGCGGCATGGCTTGTTGCAGGTTGACGGCTTGGGTGTTGGACGACATCGCGTTGCTCCGTGTTTGAGGGATTCAACGGGATGACGAATCAGGCTTCGGGTTTGTGACGTGGGGCCTGTAAAGAAAGCTTCAGCAGTTCTTTGCGCAGCATTGAAGGCTCAAGAACGGCGACTCCAGCGTGCCAGTCGAGTGATAACAAATGGCTCAGCTTCTGCTGGGAGACCAACGGTTTGGCCAGCAGACAGCTTTTTCGGTCGCGGATGCTGATGAGGTTCAACAGCCAGTCATCGCCCTGCCCGGCCATCCAGTCGTTGATCGTCGAGCGATGCCTTTCGAGCAAACCGTTGGCATCCCACACCGTCATTTGGGCGAAGACCTGCGGCAGAAGGCTGTCGGGTTTCATTCGTTTCAAGTCCGCTGCCAGTGCGGCGCAGATGTCTGATTCGATAGCGGTCTGGCATTCGAGGAAGTATTGCTCGGGCCAATCCGCCGTGAGTTGCCCGCGGGGTGCTAGCTCGGCGTAGGCATCGATGTCCGCTGCCGTGGTCATCTGCCCGGTGAAATTCAGTGTGTTGTCCAGAATCGCCGTGGCCAGCAGCGCGGCGCTTTGTTCGCTGATCCTCGACAGCCATCCTGCGGCTGTCCAGCGCTGGAAAATCTGCGTCGCCGCCGCGCCGATCGGGCGGATATCGGCGGCAGCTCCGAGCATCTGTGCCCAATGCTGTTCGAAGCCCGGATGATGGTCGATGACTTCTACCACCCGATCGAGCGCGACTAATGGGTCGAAATGCTGGTAGTCGGAGACGTCGACCAGCACGAACTCGTCGTTGGATGTCGGATGGTAATCCTGCAGAACAGCGCCCCAGCCGAGTACGGTCTTCGAAACGCTGGCATTGGGATTTGCGCTACTGACGGCGCGGGCGGGAATGCCTTGCAGGTTGAGCAGTTCGGCGTAGGCGATGCAGCAGGCGTAGGCGTCGATGTCCAGATACGCCGAGCCGGAGGTGATGACTTTGATGGGCGACATTGCGCGTCCTGACTTCCTTTTCAGGGGCGACAACGTCGCACATTTTCATGAACGATTAATGAACGTCAGGCTGCCCGTTGCCCCCCGGCCACCGCCGCCGAAGCCGCCAGCATCGCCCGCAGCAACACCGCACACCCGGCCGCCAGATCGTCCGGCGCGGCGTTTTCGATTTCGTTGTGGCTGATGCCGCCTTCGCACGGTACGAAGATCATCCCGGCCGGGCCCAGTTCGGCGAGGAAAATCGCGTCGTGGCCGGCGCCGCTGACGATGTCCATGTGCGACAGGCCTAGACCTCTGGCGGCGCCGCGCACGGCTTCGACGCAGCCCTTCTCGAAATACAGCGGCGGGAAGTCGGCGGTCGGGGTCAGTTCATAGGTCAGGCCGTGTTCTTCGCAGGTGGCTTCGATGACTTGCTTGACCTCGGCGATCATCGAATCGAGGCGTGCCGGTTCCAGGTGGCGGAAGTCGAGGGTCATGCGCACTTCGCCGGGGATGACATTGCGCGAACCGGGATAGGCTTGCAGGCAACCGACGGTGCCGCAAGCGTGGGGTTGATGGCCGAGGGCCGCGCGATTGACTGCACCGACGATCACCGAAGCGCCGACCAGGGCGTCCTTGCGCAGGTGCATCGGGGTCGGGCCAGCATGGGCTTCGACGCCGCGCAGTTTCAGGTCGAACCACTTCTGCCCCAGAGCGCCGAGTACCACGCCGATGGTTTTCTGTTCGTCCTCAAGGATCGGGCCTTGTTCGATATGCGCTTCGAAATAGGCGCCGACCTTGTGCCCGCTGACCTTGCGCGGCCCGGCGTAGCCGATGGCGTTCAGTGCTTCGCCGACCGTGACGCCGTCGGCATCGACCTTGGCCAGGGTTTCTTCGAGGGTGAATTTTTCCGCGAACACGCCGGAGCCCATCATGCACGGGGCGAAGCGCGAGCCTTCTTCGTTGGTCCAGACCACCACTTCCAGCGGTGCCTCGGTTTCCACGCCGAGGTCATTGAGGGTGCGCAGCACCTCGACCCCGGCCAGCACGCCGAAGCAGCCGTCGAACTTGCCGCCGGTGGGCTGGGTGTCGATGTGGCTGCCGGTCATCACCGGAGGCAGGTTCGGGTTGCGCCCGGGACGGCGGGCGAAGATGTTGCCGACTTCATCGACCGTGACGCTGCAACCGGCGTCCTTGCACCACTGCACGAACAGGTCGCGGGCCTGGCGGTCGAGGTCGGTCAGGGCCAGGCGACAGACCCCGCCCTTGACCGTGGCGCCGAGCTTGGCGAGTTCCATGAGCGACGCCCACAAGCGGTCGCGGTTGATGTGCTGATGGGTCGATTGCAGAACGTCTACGGCTGCGTTCATGGGGATCTCCTCAGGCAGTTCTTATGGAAATTACAACGGCGATTTGACGGCCACCGGCGTCGCACGCATCGCGCACAACCCGTAATAGATCAAACCGCCCAGCGCCGAGCCGGTGAACCAGCCGTAGCTGTAGAACCAGCTGAACGCGCTGCTGCCCAGCGACAGCAGGGTCAGCACCACCGGCACGCCGAAGGCGATGAACCCGGCCCGGTTCCACGCCGGGTACACGTCGTCGCGGTACAGGCCGGCCAGGTCCAGTTGCTGTTTCTTGATCAGGAAATAGTCCACCACCATGATCCCGGCGATCGGCCCGAGCAGACTGGAATAGCCCAGCAGCCAGTTCGAATACACGGTTTCCAGGCTCACATCGGAGACAATCAGCCCGAGCTTTTTCAGCAGTTCATGACCCATCAGCGCCAGCCCGACGAACCCGGTGAGGATCACCGCTTTGGTGCGGTTGATGACCTTGGGTGCAATGTTCTGGAAGTCGTTGGTCGGCGAAACGATGTTGGCAGCGGTGTTGGTCGACAGCGTGGCGATGATGATCAGCGCCATGGCCACCGCGACCCACACCGGGCTCTGGATGTGGCCGATCAAAGTCACCGGATCGGAGACGCTGACGCCCACCAGTTTCACCGAAGCGGCGGTCATCACCACGCCCAGTGCGGCGAACAGGAACATGGTCAGTGGCAGGCCGAAAATCTGCCCGAGGATCTGATCCTTCTGGCTGCGGGCATAACGGCTGAAGTCGGGAATGTTCAGCGACAGCGTGGCCCAGAAACCGACCATCGCCGTCAGCCCGGCGGCGAAGTAACTGACCACACTCGCGCCTTCGGGACGTTTCGGCGGAATCGCCAGCAGTTCGGTCATCGACACATTGGGCATGGCCCACACCAGCAGCCCGATACCGACCGCCACCAGCAGCGGTGCCGACAGGGTTTCCAGCCATTTGATCGACTCGGCGCCACGGATCACCACCCACAGGTTCAGCGCCCAAAAGATCATGAAACCGATCACCTCCCCCGTCCCGCCGAGGGATTTCCAGCCCTCGAACACCGAGCCGAGAAACAGGTGAATCGCCAGCCCGCCAAACATGGTCTGGATGCCGAACCAGCCGCACGCCACCAGCGCGCGGATCAGGCACGGCACGTTGGAGCCGAGAATCCCGAACGACGAGCGCAGCAGCACCGGAAACGGAATCCCGTATTTGGTGCCGGGAAACGCGTTGAGCGTAAGAGGAATCAGGACGATGACGTTGGCAAACAGAATTGCCAGCAAGGCTTCGCCGACGCTCAGGCCGAAATACGCGGTGAGCACGCCGCCGAGGGTGTAGGTCGGCACGCAGATCGACATACCGACCCACAGCGCGGTGATGTGCCATTTGTTCCAGGTTCGTTCGCGCACCTTGGTCGGTGCCATGTCGTGGTTGTAACGGGGACTGTCGAGGACGTCGCTGCCGGCTTCGAGTTCGAACAAGCCGTCGCGCTCGGTCACTTGCGATCTGTTCTGTTGCATGGCCGCTCCACTGTTCTTCTGATTATTTTTTTGCTCATCAGGCGGCTGCACACGCAGGTGCGAGCCGGACGATGGCCGGAGGAACTGACAACTTTCATGCACCGGCCATGGTGTCAGCGGCGGCATCAATAAACGTGCCGGGTGCCCCGCTTGCGCATCGGGCCGTGCTTCTATTTTTTTGTAACTGACTGATGTTTATCAGTTTTAATTATTCACCTAGTGAGGCCGCGAAAACTTGACTGAACACTCAGGCTAAATGCCAGGCAAGTTGCCCGAACTGTCAGGACTCAATCTGGTGCACTGCATTATTTTTCTTCAGAACGCATCACCCGCAGCTCAACTTCAAGCGGCTGATTTCACATAGGAAATCTTGCTCATATTTCCAACCTGTCAAGTGCGTCAAAATGGTGAAGCGTCTCACCATTTTGGTGATTTTGTATTTTTATTGTTATTTATCAGTAACTTAAAACAGTCATAAGCTTATAAAAAATAATCTTGATCAATTGCAGAACTGCGACTAGCGTCTATTCCTGACAGCGCTGACAAGATTACGCATTTGGCGCTGCAAACAATAAAACACTAGAACCGGCACAAGTCGGTCATGCCTGCGAGGAACTCGGAATGTCTCTGTTGATCCGTGGCGCCACCGTTGTTACCCATGATGAAAGTTACCGCGCCGATGTCTATTGCGCTGACGGCGTGATCAAAGCCATTGGTGAAAACCTGGATGTTCCCGCCGGCGCCGAAGTGCTCGACGGCAGCGGTCAATACCTGATGCCCGGCGGTATCGATCCGCACACCCACATGCAACTCCCGTTCATGGGCACCGTGGCCAGCGAAGACTTCTACAGCGGCACCGCCGCAGGCCTGGCCGGCGGCACCACCTCGATCATCGATTTCGTGATTCCCAATCCGCAGCAGTCGTTGCTCGAAGCCTTTCACCAGTGGCGTGGATGGGCAGAAAAGTCCGCGTCCGACTACGGCTTCCACGTTGCGATCACTTGGTGGAGCGAACAGGTGCGCGAGGAAATGGCCGAGCTGGTCAGCCATCACGGAATCAACAGCTTCAAGCATTTCATGGCGTACAAGAACGCGATCATGGCCGCCGACGACACGCTGGTGGCGAGCTTCGAGCGCTGCCTGGAACTCGGCGCGGTGCCGACCGTACACGCGGAAAACGGCGAGCTGGTCTATCACCTGCAACGCAAGTTGATGGCCCAGGGCATCACCGGGCCGGAAGCGCATCCGCTGTCGCGGCCCTCGCAGGTTGAAGGTGAAGCCGCGAGCCGGGCGATCCGCATCGCTGAAACCATCGGCACGCCGCTGTACCTGGTGCACGTCTCGACCAAGGAGGCCCTAGACGAAATCACCTACGCCCGCAGCAAGGGCCAACCGGTCTACGGCGAAGTGCTGGCCGGGCATCTTCTGCTGGACGACAGCGTCTACCAGCACCCCGACTGGCAGACCGCCGCCGGTTACGTGATGAGCCCGCCGTTCCGTCCGCGCGGGCATCAGGATGCGCTGTGGCATGGTTTGCAAAGCGGCAATCTGCACACCACCGCCACCGACCATTGCTGCTTCTGCGCCGAGCAGAAAGCTGCCGGCCGCGACGATTTCAGCAAGATCCCCAACGGCACCGCCGGCATCGAAGACCGCATGGCGGTGTTGTGGGATGAAGGGGTGAATTCGGGGCGATTGTCGATGCAGGACTTCGTCGCCCTCACCTCCACCAATACCGCGAAAATCTTCAACCTCTATCCGCGCAAGGGCGCGATCCGCGTCGGCGCCGATGCCGACCTGGTGCTGTGGGACCCGCAAGGCACCCGCACCATCTCAGCCAAGACCCACCATCAGCAGGTGGACTTCAACATCTTCGAAGGCAAGACCGTGACCGGCGTGCCGAGCCATACCGTCAGCCAGGGCCGGGTGGTCTGGGCCGACGGCGACCTGCGCGCCGAGCGTGGGGCGGGCCGGTATATCGAACGGCCGGCGTATCCGGCGGTGTTTGACTTGTTGAGCAAGCGGGCTGAGTTGCACAGACCTGTGGCCGTCAAACGCTGAGCCCAGATCGTTCCCACGTCGAGGCGTCGAACCGTCTGCGTGGGAACGATCAACAGATGATCTAACCACTGCCCGACAGAGGCAGAAAACCTCAATTAACCGTGAGGCAAAAAACCGTGATCGAGACCCTGAACCATCTCCCGCATCCGCACGAAAGTGCGGCCGCCCTCGCCGGCCATTTCACCGATCTGGCGCCGCCGCTCAACGACCGTCAGGCACACCTGGAAGCCTCGCGCTGCCTGTATTGCTACGACGCGCCGTGCGTGAATGCGTGCCCGAGCGAGATCGACATCCCGTCGTTCATCCGCAATATCCATCAGGACAACGTGCCCGGCGCGGCGCAGAAAATCCTCTCGGCGAACATCCTCGGCGGCAGTTGCGCCCGAGTCTGTCCGACTGAAATCCTCTGCCAGCAAGCCTGCGTGCGCAACAACGCCCACGAATGCGCGCCGGTGCTGATCGGCCTGCTGCAACGTTACGCCGTGGACAACGCACACTTCACCGAGCACCCGTTCCAGCGCGCCGCCGCTACCGGTAAACGCATCGCGGTGGTCGGGGCCGGCCCGGCAGGTTTGTCCTGCGCCCATCGCAGCGCCATGCACGGGCATGACGTGGTGATTTTCGAAGCACGGGAAAAGGCTGGCGGGCTCAACGAATACGGAATCGCCAAGTACAAACTGGTTGACGACTACGCGCAGAAGGAACTGGATTTCCTCCTGCAAATCGGCGGCATCGAAATCCGCCACGGCCAGAAACTCGGTGAGAATCTGACCCTCAGCGAACTGCACCAACAGTTCGACGCGGTGTTCCTCGGCTTAGGACTCAATGCCAGCAAACAACTCGGTCTACCCCACGAAGATGCTCCGGGCCTGCTCGCCGCCACCGACTACATCCGCGAACTGCGCCAGGCCGATGACCTGTCGCAACTGCCGCTGGCCGAACACTGCATCGTCCTCGGCGCCGGCAACACCGCCATCGACATGGCCGTGCAAATGGCCCGCCTCGGTGCCCGCGACGTCAATCTGGTCTATCGCCGTGGCGCGGCGGACATGGGCGCCACCGGCCATGAACAGGACATCGCCAAGGCCAATCAGGTGCGGCTGCTGACCTGGGCGCAACCGGAGGAAGTGCTGCTCGACGCTCAAGGCAAAGTGCGCGGCATGCGCTTCGCCCGCACGCATCTGGTGGATGGTCGCCTGCAAACCACGGGCGAGACGTTCGAGCTGGCCGCCGACGCGATCTTCAAAGCCATCGGCCAGGCCTTCGACGGCAGTGCCCTCGACGACCCGCTGGCCCGCGAACTGAAACGTCAGGGCGAGCGAATTCAGGTCGATGAAAACCTGCGCACCAGCATCCCCGGCGTGTATGCCGGCGGCGACTGCACCAGCCTCGATCAGGACCTGACCGTGCAAGCGGTGCAACACGGCAAGCGTGCCGCCGAGGCGATCAACGCTCAACTGATGCTCAACGTGGAGGCTGCGTAAATGGCCGATCTCTCGATTGTCTTCGCCGGTATCAAAGCCCCCAATCCGTTCTGGCTGGCCTCCGCGCCGCCGACCGACAAGGCCTACAACGTGGTGCGCGCCTTCGAGGCCGGCTGGGGTGGCGTGGTCTGGAAAACCCTGGGTGAAGACCCGGCGGCGGTCAACGTGTCGTCGCGCTACTCGGCGCATTACGGCAACAACCGCGAAGTGCTGGGCATCAACAACATCGAACTGATCACCGACCGCTCGCTGGAAATCAACCTGCGGGAAATCACCCAGGTTAAAAAAGACTGGCCGGATCGCGCGCTGATCGTGTCGCTGATGGTCCCGTGCGTCGAAGAGTCGTGGAAACACATCCTGCCGCTGGTGGAAGCCACCGGTGCCGACGGCATCGAGCTGAATTTCGGCTGCCCCCACGGCATGCCCGAACGCGGCATGGGCGCGGCGGTCGGTCAGGTGCCGGAGTACGTCGAGCAGGTCACGCGCTGGTGCAAGACCTATTGCTCGCTGCCGGTGATCGTCAAACTGACACCGAACATCACCAACATCCGCGTCGCCGCCCGTGCCGCACATCGGGGTGGCGCCGATGCGGTGTCGCTGATCAACACCATCAACTCGATCACCAGCGTCGACCTCGAACACATGGTCGCCCTGCCCACCGTCGGCAGCAAAAGCACCCACGGCGGCTATTGCGGCTCGGCGGTCAAACCGATCGCGCTGAACATGGTCGCGGAAATCGCCCGCGACCCACAGACCCAGGGCCTGCCGATCTGCGGCATTGGCGGCATCGGCAGCTGGCGCGATGCGGCGGAGTTCATCGCTTTGGGCAGCGGCGCGGTGCAGGTGTGCACGGCGGCGATGCTGCATGGTTTCAGGATTGTCGATGAGATGAAGGATGGCTTGTCGCGGTGGATGGACAGTCAGGGTTACGCCAGCATCGCCGAGTTTTCCGGGCGCGCGGTGGGCAACACCACGGACTGGAAGTACCTGGACATCAATTATCAGGTGATTGCGAAGATCGATCAGGAGGCGTGTATTGGTTGCGGGCGTTGCCACATTGCCTGCGAAGACACGTCACACCAGGCGATCAGCAGCCTGAAACAGGCCGATGGCACGCATCAATATGAAGTGATCGATGACGAGTGTGTGGGGTGCAATCTGTGTCAGATCACTTGTCCGGTGGCGGATTGCATCGAGATGGTGCCGATGGAGACAGGGAAGCCGTTTCTGGACTGGAATCATGATCCGAGGAATCCGTATCACGTTGCGGTCTAGATCGCCTGTGGATCCGGAAGTCCCCTCACCCTAGCCCTCTCCCAAAGGGAGAGGGGACTGATTGGGGGATATTGACGAATTACACCGACGTGAAATTCCTGCGTTGAATCCATAACCGAAACGGCAGGAACGCAACTGTGAATCCATCACCGAAACAGATAAAACTCCGCTGTGAATCCATCAACGAAACAGATAGAACTACGCTTTGAATCCATAACCGAAACGGCTGGAGCTACGCTTTGAATCCATAATCAACTCGCTGGTTCAGGTCGATGTAACCCGCAAGACACCTCGGTCGGCCCCCTCTCCCTCCGGGCGGTCCGACGTTTCGGGAGGGCTGGGGTGAGGGCCGGCTTTTGACTTTCAGGGCTCCAAACCTATCCCCCGCAAAATCACACTCGTCACCGTCTGCACAGCCCGCTCGAACTGCATGTCCGACAACGGCTGATGCTCATTCAAAATATTCACCTGATGATCAAAGTCCGCATAGTGCTGCGTCGACGCCCAGATCATGTACAACAAACTAGACGGCTCCACCGGCAGAATCCGCTTGTCCTCCACCCACTGCCGGATCTTCGCCTCCTTCATCTTCGCCCAGTCGTACAGGCTCACATCCAGCGCCTCGCCGAGGGTCGGGGCGCCGTGGATGATTTCGTTGGCCCAGACTTTCGAGCCATACGGCCGGCTGCGCGAGTGGTTCATCTTGGCGCGGATGTAGCTGCTGAGCACCACGCGCGGATCGTCGAACATCTCGAAGCACAGCGCGTCCTGCTTCCACACTTCCAGCAGATCGAACAGCACCGCGCTGTACAGCTCGCTCTTGGTCGAAAAGTAGTAATGCAGGTTGGATCGCGGCAGCTGCACTTCAGCGGCAATGTCGGCCATGGCGGTGCCGCCGAAACCTTTTTCGGCGAAGACTTTTTCCGCCGCCAGCAGGATCTTGTCGACGTTGGTACGGCGGATTTCGATCTTGTGATTGCCCATGAGGGCTCCCTGAAGACAACGTTGTTGAAGACTAGCATCCGCTCTGGGCAAGGGGCGACAGCCGAGAACGATTCTTCACACACTTGGGCTTTTTTCTGGTTTAGGATCGCCCTCCTTCTCCCCGTCAGACACTGAAGGATCTGTCCATGACCATTCGAAAGCGCATCGCTGCGGATGATCCGCAGCTCGCCGCATTGTGGGAGCGCTCGGTCCGCGCCACTCACGATTTCCTGCCGGAAGACGACATTCACCGGCTGTTCCCGCTGGTACGTGACACCTACCTGCCCGCCCTGGATGTGCAGATTTTCGAGAACCCCGACCACTCTCCGGCAGGCTTCATCGCTACCGACGACGACACCGTGCAGATGCTGTTCATCGACCCGGCGTTTCGTGGCCAGGGTATCGGCCGACGCCTGCTCGACCATGTCCGCCGCCCGCTGCTGAAGGTCGACGTCAACGAACATAACCCGCAGGCCCACGGCTTCTATCGGCACTACGGATTCGAAGACATCGGCCGCTCGGCACTCGACGGCGAAGGCCGGCCGTTTCCGGTCATTCACATGCGCCTGAAAGCCCTGTGATCCACGTTCTATACTCAGCCCGCCATTTCACTGAAAGGAATCTTTCCATGTCGATGAAAAAACTGTTCACCGCTGGCGCGCTGCTGGCTTCGCTGGTCGTCACTTCCCAGGCGTTCGCCCACGCCCATCTGAAAAGCCAGACACCGGCTGCCGACAGCACCGTCACCGCGCCGGCGGATCTGCGCCTGGTGTTTTCCGAAGGCGTCGAAGCCAGCTTCACCAAAGTCACCGTGACCCACGACGGCAAGCCGGTGGCGGTCAAACCGCTGACCACCGAAGGTGACAAGAAAATCCTGATCGTCACCCCCGAAGCACCGCTGACCGCAGGCGAGTACAAGGTCGAATGGCACGCGGTGTCGGTCGATACGCACAAAAGCGAAGGCGCCTATCAATTCAAGGTTGGCCAGTAATTCATGAGTGAAGCGCTGGTGCTGTGCCGGTTCCTGCATTTCATCGTGGTGTTGATGCTGTTCGGGGCCTGGCTGTTCCGGCCCCTGCTGCTCAAAGGTGAAGCGCCGGCGCTGGATCGGCACCTCGCGCGGCTGGCTCGCTGGCTGGCGGCGATTGCCCTGGCCAGCGGCGTCACTTGGGCGTTGCTGATTACCGCCAGCATGGCCGGTTCGGCGGCTGCCGCGTTTGATCCGGCCACCGTCGAACTGGTCCTCGGTCATACGTTTTTCGGTCAGGTCTGGCGCTGGCATCTATTGATCAACGCCTTGTTGCTGGCGTTGCTGTTTACGCCGTGGCGTTCGAACCGGTCATTGCGGCTGGGCCTGAGCGCGCTGCTGTTGATGACGCTCGCGCCGGTCGGACACGGCGCGATGCTCGACGGTTTCAGTGGCCAGATGCTGATCCTCAATCAGGTCATCCACCTGACTTGCGTCGGTGCCTGGCTTGGTGGGCTGCTGATGCTGGTTTTGATCCTGCGCCAGTCCGGCGAAAAGGTGCGTGAAGTGCTGCAGCGGTTCAGTGGACTTGGCTATGTGTTGGTCGCCGGCCTGCTGATCACCGGGCTGATCAACGTGCGCGTCCTCACCGGCCAATGGTGGCCGACGCCGCTGTTCTCGGGGTTCGCCCTGATCCTGTTGATCAAGGCGCTGCTGGTGTTCGGCATGCTTGCACTGGCGCTGTTCAATCGCCTGCGGATCAACGCTTGCGAACAGCGGATCGACACCCTCAAGCGCAGCGTCATGCTCGAATGGCTGCTGGGGATCGGCGCCGTGGCGGCGGTTTCCGTGCTCGGCACCCTGCCGCCGATGATCGCCGCCTGAGGTCAGTGTTTCTGAGTGTCGCCCGCCGCCGTATCAATGCTGACCACCACCGACATCCCCGGCCGCAAGCGCTCGCTCTCCTGCTGATCCGGATCGATGGTGATGCGCACCGGCACCCGCTGGGCGATTTTCACGAAGTTGCCGGTGGCGTTGTCGGCCTGCAACAACGCGAATTCGGAACCGGTGCCCGGCGAGATGTGCTGCACGTGGCCGGTGAATTTGCGGTGGTTCAAACCATCGACGGTGAAACTCGCCGGTTGCCCGACGCGCACATTGTCCATCTGGGTTTCCTTGAGGTTGGCGATCACCCATTTCTGGTTCGGCACCAGCGCCATCAACTGCGCCCCGGAGTTGACGTAAGCGCCGAGACGCACGCCGATCTGCCCGAGCTGACCGTCGCGCGGGGCGATGATCCGGGTGTTGGACAAATCGATCCGCGCCAGTTGCACCGCGGCATCGGCGCTGGCCACCGCCGCTTCCAGAGAGCCGCGATTGACGATCACCGTTTGCAGATCCTGCCGGGCAATTTCCAGATTGGCCTTGGCCTGCGCCACCGCTGCAATGCTTTGCGCGTTGGCGGCCAGCGCCACGTCCATCTCGCGCTTGGACACGGAACCGTCATTGACCAGCGCCTTGTTGCGTCGCAGATCCGCCTCGCTTTTGCGTAGCTGCGCTTCGCTGTCCGCCACCACCGCCTGCCGCAGTTTGATCGTGGCTTCGGCGCTGTTGCGCTGCTGCACCACGTTGGCCAGCGAGGCCTTTTGCACCGCCAGTTGTGCCCGCGACTGGTCGAGGCGTTGCTGATAGATGCGATCGTCGAGACGCACCAGCAAATCCCCCTCCTTCACAAACTGGAAATCCTGCACCGGCACTTCAAACACATAACCGCTGAGCTGCGGGCCGATGATCGTCACCTGACCGCGCACCAAGGCGTTTTCGGTGGTCTCGACCGCGCTGCTGAACGGCGGCAGTTGCCAGGCATACAGCACGATCAGCACACCGACGATGGCGATCGCAGCAAAGCCCAGCGACGAGATGATCCGCACCCGCAACGAGCGCGGCTCGGTGTTGGGTGATGACGGCGGCGCCACGCCTTCAGGGGTGGCGGCGATGGCATTGGTGGTCGTGGTAGTCGGTTCGGTCATGAAGAAGTGGCACCGCTGGAAGGTACGGAAGGTGTCGGGGCGACGGCTCTGGTGGTGCTGATCAGCCACAGCGCACGGATGGAAATCCAGATCATGGTCAGGATCGCGATCACCGCGATCAGCATGAACACATCGTTATAGGCCAGCACGTTGGCTTCGCGGGTGGCGGCGTTCGCCAGGCTGCGAATGCCTTGCAGGTTGCGCAGGCTCGGATCGGCAATCAGCGAGCCAACCGCCGACCCGCCGCTCTGCACCCGGGCGGCGACGCGGGGATCGGACATCACCAGCTGCTCGACGATATGACTGGAATGAAACTTCTCGCGCACGATCTGGAAGGTCCCCAGCAACGCCGCGCCGATCAGGCCGCCAAGGTTGTTGCAGATCCCGAACAACACCGAAAAGCTCACAAGGTTGCGCGGATTGGTCAGCACGTTGCGCGTGCCCAGCACCATGGTCGGGCCGAGAAGGTACTGCCGAACGCCAGCAGGAACTGGCTGAAATACAAGTTGCCGGGGCGGGTCAGGTTGTTCGATGAGCTGTCCATGATCGAACCGGTGGCCATCAACGCCAGCGAGACGATCAGCGGCATCAGCAGGTGTTTCGGGTCGATGGTCAGCGCACTGGTCAGCAGCCCGGCAACGCTGCCGATCAACATCACCACATACAGGCTATGAAGCTGCTGGCTGCTCATGTTCAGGTTTTGCATGAAGCCCACGGCACCGGTGGATTGCTCCGAGGTCACCATGCGAATCAGGATCACCGCCAGCGCCAAACGGATCATCACCCCGCTGCCGAGCCAGCGGGTCATCAGCATCGGGTTGCTGCGGTTATGTTCGATGGCCAGCCCCGCGAGAATCAGGGCAATCGACGCGGCCAGGGCGATGCCGATCCAGTCGGCCTCCAGCCACCAGTCGATCCGGCCCAGGGACAACACGGCGCACAGCAGGGCCACGCCACTGGCAAGGATCGCAAAGGTGAGAAAATCGAGAGGTTCGAAGGTCTTGAACCGGTCACCCGGCGGCAGTTTGAGCATCAGGACGCAGCCCAGCGACAGCAGTGCCATGCCCAACTCGAACAGGTACAGGCCGCGCCATTCGGCGATCTGCAACAGGTCTTCGGAAAACAGTCGCGCCAGCGGCAACGCCAGTTGCGAGGTGCCGAGCCCCAGGACCAACGCTTTCATCCGCCATTTGGCCGGGAACGCCTGGACCATGTAATACAGGCCCAGCGAGCTCAACGCCGCGCCGACCATGCCGTGGGCGGCGCGCACGGCGACTGCCGAGTTAAGGTCATTGACGAACAAATGGCCGAAGGTCACCAGCGCATACAGCACCAGAAACACCTCGGTGAACGCGCGCAAGCCGAACTGCTGGCGAAACTTCACCAGCAGCAGGTTCATCGACACGTTGGTCATCACGTACGCCGCCGGCAGCCAGGCCATCTCCGCCGTGGTCGCCCCGAGCGCGCCTTGCAGGTAAGGCAGGTTGGCAACCACCAGCGAATTGCCCAACCCGCCGGTCAACGCCACCAGCAACCCGACCAGCGCATACGCCAGGCGCTTGGGGTTGGAGTGCAGCGGCGTCGAGGGGGAACCGGGCAGACTGGGCTTCTCGTGCGGCTGCCAGTTGCGCGGGGCGTATTGGTTCATTGATTGGCCTTGTACGGTGATGGCTTGAGTGTGCCGCAAAACGGCAGCCAAACCCATATCCCTGTGGGGGCTTGCTCACACGGGTTTGGGGGGGATTCGTAAATTTTGTTTAAAAGTCATCTCTCCCGCAGCGGATTTTTCCCATGCGTGGCGAATGCCAACCTTGCAGCACTTCTCAACCTGCAAGGTGCCCGATATGACCACTCCCCGTTGGCAACGCTCCCCGCGTCTGCTGAAAAACCTGCTGGCCGCCGCGCTGTTGCTGCCCGCCCTCGCCTTCGCCCAGGAACGCCCGTGGCCGGATGGCTCGCAACTGGTGATTTCAGTGTCGATGCAATTCGAAACCGGCGGCCAGCCCGAGGGCGCTGAAAGCCCGTTTTCCGGTACACCGCTGCCAAAAGGTTATCCAGACCTGCCGGCGCAGACCTGGTTCGATTACGGCTACAAGGAAGGCTTGTGGCGCATGCTCGATCTGTGGGATCGCACCGGCATCAAGGTGACCTCCCACGTGGTTGGCGAAGCGGCGCTCAAGCACCCGGAACTGGCCAAAGCCATTGCCGAGCGCGGTCATGAACTGGCGGCCCACGGCATGCGTTGGGCCGATTCGTACAACATGAACTACGCCCAGGAAAAACAGTTCATCGGCGACGGCGTCGCGGCAGTGGAAAAAATCACCGGTCAGCGCTCGGTCGGCTACAACGCCAACTGGCTACGGCGCAGTCCCAATACGTTGAAAGTGCTACAGGATCTGAACTTCACCTACCACATCGACGATGTCAGCCGCGATGAGCCGTTCGTGACCATGGTTCGCGGGCGCAAATTCGCCGTGGTGCCGTACACCCTGCGCAACAACGACATCGTGCTGGTCGAGGGCCGGCACTTCTCCGCGGAGCAGTTCTATCAGCAACTGGTGCTGGAATTCGATCGACTCTACGCCGAAGGCGCGAGCAAGCGGCGGATGATGTCGGTGAGTCTGCACGACCGTATTGGCGGCACACCGGCAATGGTCGAGGCCATGGAGCGTTTTATCCGTTATGCGCAATCCCATCCGAAGGTGACATTCATGCGCAAGGACAAGATTGCCCAGATCGTCCTGACCGAGAAAAACCCGCTGATCGACAACACCGAGGCGGCGTTCAACCAGTGACAAAAAAATCGCAGCCAGGGCTGCGATTTTTTCTCTGCTAACGACTCACGCCCGCAGCAGCATATAAGCCGCAACCACCAGGCACACACTGGCGAATCCCACCTGCAACGTCCTCGCCGGCACTCGCGCGCAGAGTTTTCGGCCGATCATCATGCCGACGATGCTGGCGACGATGAACGACGCGCCCAGATGATCGATGCGTACCCCGGCATGGAAAGCGCCGATCACGCCGATGGCGGAAATCAGGCTGATGACCATCAAGGACGTGGCGACGATGCCGCGCATTTGCACGTCGGTCAGTTGCTTGAACGCCGGCACGATCAGAAACCCGCCGCCAACCCCCAGCAACCCGGACACCACGCCGGTGACCGCGCCCAGTGCCGCGAGGGTCGCGGTGCATTTGGCGGTCCAGTCGAAACGGCCGGTCTGCTCATTGAGCATGCAGTTTTTCTGGCCCCAACTGGCGTGGCCATGATCGCTCGGCCCCTCCTGCTGGCGTTCGCGGCGCAGCATGCGCCAAGCCACCATCACCATCAGCAGGCTGAACAGGATCATCAGGACCTTTTCCGGCAACTGATGGGCGAAGTAGATGCCCACCGGCGAAAACACCGCGCCGAGCGCCGCGATCAACAGCGCCGCGCGATAACGCACCAGACCATGGCGCAAGCCATCAATCGCGCCGACTGCCGCCGCGCTGCCGACGGCGAACAACGCCACCGGCGCCGCTTGCGTCATCGTCCAGCCCAGCCCGAGCACCAGCGCCGGCACGGCGAGAATCCCGCCACCGGCCCCGGTCAGACCGAGGATCAACCCCATCACCACGCCAAACAGACTTGCCAGCAACATAGAGTGTTCTCAGTCGACCCTGGACAGGCTTGTCAGCCATTCGCGGCCCTTGAGCATGCCGTTCCAGTAGAACCACGGCAGCAGCGTCGCCTTCAGCCACCACGCGGAGCGGCGCGGCACGGTCGGGTCGAGGGGAAAGGTCGGCAGCAGTTTTCCGCCATAACCGAACTCGGCGAGGATCACCTTGCCCTTCTCTACCGTTAGCGGGCAGGAACCGTAGCCGTCGTACTTCAGCGGCAACGCCAGCTCCTTGCGCAGGGCCAGCAGGTTTTCCGCTACTACCACGACCTGCTTGCGCACTGCCGCAGCGGTTTTCGCATTGGTGGTGCCGCAGATGTCGCCCAGGGCAAACACCTCGGGATAACGCGGATGTTGCAGCGTGTGCGGATTGACCTCGCACCAGCCGGCGGCGTCGGCCAGCGGACTTTGCGCGATGAAATCCGGTGAAACCTGCAGCGGGACGACGTGCAGCAGATCGAAGGTCTTGGCCTGACGGGTGACGTTGCCATCCGCATCCTTGACGTCGAACCAGGCGGTTTTCGCCGGGCCGTCGACCTTCACCAGATTGGAATTGAACGCCAGCCGCGCGTTGTATTTTTCGATGTACTTCATCAGCGGCGGCACGAAGGTCGGGACGCCAAACAGCGCGGCGCCGGCCAGATTGAACTCGACCTCGACCTTGCTCAGCACATTGCGCTTGAGCCAATGATCGCAGGACAGGTACAGCGCCTTTTGCGGCGCGCCGGCGCACTTGATCGGGATCGGCGGCTGGGTGAACAGCGCTTTGCCGCCGTGCAGTTTCTGCACCTGATCCCAGGTGTATTGCGCGTGCTGATAGCTGTAGTTGGACGTGACGCCGTGCTGGCCGAGGCTTTCCTGCAGACCTTCGATCTTCTCCCACGCCAGGCGCAAGCCGGGGCAGACAATCAGGTTCTGATAGGTGACCGTGCGTTGATCATTGAGGGTGAGACGGCGCTGGTCGGGATCGATTCCGGTCACTGCCGCCTGAATCCAGGTGGCCTGACGCGGCATCACTTTGTTCATCGGTCGGGCGGTGTCTTTGGCATCAAAGGCGCCACCGCCGACCAGCGTCCACGCCGGCTGATAGTAATGCAGGGTGCTCGGCTCGATCACCGTGATTTTCAGGCCGGGATCGCGCTTGAGCAGGCTCGCGACAAAACCGATGCCGGCAGTGCCGCCGCCGATGACCACGATGTCCGCACTGATGGATGGGCCCCAGTGTTGATCGTTCATTGTTTGTTCCTTATGGCTGCACGCAAGGATAGCCGGGTCTATTGCGCCCAGCTTTTGAGCACGGCTCCGCAGTAGAGTCCGGAAAGGGTTTTCATCACCTGGATCACTTCGTGACTGGCGAGACCGTAAAAAATGTACTTGCCTTCACGACGGGTCGCGACCAGCCCTTCATCGCGCAGGATGCCCAGTTGCTGAGACAGGGTCGGCTGACGCACGCCGGTCATTTTCTCCAGCTCGCCGACATTGCGCTCGCCCTGGGTCAACTGGCACAGGATCAACAATCGATCCTCGTTGGCCAGGGCCTTGAGCAGCGAACAGGCCTTGGAGGCCGAGGCGCGCAGTTGGGCGACTTCACATTCGGTCAGACTGGATTGCATTTGCAGGATGCCTTCAACGTCACTTAAGCTGCGGACATTATGTGTTTACATAAAGTGTTGCAACTCTGACTTCCCACCTTCTGCACAGGACCGTGTCCATGCCCGCGCTGATTGAAGCTTTCCTCGACCCCGCCTCTTCGACCTACAGCTACGTGGTCTACGAGGCCGACGGCGGGCAGTGCGCAATCGTCGATCCTGTGCTTGATTACGACGGTGCGGCCGGCCGCACCTGCACGGCTCAGGCGGACAAGATCATCGCCTTCGTGCGGGCTCATAACCTGCAAGTGCAGTGGCTGCTGGAAACCCACGCCCACGCCGATCACTTGTCCGCCGCGCCGTACCTGCGCCGGGAACTGGGCGGGAAAATCGCGATTGGCGAGTCGATCAGCAAAGTGCAGAACGTGTTCAAGGCGCTGTTCAACCTGGAACCGGAATTTCGCGTCGACGGCTCGCAGTTCGATCATCTGTTCGCGCCGAACGAGTCGTTCCGGATCGGCAATCTCAAGGCCACCGCCCTGCACGTCCCCGGGCATACCCCGGCGGACATGGCCTACTTGATCGACGGCGAACAGATCCTGGTCGGCGACACGCTGTTCATGCCCGACGTCGGCACCGCCCGTTGCGACTTTCCCGGCGGCAACGCGCATCAATTGTTCAATTCGATTCAGAAGCTGCTGGCCTTTCCCGCCAGCGTGAAGCTCTACGTCTGCCACGACTACCCGCCGCAAGGTCGCGACTCGCAGTGCCAGACCACCGTTGGTGAACAGCTCAAAAGCAATATCCATGTGCATGACGGCGTCGACGAAGCCGCGTTCGTCGAGATGCGCACCCAACGTGATGCAGGATTAGGCATGCCGACGCTGTTGCTGCCGGCGATTCAGGTCAACGTGCGGGCGGGAAATTTACCGCCAGCCGAAGGCAATGGCGTTGTCTACCTGAAGATTCCTGTCAACGCCGTGTAAGAAAAAATCATTGAAGAAACCCGAAACAAGGGGATTCGTACCTGTCACGTCGGATCCCATGAACTGGGCGGAATCTCGGCCGGCAGGCAGACTTCATGGGCATTCAACCCATGGAGATTTGGCAATATGGATATTCGCCGTAACCACCGAGACATGACGCAAACACAGAAAGAGGAATTCGTGAATGCCATTCTGATCCTGAAAAACCGGACGCCCAGTGTGCTGCGTCCGGGACAGCAGAATCGCTACGATGACTTCGTGCAGATCCACAAGAACGCAATGGGGCGAGGCAACCCGATCTTCCCCAACCCTCATCGCAGTCCACTGTTTCTCCCATGGCACAGAATCCTGATTCGCCAGTTCGAGCTGGAACTGCAAGCTGCCGCAGAAAACCCGACCATCACGCTGCCCTACTGGAACTGGAGCATGAGTGGTGCAGACGACCCCTTTACTGACGACTTCATGGGCAGAGATGGCGATTCGACGCAAAACCAGCGGGTTACCATTGGCCCGTTTGCCTACGAGCATCGTTTATTCGGGATCAAGGTCTGGGATGGTGAAACCGGAGATGCAGGCCTGCGGCGCAACTTTGGAGCAGGGCCCGCTCCGCTGCCTTCTGCACAGGATGTCGAGACCGTATTGAACAGGACGCCCTACTGGCTCGAACCGACCGGATGGGAAAACCTGACGGAAATGATGCACAACGATGTGCATGCCTGGCTTGGAGGCAACATGGGTGAAGCCTCCTCTCCCAACGACCCGGTGTTCTTCCTGCACCACTGTTATCTCGACTATCTCTGGGAGCGCTGGAAACGCAAACACCCGACCGAGCCGGTGATCGCGTTTCCCGAGAACGCACCGCACGGGATGCTCGGCTCAACCCTGATTTTCAACCCGGACAATGAGCCTGCGCCCTGGCTGCAGCCTTTCAGGGTCGAGCAGACCTTGAACACGGCAAGTCTGGATTACGGCTATGCCGATCTTTGATCAGGGCTGGACACTCAGCTCCCGAGAATCAGGCCATTGGCCGGCAATGGCAGTGCCGTCTTGTAGCGCACCTGCTTGAGCGCAAAGCTTGACCGGATGTTCGCCACGCCGGGGACTTTGGTCAGAAAATCCATCATGAAGCGCTCAAGCGCCTGAATGGTCGGCACCAGCACCCGGATCAGATAGTCCGGGTCGCCGGCCATCAGATAGCACTCCATGACTTCGGGGCGGTCGGAAATAGCCTCCTCGAAATGCTGCAGCGCTTCCTCTACCTGCTTCTCGAGGCTGACATGGATGAACACGTTGACGTGCAGCCCCAGCAGGTCGGCGTCCAGCAGGGTCACCTGCTCGCGGATCAGTCCCAGTTCCTCCATCGCCTTGACCCGGTTGAAGCACGGCGTCGGCGACAGATTGACCGAACGGGCCAGGTCGGCGTTGGTGATGCGCGCGTTCTCCTGAAGGCTGTTGAGAATGCCGATGTCGGTACGGTCCAGTTTGCGCATGAGACAAAACCACCTGTTTTTTATGTTTATGCAGAATTTCTATCTGCAAATGATCTCCAGCGCAACGAAACAGAGAGAAATATTCTTCTTGCCCGGGCCTATGATTGTTGTAGGACAAGATTTCTTTTATCGAAGAATGACTGCCAGCTCACTACAAGAAATTCACAAGATCGAGCGTAGAAGCCATGACCCAAGCGTATGAACCGCTGCGTCTGCACGTCCCTGAACCCTCGGGCCGCCCAGGCTGCAAAACCGATTTCTCCTACCTGCATCTGACCGATGCCGGCACGGTGCGCAAACCCTCCATCGACGTAGAACCCGCCGACACCGCCGACCTGGCCCGTGGCCTGATCCGCGTGCTCGACGATCAGGGCAACGCCCTCGGCCCATGGGCTGAAAACGTGCCGGTCGAGATCCTGCGCAAAGGCATGCGCGCCATGCTCAAGACGCGGATCTACGACAACCGCATGGTGGTCGCCCAGCGTCAGAAAAAAATGTCGTTCTACATGCAGAGCCTCGGCGAAGAAGCCATCGGCAGCGCCCAGGCCCTGGCCTTGAACATCGACGACATGTGCTTCCCGACCTACCGCCAGCAAAGCATCCTGATGGCCCGCGACGTACCGCTGGTCGACCTGATCTGCCAGTTGCTGTCCAACGAGCGCGATCCGCTCAAGGGCCGTCAGTTGCCGATCATGTACTCGGTCAAGGACGCCGGTTTCTTCACCATTTCCGGCAACCTCGCCACTCAATTCATTCAAGGCGTGGGCTGGGGCATGGCCTCGGCGATCAAGGGCGACACCAAAATCGCCTCGGCCTGGATCGGCGACGGCGCCACCGCCGAATCGGACTTCCATACCGCCCTCACCTTCGCCCACGTTTACCGTGCGCCGGTGATCCTCAACGTAGTCAACAACCAGTGGGCAATCTCGACCTTCCAGGCCATCGCCGGTGGTGAGGCCACCACCTTCGCCGGACGCGGCGTCGGTTGCGGCATCGCCTCGCTGCGGGTTGACGGCAACGATTTCTACGCGGTCTACGCCGCCTCCGCCTGGGCTGCCGAACGCGCTCGCCGCAACCTCGGCCCGACCATGATCGAATGGGTCACCTACCGCGCCGGCCCGCACTCGACCTCCGACGATCCGTCCAAATACCGTCCTGCCGACGACTGGAGCCACTTCCCGCTGGGCGACCCGATTGCCCGCCTGAAACAGCACCTGATCAAGGTCGGCCACTGGTCGGAAGAAGAGCACGCCGCCGTCAGCGCCGAGCTCGAAGCCGAAGTGATCGCCGCACAGAAACAGGCCGAACAGTACGGCACCCTCGCCGGCGGCCAGATTCCGAGCGCCGCGACCATGTTCGAAGACGTCTACAAAGAGATGCCGGAGCACTTGAAGCGCCAGCGTCAGCAGTTGGGGATCTGACATGAACGATCACAACAACAATATTCAGTTGGAAACCGCCATGACCACGACCACCATGACCATGATCCAGGCCCTGCGCTCGGCCATGGATGTGATGCTTGAGCGTGACGACAACGTTGTGGTGTTCGGCCAGGACGTCGGCTACTTCGGCGGCGTGTTCCGTTGCACCGAAGGCCTGCAGACCAAGTACGGCACCTCGCGGGTGTTCGACGCGCCGATCTCCGAAAGCGGTATTGTCGGTGTCGCGGTGGGCATGGGCGCTTATGGCTTGCGCCCGGTTGCCGAGATTCAGTTCGCCGACTATGTGTATCCAGCCTCTGACCAGATCATTTCCGAAGCCGCGCGCCTGCGTTATCGCTCGGCCGGTGAGTTCACCGCCCCAATGACCCTGCGCATGCCTTGCGGCGGCGGCATCTACGGCGGACAGACCCACAGCCAGAGCATCGAGGCGATGTTCACTCAGGTCTGCGGTCTGCGCACCGTCATGCCGTCCAACCCGTATGACGCCAAAGGCCTGCTGATCGCCTCCATCGAAAACGATGACCCGGTGATCTTCCTCGAGCCAAAACGCCTGTACAACGGCCCGTTCGACGGCCACCACGACCGCCCGGTAACCCCGTGGTCGAAACACCCGGCCGCCCAGGTGCCGGACGGTTACTACACCGTGCCGCTGGACCTGGCCGCGATCACTCGTCCGGGCAAGGACGTGACCGTGCTTACCTACGGCACCACCGTTTACGTATCGCAAGTTGCGGCTGAAGAAAGCGGTGTGGACGCTGAAGTCATCGACCTGCGCAGCCTGTGGCCGCTGGACCTGGAAACCATCGTCAAATCCGTGAAGAAAACCGGCCGTTGCGTCGTGGTTCACGAAGCCACCCGCACCTGCGGTTTCGGCGCCGAACTGGTGTCGCTGGTGCAAGAGCATTGCTTCCACCACCTGGAAGCGCCGATCGAGCGCGTCACCGGTTGGGATACCCCCTACCCGCACGCGCAGGAGTGGGCGTATTTCCCTGGGCCGTCCCGAGTGGGCGCGGCGCTGAAACGGGTCATGGAGGTCTGAATGGGCACGCACGTTATCAAGATGCCGGACATCGGCGAAGGCATCGCAGAAGTAGAACTGTCGCAGTGGCACGTCAAGGTTGGCGATCTGGTCGTTGAGGATCAGGTGCTGGCGGATGTGATGACCGACAAGGCGATGGTCGATATTCCCTCGCCGGTGCACGGCAAGGTGATTGCGCTGGGCGGTCAGCCGGGCGAAGTGATGGCGGTCGGCAGTATCTTGATCAGCATCGAAGTTGAAGGCGCAGGCAATCTGAAGGAGTCGGACAAACCGGCGCCTGTTGCGGCGAAAGAAACACCTGTCGCAGCCAAAGTTGAAGCTGTCGTTGAAAGCAAACCTGCTGGTGCCGCACCGCGTCCGGCGGCTGCCGTTTGCCAGGGCCCGATGGTTGCTCGCGAAGCCGATGAGCGTCCGCTGGCCTCGCCGGCCGTGCGCAAACATGCGCTGGATCTGGGCATTCAATTGCGTCTGGTGCGCGGCTCCGGCCCGGCCGGTCGCGTATTGCACGAAGACCTCGACGCCTATCTGGCGCAAGGTCAGTCGAACGCTTCGGCGCCGGTCGCCGCCGCGTACGCTCAGCGTAACGATGAAGAACAGATTCAAGTGATCGGCATGCGCCGCAAGATCGCCCAGCGCATGCAGGACGCCACCCAGCGTGCTGCGCACTTCAGTTATGTCGAGGAAATCGACGTCACGGCGATTGAAGAACTGCGTGCGCACCTGAACGAAAAACACGGCGCCAGCCGTGGCAAGCTGACCCTGCTGCCGTTCCTCGTGCGCGCCTTGATCGTCGCCCTGCGCGACTTCCCGCAGATGAACGCCCGTTACGACGACGAAGCCCAGGTCATCACCCGCCTCGGCGCGGTGCATGTCGGCGTCGCCACCCAAAGCGATGTCGGCCTGATGGTGCCGGTGGTGCGTCACGCCGAGGCTCGCAGCCTGTGGGACAGCGCGGCGGAAATCTCCCGCCTGGCTAACGCCGCCCGCAACGGCAAGGCCAGCCGCGATGAACTGTCCGGCTCGACCATCACCCTGACCAGCCTCGGCGCCCTTGGCGGCATCGTCAGCACCCCGGTGCTGAATCTGCCTGAAGTCGCGATCGTCGGCGTCAACAAAATCGTCGAACGCCCAATGGTCGTTAAAGGCCAGGTGGTGATCCGCAAGATGATGAACCTCTCCAGCTCTTTCGATCACCGCGTGGTCGACGGCATGGACGCGGCGCTCTTCATCCAGGCCATTCGTGGTCTGCTCGAACAACCCGCGACCCTGTTTGTGGAGTGACGGCATGCAAACTCTGAACACCACGCTGCTGATCATCGGCGGCGGCCCTGGCGGTTACGTGACGGCCATTCGTGCCGGGCAACTGGGCATTTCGACCATTCTGGTCGAGGGCGAAGCGCTGGGCGGCACCTGCCTGAACATCGGCTGCATTCCGTCGAAAGCGCTGATCCATGTGGCCGAACAGTTTCACCAGACTCTGCACCACAATCAGCATTCGGCTCTGGGCATCAGCGTCTCCGCGCCGACCCTCGACATCAGCAAGAGCGTCGAGTGGAAGGACGGCATCGTTGATCGCCTGACCACTGGCGTCGCCGCGTTGCTGAAGAAGCACAAGGTTCAGGTCATCAACGGCTGGGCCAAAGTCATCGACGGCAAGACCGTGGAAGTCGGCGACACCCGCATCCAGTGCGAACACCTGGTGCTGGCCACCGGTTCGAAAAGCGTCAACCTGCCGATTCTGCCGATTGGCGGGCCGATCATTTCGTCCACCGAAGCGCTGGCGCCGAAGTCGGTTCCGAAACGTCTGATCGTGGTCGGCGGTGGTTACATCGGTCTGGAACTGGGCATTGCCTATCGCAAGCTCGGCGCCGAGGTCAGTGTGGTCGAGGCGCAGGATCGGATTCTGCCGGCCTACGACGCCGAACTGACCCAACCAGTGCATGACGCGCTGAAGCAACTGGGTGTAAAGCTGTACCTCAAGCACAGCGTGCTGGGCTTCGACGGGACGTTGCAGGTGCGCGATCCGAACGGCGATACCCTGAACCTGGAAACCGATCAGGTGCTGGTGGCCGTTGGTCGCAAACCCAATACCCAGGGCTGGAACCTCGAAGCACTGAACCTGGACATGAACGGCTCGGCGATCAAGATCGACAGCCGCTGCCAGACCAGCATGCGCAACGTCTATGCCATCGGCGACCTGAGCGGCGAACCGATGCTGGCCCACCGCGCCATGGCTCAGGGCGAAATGGTTGCCGAGCTGATCAGCGGCAAGACCCGCGAATTCAACCCGACCGCCATCGCTGCCGTGTGCTTCACCGACCCGGAACTGGTGGTCGTCGGCAAGACGCCGGACGAAGCCAAGGCGGCGGGACTGGACTGCATCGTGTCGAACTTCCCGTTTGCGGCGAATGGTCGGGCGATGACGCTGGAATCGAAAACCGGCTTCGTGCGGGTGGTCGCTCGTCGGGACAATCATGTGATTGTCGGCTGGCAGGCGGTCGGTGTCGGGGTATCCGAACTGTCGACCGCGTTCGCGCAAAGCCTGGAAATGGGTGCGCGACTGGAAGACATCGGCGGCACCATCCATGCGCACCCGACCCTGGGTGAAGCGGTGCAAGAAGCGGCGTTGCGTGCCTTGGGGCACGCGTTGCACCTGTAAAAAACCGCCGCGGGGGAGTTTTTTCATAAGCAGGCTAATAAATCTGCTGCTCCCCCCATCGCCCGGGCTGCGAAACCGCTCAAGAATGAAGTATTGTTGTGCCCATCCAAAAAAACGTCAGAAGCCTTGAACCGCTTCGGCGGTTGTTCAGTGATAGAGGGTGTCATGGGTAACGAAAGCATCAACTGGGACAAGCTGGGTTTTGACTACATCAAGACCGACAAACGCTATCTGTCGTACTTTCGCAATGGCGAGTGGGACAAAGGCACCCTGACCGAAGACAACGTGCTGCACATCAGCGAAGGCTCCACTGCCCTTCACTATGGCCAGCAATGCTTCGAAGGCCTGAAGGCCTATCGTTGCAAGGACGGCTCGATCAACCTGTTCCGTCCGGACCAGAACGCCGCACGCATGCAACGCAGCTGCGCCCGCCTGCTGATGCCGCATGTATCCACCGAGCAGTTCATCGAAGCGTGCAAGGAAGTGGTTCGCGCCAACGAGCGCTTCATCCCGCCTTACGGCACCGGCGGCGCGCTGTACCTGCGTCCGTTCGTGATCGGCGTGGGTGACAACATCGGCGTGCGTACCGCCCCTGAGTTCATCTTCTCGGTGTTCGCGATCCCGGTCGGCGCCTACTTCAAGGGCGGCCTGACCCCGCACAACTTCCAGATCTCCACCTTCGACCGTGCCGCGCCACAAGGCACCGGTGCCGCCAAGGTCGGTGGCAACTACGCCGCCAGCCTGATGCCAGGCTCCCAGGCCAAGAAAGCGCACTTCGCTGACGCCATCTACCTGGATCCGCTGACCCACAAGAAGATCGAGGAAGTCGGTTCGGCCAACTTCTTCGGGATCACCCACGACAACAAGTTCATCACCCCGAACTCGCCGTCGGTACTGCCGGGCATCACCCGTCTGTCGCTGATCGAACTGGCCAAGTCCCGTCTGGGCCTGGAAGTGGTCGAAGGCGACGTGTTCATCGACAAGCTGTCGGACTTCCAGGAAGCCGGTGCTTGCGGTACCGCTGCGGTGATCACCCCGATCGGCGGCATCAGCTACAACGATCATCTGCACGTGTTCCACAGCGAAACTGAAGTCGGCCCTGTGACCCAGAAGCTCTACAAAGAGCTGACTGGCGTGCAGACCGGCGACGTTGAAGCGCCAGCAGGCTGGATCGTCAAGGTTTGATCTGACGGCCAGATGCACAAAAGCCCCCATCGAGTGATCGATGGGGGCTTTTTCATGGGATCTGTTTTTGCAGCCACGCCACAAACACCTGAGCCGCTGCAGAGGCCTGCGGTGTAACGCCGTAGTAATAACGTGGCAACGGCATCCGCAGGTCGGGCAACGGGCAGACCAGCCGACCGCTCGACAGATGCGTGCCTAGTAAAGTCGTCGGGCACAGCGCAATGCCCTCACCCGCCACGGCGGCCTCCAGCACTCGATGCATGTAGTCGAACTGGCGAATCTCCTGACTCGCGCTCTGCTGCTGGCCAAAACGCAGCGCCCAGTGGTGCCAGTCCTCACGCCGGGCCCTGACGGTCAGCAACGTGTGCTGCCCCAGATCGGCAAGATCCGCCAATGGGATTCGCTCGATCAGCTCGGGCGCCGCCACCATCAGTAATTCATCCTCAAACAACGGGTGCGACTCGATGGTCGGCGCCCAGTCGTCACGTCCACGGCGGATGACGATGTCGAAGCTGTCCTGCGCAGGATCCGGGGATCGGGTCTGGGTGATCACCTGCGGTTCGATGTCCGGATGCTCTGCCATGAAGGCATCCAGCCGGGGCGTCAGCCACAATTGGGCAAAAGACGGGCGGGTGTTGATATTCACTGTCGGCCGTGCCGCCTGCTGTCGCAACTCGGCAGCCGCGTCGGCGATCTGCGCCAGACCGGCGCTGACCTGCTGATAAAAACGCTGGCCGGCAGGCGTCAGCAACGATTGCCGGATGCGCCGTTCGAACAGCAACACACCCAGGTGTTCTTCCAGCAATTTGATGTGCCGGCTGACGGCACTATGGCTTACGTGCAGCTCTTCAGCCGCCAGCGTGAAACTCTGATGACGGGCAGCGACCGCAAAGGCACGAACCGCATTGAGCGGCGGGAGAGATTTGTTCATGGGTCTAATTTAGTCACGTATGCGCTGCATTTAAAGCGTTTGTCACACGTTCGGCGCCACGCCAATCTGCCCGCACGCCTAATCCCGCGCCCCGACGGAGCAGACATGCACAGCTACGGACTCTTTGTACTCTTCGCCACGCTGACCATTTTGAGCCCCGGCCCGGGTGTGGTGCTGACCCTGTCCAACGCCGTGCGCCTGGGCTGGGCGGGCGCAGTGCCGGGGATTTTGGGAATTGCCTCGGGGGCCTTCGTGGTTGCCGCCCTTAGCGCCACCAGTGTCGGCCTGATCCTCAGTGCCTCGGCAACGGCTTTTACCGTGCTGAAATATGCTGGCGCCGCTTATCTGTTGTATCTGGGTTTCAAGAGCTGGCGTTCTGATCGTTTCCGTACCCTGCAAGACGTCCGCCCTTCTCGCCCGGGCTACCGCTTTCTGGAAGCCGCATCCCTGCAGTTCCTAAATCCCAAAGCCATCTTCTTCTTTCTGGCGGTATTCCCGCAGTTCATCAACACCGCACAGGCTTTCCATCCGCAGTTCTTCAAACTGGTGACCACCTATGCAGCGCTGGTGATTCTGGTGCACGGCAGTTATGCGCTGCTCGCCAATGCCGCCAAGGGTTGGTTGTCGAGCCCGAAAGGCTCCTGGCTGGCGGCGAAAGTCTCGGGCGTGACCTTCGCCGGTTTTGGACTGTTGATGGCTTCAGCGACGCGCTGAACGGACGGCGGATGCTCCAGCTGTTTCAACGCAATACGTTTGCCGCCACGCCCGGCAATCCCGCTCGCCTGCCCGTTCTGCTGCTTGCCCATGCGCGCCTGGGTAATCAATCCGGGAATCAGTTCCCCCTCCGGCAGGTTCTTCCAGAACCGCGTCGGCAAATGCCCCTGCATGACCTTCTCGTTCAACCGCGCCGGGTTGAAGATGTGGCTGTAGTACGTCAGCCATAGGTCACCGTGGGGATCGTCGACGTTCTGCGCCAGTTGCTGCCATTCCACCGGACACTGACGCTGATGGATCAGTTGTTCGCCATCGTAATAAACCCCGTCGCGGGGTGTGGCGATCAGCCAGCGATGCCGGCCCATGCGCCCGATGAAGTGTTCGCTGGCGCTGTGCAGGATGTCGTGGGCCGGTTCGTGCCACGCCACATATTGCGGGCCCGGCAACTCAGCCGGGCGTTCGATGAAACGCACGAACGCATGCAGGTGATGCGCTTCACGCTGCACCTGCTTGATCCGCCGCTGCAACTCGCTGCCCAGTTTGTCACCGGCCATCATTGCCGTGCGATCGCCATGGCTGACCCGCCACAGCACTTCATACAGCAGGCTCCAGCGTTGATCGCCCCGGTAACGAGATGCTTGTTCCAGGGTGTCGAGCAACGCACGCGGGATGCGCGCCTGAAATGGCCCCTGCCCTTCGGGCACCGCTACGTCACTGGCAAACAGATCACTCACCCCTTCCGACGCCCAGCTCACCAGACTCGGATCGATTTCATGGCTAAGCAGCCAGCGCGCCTGTTGGCGCCACGTGTCGAACAGGTCGTCGCAGTCGAGGTTGATCATCCCCATAGCCCCATCTGCTGCGGCATCGGCCGGTCGCGCAACTGCTGATAGAGCATCTGGCTGGTGACCTCGGCCTGCTGCGGGTGGTAATCGCTGGTGATGATGAACGGCTTGGCCTTGGCCAGCACACAGCGCATGCGGGCCACGTCTTCGTAGCGAATGCGCCGCTGCCTTCGCAGTTCCACCAGACGTTCGGTCGTACGCAGGCCGATGCCTGGGATGCGTGAGATCAACGCCGGTTCAGCGCGATTGAGGTCCAGCGGAAACACCTCACGATTCTGCAGCGCCCAAGCCAGTTTCGGGTCGATGTCCAGCGCCAGGTTGCCCGGCCCCGTGAGCAACTCACCGGCGGTATAGCCATAACCGCGCAACAGAAAATCCGCCTGATACAAGCGGTGTTCGCGCATCAGCGGCGGCGCGGCCAGTGGCACACTTTTAGGGCTATCGGGAATCGGGCTGAACGCCGAGTAATAGACCCGGCGCAGGCGAAAGTTGCCGTAGAGCGCCTGAGCACTGTGCAGAATGGTGCTGTCGTCGGTGTCATCGGCACCCACAATCATCTGCGTGCTCTGCCCGGCCGGGGCGAATTTCGGTGCACGGGGTTCGTTGAGCACGGTCTGCACGCCGGTGTAGATGGTGTTCATCGCCTGCTTGATCGAACCGATGTGCTTCTCCGGCGCCAGGGTTTGCAGGCTGGCATCGGTGGGCAATTCGATGTTGACGCTCAAGCGATCGGCATAACGCCCGGCCTCTTCGATCAACGCAGGATCCGCATCGGGAATGGTCTTGAGATGAATGTAGCCACGGAATTCATGCTCCTCGCGTAGCAGCTTCGCGACGCGCACCAGTTGCTCCATGGTGTAGTCCGCCGAACGGATGATCCCCGAGCTGAGGAACAACCCGCTGACGCAATTGCGCCGGTAGAAATCCAGGGTCAGCGTCACCACTTCCTCGGGCGTGAAACGCGCACGCGGCACGTCACTGGAGCGTCGGTTGACGCAGTATTGGCAGTCGTAGAGGCAGAAATTGGTCAGCAGGACCTTGAGCAGTGACACGCATCGCCCGTCCGGCGTGTAGCTGTGGCAGATGCCCATGCCATCGGTCGATCCCAGCCCGCTCTTGCCCTCGGAGCTGCGCTTGGGCGCGCCACTGCTGGCGCAGGAGGCGTCGTACTTGGCGGCGTCGGCGAGGATGCTGAGCTTGTCGATGATTTGCATGGCACGGACTCGATACTGTTCGCATATACAGTATAGAGTCCGCCCACGGGCCACAAGCCGTAAAACGACCCTTCGTCAGTCAGGCTTGCTGCGCTCGACTGCCAGCCGCCACGGTTGAGGATTTACGCACCGGGACCGGTTGCTTCGACTCGGGCCACTTCACCCCGAATCGCGCCGCCATTTCCTTGCGCCCCAACGCCGTCAACGTCAGCGCCCGGCTGTCCAGATCCTGCGTCACCCATTTGCGCTTCAACGCCGCCTGCAACAACGCCGCCCCGAGCGAACCGCCCAGATGCGGCCGGCGCATGCTCCAGTCCAGGCACGGGCAAGCAAAGCGGCGGCGCATCGTCGACAGATCCTTGACCTCAATACCCATCCCCTCAAAAAACGCCTCGCCGCTGTCACTGAGGCGATAAACCTGCTCGTCGGTTTCCACCAGCCATCCCGTTTCAAGCAAGCGGTCATGCAGCATTACCGCCAGCGTCCCGGCCATATGGTCGTAGCAGGTTCGGGCGAATTGCAGGCGATCCGGCGTGTGCGGCTTGAAGGTCGGCGCGGGGTTCTGGCCGATCACCATCAGCGCTTCCAGCGCCTGGGCCACGCGTTTGTCGGCGAGGCTGTAATAACGGTGGCGGCCTTGCACATGCAGGCGCACCAGCGCCAGGTCCTTGAGCTTGGCCAGGTGTGCGCTGGCGGTCGAGGCGCTGACGTCGGCGAGGGTCGCCAGCTCCGTGGCGGTGCGGGCGTGGCCGTCCATCAGCGAGCACAGCATTTTGGTCCGCGCCGGCTCCGCGATGGCAGCGGCCACTTGCGAGACGCCGATGTCTTGATGTTCTGCGTGCATATTTCGCTCCCGGACGAATCATCGCCCTCAAGGACTGGAGATAGTAGCAACACTTTCCCCACCGACAAGGTTGCGATCCATGGACCCGATCATCGCTGCGACTCACGCCGATCCCTATCCCTACTACGCCGAACTGCGCGCGGCGGGCGGGCTGACTTTTCATCACGGACTGAAACTGTGGGTTGCCAGTAGCGCCCGGGCGGTGTGCGCGGTGCTGGCGCATCCGGATTGCCGGGTGCGCCCGGTGCAGGAACCGGTGCCCAAGGCGATTGCCGATGGCATGGCGGGTAAGGTGTTCGGCCAATTGATGCGCATGAATGACGGCGAAGCTCAGCGCTGCCCGCGTTCGGTCATCGAGCCGCCGTTGGGGCTGTTTGATCGGGAAGAAGTCAGCGCTTTGGTGTCCGCGCGGCTGATAACGAACGACGCCGACGGCCTCTATAAAGCCATGTTTCGCGGCCCGGTGTGCGTGGTTGCATCGCTGCTCGGATTCACCCCGGCGCAGGCGCGGGTCATCAGTGAACTGACGGCGGATTTCGCAGCGTGCCTGTCGCCGTTGAGCAATGACCTGCAACTGGCGGCAGCCCATCGGGCGGCGGAGCAATTGCGCGGATACTTTATTGAATTGCTGGCGGATCCGAACCCGTTTCTCGCCGACATCCAACAGCGTTTTGTCGGCGATGAGGACGTGTTGCTCGCCAACCTGATCGGCCTCTGTTCGCAGACGTTCGAAGCCACCGCCGGGCTTATCGGAAATGCGCTGGTGGCGTTGCAGCGTCAACCTGAATTACGCGCGGCGTCAGTGGATTCATTGCTGGCTGAAGTCCAGCGCTTCGATCCGTCGGTACAGAACACCCGCCGATTTGTGGCAAACAGCTGTGAAATCGACGGCTTGCGGCTGGAATCGGGCGACGTGATTCTGGTGTTGCTGGCCTCGGCCAATCGCGACCCGGTACTCAATGAAAACCCGGATCGTTTTATGCCGGATCGCCCGAATCGCCGCAGCTTCACGTTCGGCAGCGGTCGGCATCAATGTCCCGGACAGATGTTGGCGATGACGATCGCCCGCGCCACGCTCACTGAAATTCTCGCCCGCGACATTGATCCGGGAAGATTCACGTGGCACTACCGGCCTTCGTTGAATGGGAGAGTTCCGATGTTCAGCGAGGTGCAGATTTAAGCATCGCTGCAATCAAGGATCAGGTGGCCCATTCCAGGGAAGCAGGCAGCTGGAAACAGAGGTCTACTTCCAGTTTTGCGGCCGCCGACAGGTTGACCAGCGCATCCAGCGAGAACTTGTCGATTTTGCCGTTGAGTACGTCGTTAAGACGCGGCTGAGTGATGCCGAGACGCTTGGCCGCCTCTTTCTGCGGAAGCTCCCACGCACGAATCGTTTCGCAAAGCGTGCGCATCAATTTGGCCCGCAGACGCATGTTGGCCGCTTCCTGCGGCGTGTCTTCCAGCGCATCCCAGATGCTTGAGAAACGCTGGGGTGGGTTTTGATGATCCTTCATGGTTTAACCTGTTCCTGGCATTTGAACGTGCCACGCAGGCTATATCGAAACCAATATAAATCAAGCTCGAAGTGGCTTATTAAATATTCGGTATCACAAAGAGGATGTTCACAAGCAAGCACGCTTCACAGGCCGGCGGCGACCTCTTATGTGAGCCATAACGCCTGACAAATGAAGCATCATTTTGCCCTCATCCGAGAGGCTACATCGCCTTGCGCCTTTGCCTACAACTACGCCAGAATCCGCCGGCTTGTGCAGTTTGGAGCCTGCCCGTAACTTGATTCGCATCACTGAATGGTCAGTGAACGGGTTTAGTCGCTCGGACGGTTTTAAGTTGCATGCAGTCCATTTAGTCAGGTGTTCATTTGCCTGTGCTCAATGGTAGCTGTGCGCAGGGCGTCTTCGGGCGCGCCGGGAATGCTTAGAACCACCGGTCGACTAACCTGCGCATAGCTGCCACCTAATTGTTTAGTCGCAATGACGGTGTAAGCCTCAATTAAAGGTTCTAGGCAAATGTTCAAATACGTTCCTGATCCACCCGAAACTGACGTACCCAACGAATCCGACCCAACCTCTCCCTACTCCACAACCGACTCAAAAAAACTCCACGAAGCCGCCGAGCGCGCCCTCGACCATTACCTGAAACCCACCGCCCCGAAACAACACTGCCCCGGCCGCATGTTCCTCGTCGCCCCCGACCTGGATCAACATGCCCTGCTGGCCCACGCCTGCGAATCGATGACTTCGGCCAGCGTGATGCTCAGCGACTTCGCCGCACTGCTGGACCCGCCCTACCGCAGCACCGTGCTGGGCATCGCCCAAGTGGTGATGTGTGGCGAACTCGCGGTGAACCGGGCGCTGGACACTCTCGATGCCACGACCTGAGGAACACCCATGGAAAGCAAATCCGATGCACACATCGTCGCCGCCCTGATCTCCATCGGCCTCAACGAGAAAGACAGCCAGTGGGCCCAAAAAGCCTGTCTGTTACTGCTCGAGAGCGAACGGAAATCCATCGTCAGCGCCGCACTCACCGCCCTCGCCCAACTCGCCCGTGACCATGGCGAACTGGATCGCAATCGCCTGCTGCCGGCACTCACCAGCGTAAAACGCAGATTTCCAAGCCTGACCGGCACGGTTACCGCGACGCTGGATGAGATGGCGATGGCTGCGTAATAACCTGCGCACAAGGCAAGAAAAAACCCGCGGTCTCCCTTCACGGAGGCAGCGGGTTTTGTGCTTACAACTCATAAGAAATCGCTCCACGGATCTTGCCGAGAGCGTCATTTTGTAACAACCGCTTGAGCTTCAGAACCGTCCTACATCTTTCAAATGCTCATTCAGATAGCGTTCCCAACGCTTTAAAAGTTGGAACAAGGACGCTCATGGCTCAAAAATCAGAAATTCCCCGAATTCAGAATCCCCCCTCAGGCGACGGGCACCACATCACTACCCGCTACATGACTGCTACCGAGCTGGCAGAGCAGGACGCCAGACAAAAAAAGTACGACGAGATGCAGGCCAGACAACAAGCCTACGAAGATCGCTTTCTTCGGCAGTCTCAACAACCGAATCAACACAGCGCCCTAGGGTGTGTATTTACCAAGAGCTGCAACCTCCCCGACGGCGTCATCAACCATGAAAGCCCCGCAGGGTTTATCCCGGTCGAACGACTTGCTGACTTTGGAGCATTCACCTTGCTCGGTGGCCGCGAATTAGATGCGGCGGGAAATATCACCCTCAAAAGAATAGGTGGTGCCAAGTTACCGTCTGCTGTAGGCACGCTTCTCTTGGGAGGCTCGGCTTCTATTGGCACCAGCACAAGCGCCATATCCAGTGCTGGCGCAGTCACGGGCGGTGTTGCAGCAGGTGCTTTGGCGGGCATGGTTGCACTTTTGTGGCCATCCAATCTTGGTGACAGTTCACTCTATACCGAAGAACAGCTCAGATCGCTGAAGGAAGGTCGAACACGTATTCGACTACAGGTAGAGCAACAGCCCGATGGCAGTCTCAAAGGGTACGGGTACAACACTCAAAAGCGTCCTGACTGGGAAATGATTCCGGTTGTGCAGTTCACCGCCCAAGGCTCTCGCCAAGTGGCTGACTTTGGCAATGGCGCCACTTTGACCTGGACGCCTGCCGTCGATTCATCCAGCACCTCGGGTATCCCTCCGCTGGAAGGTGCCCCGCAAACACCGACTATCTGGATCTATCCGCCGACTGAGCAAGCAGACAAAATCATCGTCAACCCGATCTATCCGCCAGAGTACGAGGATTTCATCCTTGTGTTTCCGGCTGACTCCGGGGTGCAGCCTCTGTATGTTGTGCTCTCCAGGCCAGCACTGGGCGGTGATATCAAATACCACAGGCCCCCACGGACACTGCCCGCATTCCCGGATGCCCAACCAGTCAAATCAAAAAGCAGCGTTCAGGGTGGAGGAGGCAAGCGAAGCCGCTGGAAGGACCGGAAGGGGCGAATATATGAATGGGATAGCAAGACTGGCGCTATTGAGCTTTACAACAAACAAGGCAAACACCTTGGTGAATTCAACCACGAAACCGGTGAACAAATAGATCCCGCAGATCCCGAGAGATCTACCCCGAAGTAATACAGGAGGCTTTTAATGTTTTTATGGATAAGTGGCTTTTTGAAAGGTGATGAAGAGGACGACTCTTTGAAGTTTGAACTGACGGTGAAGCCTGAGGCAGAAGCTGCGGTTTTAGCATTGCTGGGTTGGGATAGCCTGGAAGAAAGCGAGGCCGGAGAATGGTTATTGAATGAAGGTCAGGTCCGGCAAATCGCTTCAGTCCTTAATGAACACCTACCAACTGAACTAGATCTTTTTATCGGGGTTCGGGAATAGTTGAGTCTTTCCTATCAAGAACCAACAGTGAACCACGATGAGGCAGTGAGGCTTCTTGAAAGCGGCGTGGAAAGGAATGTTGTCGCTGGATTGATTTCTATTGGCTTGAACGAATCAGACAGAATCTGGGCTCAGCAAACCTGCCTGAAGTATTTCGCCAGCAGCAATGAGTCGGTTGTCACCTCTGCCATTACCGCTCTCGGCCACATTGCTCGTAGACACGGCGAGCTGGACAAAGACATTGCCTTTGCAGCGCTGGAAGAAGTAAAGACAAGATTCCCTTCGCTGGAAGGCGTGATCGCAGACACACTTGACGATATTGAGGCGTTCACCTGATTCATAGAGCCCTTGCACACAGTACGTTGTGATCAGGGTTTCCCCTCATCACAACGGGCTTTATATGCAGACGCGATCACCGCCGAAAGTCAGACAGGATGAAAGGCGTAGTCCCCCTCAAGTAAGCCTCGACCTCCTCCAGCGAGTGCAGTCCGTCGCTCGAAGAAACAACGGAGCCTTGAACATTTTGTCGAGTCAGGGTCACGGTATAAGTCCCCTCTTCCTCCAGCAGAACGCCGGTGAATCTGACCTGTTGCCCGCCTTCTTCTGCGAAGGAAGTCGCTGTAAGGCTTCCAGACGCAAGCGTCGTCGTCACACGATCCTTGAGCGCTTTGCGCTTTGCCATCAGTTCCCTGGCCACAACCCAAGTGCCAACCCCCACAGCAGCGTTGAGCACAGCCATATACCCGTAAGACCAGCGCCCGTGCGACGAGTGTTTCTCGCCCAACCACTGGGCAATCTGGGAAATCATGTGCCACACGTCCATGCGCTAATCCCTTAATGCGATCATCAAATCTGCAACGCCGGATTCAATCCTCCCGCGTCAAAACCTCAAGCAACTCAATCTCGAACACCAGATTCGAATTCGGCGGAATCTTGCCCATCGTCCGCTCGCCGTAACCCAGATGCGCCGGCACCAGCAGCTTGCGCTTGCCGCCCACCTGCATCCCCATGATCCCCTGATCCCAACCCTTGATGACCCGGCCCGTACCGATCACGCACTGAAACGGCTTGCCCCGGCTCCAGGACGAATCGAATTCGGTGCCGTCTTCCAGCCAACCGGTGTATTGGGTGGTGATCAACGCGCCTTTGACGGCGGCTTTTCCGTCACCGGGCTGAAGATCGATTATCTGCAGTTCATCATTCATAACATTCGCTCTATTGTTCCGCTGGCCGCCGTTTTCCCAGAAATGCCGGCCATTGGCAACCGTTTGACCCAAGGTTGCCGCTGTTTCCGGCGTTGGCCGTGAATTAAGATAGCGACACGCCATCACTCCCGGATCGATACGCCATGACAGCGACGCTTGAATGACTCAACTCTGGATCAGCTTCGCCATTGTCGTCGTGCTGATGGTCGTGATCGCCTTTCTGATCCGCCGAGTGCGCGAGCTTCGTCAGCAACTCGCCGAGTATCGCGAACTGCTCACCCGCGCGGCCGAGGGCCAGAACATCCGTCAGGATGGCGATGCCGACCGCTTCAAGCGCAGCCAGTATTTCGCCCGGATCGGCACGTGGGACTGGGAGGTCGACACCGATCGGCTCTACTGGTCGGACGCGATCTTCGGCATGTTCGGGTTCAAGATCGGCGAAGTGACGCCGTCCTACGCTCTGTTCTGTTCCTGCGTACACCCCGATGACCGCGCACGGGTACGCGCCGGGGAATTGCGATGTCTTGAGACCGGCGAAAACCACGATGAGGAATACCGCGTGGTCTGGCCCGACGGCACGATTCGTTGGCTGCGGGAAACCGGCAATGTGGTGCGCAACGATCACGACGCGGTGATCAAGATGATGGGCGTGGTACGCGACATCACCGAAGAAAAGGCCTCGGCCAGCTATCTCCAACATCTGGCCCACTTCGACCCGTTGACTGGCCTACCCAATCGGCTGGTGCTGGAACAACGGCTATCGGAAGCACTGGAACATGCGCGCGCGACTGAAACGCGGGTGGCGCTGGTGTTCATCGATCTCAACGGCTTCAAAGCGATCAACGACCGCTACGGCCACGCCGCTGGCGACCGCGTTCTGATCACCACCGCTACGCGCCTGAAACGCATCCTGCGGGTCAGCGACACCGTCGCACGGATCGGCGGCGACGAGTTCGTGGTCATCCTGCAAGGCCTCGCCCCCGGCCTGAACCTGCAGGACGAAGCCCGCAGCATCTGTCAGAAAATCTTCATCGAACTGTCCCCGCCGATCCCCATCGGCAACGAGCAACGCCACATCGGCACCAGCCTCGGCGTCGCCGTATTCCCGGACCACGCACCGACCATGGATCGCTTGCTGCACATTGCGGATCTGGCGATGTATGAGGCCAAGCGCAGCGGGAACAATCAGTATCGATTGGGTGGTGGGCAGACGCTCAGTCATGGCCGGGCTGATTGAATTTCAGCGCTCGGGCGTACCGAATACAACGCCATTGAAGGTATGCGTGCAGCACTGGCAGTAGGGCGTCATGTCTTCGGCTTTCAGGGCAGGATTGACGATTTGCAGGCGCTTCTGTTCATCGACATACAGGCCATTGAAGTAACTCGATTCACCGAGTCGCACTATTTCTTGCCGGTCACTTTCCAGCACAGCGACCATCCAGAACACCGGTTCCTGCCGATCCAGCCGCGACACGGCCGCACTGAAAATCTCGTCCCAATCACCGCCGACACGCGACAGCAAAAAGCGAAACAAAGGCGTGTAATCGAAGCCACGGTGCTGGACCCCATGCATCGAGCCACGAGTAGCGTCGCTGTTGATTTCAGCCTTGGTGTTTCGCTGATGCCGGTAATGCCCGCCGGGATTGTTGCGACGGACGTTATGGGTGGTCGTGTTTTCTTTGCGGTAAAGGGGTTTCTTGTCCAACGAATTGCTCCTGACATCCAGTCACTCGAAACGCCCCTCGCGTTTTACCGGAACGGCGCTCGAATGCAATCAACCGTCCATGGCTAATTGTTGCTTGAGGTCAGCGCTCCACCGGCTGAATCGCCACAATCGTCCCGTTGGTAATCATCACCATCACGTACTTGTCATTGATCTGTACCCACTGCGCCTGCGGCTCCGGTTGCTTGAGGCCTTTCTGTTTCCAGTTGGTCAGGGCTTTTTCGCTGCGCTGATAGATGTCCGGAGCGCGGTCGTTGACTTGCAATTCGCGGCCGTCGACCGGGGAATGTTCGACGGTAGAGGTCGAGGTTTGCGCCGCTTGAACGAGGGGGCTGATCCCGGCGATGCCGGCGACGAGGGCCAGGCTGGCGATTAGGGTCTTGTTGTTCATCGGTGAACCTCCTGAAATTTGTGATACCTGAACTCCGACTGCGGGGTTCTGGAATCATTCCTTGTTTTTTGATGATGGCGGATCCGAAAGTGTAGCCGCCCACCGGACACATTGATCCGCCTTGAACATCAATCCATGCCAACTATGCAATTAACAGATCGATCACCCTGCGCCACTATCCGCCCCAATAAAAACCGTGCGCCGCCTCCCCGTCGCGCACGTCATAAAAGCGGTGGAGTATTTTTCGATGACAGCCTCAATCCCACACGGCGGCTCGCGGGCCGGCGCCATTTTCCGGGTGACCTCGGGTAACTTCCTCGAACAGTTCGACTTCTTTCTGTTCGGTTTCTATGCCACGCAGATCGCGGCGGTGTTCTTTCCGGCGAGCAGTGAGTTCGCGTCCCTGATGATGACTTTTGCGGTGTTCGGCGCAGGCTTTTTGATGCGTCCGCTCGGGGCTATCGTGCTCGGCGCGTACATCGATGACGTCGGCCGGCGCAAAGGGTTGATCGTCACTTTGTCGATCATGGCCAGCGGCACGATCTTGATTGTGCTGGTGCCCGGATACGAAACCATCGGCCTGTTCGCCCCGGCGCTGGTGTTGATCGGGCGGCTGCTGCAAGGCTTCTCCGCCGGTGCGGAGCTGGGCGGGGTTTCGGTGTATCTCTCGGAGATCGCCACGCCCGGCCGCAAGGGCTTTTTCACCGCGTGGCAGTCGGCCAGTCAGCAGGTGGCCATCGTCGTCGCCGCCGCACTGGGTTACGCGTTGAACCAATGGATGGCGCCGGACGTGGTTGCGGATTGGGGCTGGCGGATTCCGTTTTTCGTCGGCTGCATGATCGTGCCATTCATCTTTATCCTGCGTCGTAACCTGGCCGAGACCGAAGAGTTCGCCGCCCGCAAACATCGCCCGAGCATGAAGGAAGTGTTCCGTACCCTCGGCCAGAACTGGGTCGTGGTGCTGGGCGGGATGTTGATGGTTGCCCTGACCACCACCGCGTTCTACCTGATCACCGTGTACGCGCCGACCTTCGGCAAAACCGTGCTGCACCTGAGCACGTCCGATGCGTTGCTGGTGACGTTGCTGGTGGGCGTTTCCAACTTCTTCTGGCTGCCGATTGGCGGCGCGTTGTCCGACCGCATCGGGCGGCGCCCGGTGTTGATCGCCATGTCGCTGCTGGCCCTGGCCACCACGTATCCGGCGCTGTCGTATCTTGTGCAGGCACCGAGCTTCAGCCACATGTTGCTGTCGCTGTTGTGGCTGTCGTTTATCTACGGCCTGTACAACGGCGCGATGATTCCGGCGCTGACCGAGATCATGCCGGTGGAAGTGCGCGTAGCCGGTTTCTCCCTCGCCTATAGCCTGGCGACGGCGGTGTTCGGCGGTTTCACCCCGGCGATGTCGACTTTCCTGATCCAGTACACCGGCGACAAGGCTGCGCCGGGTTACTGGATGAGCGTCGGCGCGCTGTGTGCGTTGTGCGCGACGCTGTATCTGTATCGCCGCACGGGCGGTCGTCTGCAACCTGTCGCTGCCTGAGGAGAGCACCATGAAAAAACTGATGACCGTTACGGCCCTGCTCGCCGGCCTCGCGTTCAACGTTGCGGCCCAGGCCGAAGAACTGCGGGTGATGACCTCCGGTGGCTTCACTGCCGCCTACAAAATCCTCGGGCCGAAATTCGCCGCGAACAGCGGCAACACCCTCGACACCATCCTCGGCCCGTCGATGGGCAAGGCCCCGGAAGCGATCCCCAATCGCCTTGCGCGTGGCGAACAGGCCGACGTGGTGATCATGGTCGGCTACGCCCTCGATGACCTGATCAAACAAGGCAAGGTCGACCCGGCTTCGCGTGTGGAACTGGCGGATTCGCGGATCGGCCTGGTGGTGCGCGAAGGCGCGCCGAAACCGGACATCAGCAACGTCGACAACCTGAAGAAAACCCTGCTCGACGCCCAGTCGGTGGCCTACTCCGACAGCGCCAGCGGCGTATACATCGAGCAGCAACTGTTCAAGAAACTCGGCATCGAGGATCAGCTGAAACCGAAGGCGAAGATGATCCCGAAAATCCCGGTAGGCTCGGTGGTTGCCACCGGCAACTATCAACTGGGCTTCCAGCAGGTCAGCGAATTGCTGCCGGTGCCGGGGGTGAGTTTTGTGGCGAAGATTCCGGAATCGGTGCAGTCGGTGACGCGGTTTGCTGCGGGGATTCCGGTGGGTGCGCAGCATCCAGAGGAAGCGAAAGCGTTGCTCGCTTATCTGGCCGCACCTGCCGCCCAGCCTGACGTGCAGGCCACCGGGCTGGATTCGGTCAAGCGCTGACCGTCGGCGGCTGGACTTTCATTTCCACCACCAGCCGCTCCAGTTCCAGTGCCGCCGGGGTCAATGTGCGACCCCGGCGTTTGATGATGCCGACGCTGCGCATCACTTGCGGATCGGTCAGCGGCACCCGCGTCAGGATCGGATGATCCGCCGCCGGCATCGCCATCAGCGGCACCGCCGCCACGCCCAACCCCGCTTCCACCAGACCGATCATGGTCGTCACATGCCGCGTCTCGCAGATGCTCGGACGCTGCGGCACCACTTTGGCCAGGGCCTGATCCAGCAGAAAACGATTGCCCGAAGTCTTGTCCAGCGAGATGTAATCCTGCCGGTAGAACTCGTCCCAGGTCACGCTGCTGCGCCCGGCCAGCGGATGATCGCGGCGACAGGCGACCACGTAACTCTCCTGCACCAGCGGCTCGAAATCCACGCCCGCTTCCTGGGTGCCCATGAAACTCAGGCCGAAATCCGCCTCGCCGTTGACCACCGCGCTCAGCACGTCGTGGGCGCTGGAGTCGAGGACTTTGACTTTGATTCGCGGGAACTGTCGGTGATAGCGGGCGACCACGCTCGGCATGAAGTAATACGCCGCCGACGGCACGCAAGCGACCGTGACGTGTCCCTGCCGATTAGAGGCGACTTCGCTGATGCCGAGTAACGCGACGTCCAGGTCATCCAGCAAACGCTCGACACTGGGCATGAAACCGCGACCGGCCTGGGTCAGGCTGACCTTGCGCGTGGTGCGTTCGAACAGCTTCACGCCGAGGGCGTCTTCGAGCTTTTCGATGCGCCGGCTCAGGGCCGGTTGCGACAGGCGCACGGTGTCGGCGGCCTTGCGGAAACTGCCCTGCTCGACCACGGCGCGAAAGGCTTGCAGGTCGTTGAGGTCGAAGTTGATGGCCATGGGAAACTCGGGGGGAATTGATTCGCTGAGGCTATAAATGTAACCAATTGATGCAAATTATTACAGAAGCACATCTGCTCAAGCAGGCTGTGCGGTAGATCTGCAATCATTTCAGCCTTTATCCTTGTCGCCCCCCGCCGTACCGCGTTACTGGAGTTCCGCTCATGCCCCATGAAGGCAATCTGTTGCAAGCCGCCGTCGTCTTTCTCATGGCCGCCGTGCTTACCGTTCCCCTGGCCAAGCGCCTGCAACTGGGCGCGGTGCTCGGTTATCTGTTTGCCGGGGTGATCATCGGCCCGTCGGTGCTGGGCCTGATCGGCAATCCGCAAAGTGTCAGCCATATTTCGGAGCTGGGCGTGGTGCTGCTGTTGTTCATCATCGGTCTGGAGTTGTCGCCGCGACGGTTGTGGGTGATGCGCAAATCGGTGTTCGGCGTGGGTCTGGCGCAGGTGCTGCTGACCGGTTCGGTGATTGGTGTGCTGGCGTTGTCGGTGTTCGGCCAGCCGCTGAACAGCGCGATTGTCTTGGGCCTCGGTCTGGCGCTGTCGTCCACCGCATTCGGCCTGCAAAGCCTGGCGGAACGCAAGGAACTGACCAGCCCCCACGGTCGTCTGGCGTTTGCGATTCTGCTGTTTCAGGACATCGCTGCGATCCCGTTGATCGCGCTGGTGCCGATGCTCGCGGGCGTCGATCACCACACCAGCACTGCCGACGATGTGCGCCACAGTCTGCAGGTTTTGGGTAGCATCGCCGTGGTGGTAATCGGTGGGCGTTATCTGTTGCGTCCGGTGTTCCGGGTGGTGGCGAAAACCGGTTTGCCGGAAGTCTCTACCGCCACCGCGTTGCTGGTGGTGATCGGCACGGCGTGGCTGATGGACATGGTCGGCGTGTCGATGGCGCTGGGCGCGTTTCTCGCCGGCCTGCTGCTGGCGGATTCTGAATATCGCCATGAGCTGGAAGCACAGATCGAGCCGTTCAAGGGCCTGCTGCTCGGATTGTTTTTCATCAGCGTCGGCATGGGCGCCAACCTCAGTCTGCTGCTCAGCGCGCCGATCACGGTGCTGGGGTTGACGCTGTTGTTGATTGCCCTGAAATTGCCGCTGCTGTTTGTGGTCGGACGTCTGGCCGGTGGGTTGAACAAGGTCAGCGCAATTCGCCTCGGCATCGTGCTGGCGGCAGGTGGTGAATTCGCGTTTGTGGTGTTCAAGATCGGTCGCGATCAGGGCCTGTTCGAACCGCGTCTGTATGACCTGCTGGTGCTGACCATCACCCTGTCGATGGCGGTCACGCCGTTGTTGCTGTTGATCTGCGCACGGTTGGTCAGCCCGAAGGTGCAGCCGGTGGAAGTGCCGGAGAAATTCCGCCAGATCGAGACCGAAACCCCACGGGTGGTAATTGCCGGCATGGGCCGGATGGGCCAGATCGTGGCGCGGATTTTGCGGGCGCAGAACATCAAGTTTGTGGCGCTGGACACCTCGGTGGAAACCATCGAACTATCGCGCAGTTTTGGTGGCGTGCCGGTGTTCTACGGTGACCCGATGCGGCCGGAAATCCTCAGCGCGGCCAAGGTCGGGGAAGCGGAATATTTCGTGATTGCCACGGACGATCCGGAGACCAACATCAAGACCGCCGAGATCGTGCGCAAGCTCTACCCGCACATGAAGATCATCGCCCGGGCGCGTAACCGGCAGCATGTTCATCGGTTGGTGGATGTGGGGGCCGATCCGATTCGGGAGACCTATTACTCCAGTCTGGAAATGAGCCGTCGCACGCTGGTTGGCCTCGGCTTGACCCAGGCCCAGGCCGATGCGCGGATCAAGCGCTTCAAGCACCACGATGAACAGGTGCTCGAGGCTCAACACGCGGTGTACGACGACGCGGCCAAAGTGCTGCAGACCGCCCAGGAAGCGCGTGCGGAACTGGCCCGGTTGTTCGAGTCGGATCAACTGGAAGAACAATCGGGCAAGTCCTGAAGTTTGCAGAGTTCCAAATGTGGGAGCCAGCCTGCTGGCGATTGCGACAGCTCGGCCACCATCAAGGGTGACTGAACCGGCCTCATCGCCAGCAGGCTGGCTCCCACAAGTTCAGGCTATCTCCAGCTCCCTCTCTTCTTTGGCCGGCGCCACTTCAAACCGGTCCGCCAGAAACGGCGTGATGTCCAGCGGCAGCGGTTCATCGTTGACCAGCTTATCCAGCAACACTCCGGTAATCGCCGACGTCAGCACCCCGGTGCGGAAATGCCCGCAGGCGTTGAGATACCCCTCCACCCCGGCCATCGGCCCAAGAATCGGCAACTCATCCGGCGAGCCCGGCCGCAGCCCGGCCCAGGTGCGCTTGAGGTTGATGTCCGCCAGTTCCGGCAGGCAACGCACGGCGCCCTGCACCAACCCGGCGATTTCCGGCCAGGTGGTGGTGACGTCGAAGCCCTTGTCCTCGGTGGTGCTGCCGATCAGGATTTCACCGTTGTCCTTCTGTGCCATGTAGCAATCGCTGGTGGTCAGGCAACCGTTGAGGATTTTCGGCAGGCGTTCGGTCAGCAGGATCTGGCCCTTCACCGGTTTCACCGGAATCCGGATGCCGGTGGCCCACTCGCTCAAATCCGCCGCCCACGCGCCAGCGGCGTTGATCAGGGTCTTGCAGTGAAACACCCCGGCTTCGGCCGTTTGCACGCCAGTTACCCTCGTGCCGTGATGCAGCACGCCGGTGATGTTGGTGTTGACGTACATGTCCACGCCGTTCTGCCGGGCGCCTTCGGTGTAGGCGTCGGCCAGACGGAACGGGCTGACCTGATGGTCGCAGAGGAATTCCAGCGCGCCGCGCGCTTCATGGCTGACGCTCGGCTCGGACTCGCGCAATGCCGCCTGATCCAGCCAGCGCACCTGATCGGCCAGGTGCGGAATGCAGCCGACGATGTGCTCGGCATACAACCGGTCTTCATCGTCATAGATCACAAACTTGAGCCCGGTCTTTTCGAACTTGAAATCCATCCCGTGGTTGTCACGCAGCTCGCGGTGCAGCGCCGGGTACAGCGCGTTGGACTGCAAGGCGAAATCGAAGAATGACGGCGGCAGGATGTGCGGCGTGCTGGAGTCCACCGCCACCGCCGCGCCCTGGGTTTCGCGCTTGCGGTTGGCCGACATCATGCGGAAGAAAATCACCCCGCAGCCCAATCCCACCGACTCGCCAATCGCCCACAGGCCACCGGCCGAGGCGCGGGTCGCGTTGCCCGGGCGCTTGGCGTCGATCAGCGCGACCTTGAGGCCTTTGCGCTTGGACAATTGATAGGCGATGGACGCGCCAATCACACCGCCGCCGGCGATGACCACGTCATAGAACTTACTCATGGGAAACGGCCTCCGTGCCGAGGGACTGGAACGCGGAAAAGGGAATCGGATCAATCGGGAAACGCGGCCGCAGCCAGCCGACATCCTTGCGCCCGGTGGCCTGTCGCAATCGGTCGCTGCAATAGCCGACGCACATCCGCCCCTGACAGTCGCCCATGCTCACGCGAGTGCGCATTTTCAGGCTGGCGATGTCTTGCACGCCCTGCTCCAGCGCGCGGTCGATGTCGGCGCGGGTCGCATGTTCGCAGCGGCAGATCACCGTGTCGGCCGCCGGCAATGCGGTCTGCCCGACGCCGCGTTCGGTGTAGCGATCCACCGCCGCACGGAAACGTACGATGGCTTTCAGTTTGCCCAGATAACGGTCGCGACGGACCCGCGCCAGTTCTTCTTCCAGCACGCCGCGTTGCAGCAGGATCGAGGTGGCGGCGATCTTGCCGGCGAGCATCGCCGCTTCACCGCCGCGAATCCCGCCCATGTCACCGGCCAGATGCACGTGGGGCTCGCTGCTTTGCTGCCAGATGTTGGCGTTGGCGCGCAAGTAGCCGTCGTCGCTGAAGCCGTGATCCAGGCCCATTTGCTGGCTCAACTGTGTACGCGGAATGAAGCCGTAACCGACCGCCAGCGTCTTCGCTTCGAAGCGTTCGACGCGGCTCATGTCCGGCTCCCACGTTGCCGAGTACGGCGCCACGCTGACGCTTTTCAGTTCGCCTTCGCCGTGCGCTTCGACCACGCCCCAGCCGTAGTTCATCGGGATGCCGTGCAATTTCAGGTAGGCGAGCATGCTCAAGCCATCGAGGAACAGTTGCGGCTTGTTCAGCAGCGCCAGACTTTCCTTGGCGATCTTGCCGAATGCGCAGGCCTCGTAGACGCCGGCCACGCTCACGCCCGACGCGTGCAGCTGGGTTGCCACCAGCGGCAACAACGGCCCGGTGCCCGCAATCACCACCGGCCCCTGCGGTTTGACCACGCCGCTTTTGATCTGCAATTGCAGGCCACCGAGCATGATCACACCGGGCAGCGTCCAGCCGGGAAACGGCACGCTGCGCTCGTGGCAACCGGCGGCCAGCAGCAGCTGCGGGTATTCGATTTCGTGCAGACGCTCGTCGCCGTCCAGCACCACCAGCGAGCGCGTGCCTTCGGCGCCGACCACGCGGTGGTTGAGGCGCACGTCGATCAGACCGGACTGCTCCTGAAAATCACCGTGCAGTTTGCCCAGCGCCTCGGAATAGCGCGGCCCCAGATAATCCAGCTGCACACCGTCACGCAGCGGCCCGCGATAGACCACGCCGCCCAGGCGCGACGCCTCTTCGAGCAAGGTGCAGCGCACCCCGTGCAGGGCCAGTTCGATGGCCGCGGCCATTCCCGCCGGGCCACCGCCGACGATCACCGGATGCAGGCTCATACCACCTCCTGCCCGTGAATACGGTTGACCTGGGTTTCGATCAGCATGCCCTCGCGCACCACGGTCTGGCAGGCGCGGCGCTTGTGCCGGCCGTTGATTTTCACCAGGCAGCACTGGCACACGCCCATGCCGCAATAGGCACCGCTGACCTGGTTGTGATCGTTGCGCGCGACCTGGCGCACGCCGAGGGACTGAATGACGCTGAGCACGGTTTCGCCGATGGCGGCAGTGACCGGCTGGCCGTTGATGTGGACAGTCATATCCGCCTGCGCCAAGGGCTGGATATCGAAGGTTCTTTCTAGGCAGTGCATTGCAATGATCATCCGTGAAAAGTTCAGGTGAGGTTGAAACAGCTCAGCTCCTTGCTGCACTACACCTCGCCGGCTCGTGGGGTTTATCGCTCTCTATCGGGCCGGCAGGTTGGTTCCGCTCGCGCAGCAAAGTGCGCGCAAGCAATGTAGTCGATCCAGCGGCAAGGGCCTGGAAATTTCACGGTAGGGGATATTGCGCCGACGAATATTGATCCAGGCCATGGAAATGACTGTACGGTTCTGTGCCGGTCAGTTGGAGAAGACGAACTGGCCCTTGATCTTTTTCGACCCGATGAAACCAAGGTCGGGGAACAGTTTGGTTTTCAGCCACGCGACATAAAACACCAGGGCCAGGGTTAGGCCTACGCCGATCAGCGTGGCCACCGGGTCTTCGGCGTAGTCCTTGAACAGGCGTGAAAACTGGCTGAGCGTGAGGATCACGAAGACGGTGTAAGTCTGCGCGGAGTACTTGTAGAAGCCCCACGCAAACAGCAGCGGGATAGCACCGCCGATCAGCGCGAGCACCAGGGCCAATCCGACGCTGGAGTTCCAGCCCAGCGCAAATCCGATGAGCGCACCGATCAACGCCTGAATGCAGAACAACACAATCAGGATCGTGACCTTGCGCGCATGCTGTTTCCGCAGCGCCGGCTCAATCCGCGAACCGATCCAGTAGGCCAGGACCCGATCCTTGACCGCTCCACCGGAAAACGCCTTGAAGGTGTCGGTTTTCGAGCGTCCTGCATCGAGCATCTCATCCAGCTGGCGTTTGATTTCCTTCTTGTCCAACGTCTTCATCCTTAAACAGGGTTCGAAGTGGCCGATCCACTTCACGCACGGATTCTGGCCGCTGGCCCCTTAGAAAGCAAAAAGCCGCTTCAACCCGAAGGTGGAAGCGGCCAAGGCATGTGCCTCAAGGAATCAGTGCACGAACAGGGCGATCAGGATGATGATCGGGATTGGAACGCCGAGGAAAAACAGCAGTAGTGAGCGCATGGTGGTTCTCCTTGATTAACGGACTGGCGGCAGCGTGGTCGTGGTGTAGGTTTCGACTTCGACGTACTCGACCGCATCCCGGCGGCGACCGCCGAAGGTGGCCGAGAGGCTGGCGAAGAACGCACCGGCCAGCAGCGCGATGAACATCCACAGCGAGGTCCAGGCAGCGACTTTGGCGGCGGTGTCGGCAGCTTGTTGCGCTTTCACTTTGGCGTCGGCAATTGCCTTCTGGGTGCGGGCGTAGATTTCATCGACCCGACGTTCGGCGTCGGCCTGGGTCAGGTTGGTACGCTGGGCGACCAGTTGGGCGAGGTAGGTGCGGTCTTCAGCGCTGAGCTGACCGTTGGCCAGGCTCTGGGCAAAGATCCGGGTCACGGTGCCACGAGCGGCGTCATCGCTGACGGCGGCGGGACGATCGTCGCGGAACAGGCTGTCGACGAAGTAGCCGTACTGATCGCTGTCAGTGTTGGCCGCTGCGGTGCCGGCTGCTTGGGTCATCGCACTGGCTGCGCCACCGGCAACACTTGCACCGGCCTGCACGCCACCGCTGACAATGCTGCTGACCGAACCGACCACCAGCGTCGCGGTGACCAGCGTCGCCACACACCAGGCGAGAAAGCCATGGGCGGTATCGCGGAAGTACACCTCGTCACCGTGCATGTTGGCCCATTTCACCCGCAGGCGACCGGCGATGTAGCCGCCCAGTCCCGAAGCGATGATTTGTGTGGCGGCCAGCCAGATGATCGTTGAAATGCCCAGGCCCTTGGCGCTGACGCCCTCTCCGGCCCACGGTGAAACAGCGGAAAAGCCCAGACCGAAACCGAGCAGGACCAGAATCAACGACAGCGCCGCAGCGGCTGCGGCCCCAGCGAAGATCGCGCCCCAGGACACCCCTGAGACGTTGCTCGACTCGCCTTCGAAGGCAGGATAAAACCCATCTGAGGATCTATTCATTGTTGTTCTGCTCCCGGCATGAAAAATGGTGTTACAACTCGTCATCAGAGGAATTGCAGTGACCGTGCCAGTCGCCAACATTAAATAAATCGTTTGGATTCAATAACTTAAAAAGACTGAACTTCCCGAATCCATGCAAATTGCAACAACGGGTCGATAACAGCGGGTTTTATGCATTGGCACAAAAGCCCGGTCATTTGCGTTTGTAGCTTTTCTTGCCACTCGGCGTCAGGCAATACACGCCGCCGCGCGGCCCGGTGCAGAACGAGCCGGTGCCGCAATCACACGCATCGTTGCTTTGCAGAAATTGTTGCGGCCTCGCCTGTTCGCGGATGCCGAACATGGCGGCGCAGCTCTTCTTCGAGCCGCTGATGGAGCCGTCATTGCACAGGAACAGATCGCCGTCGCAGCGAGCGATGCCGCCCTTCTTCCCGGAACACGGGGTGTTGGCGGCCAGTGCCGAAGCGCTCAGCAGCGCCAGCAACATCCCGGCCATCGGCATCCAGCCACCACGAATCAACCAGCTCACGCCTTCACTCCTTGAAAGATGTGGCCAGATGATATCAACGTTTCACAAAATAATTCGGCGACGGCGACTAATGACGGCTAAAACATGAAAGTTAATTTAAAGCGTCAACGCAAAATCTTGGCAAAATGCTGCCATTGCGTTTGAACAGACCAGCAGGCCCACCATGACTCGCATCCTGACCATCGAAGACGACGCCGTGACCGCAAGGGAAATTGTCGCCGAACTGAGCAGCCACGGCCTCGACGTGGACTGGGTCGACAACGGCCGTGAAGGCCTGGACCGCGCCGTCAGCGGCAACTACGACCTGATCACCCTCGACCGCATGCTGCCGGAGCTTGATGGCCTGGCCATCGTCACCACCCTGCGCACCATGGGCGTGGCAACGCCGATCCTGATGATCAGCGCCCTCTCCGACGTCGACGAACGCGTGCGTGGTTTGCGCGCCGGCGGCGATGACTACCTGACCAAACCGTTCGCCACCGATGAAATGGCCGCGCGAGTCGAAGTGTTGCTGCGTCGCCAGAACAGCAACGGCGCCCAGCCGACCACATTGCAGGTGGCGGATCTGCAACTCGATCTGATCAGCCACGAAGCCCGGCGCGCCGAGCAAGTGCTGACGCTGCTGCCGACCGAATACAAGTTGCTGGAATTTCTGATGCGCAACAGCGGCCAGATTCTGTCGCGGATGATGATTTTCGAAGAGGTCTGGGGCTATCACTTCGACCCCGGCACCAACCTGATCGACGTGCACATCGGCCGTCTGCGCAAGAAGATCGACCCGCCGGGCAATGTCCCGCTGATCCGCACGGTGCGAGGCTCGGGTTATGTCATTGCCGAACCCGTCTGACGGTTGGCGTTCCTCCAGCAGCCGTTTGCTGGCGCTGTACAGTTCGTTGTTCGTGGCCTGGAGTGCGATCCTCATGGGGGTCATGTACTTCGAGGTTTCCGGTTATCTCGACAATTTGGCCAAGCATTCGCTGATGCAACGTCAGCATCTGTTTTCGCACTTTCGCGGCGATCAGCTGGAAGACGCGCTCGCCGCCAGCATGACTTTCGACATTCGCGGCATCGACGCCTACGGCCTGTTTGATGCCCAGCATCGCTACCTCGGCGGCGCGTTGCAGAAGATCCCCGAGGGTCTGCCGCTCGATGGCAAGATCCACATGCTCAGCGAATGCGCCGACTCCGACGACCCGACCCTGCCCAACGACAGCTGCGACGCGGTAGCCACTCCGACCCGCGACGGCCGCTGGCTGGTATTGTTGCGTGACAACGGTTCGCTGTTCGCGGTCACGAAGATCATTCTGCATGCCTTGCTCTGGGGCGTTTCGCTGACGATTGTGCCGGGAATCATCGGCTGGCATTTGCTGCGTCGTCGACCGCTGCGGCGGATCCGAGCGATCCAGGCCAGCGCCCAGTCGATTGTCGCCGGCGACCTGACTCACCGTTTGCCGCTGTCCAATCGCCGCGATGAGCTGGACATGCTCGCCGCCATCGTCAACGCCATGCTCGATCGCATCGAGCGCTTGATGAACGAAGTCAAAGGTGTGTGCGACAACATCGCCCATGACCTGCGCACCCCGCTGACCCGTTTGCGCGCGCAGTTGTATCGCATGCAGCAGCAGGCCGGCGAAGGCTCGCCGGAAGCGGCGCAGCTGGATCTGGTGCTGGCCGAGGCCGATACGCTGATGGCGCGGTTTCGCGGGTTGCTAAGGATTTCGGAGCTTGAGGATCGTCAGCGGCGCTCGGGGTTTGTCGAGCTCGATCCGGTGTTGTTGCTGCAGGAACTGCACGAGTTCTATCTGCCGCTGGCCGAAGACGACGATCTGCGTTTCGAGCTGAACATGCCGGAAACCCTGCCGATGCTGAACGGTGATCGGGCGTTGCTGTTTGAAGCGCTGGCGAACCTGTTGAGCAACTCGATCAAGTTCACCCCGGCCGGTGGCACGGTGGTGCTGCGCGGGGTCAATGATGCGGGGCATACGCGGATCGAAGTGCATGACTCCGGGCCGGGCATTCCCGAGTCGGAACGGGAGGCGGTGTTCCAGCGGTTCTACCGCGCCGAGGGCGGGCAGTTGCAGAATGGCTTTGGCCTGGGGCTGTCGATTGTCGCGGCGATCGTCAATCTGCACGGGTTCAGCCTTGAGGTGGGGCGAAGCGATCTGGGCGGGGCGAAGCTGGTGCTGGATTGTCGGCAGAGCCTGATTTCACAGTCTTGAGATAGATCGTTCCCACGCTGCGTGGGAACGATCAGTGAACAAACTCAGGCGGGGTAGTTGGCGCGCAGTGCTTCGAGCCCACCCTGATAGATGCCGCTGAACAACGCCACCACTTCCTCATCACTCACGCCCTTGGCCGTGAAGCGTCCCGACCACGTTACCTTCGCGCCCTGCCCCTGGGCTTCAACGCGAATCGTCGCCAGATAATCGGTGGCCGGAAACGGTGCCTGCAGAATCGAATAGCTATAGGTTTTGCTCGCGTTATCGAACGTTTCCAGACGCTCGACCACCACGCCACCGTCAGCGGTTTGCAAGGTGCGCACGCGCCCGCCTTCGCTCAGCTCGCTGTTGGGAATGAACGGCAGCCAGTCCGGCAAGGTGTTGAAGCCGCCAATCAATTGCCAGACTTGATCGGCCGAAGCCGGGATGTCGATCGTTGCTGATGCTGTTGCCATAAATAAAAAGTCTCTCTCGATGAATTCAGATAGTCAGGCTGTCGACCACGCCGCCGTCGACCCGCAAAGCGGCGCCGGTGGTGGCCGAGGACAGCGGTGAAGCGATGTAGGTGACCAGGTGCGCGACTTCTTCGACATCCGCCACGCGCTGGATGATCGAACTCGGACGGGCCCGGCGCACAAACGCGTCAGCCTCGTCCCGCAGGCTGCGGCCAGACTCGGCGGCGGCATCCTTGAGCATTTCCTCGACACCGTCGGTGAAGGTCGGCCCCGGCAGGATCGCGTTGACCGTAACCCCGGTGCCCGCCAGGCGTTTGGCCAGGCCATGGGAGACCGCGAGGTTGGCGCTTTTGGTCACGCCGTAGTTGATCATGTCGGCCGGGGTGGCCACGCCGGATTCCGAAGACAGGAAGATCACCCGGCCCCAGCCCTGCTCGACCATCGCCGGCACGTAATGCCGCGACAGGCGCACGCCGGAGATCACGTTGATCTCATAGAAGCGCGTCCACTCATCGTCCGGCGCGTCGAAGAAATCCACCGCGTTGTAGATGCCGAGGTTGTTCACCAGGATGTCGGCTTTCGGTTCGGCGGCGAACAGTTTCTGTGCGCCTTCGGCCGTGCCCAGATCGGCCGTCAGACCGCGCAGTTGCGCGCCCGGCACCTTGTCGCGAATGCTTGCCAGCGCCTGTTCGACCTTGGCCGAATCGCGACCGATCACCACCACCGTGGCGCCCGCCTCGGCCAGCGACTGGCTGATGCCCAAACCGATGCCCGCCGTGCTGCCGCTGACAATCGCCAGTTTTCCGCTCAGATCGATCTTCATGCTTTCACCTCGTCGATGGGTAATGGTGCACGTTCGGACACCAGGTTCGCTTCACGCATGGCCTGCCAGAAACCGGCCGGAATCACCGCCGACAGCGCCGCCACATCTTCAGCGATACGTCCCGGTTTGCTCGCACCGGGAATCACTGCCGCCACGGCCGGATTGGCCAGCGAGAATTGTAGTGCAGCCGCTTTGACATCGACGCCGTGGGCCGCGGCGATGCGTTTGATCTGCTCAACCCGGGCAACGATTTCAGGGCTGGCCTTCTGGTATTCGAAGTGCGCACCGCCGGCCAGGATCCCCGAGCTGTAGGGGCCACCGACTACGATTTCAACATTCTGCGCCCGGGCCGAATCCATCAAACGCTGCAGTGCGCGGTCGTGATCGAGCAAGGTGTAGCGGCCAGCCAACAGGAAGCCGTCAGGCTGCGCCTCGGTCAGGTCCAGCGTCAACTCGCACGGCTCGACCTTGTTCACGCCCAGGCCCCAGCCCTTGATCACGCCTTCTTCGCGCAGGCGGGTCAGGACTTTGAAGGCGCCGGTGCGGGCCTGATTGAAGTACTCGAGCCATTGATCACCGTAGAAATCCTGAGCGATGTCATGGACCCAGACGATGTCGAGGCGATCGGTTTTCAGGCGCTTGAGGCTGTCTTCGATCGAACGCAGCGTGGCGTCGGCGCTGTAGTCGTTGACGATCTTGTTCGGGCGGCCGTGTTCGAACACCCCGCTTTTCTCGCCCAGATCCCGGGCGGCGGCGTCTTCGACTTCATCGAGAATCACCCGGCCGACCTTGGTGCTGAGCACGTAGTCGTCGCGCTTGTAGCGGGACAGTGCTTCGCCGAGGCGGATTTCCGAGAGGCCCGAGCCGTAGAACGGCGCGGTGTCGAAGTAACGCACGCCGGCATCCCACGCCGCATGCACGGTGGCTTGGGCTTCCTCTTCAGGAATGGCGCGGAACATGTTGCCCAGTGGCGCGGTGCCGAAGCCGAGTTGGCCGGGGAGTTTGTCTTTCAAGCTCATGATGCAGTCCTCGTAAGTCGTGGTCGGTGTTGACCGTTGAGCAGATCCTAGATTGCGCCACTCAGACCGTCCAAGACATAATCAGCAGCACTTGAGTCCCTGAAGGTCTGACATGATCGACATCCGCCAATTGCGCTACTTCGTCGCCGTCGCCGAGGAAGAACACGTCGGCCGCGCCGCCGAGCGCCTGCACATTTCCCAGTCGCCCCTGAGCCGGCAGATCGCCCAGCTCGAAGAACGCCTGGGCCTGACCCTGTTCGAACGCAGCCAGCAGCGCATCCGCCTGACCCGCGACGGCCAGACCTTTCTCGCCGAAACCCGCGCCCTGCTGACCCACGCCAATCGCCTGGAATCTCTCGGCAAACGCCTGGGCCGTGGCGAAGAAGGCGGCCTGTGCATCGGCTACATCGAAAACGCGATGCACGCCGGGGTCTTGCCCAATGCCTTGCGCGTGCTGCGGGTGGATCGGCCGAACGTGCATGTCGCGCTGTATAACCTGAGTTCCGCCGAACAACTGGAAGGCCTGCGTCAGCGTAGCCTCGATATCGCGCTGGTCAGTGAACCGCCGACGATCGACGATCCCGACCTGCTGGGCTTTCAGGTGCTGGACGACCCGATGCTGCTGGCGCTGCCCGAACATCACCCGCTGAACCAACTGCCATCGCTGACCCCGGCGGATCTGGCCGATCAGGAATGGATCGGCGTGCAGCCTCGCCAGGGGGCCGACGATGAGCTAGTCAGCGCCTGCATTCGCGCAGGTTTCACCCCGGATGTGCGGATGCAGGCCACGGAGCCGTTTACCGCGTTAGGGCTGGTGGCCTCGGGGCTGGGGATCGCGATGATCCAGAAAGGTCTGAGCCATAATGCACCGCCGGGCGTGGTGTTGCGGGAGGTGCCGTGGCTGGCGTTTACCACACCGTTGTGGGCGGCTTGGCACCGGGTCAATTTAAGGCCGTTGGTGGAGACGTTTCGTGAGGTGTTGACTGGGTCTGATATCGCCGAGCCCTCACCCTAACCCTCTCCCGGAGGGAGAGGGAACTGATTGGGGGATATTGACGTAATACATCGACCTGAAAAATCTTGTGTGAATCCATCATCAGGTTGATCCGATATTGACTGTTGGTCTGGTCTACAGTGAATTTTCCATCCCACTTCACAAGGACGTGAAGCATGCAAAATCGCCCGACGCTCGCCCAACGCCAGTTCGCCCGCCACTTGCGCACCTCCCAGACCGACTGTGAACAACTGCTCTGGCAGAAGCTGCGGGCGCGACAGTTAGCGGGGCTGAAATTTCGCCGGCAGGTGCCGGTTCCGCCGTTCGTGCTGGATTTCTATTGTGTGGAATTGAAGTTGGCGGTTGAGCTGGATGGGGGGCAGCATTTTGAGGCGGCGGGAGAGATTCATGACCGGCGGCGTACGGTTTATCTACAGCGGTTGGGGATTGAGGTGGTGCGGTTCAGTAACCTGGAGGTGATTCGGCAGATGGGGGATGTGTTGGAGCAGATTGTGCGGGTTGCGGAGGTTTTGAGATTGCGATCCTGATCCGAAAAGCGCCCTCACCCCAGCCCTCTCCCGGAGGGAGAGGGAGCCGATTGGGGGATATTGTCGGGATACATCGACCTGAAAAATCTGCGGTGAATCCGTAATCGACGTTGTGTTTCAAATCGATGCTTGGAATCCATAATCGACTCGGTTTTTCAGGTCGATGTATCTCTTAAGACACCTCGGTCGGCCCCCTCTCCCTCCGGTAGAGGGCTGGGGTGAGGGCAAGCGGTCGACGCAGAATCCCCGACAGTCCCGGAATCCATAATCGAATCGGCGTCTCAAGTCGATGCCTGGAATCCATAATCGACTCGGTGCATCAGGTCGATGTATCTCTCAAGACACCTCGGTCGGCCCCCTCTCCCTCCGGTAGAGGGCTGGGGTGAGGGCAAGCGGTCGACGCAGAATCCCCGACAGTCCCGGAATCCATAATCGAATCGGTGTCTCAAGTCGATGCTTGGAATCCATAATCGACTCGGTGCATCAGGTCGATGTATCTCTCAAGACACCTCGGTCGGCCCCCTCTCCCTCCGGGAGAGGGCTGGGGTGAGGGCCAGCGATCGACGCGCAATCCCTGAGCATTCAAGCCCCCAACCGCGCCCACCCCGCCACCAGCTGCGCACTGATACTCACCCCGCCACAAACGATGACCACCACATCATGCGCCCCCGCCAGCGCCGGATGATCAAGGTAAGCCACCGCCAGCGAAACCCCGCACGCCGGCTCCACCAATTGCCGCAAATCACTGGCATATCGCACCACACCCATGATCGCGTCGTCATCCGACAGCACCAGACATTCATGATCAAACTCGCCGATATGCTCCACCGGCCACGCCGCCACCTGCGCGGCACCCAGGGAGGTGGCGACAGTGTCGATCCGATTCAGGCGCACCGGATGGCCGGCCTGAACGGCCGCAGCGAACGAGGCGGCGCCTGTGGTTTCGCAGGTGATGATGCGGCAGTCTCGGCGCTCATGGCGCAGCAGCCCGGTGAGGATGCCCGCCAGCAAACCACCGCCGCCGACCGATGTGACCACGGTATCGACCTGCGGGCAGTCGTCGAGAATTTCGTCGATCATCGAGCTGTGCCCTTCCCACAACACCGGGTGATCGAAGGCCGGCACGTATTCGGTGTCCGCCGCACTGGCCAGTTCCCGCGCTCGCTGGTTGGCCTCGTCCCAGACTTTGCCGTGGACGACGACTTCCGCGCCGGTGCGGCGAATACGCGCGCGGGTCGCTTCCGGCGTTGTGTGCGGCACCACGATGCAGGCTTGCAGGCCCAGGCTGACCGCTGCCACCGCCGTGGCCAGCCCGGCATTGCCGCCGGACGGACACACGACCTTGCGCTTGCCCTGCTTCGCTGCCTGGCTGCACAACAAACCCATCCCGCGCAGCTTGAACGAGCCGCACGGTTGCAGGTTTTCCAGCTTCAGCCAGATGCGCCGGGACGCGGTCGACAGGGTCGGATGGAGGATCAGCGGCGTGCGGATGTGCAGCATGGCGGACTCCCGAAGCGGCGGATCGGATGATCGGAACGTCTCTGCCTGAAGTTTAGTCCACGCCCCCTCCAGCGGTTAAACGCCGGGGATCGTGCCGGGATCTACACTGAACGGAACAGCCGTCAGGTGCCTATGAAAATGTCTGCGCAAATGACCGTGGTCGCCGTGCTCGCCACCCTCGCCTATCTGGGTTTGGCGATGTGGGGCATCGGTGGCGTGGCGGTGTTTTTTTCTCACGGTGCGTTGGTCGTGGTGGCCCTGGCAACCCTGGCCATGGTGGTGGCGTCGTTGTTTACGGAAGTGAACTTGAGCACCGGCGAGCGCGAGGACCGGGCCAATCGCTGGGTGATTCCGGCGTTCGCCGTGATCGGACTGGTCAGTGCCTTTCTGCCGGCCTACTGCGACCGCATCGGTTTCTGGACAGTGGGCCGCGAAGGCACCCGTTGGCTGGGCGCGCTGCTGTTTATCGTCGGCGGTGGATTGCGCCTGTGGCCGGTGTTTGTGCTGGGCCATCGGTTCAGCGGGCTGGTGGCGATCCAGCCGGGACATCGGCTGGTGACCGAGGGCATTTATCGGCATCTGCGCAACCCCAGTTATCTGGGGCTGGTGATCAATGCGATCGGCTGGGCGCTGGCGTTTCGCTCGGTGGTCGGCCTGTTGCTGGCGGCGCTGACGCTGATCCCGCTGATCGCCCGCATCCACGCCGAAGAGGCCCTACTGCGCACGCAGTTCGGCGCCGAATACGACGCCTATTGCGCCCGCAGCTGGCGCTTGGTGCCCGGGATTTATTGAGGTTGCAGGCGCAACTGGCCGTCGCTGTCGATGCTCAGCGCAATGTCGCGGTAACTGGCAATCGTCGCGTGGGCGGTTTCAAGCGGATGCTGGTGAGTCGTGGTGATGATCATCAACGGCGCACCAGCGGCTTCAGCGGCCTGAATACCGACGGTGGCGTCTTCGAAAATCAGGCAGTCCGACGGTTCCAGGCCCAGGCGTTTGGCCGCCAGCCGATAACCGGCCGGATCCGGTTTGCCGGCGGTCACGTCTTCAGCGGTGATCATCACCGCAGGCTCCGGAATCCCCGCTGCGGCCATCCGCCGCAACGCCAGATCCCGTGGCGCCGAGGTCACCATGGCCCAGCGATCCGCCGGCAACGACTTGAGAAAAGCCGCCGCACCGGGGATCTCGACAATGCCTTCGACGTCTTCGATTTCCGCCTCGGTGATGAACGCCGCTTGCGCCTCGGCGTCCACGCCCGACAGGTTCAAACGCGTGATGGTGTCGATGGCGCGCACGCCGTGGATGGTCGGCAGGAACGTCTCGACGTTCACCCCGTGGCGCACGGCCCAGGCGGACCAGATCCGCTCGGCGGCGGCGATGGAGTTGAGGACGGTGCCGTCCATGTCGAACAGGAACGCGCCGAACGCGCGGTTGAAAACAGCATCGTGAGCAGACAAAAGATCACTTCCTCGCAAGGGGCCGGGCAACGATGCCCGGCAATGTAGCACTTGCGAGGCGTGTCAGTGCAGACGCGGCGCCTTGGATTTGAACGCACCGTCCACACAATCGAGCAACTGGCCGATGGCCCACGGCTTCTTGATGAACGCCACCGGATGCTTCACGCCCGAGGTTTCCGGTGTTTCATAACCGGACATGACCATCACCGGTTTGTCCGGCCAGCGCTCGCCGACCAGATTGGCCAGGTCGGCGCCATTAAGGGTGCCGGGCATGGTGATGTCGGTGAGCAGCAGCGCGACTTCCGGCGCGTGCGCTTCCAGATATTGCGACGCCGCATCGGCACTGGTCTGCGGCTCGACCTTGAAACCTTCCTCCTGAAGAATTTCGCACAGAAACTCCAGAATCAACGGATCGTCCTCGACTACCAGAATCAACCCGCCAGGAAGGTGCGCGCTCGACGTCGGAATTGGACACATGAACTGGCACTCCCTGAATTGCATGAACGATTTAGCGGCTTGATCCCGCTGCTTATCTGGTATGAGCAGCGCCTTCTACAGAAATTCATTTTTGATACAGGTCTTTTCGATAACACTCGGTCAACGGGCAGTCGCCGGCGCGTAATTGCGGTTAAAATGCGCGCCCTTTTGCTGGCCGATCCGATTGATGAACCCTCAAGCCCTCGCCGTTCTCCATGCTCACCTGCTCACCGCGCTGACTTCGGCACCCGCCGAAACCCGGCGCCTGTTCCACGGGCGCGGGCGTTGCTGGCCGGGGCTGGAGCAAGTCACCGTGGACTGGCTGCAAGGCGTGGTGCTGGTGTCGCTGTTCAAGGAGCCCGAGGCTTCGCAGCTGGAAGACCTCAAGCACCTGTTGCTGGAAATCACCGCTTCGGCACCATGGCAGCAGGCCGGCGCCCACACCCTGCTGATTCAGCACCGCTACTTGCCGCAAAGCACCGCCGAATGGCTGCTCGGTGAAGAGATCGACGAAATGACCATCGTCGAGGGCGGGCTGAAATACCGCGTGGATCTGGGTCGCAAGCAGAACGCCGGGTTGTTCCTCGACATGCGTTATGGGCGCAACTGGGTGCGCGAACAGGCGGCGGGCAAACGGGTGCTGAACCTGTTCGCCTACACCTGCGGCTTCTCGGTGGCGGCCATCGAGGGTGGCGCCAGCCATGTGGTCAACCTCGACATGTCCCGCGCCGCGCTGAGCCGGGGCCGCGACAATCACCGGTTGAACGGGCATGACCTGAGCAAGGTGAGTTTCCTCGGCCACGACCTGTTCAAGTCCTGGGGCAAGGTCATCAACAGCGGCCCGTACGATCTGGTGATCATCGACCCGCCGTCGTTCCAGAAAGGCAGTTTTCTGCTGACCAAGGATTACCAGCGCGTGCTGCGTCGTCTGCCGGAATTGCTGACGGCGCAGGGCACGGTGCTGGCTTGCATGAACGATCCATCGTTCGGTTCGGACTTCCTGATCGACGGCGTGACCCAGGAAGCACCGAGCCTGCGCTTCGAGCAACGGCTGGAAAATCCGCCGGAGTTTCCGGATATCGATCCGGAAAGCGGTCTGAAGGCTTTGGTCTTCAAACGCGTCGACTGACAACAGGTTTCAACGAAACAAAGCCTGTCCGAGTTCGCGCGCCGCCTGCAACTGCATCGCAGGATCGCTCGACTCGGACTCCAGCAACAAGGCCGAGCTCGCCACCGTCGCCCCGCAGTAATCGAAAATCCCGTGATCGATCTGCGTCTTCATCGCCGCGCCGTAGCCGTGGCGCTCGTAAGTGCGTGTATCCGCTCCGCCGAGTCCGACGAGGTGCACGCGCAATCGTCCGAGCTTCTGCAGCGTCTTGTCACCGTCGAAATCGTACGCCCAGCCATTGCTGAACACCCGGTCGATCCAGCCCTTGAGCAGCGCCGGCATCGACCACCAGAACACCGGATAGACCAGCACCAGTGTATCGGCGCGGTCGATGCGCGCCTGCTCGGCCAGCACGTCCGCCGGCGGTGCGGATTCGCGGTGATGCACTGCCCAGTCGGCCACGCCGAAGCGCGGGTCGAATTCCTCGGCGTGCAGGTCGGCGATTTCGAAGGTGTTGGATGGATCGCTTTCCGAAAGACCTTTGGCAATCTGCTGCGCCAACGCGTGGGTCAGCGAACGTGGATCATCGTGATCTACAACAATCAATGCGTGCATGGGGAAATCTCCGGTTGGTGATTGCTGACCAAGGGCTTATCCTTTCGATAAGCTACGATTGGTAAGTTACCATCAGTAAGTTACGTTTGGTATATAAGCGATGTCAACCACTGAAATCCCCGAATCCGCACAACCCCGTCGCCGCCTGTCCCGGGAAGACCGCCAGCGCCAGTTGCTCGACATGGCCTGGCAGTTGATTCGCGAAGAAGGCACCGATGCCCTGACCCTCGGCTATCTGGCGGAAAAGGCCGGCGTGACCAAACCGGTGGTCTACGACCATTTCACCACCCGCGCCGGTCTGCTCGCGGCGCTGTATCAGGATTTCGACCGGCGCCAGACGGCGCTGATGGACGCCGCACTGGCCAATGCCGAAGCAACCTTGAACGGCACCGCGACGGTGATTGCCACGGCGTATGTCGATTGCGTGCTGACTCAGGGCAACGAGATTCCGGGGGTGATTGCGGCCCTGGCGAGTACGCCGGAACTGGAGAGGATCAAGCGCGAATACGAGGCGATCTTTCTGGAGAAATGCCGCAATGTGCTGTCGCCTTTCGCTGACGGCGCAGAGATCAGACAGGCAGGATTACGCGCCATGCTTGGCGCCGCCGAAGCCCTGTCGCAAGCAGCGGCCACTGATGAGATCAGCGCCGAACAGGCCCGTGACGAGCTGTTGGCAACCATCATCGCGATGGTCGAACGAGCCGCCGCCCGCGCCACCCAGGCAGGTGACTGACGGTACTTGAGCGCATCAGCCCACCTTCCTACGATGGAACTACGCAGTCGCTTGGTCCGCCAAGCCGTTGCGTAGGTGCGGGTGCTCTGAACCCCAATCAAGCCCGCACCTGGCTTCATGCGCATCTTGAGCCTCGCGGGCTCTACTTCCTCCCCATCAAAGAGTCTTGAGGCTCTTTTTTTGTCTCTGAAAATCAGCGTTCGGGTTCGCGGCGGATCGAACGCCACGTGGCTTGCGCCAGCAATTCGCGATAAGCCTTCGGACTGCCCTGCACTCGCCCGGACAACCAAGCGCGGCAATAGCTGTCGGCCTGCCCGACGATCAGCGACGGCAGCAATTCGGCCGGGCACTCGTTGAGTTCAGCCGCGCGCCCGGACTCGGCCAGCCAGGTACGCAGGCCCAGATTGCGGGTCTTGTTGCGCTCGACCAGTTCATCCTTGTGCGGGCCCCGGGTCACGGCATAACGCGCGTGATACTGGAAGCGCGCCCATTCCGGTTGATTCTCGACCCAGTCCACGTAGCTGTAGACCAGCGCCTGCACGCCCTCTTCGGTGGTCGTCGCGTCGGCCAGATAAGCGTCGCGCAGGCGCGCCTGATCCTCCAGCGCGGTGAAGAACAGCGCGGCCACCAGTCCTTCCTTGTTGCCGAAATGGTGGTAGATCGCCCCGACACTGGTGTCGCACTCGGCACGGATCATTTCGATGGTGGTGGCCTCGATGCCCTGCTCGTTGAACAGGCGCAGGGCCTTGCGAAAGATGTCGCGCTTGAGTTCGGCGCGGCGGCCCGGGTAGCTGCGTTCGAGTAGATCTGCGGTGTCCATGGGCCTTGAAAATCCGGGTAAAGGGCACATTCGTGCCGGTGATCGAAACGCGCACAGGTTGACAGATTTCCCGCAGACAGAATACCGTTCCGTTACAGAATATTATTCTGTAACGGAACATGATTCTGTAAATCCCCTAACCGCGAGGCTTCACCCATGAGTCAGTTTCTCAGCATGTTCAACAGCGTCGGTTCCCAGGCGTTCAGCCAGATGGCCTGCCAGGTCGCGCCGTACTTCAGCACCATCAACCCGCTGGTGACCGAATTGCGCCCAGGCTCGGCGCAGGTGCAAGTACCCTTTCGCCGCGAGATCACCAACCACCTCGGCACCGTGCATGCCATCGCCCTGTGCAATGCCGCCGAACTGGCAGCCGGGATGATGACCGACGTGTCGATTCCCGCCGGCGCACGCTGGATTCCCAAAGGCATGACCGTCGAATACCTGGCCAAGGCCAAGACCGACGTGACCGCCGTGGCCAGTGGCGAAGCACTGGACTGGCAGACCGAAGGCGACAAGATCGTGCCGGTGGATGTCCACGACGCCGAAGGCAAGAAAGTGTTCACGGCGCGGATCACCATGAACGTGAAACTGTCCTGAAATCACCGGCACAAAAAAGCCCTTGCTGCGCAGATCGCAACAAGGGCTTTTGTCGTTTCGAAGAGAAGGGATCAGTGAACGGTCAGGCGCTGGCGGACAAATTCTTCGGTGCGGCGAGTGACCTGATCCAGATGCCGGTCGCGCTGCTTCTCGGCATCGAGCATCGCCCGCTTGCCGTGTTTCTGCAGCAGATAGGTGTGGATCTGCTGCACTTCCAGCGAACGGTAGATCGGCGTCGTGTCGATAAAGCCGCGCAGCCCGTTGCTGCGGTAGTGCCGGGTGCTCATCAGCACTTGCGTCTCCAACTGGCCCAGCACTTCAAAGCCCAGCACTTCGAAATACGGCACCTTGCCGATGCTGCAGGTCAGTTCGGCATGGGGGTAACGCGCCACCATGTCCGCGATCAACGAGCGGGCCACACCCTGACGCCGATGCCCCTCGCGCACCGCCAGATAGGCCACGTTGCACGCCTCCCAATCGCCCTGCACCGGCAGGTACAACAGGAAGCCGATCACCTGCTCGGGGTCATCGTCATCGGTGGCCACTAGCAACTCCACCTCGGTGCCCTTCTCGCCGTTCAACGCCTCCAGATACAGATGCACCTCGTAGCCGACCGCGTACTGATAGACGTTGTACAGCAGATTGCTCGGGCCCAGCCCGATGGCACTGATGTCGGTCAGGTTGTCGACCACCATCTGCAAAATCTGGCTGTTGACGCCTTCGGGGCATGGGGATTTGTAGTGGGTGATGCGGGGCATGGCGGGCGGACTCCGGCGGAAAACGCCGCCATCATACCGCGCCAACGCGTCGGGGGCCGAACACCATCACTGCTGCGGCGCCACGACCTTGAACTTGATGTCGATATCCTTCGACACCACGGTGTCCGCCCACTCCCCCGCGCCGAGGCCGAACTCGTCGCGCTTGAGCACCAGTTCGCCGTCGAAGATGCCGATGCTGCTGTCGGGTTTGAGTTGCACCGGCACTTGCACCTCACGGGTGATGCCTTTGAGGGTGAGGTGGCCGTCGACCAGATAACGGTTGTCGCCGGCCGGGCTGAAGCGGGTCGATTCGAACACCGCCACCGGGAATTTATCGGTGTCGAACCACGCCGGTTTCACCAGCTCGGTGTTGGCGTCTTCGCTGCCGGCGTCGATGCTGGTGAGGTCGATGTGCAGCGTGGTGCGGGCACTGGCGAGGTTGTCGCTGTCGAAATCCAGCGTCGCGTCGAACTTGCCGAACGTGCCGTACATCCGCGAGCCCATCTGGTTGTAGGTGAAACTGATCTGGCTGGCGGTGGTGTTGACCCGGTTGTACTCCACCGCCTGCGCAGCAGGGACGACAATCAGGCAACACGCGGCAGCCAACAACAATCGAATCGACATGGAAGGCTCCGGCGCCCGATGGGTCTCGAATGACTTAAGCAAACATCCGGCGGTTATGCCACCTCGTCGGCCATGCGCGCCTTCAAGTAGCCGATCAGCGCCGTCACCTTGGGCGATGGCAGATGCTCACGCGCCGTCACCGCGTTGAGATCCTGCGCCGGACCGATCCATTGCGGCAGCACCCGGATCAGACGTCCGGCCTGCACATCGGCCTGCATGCTCTGCTCCATTCCCAGGCTCAGCCCTTCACCCGCGAGCAACGCGTCATGCAGCAGCGCCGGATCGTTGGCCAGGATGGAAGGTTCGACGCGGTAGTCTTTCAGGCGTGCGCCCTCGCGACGCAACGGCCAGACATAACCGACATCGCGCCTAGCCTGATGCAGCGTCAGCGTCTGATGATGAATAAGCTCGTCAGGATTGTCCGGCGTACCGTGGCGCGCCAGATAATCCGGGGACGCGTAAATACCTGTGGGAAAACTCGCCAGCCGCCGGGCGATCAGGCTCGAATCCGGCAACGCCCCGAGACGCAGCGCCACATCGATTTCCTCCCCTACCAGATCCAGCGGCACATGGGAGGCCAGAACCTCCAGGCGAATTTCCGGGTACGCCTGACGAAATCCCGCCAGCACCGGCGCAAACCAGCTGACGCCGAATGAAAACGGCACCGTCACCCGCAACCAGCCGCGCGGCCCGTCACGCAACTGATGCACAGCGCGCTCGGCGTGTTCGAGGGTATCGGCGAGGGCCTTGCAGTGTTCGTAATACACCGCGCCGGCCTCGGTCAGGCTCAACTGGCGCGTGGTGCGCCGCAGCAGCTGAACGCCGATGGCCTGTTCCAGTTCGCGCACCCGACGGCTGACCGTGGTCTTGGGGATCTGCAATGCATGGGCAGCGGCAGTGAAACTGCCGAGGCGCACCACGCGCACGAAAACCAGCGTGTCGTTCAAGTCACGGATCATTTGCAGGCCTTCCGCCAATCAATGGATTGTGCCAATAGCGGCACATTGCATGCCACGATTATGGGCTAATCACGACAAGACCTGCGACCTAAGATCGCTGCTCCCTTCCTGGAGTGCCTCTGATGAATCTCAACGAATACGCCGAACATGACGCCATCGGCCTGGCGCAACTGGTCGCGTCGGGCGACATCCGCGCCGAAGAACTGGCCGCGCTGGCCATCAAAGCCGTGCAGCAAGTCAACCCGTCGATCAATGCGCTGATCGAACACTGGACGCCAACGGTGACCACTGGCAGCGGCCCATTGGCCGGGGTGCCGTTTCTGATCAAGGATCTGGCGATCACCGCTGCCGGGCGACGCAACGAACTGGGCAGCCGACTCGCCCAAGGTGTTGTCGCGCAGAGTGATTCGCACCTGATGCAACGCTTCAACGCCGGCGGATTGATGACCCTGGGCCGCACCACCACCCCGGAAATGGCGTTCAGTACCGAGACCGACTCCGTCCTGCAAGGGCCGACCCGCAACCCCTGGGATCCGCAGCGCTCGGCCGGCGGTTCCAGTGGCGGCGCCGGGGCTGCGGTCGCCGCCGGCATTGTGCCGATCGCCCATGCCACCGATGCGGCGGGTTCGATCCGCGTACCGGCGGCGTTCAACGGTCTGGTCGGGCTCAAGCCGACGCGCGGGCGCAGCTCTCACGGGCCGGTGATGGATGAAGTGTTCGCCGGGCTGGGCGTGCAACTGGGTCTGTCGCGAACCGTGCGTGACAGCGCGGCGTTGATGGATGTGGTGCAAGGCTGCGCGCCGGGAGACCCGTACCACACGCCCGCACCGGCTGAAGGTTTTCTGGCGCAGGTCGGTCGCGATCCGGGACGGCTGCGAATCGGTGTGCTCGACACGCCATGGAACGGCGCCGCCGTCGACAGTGAAATCCGTGAAGCCACCCAGCGCGTCGCCCGCGAACTCGAAGCGCTCGGCCATCGGGTGGACGTCGTGCAAGCCCCGCTCGGTCTGTCATGGGAGGCCTTCGTCGACGCCAACGCGCACATTTGGTGTGCCAGCCTGGTGCGCTGGATCGACCACCTCGCCAGCAGCACCGGCCGCGCCATCGACCACCGCACCCTCGAACCCGCCACGCTGGCCTGCTACGCGTTCGGCGAGCAATCCCGTGGCGTGGACTTCGCCGCCGCGCTGGAAGTACGCAACAGCATCGCCCGGCAAGTCGCGAGCTGGTTCGACTCCATCGACATCCTGCTGACCCCGACCCTGCCGCAATTACCGCAAGCCGTCGGCACCTACAATCGCGGCGCAGAGGCGCTTGATGGCCGGCAATGGACGGCGCGGGTGTTCGCGCATTCGCCGTTCACTCCGGTGTTCAACGTAGCGGGGACGCCGGCCATTTCATTGCCGTTGGGAATGTCGCACAGCGGGTTGCCGATCGGCGTGCAACTGGCTGCCCGCTTAGGCGCCGACGACGTCTTGCTGCGGTTGGCCGCGCAACTGGAACAGGCATTACCGTGGCACCATCGGCGTCCAAAGATCCGGGCCAGCCACCCGGACTGAAGTCACTCAGGCAACCGATTCGCTGCCGGGTGCCTGTGCCGCACCCGTTCGCACGCCGGCCCGCAGTTTGTGACGCAGCTTCAGGGCCGGCCGTTCGACGGCATGGTAGGACACGATGCTCATGACGAAAGCCAAGACCATCACCGCCTCGACATACCAGCCGATGTAGGCCAGCGGCCACAGGGCACGCAGGAGGTACATCGCCACGAAATGATTGAGAAACACGCCATAACTGATGTTGCCGAAGAATTCGTCCAGCGGATGCTGGCGCAGTTTCGTCAGCAAAAACACGGCGGGAATGCCCAGCGCGACGCCCAGCGTCACCTCGGCATTGAAGGGGCGGCGCTCGATCCAGCCGGCCATGATCGCGACGAACAGTACGGCCACCCCCAACAGGGTGGCCGCCACGATTAACCGGCCCTTGGCTTGTTCGCCATACAGATAGCTGCCGCAGAGGAACATGAACAACACCCCCGGCAGCAGTCGGTAACCATAGACATCGGTGTTGATGTAGCCCAGGCAGGCGACCAGGAACACCGCGCCGGACAGCACGAACGCCACCCCGCGCAACTTGAAGATCAGCAGAAACGGAATCGCCAGATAAAAACACAGCTCCAGCCCCAGCGACCACGCCGGCGGCATGAGCTCGGTTCCGGCCAGGCCGAACATGTAGAAATCGAGGGGTACGATCGCAAGATTCGCGACGATGTGCCTGAAGGTCAGCTCGGCGGCCTGAGGCGTACCGGGCAGCAAGAAATAGATCACGGCACAGGACAGGCACAGATAGAACAGGAACTGCGGGTAGAGCCGCAACGCCCGGTCCACGTAGAACAGGCCGACTTTACTCAGTGCGTTGTAGTTGCGTTCGATGAGCGAGGTCATCACGAAACCGCTGATGATCAGAAACGAAATCACCGCGACCACACCCGGATTCAGCCCCGCGAAATTGATCCCCATATGGGACAAAGCCACCAGCACCGCCAGCAACAATCGATAAACACCCACGAACCTGCTCCAATGTCCTTATCGTTATGGGCGGCTAAGCTACGACGCTTTGCGACAGGAAAACAGTTATTTTTCGTTGCGTCCTACACCAGCCGCTCGATCTTCTGATGCTTCCAGACCCGCGTGTAATACAGCGTCTGCAACACCAGCATCCCCAGATACGCAATCGGAAACGCCATCCACACACCCTGCAGACCGAACTGCCCGTCCAGCCAGTAGGCCGCCGGCAACTGCACGCCGAGCACGCAGATGATCGCCACGCCCACCGGCACCAGCACCGTGCCGCTGGCGCGCATGATGCCGCCGATGATTGCCTGGAAACCGAAGATCAGCAGGCTCCACAACATGATGTGCAACAGGTGCTCGGCCATCGCCCGGGTCGAGTCTTCGGTCAGGAACAGCCCCAGCAACCAGTGCGACAACAGGTAACCCGCCAGGATCAACCCCCCGGTCAGGCACACGTTGATCCACAACCCGGTGCGTAGAATCGGCCCCATCCGCTCAAGCCGTCCGGCGCCGATCGCCTGGGCGCCGAGGATCGACGCAGTGATCGCAATCGACAGCGCCGGAAACTGCACGTAATTGACGATCTGCGTCACCGCGCCGTAGGCCGCCGTCGCCTGTGAGCCGTGCTGGTTGACCAGCGCCAGAATCACCAGCTCCGACAGCGACAGCACGATCATCTGCACCCCGGTCGGCAGACCGATGCGCAACACCTTGCCGAGAATCGCGCCGTCCAGACGCAGCGCCGCGAAGAACTCGCGATCCGGCGCCAGCGGATGGCCCTTGCGGATCAGGCTCCATGACAGCCACGCCATCGCCGCCAGCGTACCGGCCAGACCGGCGAACGCCGCGCTCTGAATGCCCAGTTGCGGCAAGCCGAACCAGCCGCGAATGAACGCCGGGGTCAGCGCCAGCCCGACCACGGTCGACAGCAACAGCGCCAGCATCGGCGACAGCGTGTCGCTCACCCCGCGCAACAACTGGGTGAACAGCACGTACACCAGCACAACCGGCAAGGTCCACATCATCACCCGGGCATAGGCCACCGCATCATCCAGCACATCCGCCGGCGTCCCCAAACCCTGCAATGCCTCACGCGCAAACACACTGCCCAGCACCGCCGCCGCCAGCCCGATCAACACCCCCAGCAACAACGTCGCCCCGGCAATCGCCTTGACCATATGCGACTCACGCGCCCCCCACGCCTGGCCGATCAGTACCCCTGCCCCGGCGCCCAGACCGATGACCAGCGCAATAAAGAAAAAGATGATCGGAAACATCCCGGACACCGCCGCCAGCGCCTGCGTGCCGAGCATCTGGCCGATGTAGATGCTGTTGACCGTGCCCGACATCGATTGCAGGAAGTTCGACAGCACCATCGGGGCCAGGAACAGCAGGTAGGTTTTCCAGAGGGAGGATTGAGCGGGGGTTTGCATTGAGGATCCGTCTCGGGTGGGAGCTGATGACAGAGTCTAAGGTATGCAATGCCGTTCAGGTCGTACCCCTTTGCATTAAAACTTCGTAATCTGCACCCCGAACAATCTGCATTGCCTCTCCATAACGACAGGAAGTGAATCCCTCCCATGCGCCGTTCCCCGTTTCTGCTGAGTTGCACCTTATTGACCGCTCTGGCGACGACCGTCCACGCCGGCCCCGCGCCCTCGCCCGAAGTGGTGCAAGGATTGGTGAGCACCCTGAACGAGCGCCTGAACATCGGCGACCTCGTCGCCCTGACCAAATGGGACAGCGGCAAGCCGATCCAGGACAGTCCCCGTGAGGCGCAGGTGATCGACAACGCCCGCAAACTGGCCACCGAACGCAAGCTCGATCCGGAAGACGTCGCGCAGTTGATCGCCGCGCAGATGGAGGCCAACAAACTGGTGCAGTACGGTTTGCTCGCACAATGGCAAGCGGCCGGTGCCGCGCCGGACACGCCGCGCCCGGATCTGGGCAAGCAGATTCGCCCGCGCCTGGATGAGTTGCAAACCCGTCTGCTGCAGCAGTACGCCGACTTCACGCCCTACCGTCACGACCCGAACTGCCCGGCGTGGCTGGCCAAGGCGCGTACCGGTCTGACCCGTGACGCGCTGCATGAACTGGCCCTGACCCGCGCCACCGGGGAGCTGTGCATTCGGCCGCTGGCGCCCTAGAACAAGGGTCCTGGCATTCATTGCTGGCGTCGATAGTCACCATCAGTTCAATGAAGTTCTCATAAAAAATCCGCGGCGTAACATCGGCTCCATACCCAACAAACAACACCCCTGGAGCACACGATCATGAAACGCCAAATCCTTCTCGGCATCGCTTTCTCGGTTCTTGCAGTCAACGCTTTTGCAGCCAAACCCGCCCACACCATGATCGCCGAAGGCGGTTCGGATCGGTTGATTGAAAGTCGTGTGGCTGAGGGTGGTTCTGATCGTCTGATCGAACGCCGCGTTGCTGAGGGTGGCGCTGATCGACTGATCGAACGTCGTGTTGCTGAAGGTGGCGCTGATCGGCTGATCGAACGTCGTGTTGCTGAAGGTGGCGCTGATCGACTGATCGAACGTCGTGTGCTGATCGGCTGATCGAACGTCGTGTTGCTGAAGGTGGCGCTGATCGGCTGATCGAACGCCGCGTTGCATAAGTAAGCAGCGCATAAAGAAAAGCCCGGCCTGATCAGCCGGGCTTTTCTTTGCCTGCCTTATTCACTCCTCGGCGTCCCAGAAACTGTAACTACTGGTGCCGGCCAGATGGTGGGTCCAGGTGATATCGCGATAGCGGATGGCAAGACGCTCCTGTGGGGCGACGTCGTTTTGCTGGATGGCATGGGGAACGTCCAGGGTGATGTCGGCAATCACTCCCCCGCCGATCTTTATCGTGAAGTACTTTTCCTCAATGCCATACGGCGAAATTCTATAGAAGCTGACGGAGCAGTCGATTTCCTCTCTGTTGGAGAGTGCCTGCGCCAGCAAGGGCGAAGACGGGTCAATCCACTTGGTGATTGCGACAGGACTGTGGATCAATTTGTCGGTGTTCATCCGATTGTGGGCGAAAGCCAGCACTCGGATTTCATCGTCATGTCCGACCTGACCTTTGTTGTCCAGAGTGTCCGGTGTCGAGCACCCTGCCGAGATAAGTCCTTGGGTTTTCCCTTCGATGGTCATGTAACTGTGATTGGCCATACCTGTCACTCCTTGTGCAAGAGCAGCAGATTAGTGGATGTGGACATCACTTTATGTAGGGTGCTTCCGAAAGTGAAAGTCGTTAACTGACAGACGCTTCCCATAACTTAAACCGTGTTTTAACCGCGACACCATTCAACTGTTTACTATCGATTTCGCTTCATTGCCCGCGTCGATAGTCACCATCAGCCCAATGAAGTTCTCATAAAAAATCCCCGGCGTAACATCAGCTCCATACCCAACAAACAACACCCCTGGAGCACACGATCATGAAACGCCAAATCCTTCTCGGCATCGCTTTCTCGGTTCTTGCAGTCAACGCCTTTGCAGCCAAACCCGCCCACACCCTGATCGCCGAAGGCGGTTCGGATCGGTTGATTGAAAGTCGTTTGGCTGAGGGGGGTTCGGATCGTTTGATCGAACGCCGCGTTGCTGAAGGTGGCGCTGATCGTCTGATCGAACGTCGTGTAGCTGAAGGTGGTTCCGATCGCTTGATCGAACGCCGCGTCGCTGAAGGTGGTTCCGATCGCTTGATCGAACGCCGCGTCGCTGAAGGTGGTTCCGATCGCTTGATCGAACGCCGCGTCGCTGAAGGTGGTTCCGATCGCTTGATCGAACGCCGCGTCGCTGAAGGTGGTTCCGATCGCTTGATCGAACGCCGCGTCGCTGAAGGTGGTTCCGATCGCTTGATCGAACGCCGCGTCGCCTGAATCTAACGCTCTACCGAAGTACAAACAAAAAGCCCGGCCTGATCAGCCGGGCTTTTTTACGTCCAACCGGCGCTTATTGCACGGTTTTCAGTTTGACCACGTCACCGGAGATCTTGGTGGTGTAACCGGTCAGGACCCAGGCCCAGAACCAGTTTTCCTGAACCTGGGTGTTGATCATGGCGTCGCCGCCCTTGGCTTTGATCGCGGCGGTCTGGGCGCGGACAAAGCGACTGTTCTGCTGAATCGGGATAACGCCGAACAGCAGCAGACCGGTGGCGGTGGCTTCGCTGTGGCCAATCACGGTGTATTGGCTGCTGTCGTATTGTTTGGTGTTCATCGGGGTGCCGGTGCAACCTGCCAGAACCGCACCGATCAGGGCGGCGGCGACGACTTTGCTGAGGTATTTCACTTCAAGACTCCATGGGAAAACGCCCGGGATCCGTCTCTCGGGCGGCGCGCACTTTACCGCAAGTGATGGCGCATTAGTATCAATCCAGGCCATGTTTCATATTCAGGTGTTGGTTTTAAGCCGGGTCCACAAGCGCGTCGTCAGCCGGGCAATCGCCGCCGGCAGTTCTTCCACGGTGAACAACTTGTCCATCACCGCTTTGGGTGGATAGATCGCCTGGTCCTGTTTCACCGCCGGCGTCAGAAACTCATCGGCCGCCGCGTTGGGGTTGGCGTAGTGAATGCTGTTGCTGATATTGGCGATCACCTTCGGTTCAAGTAGATAGTTCATGTAGGCGTAGCCATTCTTTTCGTGGGGCGCGTTTTTCGGCATGACCACCATGTCGAACCACAAGGTCGTGCCTTCTTCGGGAATCGAATAAGCGATGTCGATACCGTTCTTCGCTTCCCGGGCACTGGCAGCCGCCTGGACGACATCACCGTTAAAGCCGATCACCGCGCAGACATTCCCGTTGGCCAGATCGCTGATGTACTTCGACGCATGGAAGTACTGCACGTACGGGCGAATCTTGAACAAGGCCGCTTCGGCCTTTTTGTAATCCGCCGGTTCGTGGCTGTGCGGCGGCAAGCCCAGATAGTTGAGGGTGATCGGCAACACTTGGGTCGGGTTGTCGATGATCGCTACACCGCACTGGCTCAATTTCTTGATGTTGTCCTCTTCGAAAAACAGCTTCCACGAACGCGTGACATCGGTGTTGCCGAAGATCGCCTTGATCTTCTCGACGTTGTAGCCGATGCCGGCGGTGCCCCACATGTACGGATAACCGTATTGATTGCCCGGATCGTTGACTTCGAGTTTCTGCATCAACTGCGGATCGAGATTCTTCCAGTTCGACAGTTGCGACTTGTCGAGTTTCTGAATGGCGCCCGCCTTGATCAGCCGCGACAGAAAGTGGTTCGACGGGCTGACCACGTCGTAACCGGTATTGCCGGTCATCAACTTGGACTCCAGCACTTCGTTACTGTCGTGGATGTCGTAAGTGGCTTTGATGCCGGTGTCTTTGGTGAAGTTCGCCAGGGTGTCGTCGGCGATGTAACTGCTCCAGTTGGAGATGTTGACGGTTTCATCGGCCAGGGCGAACCCGGAACCGGTGGCGAGCAAGACCGCCAGGGAAAGTGTGTGGACGCGCATGTTCTGTCACCTGAATTGAGTGGCTTTTGTTCTTGTGGGATGTGCGAATTTTCAGATTTCTGTTCTGGCCCTGACCGCCTCCACGCGCATGCGCAACATGGCGCCGATATCGAAGAAAGGTCGCGGCGGCAGCCAGCCGGGCTCGGCCCGTTGCATCACTGATTGCAGCAGTGGCGAATCGACGCCGGATGCCAGTTCCGCCAGCAGTCGTCCCCACAAGGTTCCGCGCGCTACGCCCGATCCGTTGCAACCGGCCACGGCAAACACGCCCTCTTCCACCTGGTCGAAATACGCCTGACCGCTTCGGGTCGCGCTCAGATGGCCGGTCCAGGTGTATTGGATGTCGTGCTCGCCGAGGAACGGAAAGCGCCGTTGCAAACCCCGGACATGGTGTTGCCGGCGCAGCGCAAGTTCGCTGTTGGAGAGGTCCCGCGTCCGGTATTCGGCGGTGTTGCGGATCATCACCCGGCGATCCGGCGTCAGCCGAACCGTGGCGCCCAGCGGCCGGGTCGACAGCACGCCCCACGGTTCAACGGCCCCGATGGCGGCGAACTCCTGATCCGTGAGCGGGCGCGTGAGGCTGGCGCTCAGCTCCATCGGGAACGTGGCGCTGTCATCGATGCCGACCCGTGGAATGAATGCGTTCAGGCAGACCAGTACCTTTCCTGCCTCGACGCTGCCATCAAGTGAATAGGCCCGAATCCGTCCCTGACTCAAACGTTCGAGCCCCGTGATGTCGGTGTTTTCGTACACGCTGACATTGCCCGGGAGTGCATCGAGCAAACCCTTCACGTATTTGGCCGGTTGCAGCAGCGCGTTGCCGTTGCCGCACCAGATCGCGGCTTGATAGTGACGGGTGCCGAGTTTTCGGCTCAGTTCTTCACCTTGCAGAAACTCCGCGCGGGCACCGAGCACGCGCAGCGTGGCGAGTTTGGCGTCGACCTGATTGAGCTTGGCCGGATCGTTGACCGCAAAGAAATAGCCGCTGTCACGGAAGTCGCAATCGATGGCGTGACGGGCAATGCGTTGTCGGACTTCTTCACTGGCGGCGCGGGAAATCATCGTGTCGACTTCAAATCCGGCAAAGCCCTGCCCGCCGATCAATTCGTTGTCCGTCGGATGTTCATGGGCGACGACAAAACCCGAATTGCGCGCCGAAGCGCCTTGCGCCGCTCGCTGACGATCAACCACCACGATCCGTGCCTGCGGATGCATCTCGGCCAGATGATGGGCAGCGCTGAGGCCGGTGATCCCGGCGCCGATCACCAGCCAGTCGGCCTTTTGCGCACCGCTCAGGCGATCACGCTCCGCAGGGTTTGCGGTTTGCGCGATCCAGCCACAGACATTTTCCATGCATCACCTCATTCGACGATCGTTCGGCGGCTTGTCTTCCATCCGTAGCCATGCGTGAATCGCATGCCCACGTTGTGAAGATCACCGACAGAACTACAATCTATAAGGTCTTCACACACCTAACCAACGTTAAGAAATCATCGAGCCATTCCGAAAACGCATGGATAAAATTCGCCACGTCCCGTCGCTGCAAGCCATGCAGGCGCTGGTGGAAGTCGCCAGGTCCGGCAGCTTCACCCAGGCCGCGCAGAAGCTGTGCCTGACTCAAAGCGCCGTCAGCCGGCAGATTCAACAGCTGGAAAGCCATTTCAACGTCCCGTTGTTCTTGCGCACCAGCCGCAGCCTGCGCCTGACCCAGGAAGGCGAGCAGGTTTTAGCCAGCGCGCGGAGCATTTTCGAGCAGCTGAAAACCCTCGAAGAACGCCTGACGCCGCAGAAACGCCCGTTCCGGATTCGCATGCATGTGTCGTTGGCGGTGCGCTGGCTGTTGCCTAAACTCAGCGACTTTTATCTGCGTCATCCCGAGGTTTCGCTGGCCATCGAAACCGTCGCCACCGAAATCGTCGAACCGACCAGCGACAGCGACGCCTACATCCTTTACCTGCCGACGGCATCGAGCGATCCGGATTGCCTGACCCTGTTTCAGGAAACCCTGGTGCCGGTCTGCGCCCCGAGCCTTGCCGATGCGCCCCGATCAGTGGAAGAACTGCTGCGCTTTCCGCTGCTGCATCGCTCGGCGGATCGTCAGGCGTGGATCGAATGGCTGGCGGCGAACGACGGCCAACCGCTGGACGATTACCGCCACATCCCGTTCAACCTCGATGAACTGGCATTGGACGCGGCGGCACGGGGATTGGGCGTAGCGGTGACGGACATGACGCTGGCGGCGGAATCCATCGAGCGCGGCGTGCTGGTGGTGCCGTTCGGGCAACCGCTGAAAACCGGGGGGATTTATTCGTTGTGCTTGCAGCCGTCGGCAGCTGCGCATCCGGCTTGTGCGGTGGTGATGGGGTGGTTTGCCGGGCAGGCCGAGCGCCAGCTTTGAACCCGGACTTCACACGAGAGCTGCCTTGCGCAGCTCCCGCACAGGATTTTCATTGCTGAGAGAACGTCTGCAAATACGCCAACAAATTATCGATCTTCTCCTCGTCACTCAGCCCCCAAAAGATCATCCGCGTCCCCGGCACCACGCCCTTTGGGTCTTTCAGATACGCCGTCAGCGTTTCACGGTTCCAGGTCAGGCCGGAGTTTTTCATCGCGTCGGAATACACGTAATTCGCCGACGTCCCCGCCGGGCGACCGATGATGCCATTGAGTTCAGGGCCGAAGCCCGGGCGGGCGGATTCACCGACCTGATGGCAGCCGCCGCACAGGCGCGGGAAGATTTTGGCGCCGGCCTCGGCGTCACCGGCTGCCAGTGCTGGCGTGCTGAGCAGGCCTGCGTTGAGGATCAGGGCGAGCGTTAATGCAGCGTTTTTCATCAGGGTTTTCCAGATCTTCGGCCGCGCCAAGGGTAATCGCGCGCGGCAAGTTGCGCTACAGGTAGGCGCCCACGACCTGACGGACTTTGAGCAAGGCTTGACGCAGGACAAGCATGTCCACCGAGCCCAGCGCCAGGCGAATTGCGTGGGGCACATGGCCGGACACGGTAAAGGGTTCTGCGGTGGTGACGGAAACCTGTTCGTGCATCAATTCGACCACGATGTGGTCGGCCCGGACGTCTTCCGGCAGCGGTAACCAGAGGAAATAAGAAGAGGGATGGCCGACGGTCGGGAGACCTTCGAGGATCTGCGCAGCTAATGTTTGCCGGGCTCGGGCGTCGCTGCGCTTTTGTGCTTCGAGCAAGGTGACGGTGCCGTCGTCGAGCCAGCCGCAGGCGATGGCGGTCATCACGCCGGGGGTGTTCCAGGTGGTGGCGCGGATGATCCGTTCCAGCGCCGCCACCTGTTCGACCGGCGCGGCGATGAAACCGACACGCAGGCCGGTGGCGATGTTTTTTGATAGGCCCGACACGTAGACCGTGCGTTCCGGCGCCAGATCGGCCAACGGGGGCGGTGGGTTATCGACCAGAAAGGCGTAGGCCGCATCCTCAATGATCGTCAGATCATGCCGGCGGGCAATCGCGACCAAATCCTCGCGTTGCTCCAAAGGCATCACCCAGCCCAATGGATTGTGCAGGGTCGGCATGCTGTAAACCGCACGCACCGGGCGCTGCCGACAAAGTTTGTCGAGGGCCGCCAGATCGGGGCCCTGCTCATTGACGGGAATCGCCACCACTTCCAGGTACAGCGCTTCGGCCAGCACTTTGAATCCCGAATAGGTCAAGGCGTCGGCAGCGATCACATCGCCGGGCTTGAGCAGCGCCATCAGCGTCACCGCCAGCCCTTGCTGGGCGCCGTTGACGATCAGCACCTGCTCGGCCTCGACACTCAAACCCCGCATTTGCAGATGCCGCGCCACCGAGGCCCGTTCGTGCTGGCGACCGGCGTGGGGCTGATAGCGTAGCAGCGCTTCGAGGTCACCGGACAACGCCAGTTGCCGCAACGCGGTGCGCAGCAACTCGGCCTGCCCCGGCAATGACGGGTAGTTGAAGTTCAGATCGATCATGCCGACCGCGACGTCTTTCTGGTCGATGCCCTGCCCCGGCAACAACGACGTTTCCCGCACAAACGTGCCGCGCCCGGCTTCGCCGCTGACCAGGCCCATGGCCTCAAGCTCGGCGTACACCCGAGACGCGGTGACCAGCGCCAGCCCTTCGTTCGCCGCCAGTTGCCGGTGAGTCGGCAAACGGGTGCCGGGCAAAAGGCGGCCGGCGCGAATGTCGGCGGCATAGGTGTCGACGAGGGTCTTGTAACGAGAGCGTGGCATGTCGGGCTGTATCCATGACAATTCTTTGATTGTCCTGATTCTCAACCCTAGGATGGTTTCAACGCAACCCACCACTGAGCGCAACGCGTATGGAACGAACCACCCAACTCGGCACCCCGGCCCTGGAAAAAACCAGCGGCTGGATCAATGGCTTCATCGGCGTCGTGATCTTCAGCGGCTCGCTGCCCGCCACCCGGCTGGCGGTGCTCGAATTCGACCCGGTATTTCTCACCGTCATCCGCGCGACCATCGCCGGCGCCCTGGCGTTGTGCTTGCTGTGGCTGTTTCGCGAACGGCGTCCGGCGCGGGATCAGTGGTTGTCATTGCTGATCGTCGCACTGGGCGTGGTTGTGGGTTTTCCGTTGTTGACGGCCCTGGCGCTGCAATACGTGACGTCGGCGCATTCCATTGTGTTTGTAGGACTGCTGCCGCTAGCGACGGCGATTTTCGGCGTGTTGCGCGGCGGTGAACGGCCGCGTCCGGTCTTCTGGATTTTTTCGGTGCTGGGCAGTTCGCTGGTGGTCGGTTTTGCGATCTCACAAGGGCTGACCGCCTCGCCCACCGGTGATCTATTGATGCTGGCGGCGATCCTCGCCTGCGGCCTCGGTTACGCCGAAGGCGCAAAACTGTCGCGCACCCTCGGCGGCTGGCAGGTGATCTGCTGGGCGCTGGTGTTGTCGTTGCCGGTGATGGCCGTGCTGAGCGTGTGGCTGGCTCCCGCCTCGTTCAGCGGTATCAGCGTGTCGGCGTGGGTGTGTCTGGCGTACGTTTCGCTGTTCAGCATGCTGATCGGTTTTGTGTTCTGGTATCGCGGGCTGGCTCAGGGCGGGATTGCGGCGGTCGGACAGTTGCAATTGCTGCAGCCGTTTTTCGGCCTGGCACTGGCCGCGACCTTACTCCACGAGCACGTCAGCGTCGGCATGTTGGTGGTCACGCTGGGGGTGATCCTGTGCGTGGCCGGGGCGAAGAAATTCGCCAAATAGTTTTCAGCTCGCGCCGGCCTTCCATTCTCGCGGGCTGAGCCCGGTCTTACGCCGAAACGCCCGGGCCAGCGCCGAAGGACTTTCATAACCGACCTCTTCGGCGATCAACGCAATCGGCCGTCCCTCGCGCAGGCGTTTCTGCGCGAGGCTGATCCGCCAGTTCACCAGATAGTCCGCCGGTGTCTGTCCCACCACCCGCCGGAAGTGCTCAGCAAAACCGGCGCGGGACAGATTGGCGGCATTCGCCAACTCGGCGACGCTCCAGGCCTTGGCCGGTTGCTCGTGCATCAGGTTCAAGGCTCGGGAAATCTTCGGATCGGCCAGCCCCGCCATCATGCCCGGCTGCTGGTTGCGACTGCTGATGAGGTGGCGCAGCAGCAGAATCACCAGCAACTCGAACAGCCGGTCCATCACGGCTTCACGCCCGCAATGGCCGTCGAAAGCTTCCTTGAACAGCCACTCCAGGGTGTTGGCCATTTCCGGAAGGTCGGCGAGTTTCAGCACCAGATAATCCGGCAGCGCTGCCGCCAAAGCATTGCCCGCGCCGCCGTCGAACGTCAGTGAGGCGCACACCAGTTGCGTGCCCATGGCTTCGTTGGCGAACAAGCGATGGGCCATGGGGCGCGGGAAAAAGATCAGGGTCGGTTCATTGAGCGAGATTTCAGGATCGTTGCCCGGTTTGAGCAACAACTCCCCCGCCTGCAACAGATGCACATGCCCGCACACCTGATCGCCACCGTAGGCGCTCACCCCGCAGAACGTGCCGCTGTGAAAGGTGCCGGCATTGACGCCGAAATGGCTGAGCAACGTAGAAAGGCGATCCATGACTGATTCTCGCAAGGACAGATTTGGACGATCTGTCGCATATCCTCGACGATTTGCACCCAAAGCACCAGCCGCGCTCCGTAGCATTCACTCCATCCCCGGCGCACTTCGCACCGGACTTTCGGAGAATCACCATGAGCCGCATCGCCCCTCTCAGCCTCGAAACCGCCACCGACGCCACTCGCCCGACACTTGAAGGCGTGCAGAAAAAAATCGGCTTCCTGCCCAACCTGTTCAAAACCATCGCCGTCGCACCTGTCGCGCTGGATGCCTACGTGCAAATCTCCGCCACGCTGGGCAAGACGTCCCTGAGCGCCAAGGAAAAAGAGGCGGTGTATCTGGCCACCTCGCAAGTCAACGGTTGCGACTATTGCCTGGCGGCGCACACCCTGTTCGCCAGCAAGGCCGGGCTGGATGCAGAAGAAATCATCGAAGCGCGTCACGGTCGGCTGAATGCTTTTGCCACCCTCGCCCATCAACTGACCGAAACCCGTGGTCATCTGAGCAATGAACAGATTGCCGCCGCCCGCGCCGCCGGTATCGACGACAAGAAGATCATCGAAGTGATCGCCGTCGTCGCCGCGCAAACCCTCACCAACTACCTGAACAACGTGGCGCTGACCGACATCGATTTCCCCGCCATCGATGCCTGATCAGTGACCGGGGTCGATCTCAGTCGTGATCGACCCCGGCGCGTTTCAGCAACTTCTTGCACCGTTCGGACAGGTGAAACACCTGCAACTGCTTGCCGGCCTTGGCGTAGCGTTCACGCAGGGTTTTCAGCGCGGCGATGGCCGAGTAATCGACAAAGCTCAGGTGCCGGCAGTCCAGCGTCACCCGTTGCGGATCACTGGCCGGATCGAACTGATTGAGAAACGGCGTGGTCGAGGCAAAGAACAGCGTGCCGTGCAGGCGATAGAGTTTGCTGCCGTCCGCTTCCAGATGTTCATCGGCGTACAACTCGCGCGCTTGCTGCCAGGCAAAATTCAGCGCGGCAATGATGATCCCGCACAGCACAGCCGTGGCCAGGTCGGTAAACACCGTGATGGTCGTTACCGCGATGATCACCAGCACATCGTTGAGCGGCACTTTGTTCAGCACCCGCAGCGAAGCCCAGGCAAAGGTCTGCTGCGACACCACGAACATCACCCCCACCAGCGCCGCCAGCGGAATCCGCTCGATCAGCGGCGACAGAAACAGAATGAACAGCAGAATCAACACACCTGCCACGACGCCGGACAAACGCCCGCGCCCGCCGGAACTGAGGTTGATCACGGTCTGGCCGATCATTGCGCAACCGCCCATGCCGCCGAACGCACCGGAGACCATATTTGCTGCGCCCAGCGCCACGCATTCGCGGTCCGGATAGCCACGGGTTTCGGTGATTTCGTCGGTGAGGTTGAGAGTCAGCAGGGTTTCCAGCAGACCGACCAGCGCCATCAGAATCGCGTAGGGCGCGATAATGCGCAGGGTGTCCAGCGTCCACGGGATGTCCGGCAACGCGAACGTTGGCAGGCCGCCGGCGATGTGCGCCATGTCGCCGAGGGTGCGGGTCGGCAGGCCGAGCAGGTAAACCAGCAAACCGACGCCGAGAATCGCCACCAGCGCCGGCGGCACGGCGCGGGTCAGGCGCGGCAATATATAAACGATGGCCATGGTCAGCAGCACCAGCCCGGTCATCAGGTACAGCGGCGTGCCGCTGAGCCACTGCTCACCGCTCTTGAAATGCTCCAGTTGCGCCAGCGCAATGATGATCGCCAGACCGTTGACGAACCCGAGCATCACCGGGTGCGGCACCATGCGCACCAGTTTGCCCAGCCGCAACAGCCCGAACGCCATCATGATCAAACCGCCAAGCAACACCGTCGCCAGCAGGTACTGCACGCCGTGTTGCACCACCAGCGCGACGATCACCACCGCCATCGAACCGGCCGCGCCGGAGACCATGCCCGGCCGGCCACCGAACAACGCAGTCAGCGTGCAAATGATGAAAGCACCGTACAGGCCCATCAGCGGGTTGAGGTGAGCCACCAGCGCAAACGCAATGCATTCGGGCAACAGGGCAAACGAGGTGGTGAGTCCGGCCAGGACATCGGCGCGCAGACGAATCGGTTTCATGGCTTACCTGACAGAGCGGCCGACGGGCGCGGCCGCATGCATTTGCGCAAAAGAGCGCCGCGGAAAAAGAGGGTTGCGGATGTTACGCAAATGCACCGGCGTGGGCCAGCAATCGCTGACAACCGTTGGCGTGCGCTCTATGCTGGCGCGCTGTTTTAAGCCATTGGAGCCCCGGATGCCGACCGAACTGACCAGCCGCGAAGTGTGCCAGCGCTTGCGCGATGCCGCACTGGGCGTGTGTGCCTTGCGGGTGATGGACGTGCGAGTGGATCGGGTTGCGGTCGACATCGAGGGCTGGCGCTTGCAGCTGGACTTTGACGGCCAGCGCTTGCATCACTGCGCTGATTGTCTTTGTCCGGAAGGTCGCGAATGGACGCTAGACATCCGGCAACGCTTCGGCACCGACCCGGTCAGTCTGCTGAGTACCTGGGAGCTGGCGCAGATCGAGCGCTTGTTGCGTCAACGTGAATGATGGACGGCAAACGGAGTTGCCCAATGATGGCACTCTGCCCATAATTCGCCCCCCCTCTTCAACGCGCAAGGAACTGCCGTGAAAAAATCGCTGCTGTTGGTCCCGCTGTTTGCTCTGCTCCTGCAAGGCTGTGGCATGACCATGACCCGTTACGAGCCAAGCTTCGACAACGTTCAGAAGCTCAAGCAAACCCCGCCGCTGCACGCGATCAGCAATCCACAGGTTACCGCCGAGTCGGGTGAAGGCTCGTTGATGGTCCGCGCCAACCCGATCAAGTCGCCGACAGGCAGCATCCCGGCGCATATCCAGGACGCGATCACCGAAGAACTGCGCAAGGCCGGTCTGCTCGACCCGCAGGCGACCCGTCATCTGCAAGTGCTGGTGGTGAAAAACCAGTTGAACGCCGGCATGGGCACAGGTGACGGCACTATCGCTGCGCGCTTCACCCTGCGCAATGGCAACGATGTGGTGTACGACGCCACCAAAGATGTCAGCCATCAGTGGGACAGCAGCTTTTTCGGTGTTATCGCGATTCCCAACGCGACCAACGCCTACAACCCGATGCTGCAGGACTTGCTGAAGAATCTGTACAGCGATCCACAATTCATTCAGGCCCTGAAGTAAGGGCAAAAAAAAAGAGCCGCGATTGCGGCTCTTTTTTTGCTGCTGGAGTGAGTCAGATGCCCGAATACTTCGGACGGTTGCTGTCGGCCCATTCCTTGAGCAACGCATTGACCTGCCGAGTGAACGTATCGGTCACTGCTGCTTTCGGTGTATTGAACGCCAGCGGCAGGAACCAGATGCCCATCCAGGTGCCGACCGCGTCATGGTTACTGGCGGTGGACAGCGGCTGACCTTGCTGATCGAGGGTTTCCAGGCTCATGGTGTACTGGTCGGTGGCATAGGCCGGAATGATCGTCATGCTCAGGCCACTGATGAACGCCAGCACCATCTGACCGCCATTCGGTGGATGGTTGTACATTTTCAGGCGCAGGCTGTAGTCACCTGGCTGCTTCTCGAACTTGTCGAAGGTGACACGACCGAACAAACCGGAATCCTTCAGGACGGTTTGCAATTGCGGTTTGAGCATGTCACGAGCTTGTGGCATTTCCACGGCGGAAGCGCTTTTCGGCTCGCCCTGGTAGAAGTCGAAATCGACATAGACGTTTGGCTTGTTGGCATAGCTTGCCATCGATGGCAGTGTGACCGGGGCCACTTCGTCCTTGGTGAAACTGGCACAGCCGCCCAACGCGAGCACCAGACCCAGCGCAAGGATTTTCCCGAATTGCATGATGTCGTCCCTAAAGTGATATCAAAGAGCCTCCATTGCGGAGCGCCGGGGCGGATTCTAGTGATCGTCTACGTCCGGGAAAAGACCTGATTCGGGAAAACCGTTAAAAAAGATCGCGCCGACTCAGCTTTGGCGCAAATCGAGGGTGTACGTGTAATAGCCCGTATCGCGCACCCAGCCGAGTGACTCGTACAAACCCTGGGCACTGAAATTGTCGGTGGCGGTTTCCAGCACCAGCCCCTTGGCGCCGGTTTCGACGGCGAAGTTGCGGGCGGTGTTCATCAATAGTCGCCCCACTCCACGGCCACGGGCGGCCGGCGTGGTGAACAGGTCGCTGAGCAGCCAGGTGCGATGGGCGTCTATCGAAGAGAACGTCGGGTAAAGCTGGACGAATCCCAGCGCTTCGCCGCTTTCATCCTCAACCAGAAAAATCGCTGATTCATTGCCGGCCATGCGCTCGGCAATGAAGGCCCGTGATTGCTCGAGATTCGACGGCTGGCCATAAAAACCGCGATAGGCGTCGAACAGCTTCGCCACCGCGTCGAGATGAATCGTCGTGGCGCGCAGTGCCTGAAGGGTCATTGTCATTTTCCTGAGGTTACCGAAACTGAAACCAGCATAGCGCTGAGGAGCGAGTTCGCTGGCTTATTCGCTATATAGTTTTGTATATTGCGAGTCCGAAATGGCCAGACCCTTCATGCCGTCCATGAGCAGCATCCGCGAACGCAACCAGCAACTGATCCTGGCCGCCGCCAGTGAAGAATTCGCCGCCAACGGCTTCGACGCGACCCAGACCCGCGACATCGCCGCCCGAGCCGGTGTGCCCAAGGCCAACCTGTATTACTACTTCCAGAGCAAGGAAAACCTCTACGGCAAAGTGCTGCTCGGCTTCGTCGAACCATTGCTGGAAGCCTCGGCGGTGCTGCGCGAGAGTGACGACCCGCTGATCGGCCTGCGCGCTTACGTTGCCGCCCGTATCCGCATTGCCCGCGAGCATCCGGCGATCGCCAAAGTGTTCAGCGGTGAATTGTTGCTGGGTGGTCGCCAGTTGCCCGACGAATGCCGCGACCTGCTGCACGGCGAAGCCCGGCGCAATGTCGAGTGTCTGCGCAGCTGGATCGACCGCGGGCTGCTGGCGCCGGTTGATCCAGAACATTTGATGTTGTTTATCTGGTCGGCGACGCGTACCTACACCAACATTGGCTGGCAGATGGGGCGCATCACCGGGCGGGAAGTGCCGCAGGATGAGGATTATGCGGTGGCGGCGGAGACGATTACGCGGCTTGTGTTGAGCGGTGCCGTGTCCGAGCCGGTGAGTGATGTTCGCAGGTTGATGTTTGCGACCTGATTTCAGGCGGTGGCAGTATGCCTTCCCACCCTCATCGTCATCTGAGGAGCAGCACATGGCCGATTCGGATATTCACCTGTCGGACAGTTCGGATAGCGGACTCTTCAAGCGCATCGCCGACGAGCTCCAGCAGACGTTGAGCGGAACCTGGACAACCCAGGCCAGCGGTCTGGATCAGTATTACTGGGATCTGGCGGTCGATGGTCAGGTGATCACCCTGCACCTGGAACATTACCTGGGGATCATGTTGCTGGTGGAGGATGCGAATCCGCAGTGGGTGGCGTCGGAGCGGTTTCAGGCTGTGGTGCGGCGGTTGCAGATGGCGTGATTCACACGCGTCTTTGTGGGAGCGAGCTCGCTTCCACAAAGACTGCAATAACCATCAGAACGTAATCTGGGTCGCCGGCTTAACATCGATCCGCGCCACGGAACCGGTCAGGTGCGCCCAGTCCTTGTTATGTTCGGCGATGATGTCTTCGGCGCTCATGTTGCCGTTGTCGACGGTGGAGTGCGCGTCGGCCGCCAGTTCCACGTCGTAGCCCAGTTGATGGGCCTGGCGCACGGTGGCGTTGACGCAGTAATCGGTTTGCAGGCCGCAGATCACCAGGCGGTCGAAGTCTTCCCGGGGGATCAGTTTCTGCAGGTTGGTCTGGTAGAACGAGTCGTTGGCGGTCTTGTCGACGCGCAGATCGCCGGGCGCAGTGGCCAAGCCGTCAGCCAGTTGCCAGCCCTCGGCACCGTGGGTGAACGGACTGTCCTTTTCGTTGTGCTGGATCAGCACCACCGGCACACCGGACTGGCGCGCGCGGGCGCTGAGGCCGTTGATGGTATCGATCACCCGTTTGATGTCGTGGCACTCGTATTCGCCCGTGCACAGGGCGCGCTGGACATCGATGATCAGCAATGCGGTGATCATGGTGAGCCTTCCTTGATCGGTCCTTGAGACAGGGGCGGACGTGTGCCCGCCCCCTTTTTACTCTGCTCAGTAACCCAATGACAACCCGGTGTTGCGCCGTGGATCGTTGGCGCCGTAGAAGCGGTTCTTGCCGACCGGTTTACCACCCAGCGACGGTGCACCGACCAGAATCGCGGCGATGTGGTTGGCGTCCTGCGGACCCGCAAACTTGTGGCCCCAGCTCTCGAGAATCTTCTTCGTGTCAGGGCTGGCGGCGAAGTCTTCGAGGTTGGTTTCCTCCGGCATCCACTGCTGGTGGAAGCGCGGCGCATCGACCGCTTCCTGCAGGCCCATGCCGTAGTCGATGACGTTGAGCATGGTCAGCAGGGTTGCGGTAATGATGCGGCTGCCGCCCGGCGTACCGACCACCATCACCACTTTGCCGTCCTTGGTGACGATGGTCGGGCTCATCGATGACAGCGGCGCCTTGCCCGGAGCAATCGCGTTGGCCTCCCCCTGCACAAGGCCGTACATGTTCGGCACGCCGACCTTGGAGGTGAAGTCGTCCATTTCATCGTTGAGAATCACCCCGGTCTTGCTCGCCATCACGCCCGCGCCGAACCAGTCGTTGAGGGTGTAGGTGACCGAGACCGCGTTGCCCCACTTGTCGACGATCGAATAGTGCGTGGTGTTGCTGCCTTCATGGGGCGCGACGCCGGGTTTGAGTTCCGCCGACACACCGGCCTTTTGCGGCTGGATCGCGTTACGCAGCTTGGTCGCGTAGTTTTTGTCCAGCAGATGCTCGATCGGGTTTTTCACGAAATCCGGGTCGCCCAGATAGCTGTTGCGATCCACGTATGCGTGGCGCATCGCTTCGATCTGGTAGTGCATGCCCTGGGCCGAATGGAAGCCCAGATCCTTCATCGGATAGCCTTCGAGAATGTTCATGATCTGGCAGATCACCACCCCGCCGGAGCTTGGCGGCGGTGCCGATACGACGTGATAGCCACGATAGTCGCACTCCACCGGGGCCAATTCGCGGGTCTTGTATTTGTCGAGGTCAGCTTGGGTGATGATGCCCTTGTTGGCCTGGCTGGAGGTGACGATGGCGTCAGCCACCCAGCCTTTGTAGAAACCGTCGGCGCCTTTTTCGGAAATGGTGCGCAGGGTTTTGCCCAGGTCCTTCTGTACCAGTTTCTGCCCGACCTGCATCGGCTCGCCGTTGCTCAGGAAGATCGCGCCGGAATCCTTGATGTCCTTCTTGAACACGTCGGTCGCATACTCCAGCAGCTCGACGTCGCCCTGTTCCAGCGCAAAACCTTCTTCGGCCAGTTTGATGGCCGGGGCAATCATTTCCTTGCGCGGCTTGGTGCCGTACTTGCTCAGCGCCAGCTCCATGCCGGACACGGTTCCCGGAACGCCGACCGCGAGGTGGCCACGGGTACTCAGGTCCGGAATGACGTTACCGTCCTTGTCGAGGTACATGTTCGCCGTCGCGGCCAGCGGGGCTTTTTCGCGGAAGTCGAGGAAGGTCTTGCGGCCGTCCGCCAGTTGAATGGTCATGAAACCACCACCACCGAGGTTGCCCGCCGCCGGGTAAACCACCGCCAGTGCATAGCCCACGGCGACCGCCGCATCCACCGCGTTGCCGCCACTTTTCAACACGTCGACACCCACGTGAGTGGCCAGGTGCTGGGCGGTGACCACCATGCCGTTTTCGGCAGCAACCGGGGCAACCGAGGCGGCGTGGGCCATTAGGCAGCTGAGCGCCAACGAGGTCGCAATCAGCGATTTGGCAAAAGGTTCGTACTTCATGAGTCGGTCTCTTCTTTTTATAAGGTAGGAAAGCGCTTCAAGAGCATCAGCCAGTATGGTCGCGATTACGGTTTGCGCCTCCCTGATCCGGCAGTATGCTGAGCGCAGTTTTCGCCCCCATCCCGGAGTTTTCCCCATGGCCTATACGTTCATTACCCTGCCCTCGCCCGTCGGCGAGTTGAAGCTGGTCGCGAACGGCTCACGTCTGGCCGCCATCCTCTGGGAAAACGACAAACCGAACCGGGTGCGGCTGGGACCGATGAGCGAAGCACCGGACAATCCGGTGTTGATGAAAACCGCGCGACAGCTGGAAGAATATTTTGCAGGAACGCGAAGCGCGTTCGATCTGGAGCTGGACTTTGCCGGCACCGAGTTCCAGAAAAAGGTCTGGGCCGCGCTGCTGACCATTCCGTTTGGTGAAACGCGCACCTACAGCCAGATCGCCGAACAGATCGGCCACCCGAGTGCGGTGCGTGCCGTCGGCGCGGCGAACGGGCGCAATCCGATCTCGATCATTGCGCCGTGCCATCGAGTCATCGGCGCCTCAGGCAAACTGACCGGTTTTGCCGGAGGCCTGGAAGCCAAGGAGCGTCTGCTGACCCTGGAGGGTGGCCAGTGGTCGGACATCGGTAAAACCGGTGACTTGTTTTAACCGCCAAACAGGTTATTCATCGCCGCGTATTGCAGCAGCATGATGGTCTTGGCATCGCAGATCTCGCCGCGCTGGAACGCCGCCAGCGCGTCGTCGAAACGCCACTCCAGCACTTCAAGTTCTTCGGTCTCTTCTTCCAGACCGCCCCCTTCACTGACCTTTGACGAGGCATCGTACTCGGCGATGAAAAAGTGCAGTTTCTCGGTCACCGAGCCGGGGCTCATGTAGGCCTCGAACACCTTCTTCACGTCATGCACGCGGTAACCGGTTTCTTCCTCGGCCTCGTCGCGGATGCGTTGCTCCGGCGCCGCACCTTCGAGCAGTCCGGCCGCCACTTCAATCAGCAAACCGTCATGACCGTTGACGAACACCGGCAGGCGGAACTGTCGAGTCAGCACCACGGTGCGTTGCTCGCGGTTGAACAGCAGAATCGCCGCGCCATTGCCACGGTCGTAGACCTCGCGCGTCTGACGCTGCCAGTCGCCGTTGTTGCGGTGATAGTCGAAGGTGATTTTCTTCAGCAGATACCAGTCGTGGGACAACACCTGGGTATCGACGATGTTGACCCGCTCGGCTGTGTTGGACATGACGCCTGATCCTTTTTTGTCATCGGAAGATGGCCATGGTAGGTGAAATGCTGCGAACCGCCGACGAAAAAAAGCCCGGCAGCGCTACCGGGCTTTTCCTTCATTGACTACTGATGAGCCACGTTCACCGTTGCTGCATCAGCACTCTGCACCGCAGACGGCGCCCCGTGAATCAGCGGTCCATAACGCCGACTGAATTCCCAGTTGTACGACACGCGATCCTTGCTGGTGCCGTTGTCCCAGTTCACCGACCAGGTCATCAGGCCCTTGATCGGATGCCCTTTGACCGCCAGGCGTTTCATCGCGTTGCCGACCACGGTTTTGTCGATCACATAACCGGTGGCAGCGGCATCGACGTTGGACGGCAGGCCGATGACGAACTTGTCCGCCGGGATCTTCGTGAAGCCGCGGGTGCCAGTCACCAGGCTCTCGGTCAGGTAATAGAGGAAGTCCTCTTTCATCGCGTCGTTGTTCTGGGCGATCCACGCGCCGTTGCCGTTATTGGCTTCCGGCACCCAGACCCCGTCGCCGCCCTGGTTGTAGAACTGCGGAGCGATGAAGTCGTAATAGCCTTCCAGCGCCTGCAGGTAACCAACGTATTTGCCGGAGGTGGTCAGGTACGGAAACTCCGGCGCCATACTGATGATGAAATGCTTGCCCTGGCCTGCGTAGTGATCCTTGACCAGTTTCAGCGCGGCCGGCAGGACGGTCTTGTTGGCAGCGAAATCAATCGCGCTCTGTTCAAGATCGATGTCCAGGCCGTCGAAGCCGTAGGTTTCCACCAGACGGATGATTTCATTGGCCAGCGGTTGCTCCTGACCGGCGCGCAACTCGATGTGCGCATCGGCACCGCCCAGGGAAATCAGCACGGCCCGCCCCTGACTGTTGAGCACGCCGACCTGACGGCGGAACTCGGCATCAGAGACGTTGAACGGCTTGAAGGTTGGAATCCCGCTGCCCTTCATGAAGGCCACCGCGACCACGTTGTATTCCTTCGGTACGTTTTCCAAAGCGATGTTGGCGAACTGGCCGCGCTGGTAACCATCGCTCGGGCCCGCCGGCCAGTTGTGCCAGAAGCCCATGAGGATCTTCTTGCCGGCAAGAGTCGGCATCAGCGACGCCGCGTCGCTGGCCTGGTTTTTCAATAGGGTGAAGTCGATGTTTGACATGTTCTAATCCTTCAGAACGTGTGGGTTTGACGTTGCGGGCTTATTTGAAGTCCACATCGAAGGCCTGATAGAAGGCGTTGCCGGTGTTGGCGACGATCCACATCAGGACGATGACGTGATGACCCTGCTTGTTGCCCGGAAGTTTCACGGCGTGGTTGACCTTGGCTTTCAATTCCGCCGAATGACTGTAGTACGGTACTTGCGGATAGAAATCCTCGGCGAACGGTTGCGCTTCCAGTTGCGCTCGGGTGATGCGTTGTTTCGGGTCCCAGCCATCCTTGGTGATCAGCCAGCGATAACCGCGGGTGGTGTGCGGCGCGGTGTACTCCCATTTGACCTCAAGGGTCTGGCCGGGGGTGACATTGAGCAGCGGCCAGGTGAATGGACGCCCGAGTTTCTTGCTCATTTCTTCTGCGGTGAAGTTCACACAGTCACGTGCGTCGTTCTTGCCGCCACTGAGAATATAGCCGTCAGCCGGCGGCACGACGCTCGGATTGTCGCTTTCGAACGGCGCCGGGAACGGACCGGCCGCGAGTGCCGGGAAGTTCTTGCCGCCTTCCATTTCGTTGACCTGCCAGCCGCCGAGCAATCCTTGCTCGATGGCCACCGCGCCGCGGCTTGCAGGGGAAATGACGCGACCGTGTCGCAGTTGGGTTTGAGCTTGTGGTTGGTTCATGTTTTTCACTCCGTTGATTTAAGAACTCTCCTGTCCGAGGAGAGGCCTTCAAGCTAACGGAGGGGGATTTTTTGTCCATCGGCGGTTTTGGCGCAGTCGGCCTCGGCGAAACTCGAAAAATGCCGAAAACACTGTATATAAACACAGTACATTACGACGACGCTCACCCGACGCATGGCAAAAAGACTACACCGCGTCATTACAAAAACCTGCATTCACCGGTTCAGGGAAGCTGCGCCTTGAACTCCTTTTCATACTGCCCAGCGAGCTGTTCCTTTTGCTTGTCGTCGAGCAGCTTGCCGGCCATCTGGAAGAACTTCTGCTCTTCTTCCTGCAGGTGGTGATGGACCTTTTCCGAGAGCTTTTTCGCCGTGGCCAGCCAGGCCGGACTGGACATCTCGGTCTCGTCGAGCTCTTCCATCATTTCGTCCATTTCATGGTGCTCGGCGATGGCATGGCGGCTGAGGTCGACACCGTTGTCGAACTCCATCAGCGGGATGTAGAAATGGCGCTCTTCGGCCGTTTCGTGGGCCTGAAGCTCAGCCTTCAGTTGCTTGTAGGCCTCGACCCTTTCCGGGGTGTCACCGCTGGTCTTGATCAACGATTTCGCGTAGGTCCGCTGACGGTCGTGGCTTTCACGCAGGGCTTCGAAAATGTTCATGGAATCTCCCAGGCAAACGCGTTCCGGATGGACGCCCTAAAGGGCTAGACCCCGGCGCAACAGCGACGGTTCCAAGCGATTGCTTCAATCGGCTGCGGCGCGATAGGCTGGCGATTCATTACTACAAGGAAGACAACATGACGTTGCGGATCGAGCTGTCACAGGACCCTACCGAAGAACAGCGCGCAGCCATCCTGGCGCCCCTGCGTGCCCATAACATCGCCAAAGCCGGGCCTTCGCTGTACGAACCGGTCGCGTTGCTGGTGCGCGACGATAACGACGCGATCCTCGGTGGCCTCTATGGGCACACATTCTATCGGTGGCTGTTTATCGAGTTGCTGGCGGTGCCGGAAGAAGGCCGGGGACAGGGCATCGGCTCGAAGCTGATGAACATGGTCGAAGAATTCGCCCGGGAAAAAGACTGCGTGGGGATCTGGCTCGATACCTTTGATTTTCAGGCGCCCGGGTTCTACAAAAAACTGGGATATACCGAGTGTGGCGAGATTGTGGATTATCCGCTGGGGCACAAGCGGCATTTCTTCCAGAAGCGTTTGATTGATTGAATTCAGCGTCCCTCGCCCGCAGGCTGGCGAGGGTCGCAAATTTCAACGCATTCAGCCGCCCGTTACAGACAGGTCGCCAGCGCCGCCAAACGGCGCTTGGCCACAAAATCATCCTTCTGCGCGTAGTAATTCAGCACGGTGCCGGACGCATCCGTGGTCAAGTCGACAAACGACTCCGCCGAGCGCGTGTAGACCGTCGAACCGCCCTTCTTGCCCGGTTGCAGATACGCCGCCGCGTCCACGCCGAACACCGCTTCGTCCTGCCAGGCGAACTGCACGCACTGGGCCACGACTTTTTCGGGTTTGTCCGAATTCAGGGTCTTGTAAGGGGTTTGCGTGCGGGCGTCTTCCATCGCCGAACCCGCGCAACCGGCCAGCAGGGTTGCCGCCAGCGCTACCATCAGCATTCGCATTGCATTCGCTCATTCGGAAAAAACCGGACTGTATCACCGCAACGCCAAAATTCGTTCTGCTTTACTGCATTTAGAACGCGACACATGCCGGCCGCTGCGGCACATTAACGGTCATCAGCCTTACAAGGAAAGCCCATGGCGCCTACTGACCAGCGACACGAACAGGCCCTGAAACTGTTTCTCGATGCGCGCCCGGAACTGCGCGAAGCCCTTGACCACCTCAACCCGCTGCTGGCCCAGGCCAAGGGCGAAACCCAGGCGCAGTATCGCGAAGAACGCCTGCACGAAGCCTTCGAGGCCGAGGCCGAAAGCCAGGGTCTGTTTGCCTGGGAGCTGACGTTGCAGCTCACCGCCGCGACGCCCGAGGAGTATCAGGCGCAACGCCTGGAAGTGCATCGCGAAGTGGCGGAAATGGCCGGCATGGACTGGCTGGAGTATTGCGATCTGTATGGCATAGAACCGTAAACCCCGCTCAAGGACGCTGCCTCGATGCTGCCTTCCACCTCGACCCACCGCGCCAGCCCCGGACATCTTCATATACAGAAATGGCGCGGCCGTGTGGGTCTGGCGCTGGTTGCCAGCCTGTCGGTACTGGCCGGCATGACCGACGCCATCGGCTTCATGGCCAGCGGCGATTTCGTTTCCTTCATGAGCGGCAACACCACACGGCTGGCCGTGGCGATCAGTGATGGCGACAGCGCACTGACGTTAAGGCTGATCTTGCTGGTCGCGACGTTCATTGTCGGCAATGCCCTCGGGGTTGTGGTCAGCCGTTTGGGTGGTCGGCGGGCGCTGCCACTGTTGTTGTCCATCGCCGCTCTACTCTGTTTGGCAGCCTGGCCCTTTGACACGCAACTGCCGGCCCTGCTGGCGGCAATCATTGCGATGGGCATGCTCAACGCGGCGGTGGAAGAAGTGAACGGTCTGCCGGTCGGGCTGACGTACGTCACCGGCGCGCTGTCCCGATTCGGCCGTGGATTGGGCCGGTGGGTGCTCGGCGAGCGGCGAAGTGGCTGGCGGGTGCAACTGGTGCCGTGGAGCGGGATGCTGGTCGGCGCCATTCTGGGGGCAGTGCTGGAACATCATCTGGGGCTCAAGGCGATGTTGGTCAGCGGTCTGTTCGCCGGCGTTCTAGGGCTGCTGACCCTGAAGATTCCGCGGCGCTGGCAGTTGGGCTACATGCCGCGCTGAAGGACACCTGCTCGCATCGAGACGGGTGCAGGAAACATCCGCTTCGCCGCCCCGTCGAGAAAGCTTTATCATGGCCGCAGTTTTGCTGATCGAGTCCGTCATGAAGTTCGCCATTGCGCTGTTTTCCGCCGCCCATGCGCCCTCCTCGCGCCGCGCCCTGCTGTTTGCTCAGGCTGCGCTGGCCGGCGGGCATGAGATTGTCCGGCTGTTTTTCTATCAGGACGGGGTCCACAACGCGTCCGACGCCGTGGTCACGCCGCAGGACGAGCTGGACCTGCCCAAGCAATGGCGCAATTTCATCACCGAACAAAACCTCGACGGCGTGGTGTGCATCGCCGCCGCCCTGCGCCGTGGCGTGTTGAATACCGAGGAAGCCGGGCGTTATCAGCGTGACGCCGTGGCCGTCAGCGCGCCATGGGAGTTGTCCGGCCTCGGCCAGTTGCATGACGCGGTGCAGGATGCCGACCGCCTCATCTGTTTCGGAGGCGCATGACATGGTCAAGTCCCTTCTGATTATCAGCCGTCAATCGCCATGGTCGGGTCCCGGTGCCCGCGAAGCGCTGGACATCGTGCTGGCCGGCGGCGCTTTCGATCTGCCGATCGGCCTGCTGTTTCTCGACGACGGCGTGCTGCAACTGGCCGCCGGGCAAAACGCCAAGGCCCTGCAACAGAAAGACCTGAGCGCCAACCTGCAAGCGCTGCCGATGTTCGGCGTCGAAGAGCTGTTCTACTGCGCTGACAGCGCCAGTGCTCGCGGCCTTGGCGATCGTTCGCTGGACGAGGCGCAGCCTTTGGCCGCCGAGCAAATCACCGCCCTTATTGACCGTTACGACCAGGTGATCACCCTCTGATGTCGACTTTGCATGTGTTGTCCCATTCCCCGTTCGGCGACGAACGCCTGACCAGTTGCCTGCGCCTGCTGGGTGCCAGCGATGCGCTGTTGCTGTCTGGCGATGCCGTTTATGCACTGCAACCCGGCACTGCGCCGTTCAGTGCGCTGGAATCGCGCAAGGTGAAATTGTTCGTGCTGGCCGAAGACGCGCAAGCCCGTGCCGTACAGGTTCCGGACTGGGCCGAAGCCATCGATTACCCGGCCTTCGTCGAGCTGTCGATTCACCACGACAAGGTCAACAGCTGGCTATGAATGCGTTGACCGTCGGCGCCCGCGCCATTGAACTGGACAAGGACGGCTTCCTGGTCGATCTCAACGACTGGTCGGCCGAAGTCGCCAGCGCCCTCGCCGCTGCCGAAGATATCGAGCTGAGCCCGGAGCACTGGGAAATCCTCGAACTGCTGCGCAGCTTCTACGCCGAATTCCAGTTGTCCCCGGCCACCCGGCCGCTGATCAAGTACACCGCGCTCAAACTCGGCGCGGAGAAAGGCAACAGCCTGCACCTGAACCGACTGTTCAAAGGCACCCCTGCCAAACTCGCCGCGAAACTGGCGGGCCTGCCCAAACCGACGAATTGCCTATGACCGACTATCCAGCGCTGACCCTCGAAACGCCCGCCGAGCATCCGTTCGCCCAGTTCGTGCGCATCCTCGGCAAGGGCAAGCGCGGCGCCCGCGACCTGACCCGCGAGGAAGCCCGGCAAGCCATGGGCATGGTGCTCGACGAATCGGTCGAGGAAACCCAGCTCGGCGCGTTCCTGATGTTGCTGCGGCACAAGGAAGAAAGCGCCGAGGAGATGGCCGGTTTCACCGAGGCCCTGCGTGAACGCTTGCAGGCGTCAGAGTTGAAGGTCGATCTGGACTGGCCGACCTATGCCGGCAAGAAGCGTCACCTGCCGTGGTATCTGCTGGCCGCCAAGTGCCTGGCGCAGAACGGCGTACGCATCTTCATGCACGGCGGCGGCGCCCACACCGCCGGGCGCTTGTACTCCGAACAATTGCTCGGTGAGCTGAACATTCCGCTGTGCCGCAACTGGCAACAGGTCGGCGCGGCGCTGGATAACGGTGGCCTGGCGTTCATGCCGCTGGTGGACTGGGCGCCGCAGCTGCAACGGATGATCGACCTGCGCAACACCCTCGGCCTTCGTTCGCCAATCCATTCGTTGGCGAGGATCCTCAATCCGCTGGGCGCGCGTTGCGGCCTGCAGAGTATTTTCCACCCTGGCTATCAAGCGGTGCACCGCGATGCCAGCGGCCTGCTCGGCGACACGGCCATCGTGATCAAGGGCGACGGCGGCGAAATCGAGATCAACCCGGATGCCGACAGCCACTTGTACGGCACCACTGGCGGCGAGAGCTGGGACGAGGAATGGCCGCAGTTGTCGGCGCAGCGTCACGTCAAACCTTCTTCGCTGGATATCGAGCATTTGAAGGCCGTCTGGCGTGGCGATGTGGTCGACAGTTATCCGCAGATGGCACTGATTTCGACCATGGCATTGGCGCTGCGCGGCCTCGGTCAGAGCCGTGAGCAGGCTTTCGAAACCGCCGAGCAATACTGGGCCGCGCGGGACAAATCGATTTAACCGATCATTAACCCCCGATCTTTGCGCTTTTTGTTCGAACTCATCGGAATAGACTCGGCTCCAACGATTATTGGTTTCTGGAGTCTTGATCATGGGTTTACTCGTCGACGGCCGCTGGCAGGACAAGTGGTACGAAAGCAGCAAAGACGGCGCGTTCCAGCGCGAACAGGCGCAGCGCCGCAACTGGGTCACTCGCAATGGCGAGCCGGGCCCGAGCGGTGAAGGCGGTTTTGCCGCCGAAGCCGGGCGCTATCACCTTTATGTCTCTCTCGCCTGTCCGTGGGCTCATCGCACGCTGATCCTGCGCAAGCTCAAAGGCCTGGAAAGCCTGATCGACGTGTCAGTCGTCAGCTGGCTGATGCTGGAAAACGGCTGGACCTTCGATCAGAACCTCGGTTCGACCGGCGACAAACTCGACCACTTCGATTTCATGCACCAGCGCTACACCGCCGACACCGCCGACTACACCGGGCGCGTCACCGTGCCGGTGCTGTGGGACAAAAAGCTCAAGCGCATCGTCAGCAACGAATCGGCGGAGATCATCCGCATGTTCAACAGCGCCTTCGATGACTTGACCGGCAACGATCTGGACTTCTATCCGGCGCCGTTGCGTGGCGAGATCGATGCGTTGAACGAGCGGATCTACCCCGCCGTAAACAACGGTGTGTATCGCGCCGGGTTCGCGACCTCGCAGAAGGCCTATGAAGAAGCGTTCGATGATGTGTTTGCCGAACTGGATCATCTGGAGCAAGTGCTGGGCGCCAACCGTTATCTGACAGGCGAATACCTGACCGAGGCGGACGTGCGCTTGTTCACCACGCTGATTCGTTTCGACGCGGTGTACCACGGACACTTCAAATGCAATCTGCGACGGATCAGTGATTATCCGAATCTGTCGAACTGGCTGCGTGAGATGTACCAGTGGCCGGGCGTTGCCGAGACCGTGGATTTCCAGCACATCAAGAATCACTACTACGGCAGCCACAAGACCATCAACCCGACCGGGGTGGTGCCGAAGGGGCCGGAGCAGGATTTCACTGTTGCCCATGACCGGAACCGGTTGGGCGGGAAAGGGGTTTGGCGCAGAGGTTGAGAGCAGAATCGTTCCCACAGCGTGGGAACGATCCCTTCAGAGTCGTCAGATCTGACCCTGAGCGCCTTCAAACCACGCCAGTTTCTCGCGCAGTTGCACCACTTCGCCGACGATCACCAGCGTCGGAGCATGCACTTCATGCTCCGCCACCAGACGCGGCAGGTCAGCCAGCGTGCCGGTAAAGACCCGCTGATTGACCGTGGTGCCCTGCTGGATCAGCGCGGCCGGCGTTTCGGCCGCACGACCATGCTTGATCAACTGCTCGCAGATGATCGGCAACCCCACCAGGCCCATGTAGAACACCAGCGTCTGCGCCGGCGCGACGAGGTCGGCCCACGGCAGATCGGTGGAACCGTCCTTCAGGTGCCCGGTGACGAAACGCACCGACTGCGCATAATCACGATGAGTCAGCGGAATCCCCGCATACGCCGCGCAACCGCTGGCCGCCGTGATGCCCGGCACCACCTGGAACGGGATGCCATGGGCCGCCAGTTCCTCGATCTCTTCGCCGCCGCGGCCGAAGATGAACGGATCCCCGCCCTTCAACCGCACCACACGCTTGCCGGCCTTGGCCAGATCCACCAGTTGCTGGTTGATCTGATCCTGCGGCACGGCGTGATCGGCGCGACGCTTGCCGACGTAGACACGCTCGGCATCGCGACGGCACAGCTCAAGAATCGCGGGCGCCACCAAACGGTCGTACAGCACCACATCGGCTTGCTGCATCAGGCGCAAGGCGCGGAAAGTCAGCAGATCCGGATCGCCCGGCCCTGCGCCCACCAGATAAACCTCACCCGTGGTAACACTCGCTTCGCCGTCGATTTTCGCCTGCAACAGACGCTCGGCCTCGGCGCCCTGCCCAGCCAACTGACGATCGGCAATCGGTCCCTGGAACACGTCTTCCCAAAAACCGCGACGTTGCTGAACATCGGGAAACAGGCCTTTGACCTGATCGCGAAACCGCGCAGCCAGACCGGCCAGATGGCCGTAGGTCGAGGGAATCCAGGTTTCGATCTTGGCGCGGATCAGCCGGGCCAGCACTGGCGCATCGCCGCCGCTGGAGACCGCGATGATCAGCGGTGAACGATCGACGATTGCCGGGAAGATCACGCTGCACAGCGCTGGCGCATCGACCACATTGACCGGCACGCAACGCCGATGGGCATCGGCGGAAACCTGCGCATTCAACGCTTCGTCGTCGGTGGCGGCAATGATCAGCCCGCAACCGTCCAGATCCGTTTCGGCGTAGCCACGCAGCAGGCATTCGCCACCGCTGGCGGCAACCAGTTCGCGCAATTGCGCTTCGATTTCAGGTGCGACCACCCGCAGCAGCGCACCGGCATCGGCCAGCAGGCGGGACTTGCGCAAAGCAATCTCCCCCCCACCGACGACCAACACACGACTGCCGCGCAGGTTGTGAAACAGCGGCAGATATTTCATTTAGCCGATGACCTCAAGGCCACCCATGTACGGCTTCAGCACGTCCGGCACGCGGATCGAACCGTCGGCCTGCTGGTAGTTTTCCAGCACGGCAACCAGCGTACGACCGACCGCCAGACCGGAACCGTTCAAGGTGTGTACCAGCTCAGGCTTGCCGGTTTCCGGGTTGCGGAAACGCGCCTGCATGCGGCGGGCCTGGAAGTCGCCGCAGTTGGAGCACGACGAGATTTCACGGTACTTGTCCTGGCTCGGAATCCACACTTCCAGGTCGTAAGTCTTGACTGCGCTGAAGCCCATGTCGCCGGTGCACAGCGCCAGGGTGCGGTAAGGCAGCTCCAGCAGTTGCAGGACTTTTTCGGCGTTGGCGGTCAGGCCTTCCAGCGCTTCCATCGACTTCGACGGCTCGACAATCTGGACCATTTCAACTTTGTCGAACTGGTGCTGACGGATCATGCCGCGGGTGTCACGACCCGATGCGCCGGCTTCGCTGCGGAAGCACGGAGTGTGAGCAACGAATTTGATCGGCAGCTGTTTCGAATCGACGATTTCACCGGCCACGATGTTGGTCAGCGATACTTCGGCGGTCGGGATCAGGTACAGATCGGCTTCGCCTTCGCGAGCGATCTTGAACAGGTCTTCTTCGAACTTCGGCAGTTGACCGGTGCCTTGCAGCGCCGGGGCCTGAACCAGATAAGGCGTGTAGGCCTCTTCGTAGCCGTGCTCGGTGACGTGCAGGTTGATCATGAACTGCGCCAGTGCGCGGTGCAGACGGGCAATCGGGCCGCGCAGCAGGGCGAAACGTGCGCCGGACAGCTTGGCGGCGGTTTCGAAGTCGAGCCAGCCGAACTTCTCGCCCAGGGCCACGTGGTCCTGAACCGGGAAGTCGAAAGCGGTCGGAGTGCCCCAGCGGCGGACTTCGACGTTGCCGTCTTCATCTTCGCCGACCGGCACCGATTCGTGCGGCAGGTTCGGGATGCCCAGCAGGATCGAATCCAGTTCGGTCTGGATCGCGTCCAGCTCGACTTTACCGGCACTCAGTTCGCCCGCCATGCGCTCGACGTCCGCCATCAGCGGCGCGATGTCTTCGCCGCGCTGCTTGGCCTGACCGATGGATTTGGAACGCGCGTTACGCTCAGCCTGCAGTGCTTCGGTGCGGGTCTGGACGGTCTTGCGCTGTTCTTCCAGCGCTTCGATGCGCGCGACATCCAGGGCAAAGCCACGGGAAGCCAGGCGGTCCGCTACGTCCTGGAGGTTGCTACGTAACAGTTTGGAATCGAGCATGTCGGTTTCTCGTTATCAAAGTTTGGTCAGGGACAGGCCGGCCCAGGTCGCGAGCAGCCCGCCGAATACGCTGATGGCCGCATAGCCCAGGGCCAGCGGCACTTGCCCGCTTTCCAGCAGGCGCACCGTATCCAGTGAAAAGGATGAAAAAGTCGTCAGCCCCCCGAGGAAGCCGACCATCAACCCGGCACGTACCTCGATCGGTACTTCCGGGCGTATCAAAAACAGGCCGTACAACACGCCAATCAGCAGACAGCCCACGATATTAACGGCCAGCGTCGCGGTATAGAAGTGCCGCGGCCAATTGGCGTTGACCCAATTGCCGGTGGCGAAGCGCAACAAGGTGCCGGCAATCCCGCCGACGGAGACTGCAACGATCAATGGAACCACTATTTTCTCCGCTGCCGGGGGCTTAAACGATCAAGTTGGGCGAGGTGGTTGAGCTTTTCGCCGATCTTCAACTCCAGGCCGCGCGGCACCGGTTGATAGAACGGAATCGGGTCGAGCTCTTCCGGGAAATAGTCTTCGCCGGCCGCGTAGGCGTCCGGTTCGTCGTGGGCATAACGGTATTCGTCGCCATAACCCAATTGCTTCATCAATTTGGTCGGCGCATTGCGCAGGTGCAGCGGCACTTCCAGCGAACCGTGTTCGGCGGCGGCGCGCAGCGCGGTCTTGAAGCCCATGTACACCGCGTTGCTTTTCGGCGCGCAAGCCAGATAGGTGATGGCCTGAGCCACTGCCAACTCACCTTCCGGGCTGCCGAGACGTTCCTGCACTTCCCACGCGGCCAGACACAGGCTCAGGGCGCGAGGATCGGCGTTGCCGATGTCTTCGCTGGCCATGCGCACCACGCGCCGGGCCAGGTAAAGCGGATCGCAGCCGCCGTCGATCATTCGCGCAAACCAGTACAGCGCGCCGTCCGGATTGGAACCGCGCACCGATTTGTGCAGCGCGGAAATCTGGTCGTAGAACGCTTCACCACCCTTGTCGAAACGCCGACGCGTGTCGCCGAGCAGGCTTTGCAGCAGCTCGGTGCCCATCTCGCTGTGGTCTTCGGCCAGGTCCGAGGCGTTTTCCAGCAGGTTCAGCAGGCGCCGGCCATCGCCGTCGGCGGCGGACAGCAGCATCTGGAAGCCTTCATCGCTGAGGGTCAGGTGACGCTTGCCCAGACCACGCTCTTCGGTGAGCGCGCGGTGCACCAGTTTGCGCAACGCCGCTTCGTCGAGGCTCTTGAGCACGTAGACCCGCGCCCGCGACAACAATGCGTTGTTCAGTTCGAACGAAGGGTTTTCAGTGGTGGCACCAATGAAGATCAGCGTGCCGTCTTCAACGTACGGCAGGAAGGCGTCCTGTTGAGACTTGTTGAAGCGGTGTACTTCATCGACAAACAGGATCGTGCGCTTGCCGTACTGACCGGCCTGCTGCTTGGCGATTTCCACCGCCTGACGGATCTCCTTGACCCCGGCCAGCACCGCCGAGACCGTTTCGAAATGCGCATCCGAAACTTCCGCCAGCAACCGCGCCAGCGTGGTCTTGCCCACGCCCGGCGGGCCCCAGAAGATCATCGAATGCAGGGCACCCTGCTCCAGCGCTTCGCGCAAAGGCTTGCCGCGAGCGAGCACGTGTTCCTGACCGACGTACTCATCCAGATTGGTCGCCCGCAAACGGGCGGCCAGTGGCTGGGCAATCGGTGCACTGCGAAACAGATCCATCACGTACCGTTGAAACCTCTGTGTTTATTCCTGGATCACGTCGGCACCCTTTGGGATGTCGAACTTGAACTTCGATGCAGGGACCGCTTCGTTGGCCTTCACACCGGTAAACAGGATGTTGGTGCGCTGGCCGACGCTGTCGATCAGTTGCATGTCATTGACCAGACCGTTGCGGAACGACAAGCGCAGGCTGTCGAACAGGGTGTCCTTGGTTTTCGGCTTCAGGGTGAAGTCGATCACGCCGCCCGCCTCTTTGGCGCTGATGTCGAAGCTCTGGCTGATTTTCGACACGTCGCCGGACAGCAACAGAGCCGGGGTCTGGGTCAGACGCTCATCGAGCTTCTTGATGGTGGCCTGTTCCAGATCCGGGTCCCACAGGGTGACTTTCTTGCCGTCGGACACCATGGTCTGCTCGGCTGGCGCATTGGTGTGCCAGTAGAACAGGCCTGGACGCTGCAGGGTCATGTCGCCGGTGGTTTCCTGCAACTGGGTGCCGCTGCCGTCGAGGGTCAGCTGGGAAAAGTTGGCGGTCAGGGTCTTGGATGTTTCGAGCAATTGGGTCAGGCGAGCCACATCCTTGTCATCGGCGTGAGCCGTGAGGGTGGTCAGAGCCAGTACCGGCAGCAACATGCGGATAAGACGCATGGGAGTCCTCTTGAATACTCGTGGGAAAGTGGACGGCGCTTCATGCACCGTCCATTGCATTTGGATCAGGGTATCGAATCAGTCGCGTACCGGGCCAGGGGCCAGGACTTCGCGGGAACCGTTGGTGTTCATCGACGTCACGACCCCGGCCATTTCCATGGCTTCGATCATGCGCGCGGCACGGTTGTAACCGATCTTCAGCTTGCGCTGCACAGCGGAGATGGAGGCGCGGCGGCTTTCCAGTACGAACTGCACGGCTTCGTCGTACAGCGCGTCGGCTTCCGGATCATCACCGTCACCACCGCCGCTGCTGCCTTCGAAACCACTGCCCGCCTCTTCGACACCGTTGAGGATGTCGTCGTTGTATTCCGGCGCGCCGCGCAGTTTCCAGGCTTCAACCACCCGGTGAACTTCATCGTCGGAGACGAAGGCGCCGTGAACCCGGATCGGCAGGCTGGTGCCCGGCGGCATGTAGAGCATGTCACCGTGGCCGAGCAGTTGTTCGGCGCCGCCCTGGTCGATGATGGTCCGGGAGTCGATCTTGCTCGATACCTGGAACGCCATCCGCGTCGGGATGTTGGCCTTGATCAGACCGGTGATCACGTCCACCGACGGCCGCTGGGTCGCGAGGATCAGATGGATACCGGCCGCACGCGCCTTCTGGGCGATACGGGCGATCAGTTCTTCTACCTTCTTGCCGACGATCATCATCATGTCGGCGAATTCGTCCACGACCACGACGATGGTCGGCAGCTTCTGCAACAGCGGCGCTTCGTCGTGGATGCTTTCGCGTTTGTACAGCGGATCGCTCAGCGGCTCGCCGGCGTCCTGGGCTTCCTTGACCTTGGCGTTGAAGCCGGACAGGTTTCGCACGCCCATCTTCGCCATCAGCTTGTAGCGACGCTCCATCTCGGCAACGCTCCAGCGCAGGGCGTTGGCGGCGTCCTTCATGTCGGTCACGACCGGGCACAGCAGGTGCGGAATACCTTCGTAGATCGACAGCTCAAGCATTTTCGGGTCGATCATGATCAGCTTGGCGTCGTCCGGGCCGGACTTGAACAGGATCGACAGGATCATAGCGTTCACGCCCACCGACTTACCGGAACCGGTAGTACCGGCCACCAGCAAGTGAGGCATCTTCGCAAGGTCTGTGATGACCGGCTTGCCGCCGATATCGTGGCCCAGGGCCAGGGTGACCGGCGACTTGAAGTTGTCGTACTCAGGCGTCGACAGCACTTCAGAGAAGCGCACGATCTGCCGGTCTTCGTTGGGAATCTCGATACCGACCGTGGTCTTGCCCGGAATCACTTCCACCACCCGCACGCTGGTCACGGCCAGCGAACGTGCAAGGTCTTTCGCCAGGTTGGCGATACGGCTGACCTTCACGCCCGCAGCAGGCTGGATTTCGTAACGGGTAATGACCGGGCCGGGATGGATCGAATCCACGGTGACTTCGACGCCGAATTCCTTCAGCTTGATCTCCAGCAAGTGGCCGACCGCCGCCAGGGATTCAGGCGAATAATTGAGTTGTTTCTTTTCAGCCGGGTCGAGAATCGAGATCGGCGGCAAGGTGCCTTCCACGGCGCTGTCGACGAACAACGGCACCTGCTTCTCTTTCTGCACGCGTTTGCTTGGCTCCGGCGCCTTGACCGGGGCCGGGGCGATGACCGGTGGCACCTGTTTCTCGCGCTCGGACATGTGCTTGCTCAGAGCCTGCTCGCGCTCGATCAGACGTTCCTTGACCTTGGCCTGCTCGCGTTTGTCGGTGACCGTCGGCGCGACCACGTCATGCACGCGATCGTCGACTTCACGCAGTTGCGCGACCAGTTGCTTGCGCTCGGTGCGCGCCGACCACCAGCGATTGACCGCGCCCTGGAACAGTTCGAACAGGTCGAGGGTGATCTTGCCGGTGATGTCCATCACCTTGAACCACGACAGGTCGGTGAACACCGTCAGGCCGAACAGGAACAGGGCGATGAACAATAACGTGCTGCCCTGAATGTTCAGGGCATTGCGGGCCAGATCACCAAGGCTTTCACCCAGCGCACCACCGGCGCCAGCGGGCAAACCAGTGGCTGCATGGAAATGGATGTGCGCCAGCGCAGCGCCGGACAACACCAGGAACACCAGACCGATCAGGCGCCAGGAGAACAACCAGCCGCTCCACTGCCACGGTTCGTGACGCTGACGGAAGATCTGATACGCCTTGATCGCCAGCAGCAACGGGAAGATGTAGGCGAAGTAACCCAGCACCATGAACAGGATGTCGGCGCTGTAGGAACCGGCCGGGCCGCCGAAGTTCTGCACGTCGTCGATCTTGCTGTTGTGGCTCCAGCCCGGATCGTCCTTGCCATAGGTCAGCAACGCCATCATCAGGAACAGGCACAAGGCACCGATGGCGATCAATGCACCTTCCTTGAGCCGGTAGTGCAACTGTTGACGCCAGAGCGGAACGACTGTTTTTGGTGCTTCCGTGGATTTCTTCAAAACGCTTCTTTTCCTGCGCCAGAGGCGCGTCCATCTATTGAATGACGATAAAAAACTGCCCAATCCAGGCAGGTAAAAAAATTGACGGGCGCAACGGAGACTACTTTTAACACTGCGCCCCGCCTTTTATAAACACGGCACGCGGCGAATATTCTGTAACAGCCCGGCATTGTACGGGTTTGCGCGTTCGATGCCATGCTTCCAGGCCCCAGGTTCAAGCATAGCCAAACGCACAACTCCCGGCGTTCAATTTGAGCATGCATTACCTTTTGTGACAAAGGCTTATGAGGTGTATTTGATGAACGTAGCGAAGCATTCGCGCCTCATCTTCCCTGAGTGCCACACATTGGCATCGGCAACCTTGCCCGCACTAGTGCAGCGCCCGATTACGACCGCATCCGGATGCTCAAGTTGCAGCTACGCAAAAGCCGCACTGCAACGGAGGACATTCGCGTCATTTCCCGGCACACTTTACCGCGGGCCCAGCGCCCACCGCCCTCCCCTTCTGCAAGCCTGGACGCCATGCTGACTTGGTTACAACGCAATTCACTGACTTTCCCGCCACTGGAAAAGGCCATGCGCGATCCCAACGGATTGCTGGCGGCCGGAGGCGACCTGTCCGCCGATCGCTTGATCCAGTCTTATCGTCACGGCTGCTTTCCATGGTTTTCCGAAGGTCAGCCGATTCTTTGGTGGTCACCGGATCCGCGCACCGTGCTTTTTCCCGACGAACTGCACGTCTCGCGTAGCCTCGGCAAATTGATGCGCAAACAGCGTTATCAAGTGACCTTCGATCAGGATTTCGATGCTGTGATCCAGGCCTGCGCCGCTCCCCGGGAATACGCCGACGGCACCTGGATCACCGAAGCGATGCAGGACGCCTATATCGAACTGCATCGACGCGGCTTTGCCCATTCGGTGGAAGTCTGGGATGACGGTGAACTGGTCGGCGGCCTGTACGGCCTGGCGATGGGGCAATTGTTCTTCGGTGAGTCGATGTTCAGCCGGGCGGACAATGCCTCCAAGTACGGTTTTGCGACGCTGGTGCAACATCTGAAAGAAGCGGGTTTCGTATTGATTGACTGCCAGATGCCTACCGATCATCTGCACAGCCTTGGCGCCCGGGCGATTTCCCGCTCTGCATTCGCTGAATATCTGGCCCGACACCTCGATCAACCCCATCATGCGACCTGGGTTTGCTGAGCGACTTTTGCGCGCGTGGCTTACACTTAATTCACCAGCTTACCCTTGAGGGTTGATCATGACCGAGTTGGCGCGGTTGAAGTTTTATGCCACTCAGCCTCACTCTTGCAGTTATCTGCCCGAGGAACAGGCGACGACCCTGTTTCTCGATCCGAGCCAGCCCATGGATGTGCATGTCTACGCAGACCTGTCAGAAATGGGCTTTCGTCGCAGCGGCGATCACCTGTACCGCCCGCATTGCCAGAACTGCAATGCCTGCGTGCCTGCGCGCATTCCGGTGGCGCAGTTCAACCCCAACCGTCAGCAGAAACGCATTTTCAAGCGCAACATCGATTTGCAGGTGCGCCCGGTCAAGCCGGCGTTCAGCGAAGAGTACTTCGACCTCTACCAGCGCTATATCGAACAGCGCCACGCAGATGGCGACATGTATCCGCCGAGCCGCGACCAATTCTCGACTTTTCTGGTACGCGATCTGCCCTTCTCTCGGTTCTACGAGTTCCGGCTCGACGGACGGTTGTTGGCGGTCGCCGTCACCGATCTGCTGCCCAATGGCCTGTCGGCGGTCTACACCTTTTACGAACCGCAGGAAGAACGCCGCAGCCTGGGGCGCTACGCGATCCTCTGGCAAATCGCCGAAGCCCAGCGGCTGGGACTTGAGGCGGTGTACCTGGGTTACTGGATCAAAAACTGCAAAAAGATGAACTACAAGACCCAATATCGGCCTATCGAACTGCTGATCAATCAGCGCTGGGTCGTCCTGAACTAAACGCAAACCCTAAACCCCTTGGCGTAAACCCCATTTTTCGGGCACAATGCACGCCGCTTTTGCCTGGCGCAGTTGCACCGGGCCATTCATTGGATACCGAGGGCTTTACTGCATGTCGAAAGAAGACAGCTTCGAAATGGAAGGCACTGTCGTCGACACCCTGCCCAACACCATGTTTCGTGTGGAGTTGGAAAATGGGCACGTCGTAACCGCGCATATTTCCGGCAAGATGCGCAAGAACTACATTCGTATTCTTACCGGTGACAAAGTGCGCGTCGAGCTGACGCCCTATGACTTGAGCAAAGGGCGTATTACTTACCGCGCTCGCTAATCAAGTCAATACAAGACGCCCGGCATATGCCGGGCGTTTTTGTGTGTGCGTGTTTTTTTTGGATTTGGGTGTATATCCGTTGCTGCGGTAACGGCTTCTTATGGTTTCGCTCTTACAGCGACTCACTTTTCCAAACGCCGAAAAGTAAGCAAATGTATGGTCAGCCCACCTTTTGCTATCCAGTCACGATGAACGGTAAATCAGGCTTGCGCTAATGTATCCGGGCTCCTTGTGAGCGCGGTTACGCGCTCGGCCCTTGATGAGTATTCGCTCCTGCCTGTCCTGAAAAACGCTTCAGCTTCGAAAGCTATTTTGCTTATCAGGTTCTCAGCCAGGATATCTGCCGTTTATCGCCATCAATTAATGACGTCGCAAAAGCCGGTAGTAAAACTGGATCATGCGGTGAAATGCCCGTTATAGGTGCCACCTTTGGTGAGCAGTGCCCAGACAATCCTGGCCATTTTATTAGCCAGCGCACAGGCAACTTTGTTGAGAGGTTTTCGAGCCAGTAGACTTCTGGCCCAGACGCCAAGGGCGTCGTTTCGTTTATCGATTCGATAAAGCAAGGCTTGGGCGCCCGGCATCAACAAGGTTCGCAAATACCTGTCCCCACGCTTGCTGATACCCAGCAACGTGGTTTGCCCTCCGGTCGAGTATTGCCGTGGCACCAGTCCCAACGAAGCCGAAAAATCTCGGGACGATTTGTATATCGAAGCGTCCCCGACATCGGCCACCAGCGCGCTAGCGATGAGGGGGCCGATGCCGGGGATGCTCTGTAATCTTTTGCCGGCGTCACTCCCGTTTACCTGCTGCTTTATCTCGGTATCCAGTGTTTTGATTTCGCTGGTCAATTGGCGAATGTCATCAAGCATCCGATTGATAGCCTGGCGCAGGCGCAGAGGTAGATTGTGCTCGTCCATCAATGCAGGAACCCGATCCAGCGCGGCATAGCCGGCGGGAAAGATAACGCCAAATTCCAGTAAGAACCCGTGCACCTGGTTGATCACTCCAGTGCGCCGACTCACCAGTGATTTACGCAGTTTATGCACGGTCGACAGCACCTGCTGGTCAACCGACTTGACCTGTACAGAACGCGTTCTGGGACGGGATGCGGCCTCACAGATAGCCTCGGCATCAATGAAGTCGTTCTTGTTGCCGGTGACGTAAGCCTTCACATGCTGTGGCGCAATCAATTGAACCTGGTGACCGAGCTTGGTGATTTCTCTGGCAAGAAACTGTGACCCGCCACAGGATTCCATGGCGACTTTGCAGGGCGGCATTTGCGCAAGTAATGGCAGCAACTGGCTTCGATTGAGCTTCTTGCGTAGTACCTGATGGCCTTGTGCGTCTTGGCCGTGTAAGTGGAAGCTGTTCTTGCCAATGTCGATGCCTAGAATCGTTACGCTGTTCATGAGAAAGCTTCCTCAGGAAAAGTGAGAACCTCAGTAGTGTAGAGCTGAGGTTCTCGCCGGGCTGACCATCTCATTAAGGCTTTTGCCCCGGCGTACGGCACTTCGCTTAGGCTCAGTGTTCCCTCGCTACGGTGTCCATCAGGGGGCATCGCCTACGGTTTGCTTCGCTGCACCTCCTCTCGATGTATGCGGCTTCGCCGCACGGCGCTGCGCGCCTACCCCCTGATGGACACCTCCGCTCGGCCTGCCGAAGGGAATAAAGATCAAAAGCAGATCAAGAACCAGATCAAGAGCCAGATCAAGAGCCCCTCACCCTAGCCCTCTCCCGGAGGGAGAGGGGACTGATCGAGGTGTATGGCAGAGCTACGCCGACGTGCGATACCGCGTTGAACTCAGGCTTTGAAAAGCACACCGATCGGCTCCCTCTCCTCGAGGAGAGGGCTGGGGTGAGGGGTAAACCCACCACAAAACCAAAGCCGAACACGCCCCGCTCATCCCCACTCAAAACGATGAGCGTTAGCTCGAGTACCGCTTTTGATCGCAGGGCCCGTCGGCAGGCTGAGTGGAGGGATTGATCCGGGGGTGGGAGCGCAGCGACCGTGCGGCGCAGCCGCATGCATCGAGAGGAGGTGCAGCGAAGCAAACCGTAGGCG
>NZ_JAMDGS010000006.1:0-267261 GCF_028657055.1 Pseudomonas aphyarum
CAGCCGCAAGTGCTGGAAGAGTCGGTGACCAGCGACACCACTGCGCTGAAAGACGATTTCCACCAGGGCTACCGCAACCGCTTCCAGGCCACCCCGTGGGACGTGCCGAACCGCCCGCCCCTGCGCCACCCGAAACCGCGCATCCTCGGCAGCCAGAGCGCCGTGGTCACCGGCCCGAAAGGTGAAGAAATCCACTGCGACGAATACGGCCGCGTGAAAGTCCAGTTCCACTGGGACCGCGACGGCCTCGCCGACGACAAAACCAGTTGCTGGCTGCGCGTCTCCAGCGCCTGGGCCGGCGCCCAATACGGCGGCATCGCCATCCCGCGCATCGGCATGGAAGTGCTGGTGACCTTCCTCGAAGGCGACCCCGACCAGCCGCTGATCAGCGGCTGCCTGTACCACAAGGAAAACACCGTCCCCTACGCCCTGCCGGCGAACAAGACGCGCACCACCTTCAAGACCCTGAGCTCGATGGGCGGTGGCGGTTTCAACGAACTGCGCATCGAAGACAAGAAAGGCCAGGAACAGATCTTCCTCCACGCCCAGCGCGATTGGGACGAGAACATCGAACACGACCAGAAAATCCGCGTCGGCAACGAACGCCACGACGTCGTGGAAAAGAACAGCTACACGGAATTCAAGGCCGAAGAACACCACACCGTATACGAAGACCGCAAAGTCGAAGCGCGAGCCAACGACCACCTGACCGTGGGCGTGAACCAGCACATCAAGATCGGCACCGGGCAATTCATCGACGCCGGCCAGGAAATTCACCTGAGCAGCGGGATGAAGGTGGTGCTGGAGGCTGGGGCTGAACTGACGCTGGTCGGCGGTGGCAGCTTCATCAAGATCGATGGCGGCGGCGTGACCATGAGCGGGCCGGCGATCAACATCAACTCGGGTGGTGGGCCGGGGAGTGGCACGGGTGCTGCGCCGTTGATGCCGGGGCCGTTGAAGCAGGCGGATACGGATAAGGCTGGTCAAGTCGTCAAGCCTTCCCTCGGCTCCTTCAAGGCACAGTCAAAGGCAGGCGTGTTGTTGCCGACGCCGTCATGTCATCTCGACGCGACCGGGTGCTGCCCGGTTCACCAGACGGGAGCGTCAGCATGATTACCTCTATCCAGTCGCCTTTCGAGCAGCCTGCGGCAACCGGGGCAATGTGCCTGATTCTGGATCGCAGTTTTGATCCGGACCTGCTGAGCCACCTGTTTCAAGGTGAAGAACAATCCAGGCCCAGTTGCATTCCATTGTTTACAAACACGCCTTACGCCGAACTCCAGCCTGCTGGCCCCTATGTCGTCATGTACTCGGAAAAACGGGCGGAAGCGAGTTATGCCAGCAAACTGCTGGAGCAATCCAATGCAGGGTGTATCGCCTGGTTGAGTGATCCGGCCTTGCTGGATCAGGGCATTGAACACTGGCGCAGTCTGCTGACCGTGAAAACCGATGAAGCCCCTCAGCAAATGATGCGCTTCTATGAACCGCGCTGGCTGGAGCCTCTGCTACTCAGCCTCAGCGACGCTGAAAAAGCTCAATTCATCGGCCCCTTCAGTGGCATAGCCTGGCGCAATGAGATCGGCTGGAGGTATTACGCCAAGTCGCCTCAAAGCGCTTCAATGGAAACTCAGGCTCCGGGCTGGCTGTATTTGAGCCAGGAGCGCCAGGCGCTGATCGAGCAGGGCCGGCTGAAGGTGATAGCGACCCGTTTTGCCGACGATTATCAGGAAGTCTTGCCCACGGAGGACGCCGTCGAATTCGTCCACCGCCAATTGCTCGCAGGACAGGACATGGGCTACGAGCAAATGGCCGACCAGGAGCGATGGCTTCGAGTCGCCATCCAGCGTGGGGACAGTTTCTGGGATCACTCACCGGCCGCCGAATTACTGGCGCGTGACGACGTCGCGCTGGGCGACAAGCTGATGCAATTGGAAAGCCTGTGAATCACAAGGACGATGCGCAATGAGCAACACCTACACCGTTAAGAGCGGCGACACTCTTGGCAGCATTGCCGCCGCCAACAAATGCTCCGTGGCGGATCTTCGGGGACTGAACCCGATCATCACAGATCCCAATCACATCAAGGTCGGCTGGGTACTGAAATTACCTGCGGCAAAAGCCCTGCCACCACCCAAACACGCCGACAACCAAAGCACGACGGCTGTCAAAGGTGCTGTCGAGTGCAAGGACGAACTGGTCGATGTCGTACACATCACCGGAGATGAACACTTTTACGTACTGACTGAAAAAGAGTCGAAAGACCTCAAGCAGCAAAGCGACCTCGTCAAAAAACTCATGGACGAGCTGCATCAGAATCTGGCCAAGGCGACCGAAGCCAGCAAATGCGCCAAGACCAAGGATCCGCAGGCTGGCTGCTCCTGCTCGCGTTGTGTCAAAGATGACTGGAACGCCAAGGCCGAGGAAGCAGGCCTGCTGCAACGTTCCCCTCCCCCGGTGGAAAAACCGAAAACTGTCATCGAGCGCAAAGAGGATCTGCAAGGCCAACTGGCAACTGTGCAAGAGGCCCGTGACTGGTATCAACGCTACAGGCCGCAGCCCGCGTTCGAAGGTAACTATCTGGAGACCAACTGGGAAGGCCTGCAAGCCAAAAAAGTCGCCGAACTCAATGCGGAGATTCAGTCACTGCGCAACAGGATTGCCGCACAAGGCAAAGCCGAAGCCGGCGACAGCTCCACCAGCGCCAACGGTGCAGCACCAGACATCAAACATGGCAAAGGGAAAGCCTCGGACACCCAGAAAGGCAAGCAGGTCAAAACCGGGATTACGGTGGTCGAATACATTTCCTTCCGTGACCCGTCTCGCCGCCACTACATCCCGGTACGCACCCGAGAACAACTCACCTGGAGTGTCAAAGTCCCTATAAAGGTGATGCAGGGCAAGCCACTGGACAAGAATCTGGCCAAGGATCTGATCAAAGACATCCGTACGGCGGTCAATGATGGTCGCAAGACCAGCCCTCTGGGCAGCCTGGAAGCCAAATTCACATCGTGGACGAGCAAGGACGACAACCTGCTCAACGCTTTGCACAAAGAATGCTCCTGGACCTCCAACGAAGCGGACTCTGCGATGTACGCCGTGTCGGCCGAAGCCCACGCGTTCCGTTTCGCCGCCACGGCCAGTGCCGGTATCAACAGCTGGGAACCCGGCAAAGGCAATATCGAACTCGGCGTCAAAGGCAGCGCAGCAATCTCTTTGGCCGAAGGCTCCGTTGCACTCAAGAGCTACTTTCCCGACCAAGGTGGCTACGTGGTGCGCATGCCGTATCGCAATGCCGAAGGCAAGGAAGTGGTCAGCGACATCGGCATCTTCCGGCTCGACGGTAAAGTGGAGTTGTCTTGCTTCCTTGGCGCTACCGCGCAAGGCCAGGCAGGTGCCAAAGCCCAATACAAGCCCAAGGAAGTAGAAGCCTCCGGTGTGACCGCACTGTTGAGTACGCCCGACCTCGCCGTCGACAAGAAACGCGGCGGCAGCCTCGGCCTGAAGGGCAACGCATTCGCGGGCGTTCAGGGTGGCGGAACCGTAACCGGAACATTGAAGTGGCTTGATTCCACCAAACAAGGCGTAGGCAAGATCACGCCCGGACAGGCGAATGACAGTGGGAGTACGGACTGGTCGAGCCTGGTGGAAATCAAGGCGGAGGGGAATGCGGCATTGGGTATTGGTGCAGGCTTCGACTTTGGCATTGAGATCAGCGCCAACCGCTTGGCAATCAACTGCAAAGCTAGCCTCGTCTTCGGGCCTGGAGCGGGAGGCGGTTTTGGTACGTCGGTGGATATTGAGAAGATAGGTGATCTGATCTACGTATTTTGCAATGCTCTGTCTAAAGCCGACTTCCATTACCAGCTAGCTGTAACTAAAGACGCATTCAGCTATATGGCGGCCGGGCTATATAAAATTGCGACAAATCCAGGGGAATCAGTTGCAAGCGCCTTTGACGGTGGATTCAGAAAAATGTCCGCCTGGTGGAAGCAAAGAGAGTCCACAAAACAGGATGCGCAAAACCTAGCGAAATATTTAATCAAAAACCAATCAATTCAGATCGGCAAAAAAACAATACCACTTCAAAAATTACCCCCTCAGACCGTTGGCCCAATGCTTCATTTGTTAACCGAGAGCTTTGTGGATAGTTGGGCTGAAGACCAAGAGCAAGCCATTGTCTTGTTACTATCCCACCTTCGGAGCTGGAGACACTTTATAGAAGCACTAGAGCACTGCTCAAAAAATGGCGAAAAAGTTAACTCAATGAACAGTCTGAACCGTATCAACTCTATACTTGATGGCGCCGAGCAGCAGCAATTCAACCGTTTTATCAAAACACTAGCAGTAAACATTAACAGCTCGACAATTGAATACGGAACCCTCGCATGGAGTCCGAGCCCGCCCTGGCGTAAAGAAAGAACCTTATTGGCTGCAAGGCGTAGCAATAGCTTTGTCGGCTTGGCTTGAAGAAGGGCACCTGATGGTGCCTTCTCATCCACGCTAATTCAAAGTGGTTTATCTGTTTGAATGGCACAGCGAAAGCTCGTGCCCGGATAATACGCTTCCTCATTTGGGTTTTCAGGCCAGCGCCTAACAACCGGGGCTGCCGACAATGGCGCCTCCGGGTAATTAGAGCCGCGCTTTACTTTCTGCTCACCTGTTTCTGGACCTTGCGGATTATCTACTGGAGAGTTTTTATAATAGTCCTTGCCATACCAATCATTTACCCAATCGGTTGCATTGCCTGACATATTATAAAGACCTATCGGGTTTGGAAGAAACCTATCAACGAAGAACGTCTCCCCCTCCCCTTCAATCGGAAAATTCTTACCAAAATCCAGACTTCCACTATTAGTTGGAAACAATATATGTTGCCCACGACTCCTGGCAGCAAACTCCCACTGCGCTTCCGTTGGTAGATCTACAGCATAACCACTAATATCACCTACCCACAGACAGTAACTCTTTGCTTCTTGCCATGATTTTGTAGGCGCAGGAAGCTTGGGAGAATACATACTCTTTAAATCCTCTCTCTCTCGAAGCTTAACATCAAACACCTCTTTACCCTGTGCCGTAAAAAAAACGTCAAAATCACGCACAGTAGTTTGAAACTTAGAAAGATAGTAAGAGCTCAATTTAACCGGATGAACAAAATCATCATCACCGTTACGACTAATATTGCAAAGCTGCTCGGGCTCCTGCCCGCAAGGCCAGGTGCAAACATCCGTTTCGTCGTATTCGCAAGCCCAGCCAAAGTCGCCCATATCAAACTGGCCACCTTCGACAAACACCATGTTGTCAATCGACTGCACTACGGTGTTGAGGACCTTTTCACGCAGATCGGTGGAGAGGTTGGGATACTTGGTTTTGATGGTTGCCGCAATCGACGCGACCTTTTCCGGTGTCAGACTTTTGCTGACTGGCAATGGGCCGGATTCGGCCTCGCAGCCGGCCAGAAAAAACAGGGCCGGGAGGGCAAGCACAAACTGACGTAGCACGGGCAATTTCCTTATAGGGTGCGTCAAAGGCCAAACCTTAACATCCCCTGCCGTGTCTCACAAAAACCTGAATACCTCCTCCTCCACAAAAGCCAACCTGACCTGCCTCTCCAACTCAGCCTTCAACCCCGGCCCCAGCTTCAAATGCCGAGCCAGCTCATCCAGATACCACCTCTCCATTTCTATCATCACGCTCGGCACATACCCCTCCGTTGCTATCCGCGCGACGTCGGCAGGCTCAAGGAGCTATGGAGTTTGGTGTGAAGCCAGGACTTAAGTTGCTGATCGTTGTGGAGTTTGGTCATTCGTGGATCAATTGACGTTCGCGATCATCGATGTGGCTGTCGGCTTAGTCGACGGCTACAAGGGCTTCTACGACAAAAAAGGTCACGGATTGACACTTTGAAAAACAAACCTGTCACCTCTTCGTTTGGGGTCTAAAAATGAAGGTGCAGAAGACGCCTTCAGCCTGAAGTACTAAAGCGGCTTACTGGACTGAATTGCACACCTAAAACTTGTATCGCTTGAATGATATTTTTGCACTAACTCTTCAGGCCAACGGCGGACGAGAGCTGCCGCAAACAGTGGCGCTTCCAAAGTTGTAGACCCTCTCCTGATCTTCTTTTCGCCACTTCCCGGCCCCTGAGGATTGTCTACAGGAGAAACTTTGTAATAATTTTCACCGTACCAGTCATTAACCCAATCGGTGGAATTACCAGCCATACCATAGAACCCCATAGGATTAGGTGCAAAACGATTCACTGGAAAATTTTCCTCTTCATTTTCAAAAGGAAAATTCTTACCGTAATCAAGACTCCCAGTATCAGTAGGAAATAGGATGTGCTGCCCACGGTTGCGAGCTGCAAACTCCCACTGCGCCTCTGTCGGCAGGTCTACTTCATAACCACTTAAAGAACCAATCCAAGTGCAATAATCTTTTGCCTCCTGCCAGCTTTGAGTTGGTGCTGGAAGGTTAGGCAAATAAAGACTTTCCAAATCTTTGCGTTTTCGATCCTCTGCGTCGTAGAGCGGCTTTCCATTAGCCACAAAAAAAATATCGAAATCCGCCAACGTAGCCTGGTATTTCGATAGATAGTAACTGCTCAAATTTACCGAATGAACAAAGTCATCATCACCGTTACGACTGATATGACAAAGCTCCTCCGGCTCTTGCCCACAAGGCCAGGTACAAACATCCGTTTCATCGTATTTACAAGCCCAACCAAAGTCGCCCATATCAAACTGTCCCCCCTCGACAAACACCATGTTGTCAATCGACTGAACGACGGTGGTAAGGACCTTTTCGCGCAGATCGCTGGAGAGGTTCGGATACTTGTTTTTGATGGTTACCGCAATCGACGCGACTTTTTCCGGTGTCAGGCTCTTGCTGACGGGCAATGAGCCGGACTCGGCCCCGCAACCGGCCAGAAAAAACATGGCCGGGAGGGCGAGCACAAACTGACGTAACACGGGCAATATCCTTATAAGGTGCGTCAAAGGCCAAACCTTAACATCCCCTGCCCTGTCTCATAAAAACCTGAATACCTCCGCTTAAACCAAAGCCACCCTAACCTGCCTCTCCAACTCCACCTTCAACCCCGGCTCCAGCTTCAACTGCCGCGCCAGTTCATCCAGATAGCTCTTCTCCATGAAGTTCTCCTCATCCACCATCATCACGCTCGCCACGTACATCTCGGCGGCCATCTCCGGCGTGCTTGCCGCGCGGGCGACATCGGTGGGGTCGAGGGGTTTGTTGAGTTCGGCGTGGAGCCAGTGTTTGAGCTCCTGATCGTTGTCGAGTTTGGTGAATTCACCTTCGATCAGTTGGCGTTCGCGGTCGTCGATGTGGCCGTCGGCTTTGGCGGCGGCGACCAGGGCCTTGAGGATGGCCTGGCTGTGTTGTTCGACTTGCGCCGGTGGCAGGCGATCGAGGGTTTGCGGTTCGCTTTGCGGGGCGGTGCCTTTCTGGGCGTTCCAGTTGCCGTAGGCTTTGTAGGCGATCACGCCGAGTGCGGCGAGGCCGCCGTAGATGGCGACTTTACCGCCAACCTTGCGGGCCTTTTTACTGCCCAGCAGCAGACCCATGGCCCCGGCTGCCAAGGCACCGCCGCCGGCGCCTGACAGCAAACCGCCGAGTGCGCCATTACTGGAAGATCCGCCCAGCAAGCCGCCCAAGCCACCGGCAGCCGGTTTGTTCTGCGCCCCACCGGCCTTGTTCTGCAGCAGGTCCTGGCCGGACTTGAGGAGTTGATCGAGCAATCCACGGGTGTTCATGTTCCGTCTCCAAACAGGGGTTATCCGGATCAATAAGGCCCTCAGCCTAGTTCGAAAGTGCCTGTCACCTGGGTGCGAGTGTGCTTCCAGATGTTGCCTGGCCCACCGCAGCCCTTCGCGAAAATAGATATACACTCGAGGCAATCTATAAAAACCGCCCACCGGGTAAACCTTCCATGATGACCTTGCGTCAGATCCGACATTTCATCGCCGTGGCCGAGACCGGCTCGATCTCCGCCGCCGCGCAAACTGCGTTCATTTCCCAATCGACCCTGACCCTGGCCATCCAGCAACTGGAGGAAGAAATCGGCGTCAGCCTGTTCAATCGCCACGCCAAGGGCATGACCCTTACCCATCAGGGGCACCAGTTCCTGCGCCAGGCGCACCTGATTCTGGCGACCGTGGACAACGCCAAACGCAGCCTGCAACAGAGTACCGATCAGGTTGCCGGGCAGTTGATCATCGGGGTGACCAGTCTGGTGGCCGGTTATTACCTGGCGGATTTGCTGACCCGCTTCCAGCGCGCCTATCCCAATGTCGAGATCCGGGTGATGGAGGACGAGCGGCCGTACATCGAGCATTTGCTGGTCAGCGGCGAGATCGATGTCGGCGTGCTGATCCTCTCCAACCTCGAAGACCGCCACGCCTTGCAGACCGAAGTGCTGACCCACTCGCCGCACCGTCTGTGGCTGCCGGCCCAGCATCCGCTGCTGGAACACGACAGCATCAACCTCGCCGATGTCGCCCGGGAGCCGTTGATTCAGCTGAACGTCGACGAGATGGATCGCAACGCCCAACGTCTATGGCGCGGCGCCGGGCTGCAACCGAAGATCACCCTCAGAACCGCGTCCACCGAAGCAGTACGAAGTCTGGTGGCGGCGGGATTGGGCGTGTCGATCCAGCCGGACATGACCTACCGTCCATGGTCGCTGGAAGGCGACATCATCGAAGCCCGACCGATTGCCGACCTCAACCAGACCCTCGACGTCGGCCTGGCCTGGCGTCGTGGCACTGCGCGACCCGCGCTGGTCGATCCCTTCCTGACCGTGGCCCGCGAGCAGCCGCACGGCGGACGCAAGCCATCTATTTAATCGAATGCCACCTTCAGTATTTAGAATTTGTCGACCCCGGAGCCGCGCACTAGTCTTGCTGCATCTATAAGACGGTCGGCTCCCGGATCAGGGAGCAATATGGCCATACAAGAAAAGAGATCACGGAAAATGGCTGGCGCGCAGACCCACATGCACACCGCGTTGCTGATCGACGGCGAACTGGTCGCCGGCCAGGGTTTTGTCGAACCGATCCTCAACCCGGCCACCGGCGAAGTCCTGACCCAGATCGCCGAGGCCAGCACCGAACAAGTCGAAGCCGCCATCCTCGCCGCCCACCGCGCCTTTGCCGAGTGGTCGCGCACCACCCCGCAACAACGCTCGAACCTCCTGCTGGAAATCGCCAACGCCGTTGAAAAACACGCTGACCACCTCGCGCGCCTCGAAGCCCTGAACTGCGGCAAGCCGCTGCATCTGGCGCGGCAGGACGATTTGACCGCCACCGTCGATGTGTTTCGCTTTTTCGCTGGCGCCGTGCGCTGCCAGACCGGCCAGCTCAGCGGCGAATACGTGCCGGGCTACACGAGCATGGTGCGCCGCGATCCGATTGGCGTGGTCGCCTCGATTGCGCCGTGGAACTACCCGATCATGATGGCCGCGTGGAAGATCGCTCCGGCCCTCGCCGCCGGCAATACGCTGGTGTTCAAACCGTCCGAGCACACGCCGCTGTCGATTCTGGCGCTGGCGCCAGCGCTGGCCGAGATCCTGCCGCGCGGGGTGATCAACATTGTCTGTGGTGGCGGTGAAGGCGTCGGCAGTCATCTGGTCGGCCACCCGAAAGTGCGCATGGTGTCGCTGACCGGTGATATCGTCACCGGCCAGAAAATCCTCCAGGCCGCCGCCAAAACCCTCAAGCGCACGCACCTCGAACTCGGCGGCAAGGCTCCGGTGATCGTGTGCAACGACGCGGATCTCAAAGCCGTGGTCGAAGGCGTGCGTACTTATGGCTATTACAACGCCGGGCAGGATTGCACGGCGGCTTGCCGGATCTACGCCCAGGCAGGAATTCACGACAAATTGGTCGCTGAACTCGGCGCGGCGGTCAGCAGCCTGCGCTTCGCCGGCAAACGCGATGCGGATAACGAAATCGGGCCGCTGATCAGCACCCGCCAGCGCGATCGCGTGGCCAGTTTCGTCGAGCGCGCCCTCGGTCAGCCGCACATCGAACGGGTGACCGGCGCAGCGGTGCATTCCGGTGCCGGGTTCTTCTATCAGCCAACCCTGCTGGCCGGTTGCAAACAGAGCGATGAAATCGTCCAGCGCGAAGTGTTCGGCCCGGTGGTGACCGTGACCCGCTTCGACGAACTGGCGCAAGCGGTGGACTGGGCCAACGACTCGGAATACGGCCTCGCCTCGTCGGTCTGGACCCAGAACCTGGACAAGGCGATGCAGGTCGCCGCACGCCTGCAATACGGCTGCACCTGGATCAACAGCCATTTCATGCTGGTCAGTGAAATGCCCCACGGCGGGCTGAAACGCTCCGGTTACGGCAAAGACTTATCCAGCGATTCGCTACAGGACTACAGCGTGGTGCGGCACATCATGGCCCGCCACGGCCAGCATCTCTGACTACGCTAATAACAAGCCGACCACGGCATGCTTCACCGCGTTCACAACTGCCCCGACCATAATTTAAAGAAGAGGGTTCACCATGTTCGTGCACAAGACCGCACTGCTCAGTGCAATCACCACGGCCCTGCTGGCCAGCGCCAGTCTGCAGGCCGCCGAACCGCTGAAAGCCGTCGGCGCCGGCGAAGGCCAGCTGGATATCGTCGCCTGGCCGGGCTACATCGAACGCGGTGAAAGCGACAAGGCCTACGACTGGGTGACCGGTTTCGAGAAGGAAACCGGCTGCAAGGTCAATGTGAAAACCGCCGCCACCTCCGACGAGATGGTCAGCCTGATGGCCAAGGGCGGTTACGACATGGTGACCGCGTCGGGCGATGCCTCGCTGCGGCTGATCGTCGGCAAGCGTGTGCAACCGATCAACACCGCGTTGATCCCGAACTGGAAAACCCTCGACCCACGCCTGAAAGACGCGCCGTGGTACGTGGTCAACAACCAGACCTACGGCACCCCGTACCAGTGGGGGCCGAACGTGCTGATGTACAACACCAACGTGTTCAAGACCGCACCAACCAGCTGGAACGTGGTGTTCGACGCGCAGAACCTGCCCGACGGCAAGCCGAACAAAGGTCGCGTGCAAGCCTACGACGGCCCGATCTACATCGCCGACGCGGCGCTGTACCTCAAGTCCACCAAGCCTGAGCTGGGGATCAAGGATCCGTACCAGCTCACCGAAGATCAGTACAAGGCTGTGCTGGAACTGTTGCGCGCCCAGCAGAAGCTGATCCACCGCTACTGGCACGACACCACGGTGCAGATGAGCGACTTCAAGAACGAAGGCGTGGTTGCGTCCAGCGCCTGGCCGTATCAGGTCAACGGCCTGATCAACGAGAAACAGCCGATCGCTTCGACCGTGCCGAAAGAAGGCGCCACCGGTTGGGCCGACACGACCATGCTGCACGCCGAGGCCAAGCACCCGAACTGCGCCTACAAGTGGATGGACTGGTCACTGCAACCGAAAGTCCAGGGTGATGTGGCGGCGTGGTTCGGTTCGTTGCCGGCGGTTCCGGCGGCGTGTCAGGGCAGTGAGTTGCTCGGCGCTGAAGGCTGCAAGACCAACGGGTTCGATCAGTTCGACAAGATCGCGTTCTGGAAAACACCGCAGGCTGAGGGTGGGAAGTTTGTGCCGTATAGCCGGTGGACGCAGGATTACATTGCGATTATGGGCGGTAGGTAGCACTCCGGAACGACGCGGTCTGCCCCCTTTCCCCCTCGCCCCCCTGGGGGAGAGGGTTGGGGTGAGGGGGTAAGCCTTTGATGTTGATCCTGGTTTCAGGGCAATGGCCAAAACCGCTGCCCTCACCCCCCGCCCTCTCCCGGAGGGAGAGGGAGCCTAAAGCGGACCGCGTGAGACCTACCCAACAGTGGTGAGCCAACACGGGCATACACCGCCAAACGATCCAGTTTTTTCAGAAGTCCAGGCAGGGCCGCTGCGACGGCCTTCGCCTTTTCGGAGCACCGCACCATGACGCTTGCAGTCCAGTTCACCAACGTTTCCCGGCAGTTCGGCGAAGTGAAAGCCGTTGACCGGGTTTCCATCGATATCCAGGACGGCGAGTTCTTTTCCATGCTCGGCCCCTCCGGTTCGGGCAAGACCACGTGCCTGCGCCTGATCGCCGGGTTCGAGCAACCGAGCGCTGGCTCGATCCGCATTCACGGCGCCGAAGCCGCCGGTCTGCCGCCCTATCAACGCGATGTAAACACTGTGTTTCAGGATTACGCGCTGTTCCCGCACATGAACGTGCTGGATAACGTCGCCTACGGTTTGAAAGTCAAAGGCGTGAACAAGAACGAGCGCCACAAACGCGCCGAAGAAGCACTGGACATGGTTGCCCTCGGCGGCTACGGCGCCCGCAAACCGGTGCAGTTGTCCGGCGGTCAGCGCCAACGCGTCGCCCTCGCCCGCGCGCTGGTCAATCGTCCGCGAGTGCTGTTGCTCGACGAGCCGTTGGGCGCTCTCGATCTGAAGCTGCGCGAACAGATGCAGAGCGAACTGAAAAAGCTGCAACGCCAGCTCGGCATCACCTTCATCTTCGTCACCCACGACCAGACCGAAGCGCTGTCGATGTCCGACCGCGTGGCGGTGTTCAACAAGGGTCGTATCGAACAGGTCGACACCCCGCGCAATCTGTACATGAAACCCACCACAACGTTCGTCGCCGAGTTCGTCGGCACTTCGAACGTGATTCGCGGCGATTTGGCGCGCCAGCTCAGCGGCCATCCGCAGCCGTTTTCGATCCGCCCGGAACACGTGCGCTTCGCCGAAGGCCCGCTGGCCAGCCATGAAATCGAAGTCAGCGGCCTGCTCCACGACATCCAGTATCAAGGCAGTGCCACGCGCTATGAACTGACCCTGGAAAACGGCCAGACCCTGAGCATCAGCCAGGCCAACAATCAGTGGATCGACAGCAGCGCGCAACACCAGACCGGTCAGCGCATCAGCGCACGCTGGGCGCGGGAAGCGATGATTCCGTTGCACGACACCGTTGCGAGCGGGGTGTGACATGACCGCCCTCGCCCTCCCTCAATCGGCGCCGTTGCGCAGGTTTTCCAACCTGCTGTATCGCAAGCCGAATCTGTATCTGTCGATGCTGCTGGTGCCGCCGCTGCTGTGGTTCGGCGCGATCTATCTGGGCTCGCTGCTGGTGCTGTTGTGGCAAGGTTTCTACACCTTCGACGACTTCACCATGGCGGTCACGCCTGACCTGACTTTGGCCAACTTCGCCGCGCTGTTTCAGCCATCGAACTTCGACATCATCCTGCGCACTCTGAGCATGGCCGTCGTGGTGTCGATCGCCAGCGCCATCGTCGCCTTCCCGATTGCCTACTACATGGCGCGCTACACTACCGGCAAGACCAAGGCGTTTTTCTACATCGCGGTGATGATGCCGATGTGGGCCAGTTACATCGTCAAGGCCTACGCCTGGACGCTGCTGCTGGCCAAGGGCGGTGTGGCGCAGTGGTTTGTTCAGCACCTGGGGCTGGAGCCGGTTCTGCAGTTCATTCTTGGGATTCCCGGGGTCGGCGGCAGCACCTTGTCGACCTCGCATCTGGGGCGCTTCATGGTGTTCGTCTACATCTGGCTGCCGTTCATGATCCTGCCGATCCAGGCCTCGCTGGAACGCTTGCCGCCGTCGTTGCTGCAAGCCTCCGCCGACCTCGGGGCCAAGCCGCGCCAGACCTTCATGCAGGTGATTTTGCCGCTGTCGGTGCCGGGCATCGCAGCCGGTTCGATCTTCACGTTTTCGCTGACGTTGGGCGACTTCATCGTGCCACAACTGGTGGGCCCGCCGGGCTACTTCGTCGGCAGCATGGTTTACGCGCAGCAAGGTGCAATCGGCAACATGCCCATGGCTGCGGCGTTCACGCTGGTGCCGATCGTGCTGATCGCCATTTACCTGTCCATCGTCAAACGACTGGGGGCCTTCGATGCACTCTGAGAAAGCCTCTTTAGGCCTGAAAATCGCAGCCTGGGGCGGATTGGTGTTTCTGCACTTCCCGATCCTGATCATCTTCCTCTACGCCTTCAACACCGAAGACGCGGCGTTCAGTTTTCCACCCAAAGGCTTCACGCTGCACTGGTTCAGTGTGGCGTTTTCCCGGCCGGACGTGCTGGAAGCGATCAAGTTGTCGTTGCAGATTGCGAGCATCGCCACGCTGATTGCCATGGTGCTCGGCACCCTCGCTTCAGCTGCGCTGTACCGCCGGGACTTCTTCGGCAAACAGGGCATTTCGCTGATGCTGATCCTGCCGATTGCACTGCCGGGGATCATCACCGGGATCGCACTGCTGGCGACCTTCAAGACGCTGGGGATCGAGCCGGGGATGTTCACCATCATCGTCGGCCACGCGACCTTCTGCGTGGTGATCGTCTACAACAACGTCATCGCCCGCTTGCGCCGCACCTCGCACAGCCTGATCGAGGCGTCGATGGACCTCGGCGCCGACGGCTGGCAGACCTTCCGCTACATCATCCTGCCGAACCTCGGCTCGGCGTTGCTCGCGGGCGGCATGCTCGCGTTTGCGCTGTCGTTCGACGAAATCATCGTCACCACCTTCACCGCAGGCCATGAGCGCACCTTGCCGCTGTGGTTGCTCAACCAGTTGAGCCGCCCACGAGACGTACCGGTGACCAACGTCGTGGCGATGCTCGTGATGCTGGTGACCATGCTGCCGATCCTCGGCGCCTACTACCTGACCCGGGGTGGCGAGAGCGTCGCGGGCAGCGGCGGCAAATGAATTCCCTGACCTTTCCCACCCTGAATTTGCAGTAGAAAGAGGACAACAACATGCAAACCAAACTCTTGATCAACGGTCAACTGGTCAACGGCGAAGGCCCGGCGCAACCGGTGCTCAACCCGGCGCGCGGTGACGTGCTGGTGGAAATCAACGAAGCCACTGAAGCCCAGGTCGATGCCGCCGTGCGCGCCGCCGACAGTGCCTTCGCCGAATGGTCGCAGACCACGCCGAAAGACCGTTCGCTGTTGCTGCTCAAACTCGCCGACGCCATCGAAGCCCATGGCGAAGAGCTGGCGAAACTGGAGTCGGACAACTGCGGCAAACCCTACAGCGCCGCGTTGAATGACGAGATCCCGGCGATTGCCGACGTGTTCCGTTTCTTCGCCGGCGCCAGCCGTTGCATGAGCGGTTCGGCCGGCGGCGAATACCTGCCTGGCCACACCTCGATGATCCGCCGCGACCCGGTCGGCGTAATCGCCTCTATCGCGCCGTGGAACTACCCGCTGATGATGGTCGCCTGGAAAATCGCCCCGGCCCTCGCTGCCGGTAATACCGTGGTGCTCAAACCGTCGGAACAAACCCCGCTGACCGCGTTGCGTCTGGCCGAACTGGCGTCGGATATTTTCCCGGCCGGCGTACTCAATCTGGTGTTCGGGCGTGGGCCGAGCGTAGGCAGCCCGCTGGTGACCCATCCGAAAGTGCGCATGGTGTCGCTGACCGGCTCCATCGCCACCGGTTCGAACATCATTTCCAGCACCGCCGACAGCGTCAAACGCATGCACATGGAACTGGGTGGCAAGGCTCCGGTGATCATCTTCGACGACGCCGACATCGACGCGGCAGTCGAAGGTATTCGCACCTTCGGCTTCTACAACGCCGGCCAGGATTGCACCGCTGCGTGCCGGATCTACGCCCAGCAAGGCATCTACGACAAGTTCGTCGAGAAGCTCGGCGCAGCGGTCAGCAGCATCAAGTACGGCTTGCAGGATGATCCGTCCACCGAACTGGGGCCGCTGATCACCGCCCAGCATCGCGACCGCGTGGCCGGGTTTGTCGAGCGCGCCGTGGCGCAACCGCACATTCGTTTGATCACTGGCGGCAAGGCGGTGGACGGCAACGGTTTCTTCTTCGAACCAACGGTGCTGGCCGACGCCCAGCAGGACGACGAAATCGTCCGTCGTGAAGTGTTCGGGCCGGTGGTATCGGTGACCAAATTTACCGATGAAGCCCAGGCGCTGGAGTGGGCCAACGATTCGGACTACGGCCTCGCTTCCTCGGTGTGGACGGCGGATGTAGGACGTGCGCATCGCCTGTCTGCGCGGTTGCAATACGGCTGCACCTGGGTGAATACGCACTTCATGCTTGTCAGCGAAATGCCGCATGGCGGTCAGAAACTGTCCGGTTACGGCAAGGACATGTCCATGTACGGGCTGGAGGACTACACCACGGTTCGGCATGTGATGTTCAAGCACTAAAGGCATCCCCGGCTTCAAGGCAGAAACCGGTCATCCGCATCACCAGGCATTCAAAACAATAACTACCGATCCGGGCGGCGCTCACCAAGCCCCGCCACGGTTTCGGCCATCCGAAATCTGCCGATTTCACGGAGCAAACACACATGAGTGCATCACCCGATCTCTCAGCCGCCGTTGCCGACAGCGATGCCGAACAACTGCGCCAACTGGGCTACACCTCCAACTTCAACCGCAGCATGAGCCTGTGGGAAAACTTCGCGCTGGGCTTCACGTATCTGTCACCGGTCGTAGGGGTTTATACCCTGTTCGGCCTGTGCCTGGCCGCCGGCGGGCCACCGATGTTCTGGGCCTACTTGCTGGTCGGCTGCGGGCAACTGCTGGTGTGCCTGATCTTCGGCGAAGTGGTTTCGCAGTTCCCGATTTCCGGCGGTGTTTATCCTTGGGCGCGGCGTCTGGTGGGCAAGAAATGGGCATGGATGGTCGGCTGGATCTACTCCATCGCCCTGTGCGTGACCATCGCTGCCGTCGCGGTCGGCGCCGGCCCGTACCTCGCCGCCATGCTGGGTTTTGAGCCAAGCAACAACACCAACATCGTCATCGCCCTGGTGCTGACGCTGTTCGCCACACTGGTCAATCTCAGCGGCACCAAAGTGCTGGCGCGGATCGCCATGTTCGGCTTCCTCTGCGAACTGGTCGGCGCGGTGATCGTCGGTGTGTACCTGCTGATTTTCGAGCGCCACCAACCGATCAGCGTGCTGTTCAACACTTTCGACATCAGCGTCGACGGCTCCTATCTGCCGGCGTTCCTCACCGCGTCGCTGGCGGGGATGTTCCTCTACTACGGCTTCGAAGCCTGCGGCGATGTCGCCGAAGAAACCCCGAACCCGAGCGCAAAAATCCCGGTGGCCATGCGCATGACCATCTACATCGGCGGCATCGCGGCGATGTTCGCGTGCCTGGCACTGATCCTCGCCGTGCCGGACATGCAAGCGGTGATCAACGGCACCGACAAGGACCCAGTCACCACCATCCTCAACAACGCCTTCGGCCCGGTCGGTTCGAAAGTGGTGATGGGCGTGGTGATGATTTCCTTCATCTCCTGCGTCATCAGCCTGCAAGCGGCGGCGAGTCGTCTGCTGTACTCCTATGCTCGCGATGAAATGGTCATCGGCAGCCGACTGCTGAAAAAGATTTCTCCTACGACCCAGGTGCCGGTTGCTGCGCTGTTCGTGTCCGGCGTCCTGCCCGGCCTGATCATCGCCCTCGGCTTCTTCCTGCAAGACGCCGTGGCCACCATCGTCAGCTTCGCCGCCATCGGCATCTACCTCGCATTCCAGATGATCGTCCTCGCCGCCCTGTACGCCCGCAGCAAAGGCTGGAAACCCAGCGGCAAATTCATCCTCGGTGCCTGGGGCTGGCCGGTGAACATCGGCGCGCTGGTGTACGGCGTCGGCGCAATCATCAACATGGCCTGGCCACGTACGCCGGATGCAGCGTGGTACATCAACTACTCGATGGTGCTGAGCACGGCGATCGTGATTGGGCTGGGGTTGGTTTACATGTGGATCGGCAAGCCGTATGACCATGGGAAGGCGCCGGCTGGGGATGCGTGGAAGGTGGGTCGGTAACAGAGCACAACCTGCCCGCAGGGATGCGGGCATGGTTCGCATGACTAGATCAACTGGGGTTTGGAGAGGGCTTCAAACTCATCCATCAGTAAGTGGATCTCGGTACTTGGGTTGGGCTCACCACTGACAGAAACATCCTCAAGAATTTTCGGTGCCAGCGCTCTCGCCACATTGAATGGTTCTCCAAGCAGTTGAGTGAAATAGCTGATGTCCTTTCCCTTTTCATATCTGAACATGCCGGGCTTCGCTCTCAGGCTCTTGGTAACCAGATCACCCGGAGAGTTTTTCCCGACCGCCCTGAAAGGCTTTCGATTGAAACCAAAGTGCAGCAGAAGCCAAAACTCAAAACATGGATACGAGGCGATAACCGTGATCCTGGAATGAGACCTCGCAACATTCAATGCCCGCTCGAAGCACAAGTGAGTATCACGATCCAACACACAGAACACTTTGTCGAACTGCTTTTGTCGCACAACCGCGCGCTCGACTATCCCGCTCGGATGCGTAATGCCGCAATGGACGATTTCAACTTGTGCCTTGGCCCGAAAATAAAATGCGGCCTCCTCCAGATAACGCTTCCCTGACTTACTGTCCTCACACAGGACCAACACTTTCGGTTGCGACTTGAAACGTGAACCCTTTCGATCAAACGACCTGTTCGAACCCACCATTCTCAATCCCGCCTTATCAGCGGCAATCCGCGATAACGGCCTTCGAAATAGCGTTTCTCGACATCCTCACTTTCCCGTCCCTCAAAATCGTGCACGGAAAACAGGCTGGTAGCGCCATGGGCATCGCGTTCGGTGATCCAGAACTGATCACGCCTGAGAATCTTTTCATTCATCAGATGCGTGTCATGAGTGGTAAAGATCAGCTGAGTGTCCAGACCACTGCTCAAGTGCTTGCCAATCAAGTCAGCCACGATTTCAGGATGAAGGCTGCTGTCCAGTTCATCGACACACAAGACCCCGCTCCTCCCGGCCTGATTCATCATGAACCAAGGTAACCAGAAGCCGATCAGATTCTTTGTTCCACACGACTCTTCAGAAAAATCGAAGTCGGCGTCACCTGAGACACTGGAATGCGTAAGGGTCAACTTGTCCTTTTGCGCCGCCGCGAAGAAATCTTTCAAAGTCAGTTTTCCATTGCCCGAGGTCGCTATGTCTTCGTCCGCGTTGAGTTGAATGGCCGATACAGGAATATCCAGAGCCTTGAGAAAGTCGCGAAGATCACTTGTATGGTTCTTGACCATTTTCAGAAACCGAATCGACGCAGTGGACAAACCAAGCATGTTGTTCTGTTCCACTACCAGCAACCCGGTTTGAAACCAACTGAACGGTGAGCGCAACTGGCTCAATTCTTCGCTGCTATTGGCAACGGCTTGCGTGATGAACAACATCTTAGGACTGGTTAAACGACGCCAGGCATTGTGTACTTCCTTGCCACCCTCAAGGGTTTTACCAAACACATAGTGCTCGCCCTCGACATCAAACTGGCGCCGATAGAGCAGGGTTTCCTTTCCTTTGGGATAGACGAGCAATTGCTCCTGAACAACCCTCTGGGCAGTCAGTCCGAGCACGAACCGATAACGCAGCCCGGCTTGTATAAAGTCGTACTCAAAGAGGCTGGGGGCATCATTCAAAGCCCGGTCAAACCGGAAAGGTGAAACCGGCAGTGCATCGTCATTTGATCCCGAAGGAACCGCCATCAAGCGTCCCACGATCCCCATTGCGCGAATCAATGAAGATTTCCCGGCAGCGTTCGGGCCATAGATTGCCGCGACCTTCAATAAATCAGGGAGTCTTTCAGCAGTGATGGGAGGCTTGAAGGTATTACTCGATTTGCTCAGACGAGGAGTGGCCGCCATGGACAGGGTTTGCCTATCCCGAAACGAGCGGTAATTGGAAACCGAAAATTCGATCAGCATGTAGAAAACCTGCAGTTCATTCCTGGAATTCGAATAAATAAAGGAAAAACTGCGGCTTAGGGGCTGCCTCTCTGCAGGACATGCAAAAACAGGAAATTCCTACAGACGCTGCTTACGAGAAGGATCTTCAATTCCTACAACCAGCGTCGTCAGAGTAGACCTGGCACCGCTAGCGCCTGACCGATAGGCTTTGCCCCGTTGCAGCCCAATTAGTCGCTGGGGTCGAAGCCGGAAATCTGTCAACACGGTGTTTGCCCTTCATTGAACTGTGGTTTTTCCGAACCTCAGTTCTGCGTTATGGCGGGCCGCGTGGCGCGGGCCTTCCGGGTTTGCCGTGTTGACGGGAAGTAACCCGACTTCGAACGCCACTCGGTTCGCCACCCAACTTGTCGAAGGGGTGATGCAACCGCAGCATCCCCGGTAAGTCTCAAGAATGAAAAAGGGGCGGACTTCACAGTCCGCCCCTTTGGTTTTTCACTTCAAAACCGCGAAACACTCCTCATCGCATCCACCAGATACCGCATCGCAATCCGGTCGCTTTCCGACAACTCCCGGTAACGCTCCACCAGCTTCAGTTCATCGGGACTGAGCCGGCGTCTTCGCCGGACGTTGGTGAGGCAGGGAAAGATGCCCAACATTTCGGTGATGCCTTGTCCTTTTGTCATGGACGATGTCCTTTTCCAGTACGTCAGAAATTTTCGAAAACCGCATCGCCCTGCTCCTTTAAGCAGCGATTTGAGCCCTGCCGGTCGGATGGGTCGTGACCGGCGATGCCCATAGAATAGAAATTAAATCGGCGCTGAAAAGCTGTTTTTAGAGTAATTAGTCGAAAAAAGCAGATATGCCCTATAAATCAGAAAAGGCTGTGGGATAAGTAACCGTAACGTCTTGTTTCATTGAGACGCTGTCGCCGTGCTATCAATGAATTTTGCAAAATCAGCGAACGGATTAAGCTAGCGGGCATCTGTTACTAGTCCGTAGCGTTTGGCCGAAGGCTTGTCCGAACCGTAATTTCTGATCCAGTACGTGCCAGGAACGGCGCGGGATTGTCCACGACAGGTTGTATCTATGCACCGCAGGAATTTGCTCAAAGCGTCCATGGCCATTGCGGCTTACACCGGCCTTTCCGCCTCCGGCCTGCTCGCCGCACGCGCCTGGGCCGCCTCTGGCGGTGCCGCCGACGGTGAAGCCCAGGCCTTCGACTTTGAAACGCTGAAGCGCCAGGCCAAACAGCTGGCCGGCAGCGCGTATCAGGACACCAAACAGGTGCTGCCGCCGACCCTGGCGACCATGACCCCGCAGAACTTCAACGCGATCCGCTACGACGGCGAGCATTCGCTGTGGAAGGAGAACAAGGGTCAGCTCGATGTGCAGTTCTTCCACGTCGGCATGGGTTTCCGTCAGCCGGTGCGCATGTACAGCGTCGATCCGAAGACCCGCACGGCCCGCGAGGTGCATTTCCGCCCTCAGCTGTTCAACTATGAGAACACCTCGGTCGACACCCAGCAGCTCAAGGGCGACCTGGGTTTTGCCGGCTTCAAGCTGTTCAAGGCGCCGGAACTGGATCGGCATGACGTGGTGTCGTTCCTCGGCGCCAGCTACTTCCGCGCGGTGGATGCCACTGGCCAATATGGCCTCTCCGCCCGTGGCCTGGCCGTCGACACCTACGCCAAGAAACGCGAAGAATTCCCCGACTTCACCAAGTTCTGGTTCGAAACTCCGGATCAGAACGCGACCCGCTTCGTGGTCTACGCCCTGCTCGACTCGCCGAGCGCGACCGGCGCCTATCGCTTCGACATCGATTGCCAGGCCGAGCGCGTGGTGATGGAAGTCGACGCCCACATCAACGCCCGCACCGCCATCGAACAACTGGGCATCGCGCCGATGACCAGCATGTTCAGCTGCGGCACCCACGAGCGCCGGATGTGCGACACCATTCACCCGCAAATCCACGACTCGGATCGTCTGGCCATGTGGCGCGGCAACGGCGAGTGGATCTGCCGCCCGCTGAACAACCCGGCGACCCTGCAATTCAACGCCTTCGCCGACACCGATCCGAAAGGTTTCGGTCTGGTGCAGACCGATCACGAATTCGCCAACTATCAGGACACCGTCGACTGGTACAGCAAGCGTCCGAGCCTGTGGGTAGAACCTACAACTGCGTGGGGTGAAGGCTCCATCGATCTGCTGGAAATTCCTACAACCGGCGAAACCCTCGACAACATCGTTGCGTTCTGGACGCCGAAAAAACCAGTGGCTGCCGGCGACTCGTTGAACTACGGCTACAAGCTCTACTGGAGCGCCCTGCCGCCGGTTGGCACGCCGCTGGCGCGGGTGCATGCGACCCGTTCGGGCATGGGTGGATTCGTCGAAGGCTGGGCACCGGGTGAGCATTACCCGCCGGTCTGGGCCCGTCGTTTTGCCGTGGACTTCACCGGTGGCGGTCTGGATCGCCTGCCGCAGGGCACCGGGATCGAACCGGTGGTGACCTGCTCCAACGGCAAGGTGCAGGATTTCAGCGTGCTGGTGCTGGATGACATCAAGGGCTACCGGATCCTGTTCGACTGGTACCCGACCAATGACAGCGTGGAGCCGGTTGAACTGCGACTGTTCATCCGCACCAATGACCGCACGTTGAGCGAAACCTGGTTGTACCAGTACTTCCCGCCGGCGCCGGACAAGCGCAAATACCCTTGATGCGTTGAGCCGTCAGGCCTACGGGCAGTACAAGTGGATATCGTGGGGTTCCAGATCAAACAGCTCGGGGTCCGGTTGCGTCAGCAACCGGCAACCCTGGCGCTGGTAGAACTCCACGGTATTGCGCGACTCGGTCGCCGAGACGTACAACGCCTCGGCGCCGACCTCTCGGCCATGCTCGCAAGCCAGTGCAAACAATCGCCCGCCCAATCCCTGCCCGCGCCAGGCACGGCTGATGTGCAAAAACTTCAACTGCCGCATCTTCAGGCCCTGATTGTGAATAACCCGGTTATCCACAACCACCGCCGCCACCAGTGTCTCTCTATCGAAAATCCCGCGTAGCCACCCGCCGCTGCGCCAGCATTTTTCCAGTGCGCGCGCATTCTCCTCCGCCTCACCTTCGGGCCAGCCGCGCATGTCGAAACGCGCCGGATACAGAACCAGCTCACCGTTTTCCACGCGATAACACTCTTCGACCAACTCACTGCGGTCGATCAGCGCCAGCAGCGGCAAGTCCGATTCAGTCAGCTCTCGTTCGATCAACATTGCGGTCCATTCCTTTGCGATTCCAAACGACAGGCAAGAAAAAACCCGCCGGTTCAATGGCGGGTTTTATAGGCTTTGCGACCGGTCGGAATCAATCCCGCAGATCAGACTCGTGAATCGGCTGATCCCGATGGGTCGCACGTTGATACTGTGCCGGCCATACCGCTTTGCGCCCGCCCAGATCATCGTCGGCATGCAGCGGCCAGTAAGGATCACGCAGCAACTCACGGGCGAGGAAGATGATGTCGGCCTGACAGGTCCGCAGGATGTGCTCGGCTTGGGCCGGCTCGGTAATCATTCCCACGGTGCCGGTGGCGATGCCTGACTCCTTGCGCACTCGCTCGGCGAAGCGCGTCTGATAACCCGGCCCCACGGGGATTTCGGCGTTAACCGCCGTGCCGCCCGATGACACGTCGATCAGGTCGGCCCCCAAGGCTTTCAGGCGTCGCGCCAGCTCTACGGTTTCATCCGGATTCCAGCCGTCCTCGACCCAGTCCGTGGCCGACAGGCGCACAAACACCGGCAGTTCTTCCGGCCACACCGCGCGTACCGCCTCGGTCACTTGCAGCACCAGACGAATGCGGTTTTCGAATGAACCGCCGTATTGATCACGCCGCTGATTACTCAGCGGCGACAGAAACTGGTGCAACAGATAACCGTGCGCCGCATGCACCTCGACCACACTGAAACCGGCGGTCAGAGCACGTTTGGCTGCTGCCACGAAGTCCTGAATGACCTGGGCGATCTGGCTCTCATCAAGTTGTTTCGGTTGGGTGTGTTGCGGGTCGAAGGCAATCGGCGAAGGACCCACCGGCGTCCAGCCGCCGTCATCCGGTTTGACACTGCCGTGCTTGCCGATCCACGGCCGATGGGTGCTGGCCTTGCGCCCGGCGTGGGCCAGTTGAATGCCGGCCACTGCGCCCTGCGCGTTGATGAAACGGGTAATGCGTTGCAGCGGTGCGATCTGTTCGTCGTTCCACAGGCCCAGGTCTTCGGCGGTGATCCGCCCGTCGGCCGTGATCGCCGTGGCTTCGGTAAATACCAGGCCAGCGCCCCCCACTGCACGGCTGCCGAGGTGCACCAGATGCCAGTCGTTGGCCAGGCCATCGACGCTGGAGTACTGGCACATGGGCGACACGGCGATGCGGTTGGACAGGGTCAGTTGGCGAAGGGTAAAGGGTTCAAGCAGCAGACTCATGGGGCACCTCTCAAATCAGTGGGCAGGCTCCAGGGTTCTGTTTGAAAAGTCGACGAGTGACAGGAAAAAGGTGCAGCACCCGCCCCCGCGGGCAAAAAATTCGACAAGACGTCACAAGGCCAATCAAGCAGTGCTTAGAGCCTAGTCGACATCCGGGGATGAGGGAGGGTTCAGAAATGAAACAGCACAATTGAAGATGCCTGCGCCCCTTCAGCAAGGGGCGCAACGACCTTTAGCGCGGTTCGATGTGGGCAATCATCAACTGCACGGTCTCATTGCCGCGAAACTCGTTGAGATCGAGTTTGTAGGCCAGTTCGACCCATTTGATCGTCGGGTTCGGCCAGATATCGCGATCAATCCCGAAGGCGATGCCATCCAGCTTCACCGAACCACATTCGGTTTTCAGCACCACTTTGAGGTGCCGCTCGCCGACCACCCGCTGCTCGACCAACTGGAACACGCCGTGAAACAGCGGCTCCGGGAAATGCTGACCCCATGGCCCGGCGTGGCGCAGGGCGCGGGCCAGTTCCAGATGAAATTCCTCGACTGCCAGCGTGCCGTCCGAGAGCAGGCGCCCGGTCAGGTCTTCTTCGCGAAGCTGCCTACGTACCTCGGCGTCAAATGCCTCGGCGAACAACGGAAAATTCTCCTGCGGCAAGGTCAGACCGGCCGCCATCGCGTGGCCGCCGTACTTGGCGATCAGATCCGGATGCTGCGCCGCGACCACGCTCAGCGCATCGCGAATATGAAAGCCCTGAACCGAACGCCCCGAGCCCTTGAGCAGGCCGTCACCGGCATCGGCGAAGGCGATGGTCGGGCGGAAATACCGCTCCTTCATCCGCGACGCCAGAATGCCGATCACACCCTGGTGCCATTCCGGATCGAACAGGCAAAGACCGAACGGCATCGACTCAACCGGCAAGTCCTTGAGCTGGGCCAGCGCCTCACGCTGCATGCCCTGCTCGATGGATTTGCGATCCTGGTTCATGCCGTCCAGTTGCGCGGCCATTTCCCGCGCCAGCGCAGCGTCGTGGGTCAGCAGGCATTCGATGCCCAGGCTCATGTCATCCAGACGCCCCGCCGCGTTCAGGCGCGGGCCGACGATAAAACCGAGGTCGGTAGACGTGATGCGCGAAGCTTCGCGTTTGGCCACTTCAAGGATCGCCTTGATCCCCGGCCGCGCACGTCCGGCGCGAATTCGTTCCAGGCCTTGGTGCACCAGAATCCGGTTGTTGGCATCCAGCGGCACCACGTCGGCAACGCTGCCCAGTGCCACCAGATCCAGCAGTTCACCGATGTTCGGCTGTGGTTTGCTCTCGTACCAGCCGAGACTGCGCAGGCGCGCGCGCAAAGCCATCAACACATAGAAAATAACCCCGACCCCGGCCAGCGCCTTGCTCGGGAACTCGCAGCCGGGCTGGTTCGGATTGACCAGCGCATCGGCCTGCGGCAGTTCATCGCCGGGCAAGTGGTGGTCGGTGATCAAAACCTTCAAACCGTGACGTTTCGCGGCCGCCACACCTTCGACGCTGGAAATACCGTTGTCGACGGTGATCAACAGTTGCGGCTCGCGGGTCATCGCGACTTCGACGATTTCCGGGGTCAGGCCGTAGCCGTATTCGAAGCGGTTCGGCACCAGATAATCGACGTGCGCCGCGCCCAACAGGCGCAAACCGAGCACGCCGACGGTGCTGGCCGTCGCGCCGTCGGCGTCGAAATCGCCGACGATCAGGATCCGCTGACGCTGCTCCAGCGCCGTCACCAGCAGGTCCACCGCCGCATCGATCCCTTTGAGTTGCTGGAACGGAATCAGCCGCGCCAGGCTCTTGTCCAGCTCCGCCTCGGACTGCACGCCCCGCGCCGCGTACAGGCGGGTCAGTAGCGGTGGCAGTTCACCGAGAAACGGCAGAGTAGCGGGCAACGGGCGAGGATCGATACGCATGGGGTGACAGGAGCTTCTCTTGAATACGTGGGATTTTTCGGGAGTAGCGCGGACTTAACCGCGTTCGCCTTGCAGCCAGGTGAGCTGGACTTCGTGCTGGCCACGGTCGTCGGTGACGAAGATCGTGCCTTCGCTGATCATCACGTCCCACTTGATGACGCGGGGCATATCCTTGGCCAGGGTTTCCAGCACTTCCTGAGGAACAGCGGCAATGTTGACGTTCTTCAGGTTCTTGATCGCCGGGATCACCTTGCCTTCCCAGACACGCAGGCTGCCGTAGGCCAACAGGCTGGTGCGTTCGGTGCGACGGGAGCACCAGGTCAGGCGATCCGCGTCCGGCTGGCCGACTTCGATCCAGTGCAGGACACGGTCGTCCAGGCTCTTTTCCCACAGCGCAGGTTCATCCACGTCCGACAGACCACGACCGAACGACAGTTGCTCGTTGTACCAGAGCGCGTAGGCCAACAGGCGTACGGTCATGCGTTCTTCGGTTTCCGAAGGGTGACGGGCGATGGTCTGCTTCACGTTCTCGTAGACGCTGCGGTCGAGATCGGTGAGGTTCAGTTCGAATTTGTAGGTAGTGGACGGCTGGGCCATGAACGGGCTTCTTGATACGAGGAAAGTCGGCAAGTCTAACCGATGCTGTAGGCAATCCACGAATTGATGGCAATCAACCTTGCGCGACTGACAGCCGGCTATGTTAAAACGCTGTATCTGCTCAGCCTTGTCCTACAGGATCTCGCATGCCGTTCGCCAACAAACCGCTCAGCGGTCTGAAAGTCATTGAATTGGGTACTTTGATTGCCGGGCCGTTTGCCTCGCGCATCTGCGGCGAGTTCGGCGCGGAAGTGATCAAGATCGAATCGCCGGACGGCGGCGATCCGCTGCGCAAATGGCGCAAATTGTATGAAGGCACCTCGTTGTGGTGGTTCGTCCAGGCCCGCAACAAAAAGTCCCTGACGCTGAATCTGAAACACCCCGACGGCCTGGCGATCCTGAAAAAACTGCTGGGTGAAGCCGACATCCTGATCGAGAACTTCCGCCCCGGTGTGCTGGAGAAACTGGGCCTGAGCTGGGAAACCCTGCATGCGCTGAACCCGAAACTGGTGATGGTGCGTTTGTCCGGTTTCGGCCAGACCGGGCCGATGAAAGATCAGCCAGGTTTCGGTGCTGTCGGCGAATCCATGGGCGGCCTGCGCTACATCACCGGTTTCGAAGACCGCCCGCCGGTACGCACCGGGATTTCCATCGGCGATTCGATTGCCGCCCTGTGGGGCGTGATCGGCGCGTTGATGGCCCTGCGTCATCGCGAGGTCAACGGCGGTCTCGGCCAGGTGGTCGATGTGGCGTTGTACGAAGCAATCTTCGCCATGATGGAAAGCATGGTGCCGGAGTTCGATGTGTTCGGGTTCATTCGCGAGCGCACCGGCAACATCATGCCGGGCATCACGCCGTCGTCGATCCACACCAGCGCCGACGGCAAACACGTGCAGATCGGCGCCAACGGCGATGCGATCTTCAAACGCTTCATGCTGATCATCGGCCGTGAAGATCTGGCCAATGACCCGGCGCTGGCCAGCAATGACGGGCGCGACACTCGCCGCGATGAGTTGTACGGCGTGATCGACCGCTGGGTCAATTCGTTGCCGCTGCAAACCGTGCTGGACCTGCTGAACCAGGCCGAAGTGCCGGCCAGCCGAATCTTCAGTGCCGAAGACATGTTCAATGATCCGCAGTACCTGGCCCGGGAAATGTTCCTGCACGCCAAACTGCCGGACGGCAAACCCTTCAAGATGCCGGGAATCGTGCCGAAACTCTCTGATACACCCGGCACGTCCGAATGGGTCGGACCGCAGCTCGGTGAACACAATGCGCAGGTACTCCACGATCTTGGCTACGACGAGAAGCAGATCGCCCGGCTGCGCGAAGACGGAGCCATCTGAGCTGAAGCGCCTGATGCCCTCGGCCTCGAACCGCGCCCACCATTGGTGGACCTGGCGGTTGTTCGGCCTGCTATTTCTGCTGGTGCTGCCGACGTGGGCGCAGGCCAAACCGACGTTGATCTGGCTGCTGCGCGACCTACCGCCGCTGACGATCTTTGAAGGCCCGAAAAAGGGCCAGGGCGTTATCGATCAATTGATGCCGATGCTGATTGCCGGCATGCCGCAATACGAACACACCTTGATGCGGGTCAATCGCGCCCGTGGCATTCAAATGCTTCATGAACATCCCTTTGCCTGCGATCCGTCGCTGATCTGGAACAAAGAACGGGCACAGTGGATCGCGTTCTCCATTCCCGCGTTCCGTGCGGTCAGCAATGGCCTGGTGGTGCGCCAGAGAGACCGTGAAGTGCTGGAGCCGTTTCTGGTCGAGGGCGAAGTCGATCTGTCGGCGTTTCTGGCCAACGGCGAGCGAAAAGTCGGAGTGGTCGCGGAACGCAGTTATGGCGAGTACATCGATACATTGCTGCATCAGGCACCGAGCGGCGCGCTGACGCCGCATTACGGCAACGATGCGCTCAGCAGCCTGCTGTCGATGCAGCGTCTGGGGCGTTTGCAGGTGGTACTGGGTTACTGGCCGGAAATCCGTTACCAGGCGCGCCAGGCCGAGATCGCCGAAGACGAACTGCTGTTCTTCCCGATTCGCGGCACGGGCAAGTACCTGTCGGGCCATGTCGGCTGCACCGACACCACGGCGGGTCGACAGGCGATTACGGAGATCAATCAGCTGTTGCGCACCCTGCCCCACGAACACCTCAACCAGCTCTACGCCGACTGGCTCGACCCCGAGAGGCGCGAGGATTATCTGGAGCAGGCGCGGATTTTCTTCGAGCAACAAGCCGCGCAGTGAAATCCGGGCAAAAAGAAACCCCGAGAAGTGGGGAGACGACTCGGGGTTAAACGTGGTCTGTATCAAAGACCCGTAGCAGCAAGCGACAAGCACCGGAGCACAATGCTTGATCCTGCTGTTACGGGGTCTGACTGACCTGGATGCAGGAAGGTTCCCACAAACGAAAAATCAGTTTCAGAGGGTCGGATGCTTGTCGAGGGCTGCGTTTCGCAACGCGGCGATCACACAGGGTTCCAGCCGACCTTCGGCAATCAGGATGTCACGGTGCAGGCCGTCGACCACATCCGTCAGTTGGCGCTTGTCGCTCAATTGCGCCTGATTGAATTCGCGCTCCACCACGATCGCGCCGTTGCCGTTCTTCAAGGTCACCAGGCATTCGCCGTGGCGACCGCGAGGGGTCAACGTTACTTGATACGGGCTCAGAGCCTCACCGAGCAATAGACTGATACTTTCCATCTCGATCTCCACTCAATAGTCCGAAAACACAGTGTCTGGGGCGTGTTCACAGTAAATGACCACCGGCCCGAGAGGAAAGTTCTGCCTGCCGCCGGCCTCTCCCGGAGCGTCACCGGCCTATCGGAGCATGCATGGCGAAGATGACAGAAAAATAACCATGGGGTTCAAGCGTCGACGCAATGCCGGGGGATCATCATGTAGGTGTCCAGCAGGCTTCTCATCAACACCGCCGAGACTGGCGTGTGCAGACGACCCAGCAAGGTGATCCGGTGCTCGCCCAGCAAGGTTTCCAGATCATCCAGCATGGCGGGTGCCACAGCCCCCACCATAATCAGTGCCCGCGCTGCTTGCCGGTCGGCCAGATGCCGGATCAGCGCCAACCCGTCGCCGCTCTGCAACTGTGGATTGCACACGGCGATGTCGACGGCTCCGCGGCGCTCCAGTGAGCGCTTTGCCGAACCCAGCGACGGCGCGGTCAGCACATCGTAAATACCGATGGCGTTGAGCATCTGGTGCAACGCCATCAGCTGGAACGGGTTGGGTTCGAGAATCAGGATCTTGAGCGAGCGCATGGGACGACCTCTGGAGCGACAATCGCGGATTCACGCCGCAGTGGTCTGTCACTCTAGGGCAGTCGTCCTAAGCCTCCCATCAGAAAAGGAATCGCGGCTTATAGGACTTTTCCCATCTTTAATGCAGACATCGACACCCACTCTCCTTCCGCCGCTCGGTGATGTCCGTCCAGCCCCCAAGCAGGCCGCGCAGTTTTCCATCGGCACTGTAAAACGGCACCGTCCACTGATAGATCTGACGGGGGCCGCCCTTGAACATCAGCTGCCGTTTGCTGAAACGCGTTTTACGCGTGCACAGCTGGGCCATGAATTCGTCATGCAGCATCAAAGCCGTGGCCTGCGGCAGTGCATCGAACTCGAACAGCATCCGGCCCTGCACCTGCTCCAGCCGGACCGACAGCGCATCCTCATAACTGCGGTTGCACATGATCAACCGGCCCTGCAGATCGCGCACGAACACGGGGTCGGGCATCGCGTCGATCAGTGCGTGCTGAAAGGCCAGTTGATCACCCAGATCCTTTTCGGCCGCCCGTCGCTGTTTTACCTCGGCCGCCAATCGACGGTTCCACAGCAAGGGCAATAATCCGAACACGCCAAGCGCGCCCATCATCCAGCAACCCCACTTGATCAGGAGCGAGCCTAACGAGGGTACTGGAGCGGGGGAAATGCCATCCAGCCACTTCAGGCGCATGGCACGCAGTTCGGCCGCCGAGAAAGCGCCCAATGCCTTGTTGAGGATGCTCAGAAGCTCAGGCAGCCCTTTGCGCACTGCCAGGTGATCGGCCTCCCACTTGCCCTCCACGAGACCACCGACCTTGAGCAGGCCGGAGGGAAACAGCTGAGCGCCAATCTCGTTTTCGATGGTGGCGTAGGCCTCGCCACTCTCGACCAGTGCCCGCGCCTCGGCATACGTCTTGACCGAACGGATCTCGATCGACGGGTAGTCGCGTCGAATGCTGTCCTCCAGCGCATGCCGGGCCGGCAGCACCAGCACCCGCTTGGCCAGTGTTTCGAGCGACTGTATCGCCGGCTCCTCCGAATGACCGACGAACACCCAACCGGCACCGCCGAACGCGTGACTGAAGTCCAGAAATGTCTTGCGCTCGTCGTTCATTGCCAACGTCGTACTGATGTCGGCCACACCACTCTGGAGCCGGTCCAGCATGTGATCGGTGGAAAACGATTCCTGATGGACGAACTGCAATCCGGTCATCGCACTGATGTGCTTGAGTACATCGTTGTTCAAGCCGCTCCACTGGCCATGCTCGTCCTGAAACAGATACAACGGGTATTGCACCGAGGCGACGGTCACCCGTGGGTTATCTCGAATCCACTGACGCTCATGTTCATCCAGCTCGATGGGCTGAATCGCCTCCAGCGCATCGGAATGCTTCGTCAGATGGGCTGCTTCGATCCACTGCGACAACCCGAAACATCCCAATAAAAACAACCAGCGCAGCGCTGGTTTCAATCCTGAAAAAAACCGCATTGCCACATCCTTCGTCATCGACTCGCCCGTCCTTGGTGGGCGAAACGCGAGCAGTGTGGCATGCAAAAACAAGAAAGCCCGTCAGGAGACGGGCTTCAAAATGTGACAGCTTTGCGGGCTTAAAGAGGCTTGCCGCGGTTGCCATGCTGGCTGACAAAGGCCTGTACGGCTTTTAGCTCGTTCGCCAGCACCGTGCAGCGCTCTTCTCTCTCAAACAAATCAGAAAGATGTGCAGGTAGTTCGAGAGCTTTTCCTACACCGGCTTTCTCCACCGCGTCCGGGAACTTGACCGGATGCGCCGTGCCCAGAATCACCATCGGGATGTCCAGGCTGCGGCGGCATTCGCGAGCGGCTCTCACGCCGATGGCGGTGTGCGGATCCAGCACTTCACCGGTCTGCTCGTAGACTTCGGCGATGGTTTCGCAGGTTTGCGCATCGTCCACAGCCAGCGAGTCGAACAATTTGCGTGCCTCGGTCCAGCGTTCCTGTTCGACGCTGAAGCCGCCGCCCTGCTTGAACGTATCCATCAGGCCGGCAATCGCAGCGCCGTTGCGACCGTGCAGGTCGAACAGCAGGCGTTCGAAGTTCGACGAGACCATGATGTCCATCGACGGCGACAGCGTGGCGTGCAGGGTTTCCTTGACGTACTGGTTGCCGCTCATGAAGCGGTGCAGGATGTCGTTGCGGTTGGTGGCGACGATCAACTGGTTGATCGGCAGGCCCATGTTGCGCGCCAGGTAACCGGCGAAGATGTCGCCGAAGTTGCCGGTCGGCACCGAGAACGACACCGAGCGCGCCGGGCCGCCCAATTGCAGGGCTGCGTGGAAGTAGTAAACGATCTGGGCCATGATCCGCGCCCAGTTGATTGAGTTCACTGCCACCAGACGGGTGCCCTTGAGGAAGCTCTGGTCGGCGAAGCTGGCCTTGACCATTTCCTGGCAGTCATCGAAGTTGCCTTCGATGGCGATGTTGTGGATGTTCTCACCCAGAATGGTGGTCATCTGCCGACGCTGCACTTCCGACACGCGGTTGTGCGGGTGCAGTATGAAGATGTCGACGTTTTCGCAGTGTTTGCAGCCTTCGATGGCGGCCGAGCCGGTGTCACCGGAGGTGGCGCCGACGATGACCACGCGCTCGCCGCGCTTTTCCAGCACGTAGTCGAGCAAACGACCGAGCAGTTGCAGGGCGAAGTCCTTGAACGCCAGGGTCGGGCCGTGGAACAGCTCCAGCACCCATTCGTTGCCGTTCAGCTGACGCAGCGGCGCCACGGCGTTGTGGGCGAACACACCGTAGGTTTCTTCAAGAATCTTTTTGAAATCGGCGTCCGGAATGCTGCCGGTGACGAACGGACGCATGACGCGGAAAGCCAGCTCGTGATACGGCAGGCCGGCCCAGGAAGCGATTTCTTCCTGGGTGAAACGTGGCAGGTTTTCCGGGACGTACAGACCGCCGTCGGTCGCGAGACCGGCCAGCAGGACGTCTTCGAAATTCAGGGCCGGTGCCTGGCCGCGGGTACTGATGTAACGCATGACTGACTCCAATGGACAGTGTTCACGACACCGGCCCCACTGGCGGGACCGGTGAAGGAGATCGGCTTAGTTCAAGTGCTCGACGCGGATCCGCACAACCGGACCGACCACGCCCGCCAGCGCTTCGAGGGCGGCGATCGCATCGTTGATGTGCTGTTCCAGCACGCGATGGGTCAGCAGGATCATCGGCACCAGGCCGTCGTGTTCCTCGACTTCCTTCTGCATGATCGACTCGATGTTGATACCGCGCTCCGAGAGGATGCTCGCCACCTGAGCGAGTACGCCCGGATGGTCCTTGGCCTGGATGCGCAGGTAGTAGGCGCTTTCGCAGGCTTCGATCGGCAGAATCGGGTGGGCCGACAGCGAGTCCGGCTGGAAGGCCAGGTGAGGCACGCGGTTTTCCGGGTCGGAGGTCATGGCGCGAACCACGTCCACCAGATCCGCGATCACCGACGAAGCAGTCGGCTCCATGCCGGCGCCGGCGCCGTAGAACAGGGTCGAACCGGCAGCGTCACCGTTGACCATCACCGCGTTCATCACGCCGTTGACGTTGGCGATCAGGCGATCGGCCGGGATCAGCGTCGGGTGTACGCGCAACTCGATACCGGCGGCGGTGCTGCGTGCAACGCCCAGGTGCTTGATGCGGTAGCCCAGCGCTTCGGCGTAGTTCACGTCGGCAGTGGTCAGCTTGGTGATGCCTTCGGTGTAAGCCTTGTCGAACTGCAGCGGAATACCGAAAGCGATCGAAGCCAGGATCGTCAGCTTGTGCGCGGCGTCGATGCCTTCGACGTCGAACGTCGGATCGGCTTCGGCGTAGCCCAGCGCTTGCGCTTCGGCCAGCACGTCTTCGAAGGTGCGACCCTTCTCGCGCATTTCGGTGAGGATGAAGTTACCGGTGCCGTTGATGATCCCGGCAACCCAGTTGATACGGTTGGCGGACAGGCCTTCACGGATCGCCTTGATCACCGGAATGCCGCCGGCGACCGCCGCTTCGAATGCCACGATCACGCCTTTCTCGCGTGCCTTGGCGAAAATTTCATTACCGTGAACGGCAATCAGAGCCTTGTTCGCGGTGACCACATGCTTGCCATTCTCGATGGCCTTGAGTACCAGCTCGCGGGCAACGGTGTAGCCGCCCATCAGCTCTATGACGATGTCGATCTCAGGGTTCGTGGCCACTTCGAAGACATCGTTGGTAATCGCAATACCGGTCGTCTGGAACTGAGGCTTTGGCGTGCGCATGGCAATTTGTGCCACTTCGATTCCACGCCCGGCACGACGAGCAATTTCCTCGGCGTTGCGCTGAAGTACGTTGAAGGTTCCGCCACCGACGGTCCCTAACCCACAGATGCCTACTTTGACCGGTTTCACTGTGAACTCCCCATAAAACGGCCGACACGAGGCCGGCCGTGAAAACAACCGCAGGTTCGCGGCTCTCTGTTGATGGCCCGGCAATCCTGCCGCCGGACCACGCTCGTCAACGCCTGAGCGTGACGATGCGAATTACTTCGCGCCCAGCGCCAGTTTGGCGACTTGTGGCGCAGGCTGGTAGCCCGGAATGACTTGTCCGTCGGCCAAAACGATGGCCGGTGTGCCGTTCACGCCGATCGACTGACCGAGGGCGAACTGTTTGGAAACCGGGTTCTCGCACTTGGCGGCCTTGATTTCCTTGCCATCGACCATTTTGTCCATGGCGGCTTTCTTGTCTTTCGAGCACCACACGGCTTGCAGTTGCTCGTCACCCGGCGAGCCCAGGCCCTGACGCGGGAACGCCACGTAACGCACCTCGATGCCGCGCTTGTTCAGCTCGGGCACTTCGGCGTGCAGCTTGTGGCAGTACGGGCAGGTGGTGTCGGTGAAAACGGTAATGTGCGATTTGGTTTCGCCCACGGCCGGGTAAACCACGGTCTCGGCCACCGGGATCGCATTGATCAGTTTGGAAATGCCCAGGCGCTCGGTCTTCTCGGTCAGGTTGACCGGTTTGCCGTCCTTGAGCTGGAACATGTAGCCCTGAACGATGTACTGGCCGTCGGCGCTGGCGTAGAGCACGCGACTGCCTTTGAGCTTGACTTCATACAGGCCCGGCAGCGGGCTGGCGGTGATGGTGTCCACCGGCACGTCGAGCTGGAGGTTTTCCAGGCTTTGGCGAATCGCTTTGTCGGCCGCGTCATCGGCGACGGCAAAGGTGCTGACCAACGCAATGGCTGCGGCGGCGAAAATCTGGGTCAGACGCATGAGAACTCCTGAAGGCGGACAAATGGAACGATCAGAACGCCCGTGCCGGAACACCGGGTCATAACCGCCCATCGTGCAAACCGGCAAAGCCTACCACATAAGGCTCCCATGGCCGAATGCGCCTGTCGCAAGACAAAACGGCGCTCAGCCGCGCGGGTGATGTTTGGCATGCAGATCCTGCAAACGTGCCCGGGCGACATGAGTGTAGATCTGCGTGGTGGAAAGGTCGCTGTGGCCCAACAGCATCTGCACCACCCGCAAGTCGGCGCCATGGTTGAGCAGGTGTGTGGCGAACGCGTGACGCAAAGTGTGCGGCGACAGCGATTTACCGATGCCGGCGACCTTGGCCTGATGCTTGATGCGGTGCCAGAAGGTCTGCCGAGTCATCTGTTCACCGCGCTGACTGGGGAACAACACATCGCTGGGGCGCCCGCCCAGCAACTCGCCGCGACCGTCGCGCAGGTAGCGCTCGACCCAGACAATCGCTTCCTCGCCCATCGGTACAAGGCGCTCTTTACTGCCCTTGCCCATCACCCGCAACACGCCCTGACGCAGGTTCACCTGTTCCAGGGTCAGGCTGATCAGCTCGGTGACACGCAGCCCACAGGCATAAAGCACTTCGAGCATGGCGCGGTCGCGCTGGCCGATGGCTTCGCTGAGGTCTGGCGCCTTGAGCAGCGCTTCAACGTCGGCTTCCGACAGGGATTTGGGCAATGGCCGACCGAGTTGCGGCATATCCACGCGCAAGGTCGGATCGACCGAAATCAGTTTTTCCCGCAGCAGGTAGCGATAAAAGCCACGTACACCGGAGAGGAATCGCGCAGTGGAACGGGGTTTGTAGTTCTGTTCCAGACGCCACGCCAGATGATCAAGGATCAGTTCGCGACCGGCATTGATCAGTTCGAGACCTTTGTCCTGCAGCCAGCCGTTGAACAGCGCGAGATCGCTGCGGTAGGCGTCGCGAGTGTTGTCGGAGAGACCTTTTTCCAGCCAGAGGGCGTCGAGAAACTGGTCGATCAGTGGGTGGTCGATGGCAGGCATGGGCGCTCAAGACACGCAGGCTTGGCACTGCGCGCAAATAAAGAGTGAACGGTTGAAATGGCCGCTAGTCTTTCATAGCCCGCTATTTCAAGGAACAGGGAGCTTCAATGAACGAGCAGCAAATTCTGTTGGCTTTCGGTGGTATCGGTGCCGCTGCGCTGGGCTGCCAATGGCTCGCGTGGCGCCTGAAGCTGCCGGCGATCCTGTTTCTGCTGCTGACCGGCATTCTGGCGGGCCCCGTGCTGGGCTGGCTCGACCCGCAGGAAATGTTCGGCCCGTTGCTGATGCCATTGGTGTCACTGGCCGTGGCGCTGATTTTGTTTGAAGGCAGCCTGACCCTGCACCTGTCGGAATGGCGCGAGATCGGCAGCGTCGTGCATCGGCTGGTCACAATCGGCGCGCTCTCGACCTGGGTCGTGATTGCGGTCGCGACCCACTGGCTGCTGGGCTTCGACTGGTTGCTTGCCATCCTGTTCGGCAGCCTGACTCTGGTCACCGGGCCGACCGTGATCGTACCGATGCTGCGGGTGGTGCGGCCTAAAGCTTCGATCGCGAATATTCTGCGCTGGGAAGGGATTGTGATCGACCCGATCGGCGCGCTGCTCGCGGTGGTGGTCTACAGCTTCATCATCGCCCGGGCCGAAGGTCATGGCCTGGAACAGAGCCTGCTGACGTTTGGCGGGGTGATTGTCTGCGGCAGCGCGTTCGGCGTCGCCGGTGGCTGGCTGCTCGGCACGATCATCCGGCGCCAATGGCTGCCGGAGTATCTGCACAATCTGGCATCGCTCGCCGCAGTGTTGGGGATATTCATCGCCGCCAACCAGGTCATGCACGAATCCGGGCTGCTGGCGGTGACGCTGATGGGCATGTGGCTGGCGAACATGAAGGGCGTGGACGTGCGGCACATCCTGCACTTCAAGGAGAACCTCAGCGTGCTGCTGATTTCCGGGCTGTTCATTCTGCTGGCGGCGCGACTGGACCTGAACGCGTTGATCGGTCTCGGGCCACTGGTGCTGATTCTGTTGCTGGTGATCCAATTGATCGCCCGGCCGTTGAACGTGGTGCTGAGTACCGCCGGTTCGAGTCTGAGCTGGCGTGAGCGTGCATTGTTGTGCTGGATTGCCCCGCGCGGGATCGTCGCGGCGGCAGTCTCGGCGATCTTTGCGATTCGCCTGGATGAAGCCGGCCATGAAGGCGCGTTGTTGCTGGTGCCGCTGACTTTTGCCGTCATCATCGGCACCGTCGTGCTGCAAAGCGCGACTGCCCGGCCACTGGCCCGTTTGTTGAAGGTTGCGGAACCAGCGCCCAGTGGCTTCCTGATCGTCGGAGCGAACGGGCCTGCCCGTCTGCTCGGCAAGTCGCTGCAACAGCTGGGCAGCCGGGTGCTGCTGACGGATTCGAGCTGGGAAAACATCAAAGCGGCGCGCATGGAGGGCTTGCCGACCTACTTCGGCAATCCAGCTTCGCAGCACGCCGATGCGCATCTGGACCTGGTCGGACTGGGACATTTGCTGGCGCTGTCACCGTCGGGCGAACTCAATACGCTGGCAGCCATGCGCTTTCGTCATGACTTTGGCCATCAACGCCTGTTCGGCCTCGCCAGTGGTCAGGAAAGCCGTCGCAGCGACAAGCACCGCGCCAGCCTCGAACATCGCGGCAATCAACTGGGGAGCGAGGCGCTGACTTACGCCAGACTCGCCAGCCAATTGGGTCAGGGTGCCGACCTGTACAGCACGACGCTGACGGACGGGTTTGGCTGGGACGATTACCGGGCGCTGCATGGCAATCGCGCGACGCTGCTGTTCATGCGCGATGACAGCGGCTGGGTGCATGTCGTGTCGCCGGAAACCGTGCTGAAACCGGGGCCGGGGTGGACGCTGGTGGCGCTGATTCAGCCGGAGAGTGGCAGCGCCTGACAGATCGGATCGCGGCTCGGTGCTGGATCAGGCCGCGAAACCCGGCAGCACCGGCACCGGACGCTTGTCATCATCGATGGCAACAAAGCTGAACTGCCCGTGAATGGCTTTCTCACGTCCGTCACAGCTCATGCTTTCGACGAACACTTCCACCTCGACCTTGAGACTGGTGTTGCCAACCTTGATCACCCGCCCGACCAGTTCGACGATGGAACCTGCCGGGATCGCGTGATTGAAGTCGATGCGATCGGTGGACACGGTCACCAGCGGCAAACGGCAGAAGCGCGTGGCGGTGATGAACGACACTTCGTCCATCCAGGCCAGCGCGGTGCCGCCGAACAGGGTGTTGTGGTGGTTGGTGGTCGGCGGGAAAACCGCCTTGGTCACGCGGGTCACCGAGAGTTCGGTGCGGCGTTCGATTTCTTGCTCGCGAGGGGTCATGGGTCAGGCCTGAAACGGAATGCTGTGGATAAATTGCGGGCAACAAAAAAGCAGCCCGTAGGCTGCTTTTTTCTGCATCGGAAGCTGGACTTAAGCCAGTTTTTCCTTGATGCGAGCTGCTTTACCCGACAGGTCGCGCAGGTAGTACAGCTTGGCTTTACGTACGTCACCGCGACGTTTGACAGCCATGCTGTCGATCTGCGGGGAGTAGGTCTGGAAAGTACGTTCTACGCCAACACCGTTGGAGATTTTACGAACGGTGAACGCACTGTTCACGCCGCGGTTACGCTTGGCGATTACAACGCCTTCGAACGCTTGCAGACGGGAACGATCGCCTTCCTTCACTTTCACCTGAACGACGATGGTGTCGCCCGGGGCAAAGGTAGGGATTTCTTTGGTCATCTGCTCTGCTTCGAGTGCAAGGATGATTTTGTTGGTCATGCTGTGCTCCTAAGGTAAATCGTCTGATCTACCATCGATACGTTGTTAACTATCGTCCCGCTCGCGGATGTATTCCTCGAGCAGCTTCTTCTCTTCTCCAGAAAGCGAGCGGCTTTCCAGAAGATCGGCGCGTCGTTCATAGGTCCTACCAAGGGACTGCTGTAAACGCCAACGCCGGATATGCGCGTGATTGCCACTCAGCAACACGTCGGGAACACGCTGATCCGCATACACCTCAGGTCGGGTGTAGTGCGGGCAATCCAGCAGACCATCCGTAAAGGAATCTTCCTCAGCGGAATCCGCATGCCCTAAAGCTCCGGGCAGCAGTCGTGTAACCGCATCGATCATGACCATGGCCGGCAGCTCGCCGCCAGACAACACATAGTCACCAATCGACCACTCTTCATCGACATGAGCTTCAATAAAACGCTCGTCAATGCCTTCATAGCGACCGGCAATCAGGATCAATGCATCCGATTTCGCCAGTTCGCGTACCGCCGACTGAGTCAGTTGACGGCCTTGGGGGGACAGGTAAATCACCTTCGCCGCCTCCCCGGCTGCTGCCTTGGCCTGAACCAGAGCATCTTCCAGGGGCTTGATCTTCATCACCATGCCCGGACCACCGCCAAACGGGCGATCGTCCACAGTGTGATGCCGATCCGTCGTGTAATCCCGCGGATTCCAACAGGTCAGCTGCAAGAGCCCCTGTTTGACCGCACGACTGGTAATGCCGTACTCACTGATGGCCGAGAACATCTCGGGGAACAGCGTAATGACGTCTACGCGCAGGCTGGCCATTGCTTAGAAGTCCGCGTCCCATTCCACCCTCATCACGCCTGCTTCCAGGTCGATTGCCAGCACGCATTGCTCCGTATAGGGCAACAACCGCTCGCGATCATCCAGGCTGCCGACGCAGGGCTTGACCACCAATACATCGTTCGCGCCGGTCTCCAACAGGTGATCAACCTTACCGAAGAATTCTTCGTTCTGGTTGATGACGCTCAGACCCTGCAACTGGTACCAGTAGTACTCGTCGCCAGTCAGGTTGGGCAAAAGGCTTCGCGAGATGCAAATCTCGTAACCGCTCAGAAGACGGGCTTCATCGCGATCGTCGAGGCCTTTGAGCTTGGCAACCAGATCCTTTTGAGTGGATCGGCCGCTGACCAGCTCGACCTGCTTTACCACGCCTTCGCGCCGAAGCGTCCAGTTGCGGTAGTTCAACAGGTTTTCAATCGGATCGGTAAAGGAAAAGACCTTCACCTCGCCGCGAACGCCGTGAACCGAAAAAATCTTGCCGACAACGATCAGGTCATCAGCTTTTTCTGGCGTCGCGCTCATACTGCTCAGGCTGCAGCCTTGGCAGATTCCTTCAGCAACTGAGCAACACGCTCAGAAGGCTGTGCACCAACGCTCAGCCAGTAGGCAACGCGCTCTTGGTTCACGGACAGACGGATTTCCTGACCACGGGCAACAGGGTTGAAGAAACCAACCTGTTCTTTGTGGGAACCGTCACGCGGGTTGCGGGAGTCGGTTACGGTCAGGTGGTAAAACGGGCGCTTTTTGGAGCCGCCAAGGGCAAGACGGATTGTTAGCATGTGAACATCGTTCCTGTAGTCGGTGCTGCAAATCTAAATGCACAGCGGGCATGGGTGCCCGAAAGGCCGCATATTCTAAGGAATATCCGGACTTTTGCAAATGACTTTTTCCGGCGCCTATGGCATGCCGTGCAGATTTGCATATGGGGCCGTCGTTCAAAACGGCCGGTCAGCTCCCGCCGAGTGCGGGTTTGCTGTTGATCCTGCGTCCTTGCAGGGTCTGCGCCGATACGACGACCGGCGCGGATTCTTTACATCTTTGGCATGCCGCCGCCGGGCAGCATACCGCCCATGCCGCGCATCATTTTCGCCATTCCGCCCTTGGCGGAGAATTTCTTCATCATCTTCTGCATCTGCTTGTGCTGCTTGATCAAGCGACCGATGTCCTGCACCTGGGTGCCGGAACCCATGGCGATCCGGCGCTTGCGCGAACCGCTGATCAGCTCAGGGTCGCGGCGCTCGGCCGGGGTCATGGAGTTGATGATGGCTTCCATCTGCTTGAACTGCTTCTCTGCAGCGTTCTGGGCATTGCCCATTTGCGAGAGATTGACGCCGCCGATGTTCGGCAGTTTGTCCATGAGCCCGCCGAGGCCGCCCATGTTCTTCATCTGTTGCAGCTGATCGCGGAAGTCTTCGAGGTCGAAGCCCTTGCCCTTCTTCAGCTTCTTGGCCAGTTTGTCGGCCTTGTCCTTGTCGAGGGTCGCTTCAGCCTGTTCGATCAGGCTGAGCACGTCGCCCATGCCGAGGATCCGCGAAGCGATACGCTCCGGGTGGAACGGATCGAGCGCTTCGCTCTTCTCGCCCATACCGATGAACTTGATCGGCTTGCCGGTGATCGCGCGAACGGACAGCGCGGCACCGCCACGTGCATCACCGTCGACCTTGGTCAGGATCACACCCGTCAGTGGCAGTGCATCACCGAAGGCCTTGGCCGTGTTGGCCGCGTCCTGACCGGTCATGGCATCGACCACGAACAGGGTTTCGACCGGGTTGATCGCGGCGTGCAGCGCCTTGATCTCGCCCATCATCTCTTCGTCGATGTGCAGACGACCGGCGGTGTCGACGATGACCACGTCGATGAATTTCAGTTTTGCTTCTTTAATAGCCGCGTTGGCGATGTCGACCGGCTTCTGGCTCAGGTCGGACGGGAAGAACGTCACGCCGATGTCGTTAGCCAGGGTTTCCAGCTGTTTAATAGCCGCAGGACGGTAGATGTCCGCCGACACGACCATGACCGACTTCTTCTTGCGCTCTTTAAGGAAGCGCGCCAGTTTGCCGGCGGTGGTGGTTTTACCCGCACCCTGCAGACCGGCCATCAGAATGACGGCGGGCGGCACGGCGCTCAGGTTCAGGTCTTCGTTGGCCGCGCCCATCAGGCTTTCGAGTTCGGCCTGGACGATCTTCACGAACGCCTGGCCCGGCGTCAGGCTGCGCGACACCTCGGTGCCGACAGCGCGTTCCTTGACCGAATTGACGAAGTCCTTGACCACCGGCAGGGCGACATCGGCTTCGAGCAACGCCATGCGCACTTCGCGCAGGGTGTCTTTGATATTGTCCTCGGTCAGCTTCGCCTTGCCGGTGACATGGCGCAGCGTCTGCGAGAGACGGTCGGTTAAGTTTTCAAACATTGCGCGATCCTTTCAGGCCCTGTGTAGACCGGGATAATGGCGGCCCAGACCGGAATCAACATGTGCTCGGCGAGCCTGCGGCGTGGGCAGGTCGCGGATTATAGCGAAGACTGCGTCTGGCGGACACCTCGCTGTCAGCTTGTCGGTCTTTCGTGCCATGGCGGTTCTATGCCAAACTCAGCCCCTTTCGGGCTTGCCTAACAGGATTTATGCTCCCCTTGTCACCGAGTTTGCTGACCACCCTCGCCGCCGCCCTTCTCTATGCCGCTGCGACTCTCTATCAGGGCACCCGCCTGGCCACTGGCGCCAAGGCCAACAAGCGCCTGCTGGTCTCGCTCGGCGTCCTCGCCGTGCTGGCCCACAGCGCCAGCCTGCTCACCCATTTATTGACGCCGATCGGCCTGGGCCTGGATTTTTTCAGCGCCTCGAGCCTGATTGCTGCGGCCGTCATCGCCCTGACCCTGCTGGCCTGCTCGCGGATCCCGGTGGAAAACCTGCTGGTGCTGCTGTTCCCGCTGGGTGCGATCACGGTGCTGCTGGCGCAATTTGCGCCGACCGGCACGGTGCAGGTCATCGATGAAGAACCGGGCATTCTCGCGCACATCCTGCTGTCGATCCTCGCCTACGGCATGTTCACCATCGCGGTGTTCCAGGCCTTGTTGCTGCTGGTGCAGGATCATCAGCTCAAGCACAAGCATCCGTCCGGACTGATCAAGAACTTCCCGCCGCTGCAAACCATGGAAAGCCTGCTGTTCGGTTTCCTCTGGGCCGGCTGGACTTTGCTGTCGCTGTCGCTGATTTCCGGCTGGCTGTTCGTCGAGAACCTGTTTGCCCAGCATCTGGTGCATAAGACCCTGCTGGCCTGCCTGGCCTGGATCGTGTTCAGCGTCCTGCTGTGGGGCCGTAACCGCCTCGGCTGGCGCGGGCACAAGGCAATCCGCTGGACCCTCGCCGGTTTCTGCCTGCTGATGCTCGCGTATTTCGGCAGCAAACTGGTTCGTGAATACATCCTGCACATCTGACGGGCGGCATAAATGGACGGTTTGCCCATAGGGCCGATGCTCGCGGTATTTGTCCTGCTGATTCTCTGGTCGGGGCTGTTTACCGCCGTCGAAGCGGCGCAACAGCATCTGCTCGCGCAACGCACCGCATCCCGCGCCAGCGACAAGCCGCTGGCGAAGCTCAGCTTCCCGCTCGACAGCCTGATCCTCTGCAATACCCTGTGCCGCGCCCTCGCCGTCATTCTGGCCACCCTGCTGGCAATCTTTCTCTGTGAAGAAAACGGCCCCTGGGCGGCTTGCCTCGGCGCCGGCGCCCTGCTGCTGGTTTTTGCCGACTATTTTCCCCGCGCGCTCGCCCAGCGCTATCCGGATGCGGTGCTGTCGTTCGGCAACACGCTGCTGGCAGTACCGCTGAAAGTCGTTTACCCGTTTGCCTGGCTGCTCAGCCGCATCAGTGGTTTGCTGATGCGCCCCTTCATCCGCAAGGCCCAGGTGGTGCAACAGAGCGAAGACGATGTGCCGGCGGAGCGTCATGACGATCCGGATCATCCAGTGCGCCAGCACCCGGTTTCAGGCATCCATGCGCTGGACAACATCACGGTCAACGACATTCTGGTGCCGCGCAGCGATGTCGACGGCATCAACCTCGACGATCCGATCGAAGAAATCATCGAGCAATTGCGCAAGAACCGGCGCACTCGCCTGCCGGTCTTCCATAGCGATATCAATCAGGTCGAGGCGGTGCTCAACACTCGGCAGATCCGCCACCTGCTGGACAATGGCAGCTTGACCCGCGAAGCCCTGCTGGCGGCCAGTTACGAGCCGTATTTCGTCCCTGAAAGCACTCCATTGCAATTGCAACTGCTGAACTTCCACAAGCAGCAGCGGCGTCTGGGCATGGTGGTGGACGAGTACGGCGAAGTGCTGGGGATCGTCACCCTGGAAGACATTCTCGAAGAGATCGTCGGCGAATTCGAAAGCGAGCACAGCCTCGACAACCCGCACATCCACCCGCAGGCCGATGGCCGAATGGTGATCGATGGCGCGGCGTCGATCCGCGAGCTGAACAAATGCCTGGGCTGGCACCTGCCCAGCGACGGCCCCCGGACCCTCAATGGCCTCGTGACCGAGGCGCTGGAAACCATTCCGGAAAGCGCGGTCTGCCTGAAGATCGGCCGCTATCGCCTGGAGATTCTCGAAACCGAGGAAAACCGGGTGAGCAAAGTCCTGATCTGGCACACCACTTCGGCCCCGGCGCTGGCCACGGCGCGCTAGACAGCCCCTTGTTCAATCGTTAGCCACCTTCCTATAATCGCGATGCTTACCCAAGCCCCGCCGAACCGTGTGCTTACCCCGCACCCGACAAGTTCCGGCCGGTTCATCGGCAATATCCGCATCACACCGACGACTGTTCCTACCTGAAGCAGCGATCGCGCCTCATCCCACATCCCTGGGTGTTCGACCATAATAATTCGCTCCAACGGAGCTCATGACTGTCAGGGATCACCGCATGACGACCAGTACCGCTTACAGCGACACCACGCCTGCCCAACCGACCAACTCCGCCACCCGCGTGGCCACGGCGAGTTTCATCGGCACGGCCATCGAGTTTTACGATTTCTACGTCTACGCCACCGCCGCTGCGTTGGTAATCGGCCCGGTGTTCTTCCCGCAAACCTCCGGCACGGCGCAGATGCTCTCGGCATTCCTGACCTTCGGCATCGCCTTCCTCGCCCGACCTTTGGGTTCGGCGCTGTTCGGCCACTTCGGCGACCGGATCGGGCGCAAATCGACTTTGGTGGCTTCGCTGCTGCTGATGGGTGTCTGCACCACGCTGATCGGCGTGCTGCCGGGTTACGACAGCATCGGGGCCTGGGCGCCGATCCTGCTTTGCGTGCTGCGCTTCGGCCAGGGCCTGGGATTGGGTGGCGAATGGGGCGGCGCAGCGCTGCTGGCGACCGAAAATGCCCCGAAAGGCAAACGGGCGTGGTTCGGCATGTTCCCGCAACTCGGCCCTTCGATTGGCTTTCTGGCCGCCAACGGTCTGTTCCTGACGCTGGCCATGACGCTCAATGATGAACAATTCCGCAGCTGGGGCTGGCGGATTCCGTTTCTGCTTAGTGCGGCGCTGGTGATGGTCGGTTTGTACGTGCGCCTCAAACTCCACGAAACCCCGGTGTTTGCCAATGCCATCGCCCGTCAGGAGCGAGTGAAAGTGCCGCTGGTCGAGCTGTTCAGCCAATACTGGGCACCGACGTTGCTGGGCGCCGCCGCCATGGTGGTGTGCTACGCGCTGTTCTACATCTCGACCGTGTTTTCCCTGAGCTACGGCGTATCCACACTGGGTTACAGCCGCGAGACATTCCTCGGATTGCTGTGCTTCGCGGTGCTGTTCATGGCAGCCGCGACGCCGCTGTCAGCCTGGGCAAGTGACCGTTACGGGCGCAAGCCGGTGCTGATCGTCGGCGGTGTGCTGGCGATTCTCTCCGGGTTTCTGATGGAGCCGCTGCTGACTCAGGGATCGACCTGGGGCGTGGCGCTGTTTCTATGCATCGAACTGTTTCTGATGGGGGTGACATTCGCCCCGATGGGCGCATTGCTGCCGGAGCTGTTTCCGACGCATGTCCGGTATACCGGCGCATCGGCAGCCTACAACCTCGGCGGGATTGTCGGGGCCTCGGCGGCGCCGTTCTTCGCGCAGAAACTGGTGGCGATGGGTGGTTTGAGTTACGTCGGCGGGTATGTGTCGGCGGCCGCGGTGCTCAGCTTGATCGCTGTGCTGTGCCTGAAGGAAACGCGCAATAACGATTTGAATCAGGTGGTGTAAGCGCAAAGATCGCTCCCGCGCGGGCGGGAGCGATCAGATGGCGTGATTACAGCTCTACTACAACAGCCTGAGAAGCACGGGTCGCCTTGGCACGAGCGGCTTCAATCGACTCGTCACGAGCCAGCGCAACACCCATGCGACGCTGACCATTGACTTCAGGCTTGCCGAACAGACGCAGCGCGGTATCCGGCTCGCTCAGTGCAGCGCCAAGGTTGGCGAATGCGGTCTGGGTCGACTGGCCTTCCACCAGAATCACCGCCGAGGCCGATGGGCCGAACTGACGGATCAGCGGCACCGGCAGGCCGAGGATCGCCCGGGCGTGCAGGGCGAACTGCGACAGGTCCTGGGAAATAAGGGTCACCAGACCGGTGTCGTGCGGGCGCGGCGACACTTCGCTGAACCACACCTGATCGCCTTTGATGAACAGCTCGACGCCGAACAGGCCACGACCACCCAACGCTTCGGTCACGGCTTTGGCTACGCGCTCGGATTCAGCCAGCGCCACCGGGCTCATGGCCTGTGGCTGCCAGGATTCCTGATAGTCGCCCTTCTCCTGACGGTGGCCGACCGGCGCACAGAAAGTCGTGCCGCCGACATGACGCACGGTCAGCAGAGTGATTTCGTAATCGAAATCGATGAAGCCCTCGATGATCACGCGGCCTTTGCCGGCGCGACCGCCCTCTTGTGCGTAATCCCAGGCTTTCTGTACGTCATCGGCGCTGCGGAGCAGGCTCTGGCCCTTGCCCGACGAACTCATCACCGGTTTTACGACGCACGGGAAACCCAGGTCCTGAACAGCCTTGCTGTAGTCCTCGAAGGTGTCGGCGAAGTGGTACGGCGAAGTCGGCAGGTCCAGCTCTTCGGCGGCCAGGCGACGGATGCCTTCGCGGTTCATGGTCAGTTGCGCGGCACGGGCGGTCGGGATCACGGTGAAGCCTTCGGCTTCCAGTTCGACCAGGGTGGCGGTGGCGATGGCTTCGATTTCCGGCACGATGAAGTGCGGCTTCTCGGCTTCGATCACTGCACGCAGGGCGGCGCCGTCGAGCATGTTGATCACGTGGCTGCGATGGGCAACCTGCATGGCCGGCGCATTGGCGTAGCGGTCAACGGCGATCACTTCAACGCCCAGGCGTTGCAGCTCGATCACCACTTCCTTGCCCAACTCACCACAGCCACACAGCAATACGCGGGTCGCGGTCGGCGACAATGGAGTTCCGATACGGGTCATCTCAGGTCCTCAAAGAAGCGGATCATCGAGGAAAGCAACGCCAGACGCGCTTTCCATGGGGAGAAAGCGCGGCATTTTACATGAACCTGAGGGTTTGGCTTCAGCCGGCGACAGCCTGTTTGCGTTCGCGCCAGGCCATGATCAGCCAGACCGCAGTCACACCGGCAAACTTCGAGGCCAGCGCGGTGATAAGCACCGGCGGCGTCAGCAGGTCGATCATGCCGAAGAAGATGAAGGTATCAAGGGGAATACTCAGCGCCGAGCTGATCCACAAGCGGTCGCGCAGCGGGCGCTTGGTGATGGTGAACACCAGCCAGTCAATGCACTCGGAGACCGCGAATGCCGTGGCGCTGGCCAACGCAATCGACGGATCGGACGTGACATAGGACAGCACCAGCGCCGCCAGCATCGCCGCAATCGCGCCGTGGCCGAAGCGGGTCTGCACCATGTCGCGCAGCACGAACACCAGCCCGCCCCAGGCCGACCAGATGATGTCCAGGTGCGGCGCAGTGGAGAAGGCGAAGTTGATCAGCACGACACTGCTGATGTAAGCGATGAGGAAAATCATGGGCGCGACCTGTCAATTTGGCGCACAGGTTACTGGACCCGAAGATCAAGAGCCACCCCTCACCCCAGCCCTCTCCCTAAGGGAGAGGGGGGAAAGGGAGCCGATCTTCATGCTGTTCAAACCTGAGTTCACCTCGGTATTACACGTCGGTGTAGCTAGGAAGAACACCTCGGTCAGTCCCCTCTCCCACTGGGAGAGGGTTAGGGTGAGGGCACTCTCAGGACGATCACGATTTTGGCGGCAACATCCAGACCAGTCCGCTCGCCTTCGCCCGCTCATGACACAACCCCAGCACCACCCGCCGCTCGTCGTTGGTCATCCGGCTCCAGCGAGTAATTTCCTCGACCGTGCGCTGGCAACCGGTGCAAATGTCATCGTCATCCAGCGCGCAAATATTCACGCAGGGCGAAGCCACCGGCCGCTCAACCGTATTCATTCTTCCTGCTCGACCAGATCACGCGCATAGCGCTGGGAGTTGTGCACATAGTGCGCAGCACTGGCTTCGAGCATTTTCTTTTGCGGCTCGGTGAGTTCGCGCACGACCTTGCCCGGCGAGCCCATCACCAGCGAGCCGTCAGGAATTTCCTTGCCTTCGCCGATCAGCGAATTGGCGCCGATAATGCAGTTCTTGCCGATCTTCGCGCCGTTGAGGATGACCGCATTGATGCCGATCAGGCTGTAGTCGCCGACCGTGCAGCCGTGGAGCATGGCGTTATGGCCGATGGTCACGCCGGTGCCGATGGTCAGCGGATAGCCCATGTCGGTGTGCATCACGGTGCCGTCCTGCACGTTGCTGTTCTTGCCGATCAGGATCAGTTCGTTGTCCCCGCGCAGTACGGCGTTGAACCAGACGTTGGCGCCCTCTTCCAGTTTGACCTTGCCCACGAGCACGGCGTTGGGCGCGACCCAGCTCTGCGGATGGGTTTCGACACGGGCGTCGCCCAGGCGGTATTTCATCTTGTTTTCCTCAGGGCTCACGATGGCTGGCCATTCGAGCGATGGCTTCAGGTATTGATAAAGCTTTTGGGCGGCTGATGCAGGCTGATTTTGGCGTCATAGAGCAGGTTGATCAACTCGACGATCATGATCGCCGTCAGCCCCCAGATCTTGTATTCGCCGTAACGATAGCTCGGCACGTACCAACTGCGACCCTGATAGTCGATGCGGTGGGTGTGTTCGCGCGGATCCTTGCGGAAGAACTCCAGCGGCACACTGAACACCGCAGCGATCTCGGCATCATTGGCCTGGTATTCGACAAAATCGGGAATCACCCCGACATACGGCGTGACCTTGATGCCATGCAGGGAAATCAGCGGGCTGAGCGGACCGATCACTTCGACCAGTCCCGGCGGCAGGCCGATTTCTTCTTCGGCTTCACGCAGGGCGGTGAAAATCAGGTCCGGGTCTTCGGGATCGCGTCGTCCACCGGGGAAAGCGACTTCGCCGCCGTGGGTCGAGAGCCCGCTGGCGCGCAGGGTGAGGACAAGTTCGGGTTCGTCACTGCGAGTAATCGGCACCAGGACAGCGGCCTCGGGGAAACGCGTGTCGGTCTCCAGCGTGCGCGGCGTGTGATTGCTTACCCGGTGCAGTAGCTCGTCCAGCATAAGTGTTCTCGATCGGTGCCTTACCCTGCATCATGCACCAATCATTGCGACCGCCCAAGCCCCGAACGGGCGTCATGTCGCGAAACGACAACTTGCCGACTGACACCGCTGCACGCCAAGATAGGCGCAGCATTCAGGAACCCCAGCATGAAATTTTGCAGCCAGTGCGGCAACCCGGTGACCCAGCGCATTCCCGAAGGCGACTCGCGGCTGCGATTCGTCTGCGACAGCTGTCAGACGATTCACTACCAGAACCCCAATATCGTGGCCGGTTGCGTGCCGACCTGGGGCAGCAAAGTCCTGCTGTGTCGCCGCGCCATCGAGCCACGCCTCGGTTACTGGACGCTGCCCGCCGGGTTCATGGAGAACGGCGAGACCATCGAACAGGCCGCCATCCGCGAAACCGCCGAGGAAGCCTGCGCCCGGGTGCGCAACCTGAGCATCTACACCCTGATCGACGTGCCACACATCAGCCAGGTGCATGTGTTTTTCCGCGCCGAGCTGGCGGATCTGGATTTCGCCGCCGGCCCCGAAAGCCTGGAAGTGCAACTGTTCGACGAGGAAGACATTCCCTGGGACGAGCTGGCTTTCCGCACGGTGGGCCGTACCCTGGAATGCTTCTTCGCTGACCGGCGCGTCGAGGTCTATCCGGTTCGCTCCGAATCGATCCCGCCGCTCGCCCAACCGGCCATCACTTGATTTCGACGGCGGCCGACCGATAACCGGCTAACGCAGCCCGCGACAGCGCCTGCACACTATCTATAAATAAAGTATCTGCTTCATTTCTGGGGAATCGTTTCAATGCGCTGGTTGCTTGCCCTGTTCTGCCTGTCGTTCGTCACCGTCTCCCAAGCGTCATTCGTGACCACCGTGACGCCTTCGAACACCCCGCTCATCGAAAAAGTACTGGTGCTCAAATCGGCCCATCAACTGCAGTTGATCGCCGACGGCAAGCCACTCAAGAGCTATCGCATTTCCCTGGGCAAGGGCGCGAAAAAAGGCCCGAAGCTGATTGAGGGCGACAAACGCACACCGGAAGGTTTCTATTGGATCGACTGGCGCAAGACCAGCGACAAATTCAACCTGTCGATGCACATCTCCTACCCGAACATCAGCGACTCCGCCCGCGCCCGCCGCGAAGGCGTCGAGCCTGGCGGAATGATCATGATCCACGGCACGCCGGACTCCGAGGACAACCCGGAACAACTGTTCCACACCCTGGACTGGACCGACGGCTGCATCGCCATGCGCAACGTCGACATGCGCGAAGTCTGGAACCTGGTGCCGGACGGCACGATGATCGAAATCCGCCCTTGATTCTGTCATCCAGGGAGCACGCTCCCGAGGGGCCGAAAAGCGGCCCTTTCCCCCGACCATTGGTCGCCCGCAAAAAATAAATCAAAAAGATCGCAGCCTGCGGCAACGTCTGAACGGTGATACCACTTTCACCCGCCAGAACTGCCGCAGACTGCGATCTTTTGTTTTTCAGCGCCCAGCGCTAATACCACTTGAAACCACCCGCCCTGAAACACCCGATTTCAAAGGACCACAGGCCTTTCCGTTGCGTTGACATGGTATGCAAGTGGTATTAGTTTTCGCCGAAATAGCGAGCGACAACAAACCAATATCAGCTCCGGAAGTGCCTTGCATGAACGATCTCCACGCCCTGCGTCCTGACGACTCCCAGCCGACGCCGCTGTACCTGCAACTGGCGCGCAACCTGGAAGCGGCGATCCATGCCGGCCAGTGGAAAGCCGAACAGGCGATGCCGTCGGAGCGCAATCTCAGCGAAATGCTGGGGATTTCCCGAGTCACCGCCCGCAAGGCGCTGGAAGTCCTGCTCGATCAAGGCTTGATCCGCCGCCTGCAAGGCTCCGGCACTTTCATCACCCCACGCCTAGAACAACCGCTGTCGCGCCTGTCGGGCTTCAGCGAGATGCTGCGCCTCAAGGGCTTCGTGCCCAGCTCGCAATGGCTCGAGCGGGAAATCACCCTGCCGACCCACGAAGAACTGATCCGCCTCGGCCTGTCGCCGAACGACAAGGTCGCGCGCATGAAACGCCTGCGCAAGGCCGATGACACCGTGATGGCCATCGAGATGAGCACCCTGCCCGCCTCGATCATGCCCAAGCCACAGGTGGTGGGCGATTCCCTCTACGAACACCTCGACAGCATCGGCAAACCGATCGTGCGCGCCTTGCAGCACATCCAGGCGATCAACGCCTCGGACGAGTTCGCCGCGCTGGTCGGCATCGCCCCCGGCACCGCGATGCTGCTGATGACCCGGGTCGGCTACCTGGAAGACAACACGCCGATCGAAGTCACCGACACCTATTGCCGCAACGACTACTACGACTTTGTTGCAGAGCTTCGCCGCTGATCAGCAGCCAGGCCAAACGAGAGAAGCGAAATGTCTGAAGACAACATCCTCACCGCTGACGGCTGGATTCGCGGCCGGCTGATCCACGAACACGGCAGAGTCGTGTCGATCGAAGGCGTGCCTTGCGATCCGGCGACCAATGACTTGCCGTATCTGCTGCCGGGTTTTATCGACCTGCACGTCCACGGCGGTGGCGGCAAGGACATCATGGAAGGCGCCAGCGCGTTCGAGACCATCACCAAGACCCACGTGCGCTTCGGCACCACCTCGCTGCTGGCCACCACGATGACCGCGCCGAGTGCCGAGATTGCCAGCGTGCTCAAGGAGGTCGGCGAGTTCTGCGAACAGCGTCCAAAAGGTGCCGCCCGGGTTCTCGGCGTTCACCTCGAAGGCCCGTACATCAATCCCGGCAAACTCGGCGCCCAGCCGAACTTCGCCCACACCGCGTTGATGGCCGAGGTCGAAGACTATCTGGCGCTGGCGCCGATCCGGGTGATCACCATCGCGCCGGAAATCGCCGGTCATGACGGTTTGATTCGTGAGTTGAGCAGCCGTGGCATCCGCATGCAGATCGGCCACACCCTCGGCAGTTACGAGGAAGGCGTCGCCGCCCTCGAAGCCGGCGCCACCAGTTTCACCCACCTGTACAACGCCATGAGCCCGCTGCATCACCGCGAGCCGGGCATCGTCGGCGCGGCGCTGGCCCATGCCAAATTCGCCGAGCTGATTCCGGACTTGCTGCACGTGCACCCCGGCGCTATCCGCGTGGCCCTGCGCTCGATTCCGTGCCTGTACTGCGTCACCGACTCGACCGCCGCCGCCGGCATGCCCGATGGCGAGTACAAGCTCGGCAGCCACACCGTCACCAAATGTCTGGGTGGCGTGCGCCTGCCCGACGGCACCCTGGCCGGCAGCACCCTGACCATGGATCAGGCCCTGCGCAATCTGGTGAAGATAGGCCTACCGATCGCCGAGGCCTCGCAACGTCTTTCGCAATTTCCCGCCGACTACCTCGGCATCACCGAACGCGGGCGCCTTGCACCCGGCGCCTGGGCCGACTGCGTGCGGCTGGATCGCTCACTCACACTGACCGCCGTCATGGTCGAAGGAGAAGACATTGACTTCAAAAATGCTTGAGGAGGCGCTGTCCTCATTTGAGGCCGTGCAAGCCCAACTGCAACAGCTCGACCCGCAGATGATCGAGATCGCCGGACGCCTGCGCCGTCAGCCGCCGCAAGTGGCGATGACCGTGGCCCGTGGCAGCTCCGACCATGCGGCGAGCTACTTCGCTTACCTGACCATGCAGCAACTTGGCGTACCGGTGGCGTCGCTGCCGATGTCGGTGGTGACCATGCAACAGGCGCCGTTGAAGGTCAGCGGTCAGGTCGCGTTCGCGTTTTCCCAGTCGGGCCAGAGCCCGGATCTGGTCAACAGCCTGCGTCTGCTGCGCAAGCGCGGTGCCTTGAGCGTGTCGATGGTCAACGCCGCCGATTCGCCCCTGGAAGCCGCGTGCGAATTCAGCCTGCCGTTGCTGGCCGGCACCGAAAGCAGCGTCGCCGCGACCAAGAGTTTCATCGCCACCCTCAGCGCCAGCGCCCGTCTGATCGCCCACTGGAAAGAAGACAGCGAATTGCTGGAAGCGCACAACGCCCTGCCCGAAGGGCTGCGCGAAGCCGCGCAACAGGACTGGAGCCTGGCCATCGACGCCCTGCGCGATTGCGAACGGTTGATGGTGATCGGCCGTGGCGCCGGTTTCGCCATTGCCCAGGAAGCCGCGCTGAAATTCAAGGAAACCTCGGCGATCCAGGCCGAAGCCTTCAGCAGCGCCGAAGTCCGTCACGGCCCGATGGCCCTGATCGACGAACACTACCCATTGCTGGTATTCGCCCCGCGCGGTGCCGAACAGGCCGGTCTGCTGAGCCTGGCGGCCGAGATGCGTCAGCGCGGCGCCCGTGTGTTGCTGGCCGCGCCGGATGACGTGAGCGAACGCGACCTGACCCTCAGCCGTGCCGAACACCCGGCCCTCGATCCGATCCTGGCGATCCAGAGTTTCTACGTGATGGCGGCCGGTCTGGCCGTGGCCCGTGGCATGGACCCGGATCAGCCGCGACACCTGAGCAAAGTCACCCGTACGCACTGAGTCCGAACCGAACGTTTTCCTGATGAGACCGAGCCATGCACAACAACAATAAAGAGCTGACTTTAAGCGCCCCGCTCAGCGGCCCGGTGCTCACGCTCGCTAAAGTCCCGGACGCGGTGTTCGCCAGCGGCGCGATGGGGGACGGCATTGCCATCGATCCGCTGAACGACACCCTGTATTCGCCCTGCGCCGGTGTGGTGATTCACGTCGCCCGCACCGGCCATGCACTGACCGTGCGCGCCGACAACGGCGCCGAGCTGTTGCTGCATCTGGGCCTGGACACGGTGGAGTTGCAGGGCGAAGGGTTCTCGATGCTGGTCAAGGAAGGCGCGCGGGTCAGCAATGGCCAGCCGCTGCTGCGCTATGACCTGGACAAGGTCGGCCGCCAGTGTAAAAGCCTGGTCAGCCTGCTGATCCTGACCAACAGCCAGGATTTCCAGGCGCGCCCCATCACCCTGAAAACGGTGAAGGTGGGCGAGCCACTGCTGCACATCGTCGCTCGTCACAGCGCAGCGGCGAACACAGAAGAACTCGGCGGCCCGGAAGTTCACGGTCACGTGCAGGTCGCCCATCGCGGCGGTCTGCATGCACGCCCGGCGGCGTTGATCCGCCAGACGGCGCAAGGGTTCAAGAGCCAGTCGCAGCTGCATTTCGCCGGCAAATCGGCGCCGTGCAACAGCCTCATCGGCTTGATGGGCCTGGCGGTTGGCGAGCAGGACGAAGTGCAGGTCAGTTGCCAGGGCCCGGACGCACAAGCGGCGTTGCAAGCCTTGCTCACCGCACTGGCCACCGCCCTGCCTGAGGATCATCATGCCGCCGCACCGGTTGCCGCCACGCCACGCAATCGCCCGGCCGAGGCTGGCGTGTTGCACGGTGTTTGCGCCGCACCGGGTCTGGTCGGCGGGCCGCTGTTTCGCCTGAACGCGATCAGCCTGCCGGCGGACGCTGGTAATCATCAGCCCGAGCAACAATTGCAGATCCTCGACACGGCGCTGAATCAGGTCCGCAGCGAAATCGACGGCACCCTCGCCCAGGCGAAAAAACATCGGAATGCCGACGAAGAAGCGATCTTCGCCGCGCATCTGGCCTTGCTGGAGGACCCGGCCCTGCTCGACGCCGCCCAGCAATCGATCGAAACCGGCACGGCGGCGACCCACGCCTGGAGCCAGTCAATCGACGCGCAATGCGATGTGCTGCAAAACACCGGCAGCCCGCTGCTGGCCGAGCGCGCCAACGATCTGCGCGACCTCAAGCAACGCGTGTTGCGCGCCCTGCTCGGTGAAGCCTGGCACTACGAAGTGCCGGCCGGCGCCATCGTCGCCGCCCACGAACTGACACCTTCGGACTTGCTGCAACTGAGCGCGCAAGGTGTCGCCGGGTTGTGCATGGCCGAAGGTGGCGCGACTTCCCACGTGGCAATTCTGGCCCGGGGCAAAGGCCTGCCGTGCATGGTCGCACTGGGCTCGGCACTGCTTGATCAGATGCAAGGCCAATCGGTGGTCCTCGACGCCGACGGCGGTCGCCTCGAACTGGCGCCGAATGCCGAGCGTCTGGCCGAAGTCCAACAAGCGCAGATCGACCGCCAACAACGTCGTGACGCCCAGCAAGCCCAGGCCCATCTGCCAGCCGAAACCCGCAACGGTGTGGCCATCGAAGTGGTCGCCAACGTCGCCTCCAGCCACGAAGCGACCGATGCGTTTGCCAACGGCGCCGACGGCGTCGGCCTGCTGCGCACCGAGTTTCTGTTCGTCGATCGCCACACTGCACCAGACGTCGAAGAACAGCGCACCGCCTACCAGGCCGTGATCGATGCCATGGGCGACAAGTCAGTGATCATCCGCACCATTGACGTCGGCGGCGACAAACAACTCGACTACCTGCCGCTGCCGGTCGAAGCCAACCCGGTGCTCGGCCTGCGCGGCATTCGCCTGGCCCAGGCCCGACCGGAAATCCTCGATCAGCAACTGCGCGCGCTGCTGCAAGTCAGTCCGTTGCAGCGCTGCCGGATCCTGCTGCCGATGGTCACCGAAGTCGACGAGCTGCTGCACATCCGCCAGCGGGTCGATGCGCTGTGCCTGGAACTGGGCATCAGCCAACGTCCGGAAATCGGCGTGATGATCGAAGTCCCGGCCGCCGCATTGCAGGCCGAGCAACTGGCCGAGCACGCGGACTTCCTGTCCATCGGCACCAACGACCTGTCGCAATACACCCTGGCCATGGACCGCGACCACGCCGGCCTCGCCGCACGGGTCGATGCCTTGCACCCGGCGCTGCTGCGCCTGATCGCCATGACCTGCGAAGGCGCGGCGGTGCATAAACGCTGGGTCGGCGTGTGCGGCGCCCTGGCTTCCGATCCGCTGGCGACGCCGGTGTTGATCGGCCTGGGCGTGACCGAATTGTCGGTGAGCCCGGTACAGATCGGCGAAATCAAGGACCGCGTGCGCCAGCTGCACGAAGCCGAATGCCAACGCCTCGCCCGGGACTTGCTCAAGCTGAGCAGCGCCGCCGCGGTGCGTCATGCCTGTCATCAACATTGGCCTCTGCGCTAACAAAAACAACAAGGACAAACGCCATGTACCAACTCTTCATCGAAGGCCTGCAACGCCTCGGCCGCGCGCTGATGCTGCCGATCGCGATCCTGCCGATCGCCGGCCTGCTGCTGCGCCTGGGCGACACCGACCTGCTGAACATCGCGATCATCCACGACGCCGGCCAGGTGATCTTCGCCAACCTGGCAATGATCTTCGCCATCGGCATCGCGGTCGGTTTCGCCCGTGACAACAACGGTACCGCCGGCCTCGCCGGGGTGATCGGTTACCTGGTGATGATCTCCACGCTGAAGGTGCTCGACGCCAGCATCAACATGGGCATGCTCGCCGGGATCGTCAGCGGCCTGATGGCCGGCGCGCTGTACAACCGCTTCAAGGACATCAAGTTGCCGGAGTATCTGGCATTCTTCGGCGGCCGGCGCTTCGTACCCATCGTCACCGGTTTCAGCGCGGTCGGCCTGGGCGTGCTGTTCGGCTACATCTGGCCGCCGATCCAGCACGGCATCAACAACTTCGGCACCCTGCTGATGGAAAGCGGCAGCTTCGGCGCGTTCGTCTTCGGCGTGTTCAACCGCCTGCTGATCGTCACCGGCCTGCACCACATCCTCAACAACATGGCGTGGTTCGTGTTCGGCAACTTCACCGACCCGACCACTGGCGCGCTGGTCACGGGTGACCTGTCCCGCTACTTCGCCGGCGACCCGAAAGGCGGCCAGTTCATGACCGGCATGTTCCCGGTGATGATCTTCGGCCTCCCCGCCGCCTGCCTGGCGATGTACCGCAACGCCCTGCCGGAGCGCCGCAAAGTCATGGGCGGGATATTCCTGTCGATGGCCCTGACCGCCTTCCTCACCGGCGTCACCGAACCCATCGAATTCGCCTTCATGTTCCTCGCACCGCTGCTGTTCCTGTTGCATGCGCTGCTGACCGGGTTGTCGATGGCAATCACCAACGCACTGAACATCCACCTGGGCTTCACTTTCTCCGGCGGCTTCATCGACATGGTGCTGGGTTGGGGACGCTCGACCAACGGCTGGCTGGTGGTGCCGGTGGGCCTGGCTTATGCGGTCATCTATTACGCGGTGTTCGATTTCTGTATCCGCCGCTTCAACCTGAAAACCCCGGGGCGCGAAGACGTCGCCACCGCCGACAAAGCGGTCCTGACCGAAAACGAACGCGCCAGCGCTTACATCAAGGCACTCGGCGGCGCGGAAAATCTGGTCACCGTCGGCGCATGCACTACGCGGCTGCGACTGGAAATGGTCGATCGCAATAAAGCTTCGGATGCGGATTTGAAGGTGCTGGGCGCGATGGCTGTTGTGCGTCCGGGCAAGGGTGGAAGTTTGCAGGTGGTCGTCGGGCCGATGGCCGACAGCATTGCCGACGAAATCCGCCTTGCAATGCCCGCATTGGGCCGAGCCACAGCGGCTACTGTTCCTGTCGCCGTCGCCGAAACCAGCGAACCCGTCGCAGTCTCCACACCCCAGGCCCAACAATGGCTGACCGCCCTGGGCGGCAGCGACAACGTTCTGCAACTCGACTGCATCGCCATGAGCCGGATTCGCCTGCAACTGGCCGATGGCAAAGCGCTTTCGGAAAGCCGCTTGAAAGAGCTTGGATGTCTGGGTGTGAGCGCGCTGGAAGATGGTGTTTGGCATCTGTTGGTGGGTGAGCGGGCGCAGAGTTTGAGTGCGGCGCTGGAAGGGTTGGTTAATCGGAGTGAGGTGAGTGCCAAGGTTTAGGGCGACCTCTGAATGGATGGGTGGGGGTGATTTGACGCATCTTTGTGCGGACTCGGAATCCCCCCTCACCCTAACCCTCTCCCGGAGGGAGAGGGGACTGACCGAGTTGTTTGGGAAAGGTACGCCGACGTGAAATACCGAGGTGAACTCGGGTTTTGAAACGCATGCAACTCCACTCCGGCTTTGGCTTTTTTGGTCTTTTGGTCTTTTGGTCTTTTGGTCTTTTGGTCTTTTAGCTTTGGCTTTGGCTTTGGCTTTGGCTTTGGCTTTGGCTTCCACCACTCAACACGATGAGCGTTAGCTCGAGTAAAGCTTTTGATCTCAAGGCCCGTCGGCAGGCTGAGTGGAGGGATTTATCCGGGGGTGGGAGCGCAGCGACCGTGCGGCGAAGCCGCATGCATCGAGAGGAGGTGCAGCGAAGCAAACCGTAGGCGATGCCCCCGGATAAATCCCGGAACGAAGGAACACCGAGCCAAAGCGAGGTGCCGAACGCAGGGGCCCAGACCTTTTGGTTCCTTTTGGGGCGTTTGCCAAAAGGGACTCGCCGTAAGGGCGAAACCATAAGAAGCCGTTACCGCAGCAACGGATATTCACTCAATCCCAACCCCAAAAACCAAACCCCAAACCCCAAAAACCAAAAAACCCGCTGAAATCACTCTCAGCGGGTTTCCCGTTTCAGCAGCCAAGGAAGATCAAAAATCCTCCAACCGCCAAACCTCATAAGCCGGCGTCTCGTAAGGATGGCTAGACTTCAAAGCCCCCACCACCCCACGAATCAACTCATCGCCAACAACAAGCTCAACCTTCCACTCCTCGACCCGCTCAACCCGCCCCGCCTCACCAATGAACGGCTGACTACCGTCCAAAGGCCGAAACTGACCAGACCCAAGCACCTGCCAAGCACAGTGGTCATAGTCACCGATCCGCCCACCACCGGCAGCGAACACAGCTTCCTTGACCACCTCGACATGACTGTCGGGAACAAAAAACGCGAGCTTGTACACAGCGCTTAGTTCACCCACACACGAGCATTACGGAACATACGCATCCAAGGAGCGTCTTCGTTCCAGTCCTCCGAACGCCACGAGTTCTGCACGGCACGGAACACACGCTCCGGGTGCGGCATCATGATCGTCACGCGACCGTCGCGGCTGGTGAGACCGGTGATCCCGCGCGGCGAACCGTTCGGGTTGGCCGGGTAGGCTTCGGTGACCTTGCCGTGGTTGTCGACGAAACGCATCGCCACGCAACCGGACAGATCGGCTTCCAGCAGTGCTTCTTCGCTGGAGAACTCGGCGTGACCTTCACCGTGAGCAATGGCGATCGGCATCCGCGAACCGGCCATCCCTTGCAGGAAGATCGAGTTCGACTCCTGAACCTGAACCATCGCCACACGCGCTTCGAACTGCTCGGAGCGGTTGCGCACGAAGTGCGGCCAGAACTCGCTGCCCGGGATCAGCTCGTGCAGGTTGGACATCATCTGGCAACCGTTGCACACGCCGAGGGTGAAGCTGTCGTTACGCTCGAAGAAGCCCTGGAACGCATCGCGGGCACGGCTGTTGAACAGCGCGGACTTGGCCCAGCCTTCACCGGCGCCGAGAACGTCGCCGTAGGAGAAACCACCGCAAGCCACCAGACCTTTGAACTCGTTCAGGTCGACACGGCCGGCCAGAATGTCGCTCATGTGCACGTCGATCGCGTTGAAACCGGCGCGGTCGAACGCTGCCGCCATTTCCACCTGACCGTTGACGCCCTGCTCACGCAGTACGGCAACCTGTGGGCGAATGCCCTTCTTGATGTAAGGCGCGGCGATGTCCTGGTTGACGTCGTAGCTCAGCTTGACGCTCAGGCCCGGGTTGTCTTCTTCCAGCAGTGCATCGAACTCTTGCTCGGCGCAGTCGGCGTTGTCGCGCAGACGCTGGATCTGGTAGCTGGTTTCGGCCCACTGACGTTGCAGCAGACGACGCTGGCCTTCGAACACGGTGTCACCGTTGAAGGTGATGTTGATCTGGCCGTTGTTGATCGGCTGACCGATCACCGAAACGCAGTCGCCCAGACCGGCAGCGCTGAATTGCGCGAGGATGTCCGGGGTGGCGTCCTGGCGAACCTGGATCACGGCACCCAGTTCTTCGTTGAACAGGATGGCGGCGATTTCTGCCGAGGATTCAGCAACGCTGTCCAGGTTCAGGCTCAGACCGCAGTGACCGGCGAAGGCCATTTCCACCACGGAAGTCAGCAGACCACCGTCGGAACGGTCGTGGTAAGCCAGCAGGTGACCGTCGGCGTTGAGGCCCTGGATCACCGCGAAGAACGCTTTCAGGTCTTCGGCGTCGTCGACGTCCGGAGCCTGCTTGCCGAGCTTGCCGTGAACCTGCGCCAGGATCGAGGCGCCCATGCGGTTCTGGCCGCGACCGAGGTCGATCAGGATCAGGTCGGTGGTGCCCTTGTCCATGCGCAGTTCCGGGGTCAGGGTCTGACGGATGTCAGCCACTGGCGCGAAACCGGTCACGATCAGGGACATCGGCGAGGTGACGGTCTTGTCTTCGCCGTTGTCGTTCCAGCGGGTGGCCATGGACATCGAGTCCTTGCCGACCGGGATGGTGATGCCCAGCTCAGGGCACAGCTCCATGCCGACCGCTTTCACGGTGTCGTACAGACGCGCGTCTTCACCCGGGTGGCCGGCAGCGGACATCCAGTTCGCCGACAGTTTGATGTCGGAGAGCTTGTTGATGCGCGAGGCGGCAATGTTGGTCAGGGTTTCGCCGATGGCCATGCGGCCCGACGCCGGAGCATCCAGCAGAGCCAGCGGAGTGCGCTCGCCCATCGCCATCGCTTCACCGGTGTAGACGTCGAAACTGGTGGCGGTGACGGCAACGTCGGCCACCGGAACCTGCCAAGGGCCGACCATCTGGTCACGGGCCACGAGGCCGGTGATGGTGCGGTCGCCGATGGTGATCAGGAAGCTTTTGCTCGCGACGGCCGGGTGGTGCAGGACGCGCTCGATGCTTTCGCCGATGTCGAGGTTCGACGGATCGAAGTCATCGCCCAGCTCGGCTTCGCGAACCACCGAACGGTGCATGCGCGGGGCCTTGCCCAGCAACACTTCCAGCGGCATGTCCACCGGGTTGTTGCCGAAGTGGCTGTCGGTCACGGTCAGTTGCGGCTCGGCGGTGGCTTCACCGACAACGGCGAACGGGCAGCGCTCACGTTCGCAGATCGCCTTGAAGCGCTCGAAGTCGGCCGGGCCGACCGCCAGAACGTAACGTTCCTGGGATTCGTTGGACCAGATTTCGTGCGGGGCCATGCCCGGCTCGTCGTTTGGAATGTTGCGCAGTTCGAAACGGCCACCGCGGTCGCCGTCGTTGACCAGTTCCGGGAAGGCGTTGGACAGACCGCCCGCACCCACGTCGTGGATGAAGCTGATCGGGTTCTTGTCGCCCAGCTGCCAGCAACGGTCGATGACTTCCTGGCAGCGACGTTCCATTTCAGGGTTTTCACGCTGAACCGAAGCGAAGTCCAGATCCGCCGAGCTGGTGCCGGTGGCCATGGAGGAAGCAGCGCCGCCGCCCAGACCGATCAGCATCGCCGGGCCGCCGAGGACGATCAGCTTGGAGCCGACCAGAATCTCGCCTTTCTTGACGTGTTCTTCACGGATGTTGCCCATGCCGCCAGCGAGCATGATCGGCTTGTGGTAACCGCGAACTTCGTCACCGTGCGGGGTGGTGATCGATTGTTCGAAGGTACGGAAGTAACCGGTCAGGGCCGGACGACCGAATTCGTTGTTGAACGCGGCGCCGCCCAGCGGGCCTTCGATCATGATGTCCAGCGCGTTGACGATGCGCTCAGGCTTGCCGTACGGCACTTCCCACGGCTGTTCGAAGCCAGGGATCTGCAGGTTCGACACGGTGAAACCGGTCAGGCCGGCCTTCGGTTTGGCGCCACGACCGGTTGCACCTTCGTCGCGGATCTCGCCGCCGGAACCGGTGGACGCGCCCGGGAACGGAGCGATCGCGGTCGGGTGGTTGTGGGTTTCAACCTTCATCAGGATGTGCACCGGCTCCTGCACCGCGCCGTACTGGCGGGTTTCCGGATCCGGGAAGAAGCGGCCGGCGACGTTGCCGACGATCACCGAGGCGTTGTCCTTGTAAGCGGACAGCACGCCTTCGCTGTGCATCTGATAAGTGTTCTTGATCATGCCGAACAGGCTTTTTTCCTGGCTCTCGCCGTCAATATCCCAACTGGCGTTGAAGATCTTGTGGCGGCAGTGCTCGGAGTTGGCCTGGGCGAACATCATCAGTTCGATGTCGTGTGGGTTGCGCTTGAGACCGTTGAAGGCGTTGACCAGGTAGTCGATCTCGTCTTCGGCCAGGGCCAGACCCAGTTCGACGTTGGCTTTTTCCAGTGCGGCGCGACCACCGCCGAGGATGTCGATGGCGGTCAGCGGCTTCGGTTCGGCGTGGCTGAACAGACCGGCGGCCTGCTCGAGGTTGGCCAGAACGATCTGAGTCATGCGGTCATGCAGTACGTCTGCAATCTGCTGCGCTTCGGTTTCGCTGAACTGGCCGGCCACGTAGAACGCGATGCCGCGCTCCAGACGCTGGATCTTGCTCAGGCCGCAGTTGCGGGCGATGTCGCTGGCCTTGCTCGACCATGGCGAGATGGTGCCGAAACGCGGCAACACCAGGAACAGACGACCGGTCGGCTCTTGAACCGGAACGCTTGGACCGTACTTCAGAAGGCGCGCAAGCACCTGCTGTTCGTCGCCGGTCAGGACGCCGGTGACTTCGGCGAAGTGAGCGAATTCAGCATACAAGCCACTGACAGCCGGAACCTTCTGGCTCAGTTGCTCAAGGAGTTTGCTGTGGCGAAAGGCAGAAAGGGCAGGAGCGCCGCGCAGGATCAACATCTTCGGGACAGCCTCGGGAAGGGGTGTGCTTTGAGGCCGTGCATTCTAGCCTAAACCGCCCTCAACATCACCCGAAACGCTACGCACGGTTGCACCCGGATGTCGAGTGGTGTTCCTGCCTTGAGGGTCAAATTTATGGGGTGCTGGAACGCGGGTTATTTTTTCTGTCACAAAATGCCTTTCGGGCCCATTCCTGCGGGGTTTCGAGCGGTTTTGTGATCCCTAGCAGACAACCCTGCAACTGTCGAGATATGGCGCCCGTTGTCCTTTGCGTATACTGCGCACATGTTTTCCCCAACGGCTTTGCGTCCGCGGTACGCCAAATGGCTGATCGCTACCGGACTCTTCCTGATGCTCAGTGGCTGTGTTGATAAACCCAACACACTCGAGCGCGTAAAGGAGGATGGCGTGCTGCGGGTGGTCACCCGAAACAGCCCCGCCACCTACTTTCAGGATCGCAGCGGTGAAACCGGCTTCGAATACGAGTTGGTGAAGCGCTTCGCCGACGATTTGGGGGTCGAGCTGAAGATCGAAACCGCCGACAACCTCGACGATCTGTTCAACCAGGTCGGCAAGCCGAACGGCCCGGTACTGGCGGCCGCCGGTCTGGTCAGCAGCGAACAGCGCAAGAAACAGGTGCGCTTCTCCCGCTCCTACCTCGAAGTCACCCCGCAGATCATCTATCGCAACGGCCAGTCACGCCCCACCGACGCCGGCGATCTGGTGGGCAAGAAGATCATGGTGCTCAAGGGCAGCACCCACGCCGAACAACTGGCGGAGCTGAAACAGAAATATCCTGGCATCCAGTACGAAGAATCCGACGCCGTTGAAGTGGTCGACCTGCTGCGCATGGTCGATGAAGGTCAGATCGACCTGACGCTGGTCGACTCCAACGAAGTGGCGATGAACCAGGTGTACTTCACCAACATCCGCGTGGCCTTCGACCTCGGCGACGCACGCAGCCAGAGCTGGGCCGTGGCGGCCGGCGAAGACAACAGCCTGCTCAACGAGATCAACAGTTATCTGGACAAGGTGCAGAAGAACGGCACCCTGCAACGTCTGAAAGACCGCTATTACGGCCACGTCGACGTCCTCGGCTACATGGGCGCCACCACCTTCGCCCAGCACTTGCAGCAGCGGCTGCCGAAATACGAACAGCACTTCAAGGCCTACGCCAAGAAAGAGAAAGTCGACTGGCGCCTGCTGGCGGCGATCGGTTATCAGGAATCGCTGTGGCAACCGGCCGTCACCTCGAAGACCGGCGTGCGCGGGCTGATGATGCTGACCCAGAACACCGCCCAGGCGATGGGCGTGTCCAACCGTCTCGATCCGAAGCAGAGCATCATGGGTGGCGCCAAGTACCTGGCCTACATGAAGGATCAGCTCGACGAGTCGATCCAGGAACCGGATCGCACCTGGTTTGCTCTTGCGGCCTACAACGTCGGCAGCGGTCATCTGGATGACGCGCGCAAACTGGCGGCCAAGGAAGGGTTGAACCCGGACAAGTGGCTGGATGTGAAAAAGATCCTGCCGCGCCTGTCGCAGAAGCAGTGGTACAGCAAGACCCGCTACGGCTACGCCCGGGGCGGCGAACCGGTGCATTTCGTGGCGAACATCCGTCGCTACTACGACATCCTCACCTGGGTGACCCAGCCGCAGCTTGAAGGCGATCAGGTGGCCGAGGGCAACCTGCATGTGCCGGGGATCGACAAGTCGAAACCCGCTCAAGAGCCCGCCCCGCTTTAACCCATCCCCAAAACAAACGTGGGAGCAAACTCGCTCCCACAGGATGTTGCGACTTAGTGTTTGGCAGCCGCCAGAATCAACGCCTTCATCTCCGACACCGCCGACTTGAAGCCGACGAACAACGCATGCGCCACCAGCGCGTGACCGATGTTCAGCTCGTTGATGCCCTTGATCGCGGCAACCGCCTCGACGTTGTGATAGTGCAGGCCATGGCCGGCATTGACGATCAGGCCCTGGGCCAGACCGAAGGCCACGCCGTCCGCCACACGCTTGAGTTCTTCAGCCACTTCGGTCGGCGTTTCGGCATCGGCGTAACGCCCGGTGTGCAGCTCGATGGCCGGTGCGCCGACGCGCTTCGACGCAGCGATCTGCCGCTCGTCCGCGTCGATGAACAGCGACACTTCGCTGCCGATCTTCGACAAACGCTCGACCGCCGCCCTGATCCGCTCTTCCTGGCCCGCCACATCCAGACCGCCTTCGGTGGTCAGCTCCTGACGGGTTTCCGGGACCAGGCAGATGTGCGCCGGACGAATGCGCTCGGCGAACGCCATCATTTCTTCGGTGACGCCCATTTCGAAGTTCATGCGGGTTTGCAGCACATCCTTGAGCAGCAGCACGTCGCGCTCCTGAATGTGCCGGCGGTCTTCGCGCAGGTGCACGGTGATACCGTCGGCGCCCGCCTCTTCCGCGTCCAGCGCAGCCTTGACCGGATCCGGATAGCGCGTGCCACGGGCCTGACGCAGGGTGGCGACGTGGTCGATGTTCACGCCAAGAAGAATGCGATTGCTGGTGGTCACGGATGCGCTCCTGAATGGAAAGATTCGGCGCACAGCATACACGGGGCTACGGTTTGCGAAACAGTTCGCGACTCACGAGAGGACGGCCGCCAAGGTGGACTGCAAGCGCCTGACGCATCAAGCGCTTGGCGGCGGATAATGCGCCGGGGGCCGACCAGTCGGCTTCGGCCATGGCCAGCAGTTCGGTGCCGTTGAACAGACCGGGTTGCAGCAGGTAGACCCGCTCGAGCCCGGCATCCACCTGCAAGCGGTAGAGACCGTCCGCAGCGATGGGCTCGTCGTTGATATCGGTGTTGAGGGAAAAACCGTAACCGAGGTCGTCGAGCAACCGCCATTCGAAAGAACGCAGCAACGGTTCCAGCGGCCGGCCTTCGGCCAATGCCAGCAAGGTCGCGGCATAGTGATCGAACACCGCTGGATGCGGGTCTTCGGCGGGTAACAGGCGGATCAGCAGTTCATTGAGATACAGGCCGCTGAACAGCGCCTCGCCGACCATCCAGGTCGCGTTGCCGACACTTTCCATGCGCCCGACATTCTTCAACTCACCCTTGCCGCGAAACTCGACTTCCAGCGGCACGAACGGCCGCGCCAGCGTCCCGGCCTTGCCCCGCGCACTGCGCAACACCGCCCGCAGCCGACCTTGCGGCGTGAGGAAGTCCACCAATGCGCTGGTTTCGCGGTAGGCGCGGGAATGGAGGACGTAGGCGGGTTGGGCGGGAGGTGGGGTTGAGGACATGGTGTCTCGCTGGAGGAATGCAGACTTGAGATCAACATAAACCAAATGTGGGAGCGGGCTTGCCCGCGATGGCGGATTCACATTCAACATCTCTGTCGAACATTACATCCTCATCGCGGGCAAGCCCGCTCCCACAGGGTTCTCTGCTGTGGCAGGAACCGAATTTCTTACAGGTCGCCGTAACCCAGCGAACGCAGCGCGCGCTCGTCGTCGGACCAGCCGCCCTTCACCTTGACCCACAGGTTGAGCATGATCTTGGAGTCGAACAGCAACTCCATGTCCTTGCGCGCCTCGGTGCCGATACGCTTGATGCGCTCGCCCTTGTCGCCAATGATGATTTTCTTCTGGCCGTCACGTTCGACGAGAATCAGCGCATGGATGTGCAGCGTCGCACCCTGCTGCTTGAACTCTTCGATTTCCACGGTGATCTGGTACGGCAGCTCGGCGCCGAGCTGGCGCATGATCTTCTCGCGCACCAGTTCGGCGGCGAGGAAGCGGCTGCTGCGGTCGGTGATCTGGTCTTCCGGGAAGAAGTGATCGTTCTCCGGCAAATGATCGGCGATGACCTTTTCCAGCGCGTCGAGGTTGTGCCCGTGTTGCGCCGAGATCGGAATGATCTGCGCATTCGGCAGCTGTTCCTGCAACCACGACAGGTGCGGCATCAGCTCGGCCTTGTCTTCGATGCGGTCGGTCTTGTTCAGCGCGACGATCAGCGGGCCGGTCACGTACTGCACGCGCTCCAGCACCATCTGGTCTTCTTCGGTCCACTTGGTGCGGTCGACCACGAAGATCACCACGTCGACGTCTTTCAACGCCGCCGAAGCGGTCTTGTTCATGTAGCGGTTCAGGGCTTTTTCGCCACCCTTGTGCATGCCGGGGGTGTCGACGTAGATCGCCTGCACGTCGCCCTCGGTCTTGATCCCGAGCATGTTGTGGCGAGTGGTCTGCGGCTTGCGCGAGGTGATCGCCAGCTTCTGGCCGAGGATGTGGTTCAGCAGCGTGGACTTGCCCACGTTGGGACGGCCGACGATGGCAACATAGCCACAGCGCGTTGCGTTTGTATCAGTCATTGCCATTCTCCACACCCAGGGCAATCAGTGCTGCGGCGGCCGCTACCTGTTCGGCAATACGACGGCTCACACCCTGACCCCGGCTTTTTTCATTCAATAGGACAACTTCGCACTCGACGAAGAAGGTACGGCAGTGCGGCTCACCCTGGATATCCACCACTTCATAACGCGGCAGTTCGCAGCCGCGCGATTGCAGGAATTCCTGCAGGCGGGTCTTCGGATCCTTGTTGGTGTCGACCAGCGTCAGGCCTTCGAACTCGCCGGCCAGCCAGGCCAGTACGCGCTCGCGGGCGACTTCCATGCCGGCGTCGAGGTAGATCGCACCGATCAGTGCTTCAAGGGCGTCGGCCAGAATCGACTCACGACGGAAACCGCCGCTCTTCAACTCACCGGAACCCAGACGCAGGTAATCGCCCAGATCGAAACCGCGGGCCAGTACCGCCAGCGTCTCACCTTTTACCAGCCGTGCGCGCAAACGCGACAACTGGCCTTCGCGAGCCAGCGGGAAACGGTCGAACAAGGCTTCGCCGGCAACAAAGTTGAGGATCGCATCGCCGAGGAATTCCAGACGCTCGTTGTTGCGTCCGGCAAAGCTGCGGTGCGTAAGGGCCAGGACCATCAGTTCCTGGTCCTTGAAGGTGTAACCGAGCTGACGCTCGAGACGGCTTAGAGAAACGCTCACGGTTTACCCACGCTGAGTTCGTGGCTGGATTCCACTGCCATCGCCGGGATACGGCGCAGGCCTGGGACAATTAACGCTGTGTTCAAAAATGACGTCCTGAATATCGTGGCTTCATGCCCCGGAGCCGGTTGTGCCGACGCCAGAAATGCATTCGGCGCTGTGGTCAACAGCGCCGTGTTTGTTTACTTGATAAGGCCGACCCGCGAGAAGTTCGGCAGGTGGCTGAGTTTCGGTTCCGGCCAGCTCATCCAGACCGCGAAGGCCTTGCCGACGATGTTCTGGTCGGGAACCATGCCCAGCAGATCCTTGGGAATGTTCGGATCATCCCAGTAGCGACTGTCGTTCGAGTTGTCGCGGTTGTCGCCCATCATGAAGTAGTGCCCGGCCGGCACGGTCCAGGTATGGTCCGGCGTGGCGCGGTAGCGGCTCATTTCCTTGCGGATCAGATGCTCGGCGACGCCGAGCTTTTCCTTGTAGAGTTCCGCGCTGCCCAGCGTGCCCGGCTCGGAGCCGACCAGTTGCTCGGCAATCGACTCGCCATTGACGAACAGACGCTTGTCGGCGGTGTACCGCACGGTGTCGCCCGGCAGGCCGACCACACGCTTGATGTAGTTGACGTTCGGGTCGCTCGGGTAGCGGAACACCATCACATCGCCGCGCTGCGGGTCACCGACTTCGATGATCTTCTTGTCGATCACCGGCAAACGGATCCCGTAGGAAAACTTGTTCACCAGAATGAAGTCGCCAACGTCCAGGGTTGGTTTCATCGAGCCGGACGGAATCTGGAACGGCTCCACCAGGAACGAACGCAGCACCAGCACGATGAACAGCACCGGGAAGAAGGACTTGCCGTACTCGACCAGCAGCGGTTCCTTGTTCAGCTTCTCGACCACCACCCCATCAGGCTGGCTGACGCTGCCCTGATAGGAGGCGATGGCGGCACGCCGACGCGGTGCCAGGATCAACAGATCGAGCAACGCCAACAGACCGCAGACGAACACGGCAATGACCAGCAACAGCGGGAAATTTAGTGACATAGGACCTGACTATTCCAACCTGAGCACGGCGAGGAAGGCTTCTTGTGGAATTTCCACGTTGCCGACCTGTTTCATGCGTTTCTTACCGGCCTTCTGCTTCTCAAGCAGTTTTTTCTTACGGCTGACGTCGCCGCCGTAGCACTTGGCCAATACGTTCTTTCTGAGTGCCTTGACGGTTGTCCGGGCGACGATCTGACCGCCAATGGCAGCCTGGATGGCCACGTCGAACATCTGACGAGGAATCAGTTCTTTCATCTTCTCGGTCAACTGGCGACCTTTGAAGTGCGAATTGTCACGGTGCACGATCAGCGCCAGAGCGTCGACCTTGTCGCCGTTGATCAGCACGTCCAGTTTCACCAGATTAGCCGATTGGTAGCGATCGAAATGGTAGTCCAGCGAAGCATAGCCGCGGCTGGTGGATTTCAGACGATCGAAGAAGTCCAGGACCACTTCGTTCATCGGCAGGTCGTAGGTCACTTGCACCTGATTGCCGAGGAACAGCATGTCGACCTGCACGCCGCGTTTCTCGATGCACAGGGTGATGACGTTGCCCAAGTGCTCCTGCGGTACCAAGATGTTGGCGCGCACGATCGGCTCGCGCATGTCTTCGATTGCAGACACGTCCGGCAGCTTCGACGGGTTGTCGACGTAAATCGTTTCACCCGTTTTCAGCACCAGTTCGAAGATTACCGTCGGCGCTGTGGTGATCAGGTCCAGGTCGTATTCGCGCTCCAGGCGCTCCTGGATGATTTCCATGTGCAGCATGCCGAGGAAGCCGCAACGGAAGCCGAAGCCCAGTGCGTCGGAGCTTTCCGGGGTGTATTGCAGCGACGAGTCGTTCAGGGTCAGCTTCTGCAGCGCTTCGCGGAAGTCCTCGAAGTCGTCGGAGCTGACCGGGAACAGACCGGCGTAAACCTGCGGCTGGATGCGTTTGAAACCTGGCAGCACCGGAACGTCCGGGGTGGAGCTCAGGGTCAGGGTGTCACCGACCGGCGCACCGTGAATGTCCTTGATGCTGGCAATGATGAAGCCCACTTCGCCGGCCTTCAGGTCAGCGGTGGCGGTGTGTTTCGGGTTGAACACACCGACGCTGTCGACCAGATGCACCTTGCCGGTGGACTTGACGAGGATCTTGTCGCCCTTCTTCACGCGGCCGTGACGCACACGCACCAGGGAGACAACGCCCAGGTAGTTGTCGAACCAGGAGTCGATGATCAACGCTTGCAGCGGATCTTCGATGTTGCCGGTCGGCGCAGGAATGGTAGCAACCAGACGCTCGAGCACTTCGTCGACACCCAGGCCGGTCTTGGCGCTGCAGGTGACGGCGTCGGTGGCGTCGATGCCGATGATCTTCTCGATTTCGTCCTTGACGCGATCAGGCTCGGCCTGTGGCAGGTCGATCTTGTTCAGGACCGGCATGACCTCAAGGCCCTGCTCGATGGCGGTGTAGCAGTTGGCCACGGACTGGGCCTCAACGCCCTGACCCGCATCGACCACCAGCAACGCACCTTCACAGGCCGCCAGGGAACGGCTGACTTCGTAGGTGAAGTCGACGTGGCCCGGGGTGTCAATGAAGTTCAGCTGGTAGGTGACGCCGTCTTTGGCCTTGTAATAGAGGGTAACGCTGTGGGCCTTGATGGTGATCCCGCGTTCGCGCTCCAGATCCATGGAATCCAGTACCTGGGCTTCCATTTCACGCTCGGCCAGGCCACCGCACATCTGGATGAAACGGTCAGCCAGCGTCGACTTGCCATGGTCAATGTGGGCGATGATGGAGAAATTGCGGATATGACTCAAATCACTCACGGATCAACACTCAAAAAGGCTGCAGGCTTGGCCCGCCGAAAAATAGCCGGGAATTGTACCTGATACACGGCGCAAGCGTCACGTTCGCCTGTCACCCGGATTGCATGCAAAAACGCCCCGATCTGTCGACCGAGGCGTTTTCAAGGCTAAAGCGTGGGTGAAACCTTGTTCATCAACCGGCTCGACGCAACAGCCAGACACCCGCCAGCGCACACACGCCAGCCGGCACCAGCACTGCGAATAGCGGCGAGAAACCGAACACCAGACTGGATGGACCCAGCAGATCCTGAACGATGCGGAAGGTGAAGCCCACCAGCACACCGGTGAATACGCGCTGACCGAGGGTCACCGAACGCAACGGACCGAAGATGAAGGAGATTGCCATCAGCACCAGCGCGGCGGTCACTAGCGGCTGCAACACCTTGACCCAAAATGCCAGCCAGTAACGGCCGTTGCTCAGACCCTGATCAGCCAGATAGTGGATATAACCCCACAGACCGGTGATCGACAGCGATTCCGGCGCCATCACCACGGTGCTCAGCAATTGCGGGCTCAGCGAGACATCCCAGCGTTCCACCGGCGTATTGACCACTTCAGTGCTGCGCTCGTGGAATTTGGTGGTGGTCACGTCGGTCAGTTGCCAGTGATCGGTGTCGAACTCGGCGCGCTTGGCGAAGCTCGAGCTCAGCAGATGACGCTCTTTGTCGAAGTGATAGCGGGTCACGCCATACAGGCGACCGTTGGGCTGCACGGAGTTGATGTGAATGAACTCCTCGCCCTGACGGTGCCACATGCCGTGCTTGGCGCTCTGCGCGTCGCCGCTGCCTTGCGCCAGCGAACGATTGGCCTGGGCCATGCTTTCAGTGGCCGGCGCCACGTACTCGCCGATCAGCACGCCGGCCAGCATCAGCACCAGCATCGGCTTCATCACCGCCCAGACGATACGCCCGATGGACACACCGGCAGCGCGCATCACGGTCAGCTCACTGCTGCTCGCCAGACTGCCGAGGCCGATCAGGCAGCCGATCAGCGCCGCCATCGGCAGCATGTCGTACATGCGGCGCGGTGCGGTCAGGAGCACGAAACTCAGGACATCGACCAGAGTGTAGGTGTCACTGACGTCGCCCATCTCGTCGATGAACGCAAACAAAGTGGCCAGGCCTAGAATGATCGCCAACACCGCGATGATCGCCATGAACACGCTGCTGCCGATGTAGCGGTCGAGTTTAACCACGGGCCACCTCCAGCGCTGCGCTGCGACGGCTGGCCAGCTTCAGGCGCAGAGGTTCCCAGTACAGCAGGCCGAGACCGATGACCAGGAAGATCGCGTGCACCCACCACAAGCCGAGCGCCGGTGGAATCTTGCCTTTCTCGAGGGCGCCGCGGGCGGCAATCAGGATGGTCAGGTAAGCCATATAAAGAAGAATCGCCGGCAGCAGCTTGAGGAAACGCCCCTGACGCGGATTGACCCGCGACAGCGGCACCGCCATCAGGGTCACGATGAACACCAGCAACGGCAGCGACAGGCGCCATTGCAGTTCGGTTTTCGAGCGGATGTCGTCGCTGCCCACCAGAGACGAGGTCGGCATGGCGTCACGGTCGGTGACTTCCTCGCTGACATCCGGCTTGGGCAGCAGCACGCCGTAGGTTTCGTAGTGGATGGCGCGGTAGTTGGCCTGACCCGGGCTGCCGTCGTAGCGGTAGCCGTTGTCGAGAATCAGGTAGCGGTTGCCGTCGGGACGCACTTCCTGACGGCCCTTTTCCGCCACCAGCACGGAAATCCCGCGATCTTTCTGGTTGGCGCCGAGGTTCTTCTGCGAGATGAATACGCTGCCGAGATTGACCCGGTCATCGCTCAGGGTTTCGGTGTAGGTCACCCGCGTACCGTCGCGCAGGGCCTGGAAGCGGCCGGGCTCGAGGGTGTCGAATTCGGTCAGGGCGTCCTGCTTGTTCAGCAGCAGCTGGAACTGATTGGCGCCTTGCGGGGCCAGGCTCAGGCTCAGCCACGCAACCACCAGTGCCACCAGGGTGGCCGGGAACAAGGTCATGCGAAACAGACGCTGCTGGCTCATGCCGGTGGCCGAGAGCACGGTCATCTCGCTTTCCAGGTACAACCGGCCGTACGCCAGCAGGATCCCGAGAAACAGGCCCAGCGGCAGGATCAGTTGCAGGAAACCCGGCAGACGGAAGCCCATGATCAGGAACAGCGATCCCGGATCGAGCTGGCCCGCGGCGGCCTGGGCAAGGTATTTGATGAAGCGACCGCTCATGATGATGACCAGCAGCACGGCGCTTACCGCACTCAGGGTCAACAGGACTTCGCGGGACAGATAACGGAAGACGATCAAACCAGACACTCCAGGGTTGTCAGGCTAAGGCGGCCAAACAAGCAAACGTATCGACGGGCCCGCAAGGCAGAGCCGTCGAAAAAAGATGCGGCATTATCCTGTGATTGAGGGCGCCTGTCACTGCGCACACTCACGCAAGCATGCAATCCGTTGAAGATCGTACAACCGAGGGTTGTCAGGCGCGGTGAGCGAGGTTCAAACTGCCGCCTCTGTCGCAGGCACTGGCCTGCGCCTCTTCTCTCTATAAGCAGGCGACGGCGGACACCGTCGAGCGCCTGCGTGTTGACCATTCATTCAGGGATCCGGACATGGAACTGGTTGTAAAAAGCGTTAGCCCAGAAACGTTGAAAACCGCCACCCTGGTGGTTGCCGTCGGCGAAGGCCGCAAACTCGGCGTCGCCGCCAAACAGGTCGACGAACTGAGCGGCGGCGCCATCAGCGCCGTGCTCAAGCGTGGCGACCTGGCCGGCAAGGTCGGCCAGAGCCTGTTGCTGCACAGCCTGCCGAATCTGAAAGCCGAACGCGTGCTGCTGGTCGGCGTGGGCAAGGATGAAGAACTGGGCGACCGTCCATTCCGCAAGATCGTCGCCGGCATCCTCAACACGCTTAAAGGCCTGGGCGGCAGCGATGCCGTGCTGGCGCTCGATGAAATCATCGTCAAGAACCGCGACAGCTACGGCAAGACCCGTCTGCTGGCCGAAACCCTGGTCGACGGCGAATACACCTTCGACCAGTTCAAGAGCCAGAAAGCCGAACCGCGCGCCCTGAAGAAAATCACTCTGCTGACCATCAAGGCCGCTCAGGCCGAAGTGCAACGCGCCGTGAACCACGCCACCGCGATTGCCAACGGCATGGCCTTCACCCGCAACCTGGGCAACCTGCCGCCGAACATCTGCCACCCGACTTTCCTCGGCGAACAGGCCAAGAACCTCGGCAAAGAGTTCAAGGATCTGAAAGTCGAAGTCCTCGACGAGAAGAAGATCAAGTCGCTGGGCATGGGTTCGTTCTACGCCGTCGGCCAGGGCAGCGCCCAACCGCCGCGCCTGATCGTCATGCAATACAACGGCGGCAAGAAATCCGAGAAGCCGTACGCACTGGTCGGCAAAGGCATCACCTTCGACACTGGCGGCATCAGCCTGAAACCGGGCGCCGGCATGGACGAGATGAAGTACGACATGGGTGGCGCCGCCAGCGTGTTCGGTACCCTGCGCGCCGTGCTGGAACTGAAACTGCCGATCAACCTGGTGTGCATCCTGGCCTGCGCCGAGAACATGCCAAGCGGCACCGCTTCGCGTCCGGGCGACATCGTCACCACCATGAGCGGCCAGACCGTGGAAATCCTCAACACCGACGCTGAAGGCCGTCTGGTGCTGTGCGACGCCCTGACCTACTCCGAGCGCTTCAAGCCGCAAGCGGTAATCGACATCGCCACCCTGACCGGTGCCTGCGTCGTTGCTCTGGGCGCCCACACTTCGGGCCTGCTGGGCAACAACGACGAACTGATCGAGCAACTGCTGAACGCCGGCAAGGCTGCCGACGACCGCGCCTGGCAACTGCCGCTGTTCGATGAGTACCAGGAGCAACTGGACAGCCCGTTCGCCGACATCGCCAACATCGGCGGTCCGAAGGCCGGCACCATCACCGCTGCCTGCTTCCTGTCGCGCTTCACCAAGAATCTGAACTGGGCGCACCTGGACATCGCGGGCACCGCCTGGACCAGCGGCGGCAAGGACAAGGGCGCCACTGGCCGTCCGGTTCCGCTGCTGACCCAATACCTGCTGGACCGCGCCAAAGCCTGAAACCGATGACTGCGAGCGGCGCCTCTCTTGGGGGGCGCTGCTTGCAGCTCAGGAACCGCAATGACCAAAGTCGACTTTTATATCCTGCCCAGCGCCGATCCTTCGGCTCGCCTGGACTTTGCCTGCAAGCTCACCGATAAAGCCTGGCGCATGGGCCATCGCATCTACCTGCATTGCAGCGATGCCGCCCAGCGTGATGATCTCGATGCGCGACTGTGGGCGTTCAAGGGCGAAACCTTCGTGCCTCACGGCCCGGCTGAAAGCGAACCGCAAGGACTGATCGTGTTGGGACTGGGCGATGACTGCGGCCAGCACGCGGATCTGCTGGTCAACCTCGACCTGAAAGTCCCGGTTTTCGCCAACCAATTCGCCCGGGTGGCGGAGGTGGTGGTGGAAGATCCGGCAATCCGCACTGCGGCGCGGGAGAGTTTCCGTTTCTACCGCGAACAGGGCTATCCTCTGCAAGACCACCGTTTACAGCGACTCTGAGTACGCCGATGGACACTCCAAAACCGCTGCAAAAACCCGCGCACCTGCTGGATGACCTCGAGTCGATCCGCCAGCTGCTCGGCGATGACAACCTGCAACCGCCACTGCTGACCGACACGGTCGATGATGGCGAACAGGAACAGATTCCGATGTTGTTCGACTCGGTCGACAACACACCGCTGGCCATCGAGGCTGCACCCGCGCCGACGCCAGAACCGCAACCTGCCGCTGCGTCAGTGAATAAAGGCCCCGACGCCCTGCTGCACCTGGACAGCGAGCTGCGCGCCGCCGCGCAACTGATCATGCAGGACGTGATCGACGACTTCGCCCCGCACATCGAAACCGAAATCAAACGTCGCCTCGAGGCGCGGATGGAACGGCTTCTCGGCCAGTACGAATAATCCCCTGTGGGAGCCGCCGCTCGGTCGCTCCCACTTTTAGATCTCCACCCGGCCCGCCCCGCTCGCCCTGCGCCCCATGCCCCGCTATACTTCCCGGCTTTTCCTGAATAAATGCCAATAGGGTCCCGCCGCGCATGGATAAGACCTACCAGCCGCACGCCATTGAAACTTCCTGGTACAACACCTGGGAGTCCGAGAACTACTTCGCCCCGCAAGGCGCGGGCGACTCCTACACCATCATGATCCCGCCGCCGAACGTCACCGGCAGCCTGCACATGGGTCATGGCTTCAACAACGCGATCATGGACGCCCTGATCCGTTTCCGCCGCATGCAGGGTCGCAACACCCTGTGGCAGCCGGGCACCGACCACGCCGGTATCGCCACGCAGATGCTGGTGGAGCGTCAGCTCGAAGCCCAGGGCCAGAACCGCCATGATCTGGGCCGCGAAAAATTCCTCGAGAAAGTCTGGGAGTGGAAGGATCAGTCCGGCGGCAACATCAGCCGTCAGATCCGTCGTCTCGGCTCGTCCGTGGACTGGAGCCGCGAGCGCTTCACCATGGACGACGGCCTCTCGGAAGCCGTTAAAGAAGCCTTCGTGCGCCTGCACGAAGACGGTCTGATCTATCGCGGCAAGCGTCTGGTCAACTGGGACACCAAGCTGCACACGGCGATTTCCGACCTCGAAGTGGAAAACCACGACGAGAAAGGTTTTCTGTGGAACCTGAAGTACCCGCTGGCCGACGGCGCGAAAACCGCTGAAGGCAACGATTTCCTGATCGTCGCGACCACCCGCCCGGAAACCATGCTCGGCGACTCCGCCGTCGCGGTGAACCCGAACGACGAGCGCTACAAAGCCCTGATCGGCAAGTTTGTCGAGCTGCCGCTGGTCGGCCGCCGCATCCCGATCATCGCCGACGATTACTGCGATCCTGAATTCGGCACCGGCTGCGTGAAAATCACCCCGGCCCACGACTTCAACGACTACGAAGTCGGCAAGCGCCACAACCTGCCGCTGCTGAACATCTTCGACAAGAACGCCAACGTGCTGCCTGCGGCTCAGGTGTTCAACCTCGACGGCACGCTGAACGACAGCATCGACGGCAAGATTCCGGCCGAATACGCCGGTCTCGAGCGTTTCGAAGCACGCAAGCAGATCGTGGCCGCGTTCGACGCCGCCGGCCTGCTGGTCAGCGTCGACGATCACAACCTGAAAGTGCCGAAAGGCGACCGCTCCGGCACCGTCATCGAGCCGTGGCTGACCGACCAGTGGTACGTGTCCACCAAACCGCTGGCCGAGCCTGCGATTGCTGCCGTTGAAGACGGCCGTATCCAGTTCGTGCCGAAGCAGTACGAAAACATGTACTTCTCGTGGATGCGCGACATCCAGGACTGGTGCATCAGCCGTCAGCTGTGGTGGGGCCACCGGATTCCGGCCTGGTACGACGAATCGGGCAAAGTCTACGTCGGTCGCGACGAAGCCGAAGTGCGCGCCAAGCACAACCTCGGCCCGGACGTTGCGCTGCAACAGGACAACGACGTTCTCGACACCTGGTTCAGTTCGGGCCTGTGGACCTTCTCCACCCTGGGCTGGCCGGAAAAGACCGAGTTCCTGAAGAAATTCCACTCCACCGACGTGCTGGTGACGGGCTTCGACATCATTTTCTTCTGGGTTGCCCGGATGATCATGCTGACCATGCACCTGATCAAGAACGAGGACGGCACCCCGCAGGTTCCGTTCAAGACCGTTTATGTGCACGGTCTGGTACGTGATGGTCAGGGCCAGAAGATGTCCAAGTCCAAGGGCAACGTCCTGGACCCGCTGGACATCATCGACGGTATCGAGCTCGAAACCCTGGTGCAGAAACGCACTTCCGGTCTGATGCAGCCGAAACTGGCGAAGAAGATCGAGAAGCAGACCCGCGACGAGTTCGCCGACGGCATCGCCAGCTACGGCACCGACGCCCTGCGCTTCACCTTCTGCTCGCTGGCGTCCACCGGTCGCGACATCAAGTTCGACATGGGCCGCGTCGAAGGCTATCGCAACTTCTGCAACAAGATCTGGAACGCCGCGCGTTATGTTCTGGACAAGGGCGAAGACTGCGGCCAGAACGGCGAAGCCTACGAGCTGTCGCTGGCGGACCGCTGGATCATCTCGCAACTGCAACGCACCGAAGCCGAAGTGACCCGCCAACTGGATCAGTTCCGTTTCGACCTGGCGGCGCAAGCGCTGTACGAGTTCATCTGGAACCAGTACTGCGACTGGTACCTGGAACTGTCCAAGCCCGTGCTGTGGGACGAAAACGCGCCGGTCGAGCGTCAGCGCGGCACCCGCCGCACGCTGGTTCGCGTACTGGAAGTGGCGCTGCGTCTGGCGCATCCGTTCATGCCGTTCATCACTGAAGAAATCTGGCAGCGCATCGCGCCGCTGGCCGGCATTCAGGGCAAGACGATCATGTTGCAAGCGTGGCCGATGGCCAACGAAGAGCGCATCGATCCGGCGGCCGAAGACGACATCGAATGGCTCAAGGGCCTGATGCTCGGCACGCGCAACATCCGTGGCGAAATGAACATCGGCCCGGGCAAACCGCTGCCGATCTACCTGAAAAACGTCACTGCTGAAGACCAGCGTCGCCTGACCGAGAACGAAGCGCTGCTGAAGAAGCTGGCGCGTCTGGAATCGATCACCGTACTGGCGGCCGGCGAAGAAGCGCCGCTGTCCGCGACCGCGCTGGTTGGCGAGATGGAAGTGCTGGTGCCGATGGCTGGCCTGATCGACAAGAACGCCGAGCTGGCGCGTCTGGACAAGGAAATCCTGCGTCTGCAGGGCGAAGTCCAGCGCGTTGGCGGCAAGCTGTCCAACGCCGGTTTCGTTGACAAGGCCCCGGCCGAAGTCATCGAGAAGGAACGCGCCAAACTGGCCGAAGCCGAACAAGCGCTGGCCAAGCTGGCCGAGCAGCACGCGCGGATTGCCAGCCTGTAACGGCAAATCGCACTGAAAAAGGGAGGCCATGCGGCCTCCCTTTTTTGTGCCCGGCACTTTTCCGGCCTACAACCCGGTTCCCTGTGGGACAATAGCCGCCACTTTCAGCCATACCCGAATCGACCACGCCCATGAACGCCCCCCGTACACCTCGCCCCGCGCGCAAGAAGCCTGACTCTGCCACCCCGGCCAAGCCCGTGGAGCCGCGTAAAGAGGCCAGCCTGCACCCGCGCAATCGCCATCAGGGTCGTTACGACTTCCCGGCGCTGATCAAGACTACGCCGGAGCTGGCGAAGTTCGTGATCACCAACCCGTACGGCAAGGAAAGCATCGACTTCGCCAGCCCCGACGCGGTGCGCGTGTTCAACCGGGCGTTGCTCAAGGCGTTCTATGGCATCCAGCATTGGGACATCCCGGCCGATTATCTGTGCCCGCCGGTGCCGGGTCGTGCCGACTACATCCACTTCCTGGCCGATCTGCTGGCCAGCAACAACGACGGCGTGGTTCCGCGCGGGGCCATCGTCAACGTGCTGGACATCGGCATGGGCGCCAACTGCGTGTATCCGCTGATCGGTAACAGCGAATACCGCTGGCACTTCCTCGGCTCGGAAATCGACCCGACGGCTGTAGCTGCCGCAACAGCCATCGTCCAGTCCAACGATCTGAACAAGGTCATCAAGCTGCGCCAGCAAGAGAACCGCAAGCACATCCTGATCGGCCTGTTGGAGCCCGGCGAGCGCTTTGACCTGACCATGTGCAACCCGCCGTTCCACGCCTCGATGGACGAAGCGACCAAAGGCAGCGAGCGCAAGTGGCGAGCCCTGGGCAAGGCCGATCCGAAACGCAAACTGCCGGTGCTGAACTTCGGTGGTCAGTCGGCCGAACTGTGGTGCGAAGGTGGCGAAGCGCGTTTCGTGACGCAACTGATCGCCGAAAGTGCCAACTTCCAGCACAAAGTGCTGTGGTTCAGCACCCTGGTCTCGAAAGCTTCGAACCTGCCTGCCATCGAAACGGCGCTGAAGAAGGCTGGCGTGCTGGAAAGCCAGGTGGTGGAGATGTCCCAGGGGCAGAAACAGAGCCGCTTCGTCGCATGGACCTTCCAGACCAAGTCGGAGCAACAGATCTGGCGCCGTGAGCGCTGGGTTCGCAAGTAATACGTTTCAACCGGGGCGGCGCTTGATCGCAAGCAGCCGCCACTACTGCTGAAACACAATCGGCAGGCACAAAAAAACCGTGCCCGGATCACTCCGGCGCACGGTTTTTTTATCGCTGCGTCTTACTTGTTCACAGCGTCGGTCAGGCCTTTGGCCACAACCAGCTTGATCACTTTCTTGGCAGGGATTTCGATGGCAGCGCCAGTCGATGGGTTACGGCCAGTGCGGGCAGGACGCTCGGTCACTTTCAGCTTGCCGATACCTGGCAAGGTGATTTCGCCGCCGTTTTCCAGCTGATCAGCAACGATTTGGCCCAGTTGGTCCAGAGCGTTACGCGCGGTGGTTTTCGGCGCGTCGATAGCTTCAGCGATGTCGGCGATCAGTTGGTCTTTAGTAAGAGCCATGTAGTGTTCCTTCCCTATCAAATTCATATGGATTGCAGAGTGCAGTGTCAGCCATCGAGCCCGATCTTCTGGATCTGGCACCCTCGGCGATAACCACGACGAGTCGGGGTTATAGATGCCGAAATCAAGGTTTGGTTCGACCTGACAAAAGCTGAATGCATGCTTGTCGCGGTGACTTCGCACAAGACCGGGCAAAACTAGCACAGAGACAAGGAAATATCCGCCTCTAGCTAGCCAAATGGTCAGGTTTATTGCGCTAAATCGGTAAATAAATGCATAAGGGCCGTCGGGTGACCCGGAATTGCCCTTCACCCCGCGCCAAATCCAGTGGTTGCGGTACACTGAGCGCTTTTTCGGGGGAGCCCGCCCTCCTCCCTTCCACCAGCCGAGAAGCCTATGCCGATCCGTCATTGCATCGTCCATTTGATCGACAAAAAACCCGACGGCACACCCGCAGTCCTGCACGCCCGTGACTCCGAACTGGCTGAGTCCGCAGCCATCGAGAACATGCTCGCCGATCTCAACGAGAGCTATAACGCCAAACAGGGCAAAGCCTGGGGTTTGTTCCATCCGGAGTCCGGTGCGTTCCCGTTCAGCGGCTGGCTGAAGGAGTACATGGAAGGCGGCAAGGACTTCACCGCGTTCAGCAAAGTGGCGGTCGAGCACCTGCAAAAGCTGATGGAAGAGTCGAACCTGTCGGTCGGCGGCCACGTGCTGTTCGCCCACTATCAGCAAGGCATGACCGATTACCTGGCCATCGCCCTGCTGCACCACAGCGAAGGCGTGGCGGTGACCGATCAGCTGGACGTGACCCCGTCGCGCCACCTCGACCTCGGTCAACTGCACCTGGCGGCGCGGATCAACGTTTCCGAGTGGCAGAACAACAAGCAGTCCAAGCAGTACATCTCGTTCATCAAGGGCAAGAACGGCAAGAAGGTCTCGGAGTACTTCCGCGACTTCATCGGCTGCCAGGAAGGGGTCGATGGCCCAGGCGAAACCCGCACCCTGCTCAAGGCCTTCAGCGACTTCGTCGAGAGCGAAGACCTCCCGGAAGACTCCGCCCGCGAAAAGACCAAGACCCTGGTCGACTACGCCAGCAGCCAGGCCAAGCTCGGCGAGCCAATGGGCCTGGAAGAACTCTCGGAGCTGATCGACGAAGAACGCCCGAAAGCCTTCTACGATCACATCCGCAACAAGGATTACGGCCTGTCGCCGGAGATCCCGGCGGATAAGCGCACGCTCAACCAGTTCCGCCGCTTCACCGGTCGCGCCGAAGGCCTGTCGATCAGCTTCGAAGCGCACCTGCTGGGCTCGAAGATCGAGTACGACGAAGAAGCCGGGACCCTGGTCATCAAAGGCCTGCCGACCTCGCTCACCGATCAGCTGAAGCGTCGCAACTGATGCTCGGCAATGTGCTGAAAAAGGTTCTGCTGGTTCTGCTGGTGGTCGTGGTCTATCAGAACTGGGGCAAGATCGAGCGGGTGTTCAACCCGTCCCAGATGGCTTCCGAGCAGGTCCGCGCCAACGCCAGGGTTGTGCTGTACGCCACGGACTGGTGCGGCTACTGCAAGCAGACCAAGCGCTTTCTCGATCAGAAAGGCATTCCGTTCAAGGAATTCGATATCGAGAAGGACGCCGAGGCACGCAAGGCGTACGAAGCGCTGGGCGGACGCGGGATCCCGCTGATCGACGTCAATGGCACGTTGATACGCGGGTTTGATCCGGACGAGATTCTCGCTGCACTGAAATGAACGAGGGAGCCAATCGGCTCCCTCAGTTGTTTCAGCGTTTCTCGATCCGGAAACCGAAACGCGGGAAGTGCACATGCACCAACCCGCCACGCTCGTCTTCACGGCGCAGGATCAGCTCCTCGCGACCGGCAAACACCAGCTCACCGGCCACCGGATCAACGCCGTAGTCTGTCGCTGCGATCAGCACCTGCTGACCGGCCACGAACCCGTTTGGATCAGTGAACACTTCGTCCGGCAACGCCGCGGGCTTAGAGCTGCGCGCGATCTCCAGTGCTTCCTCGGAGCTCATCTCGCTGGCCGCGCCATGGCCAAAACCGAGCACACGCCCCAGCCACGCCGAGACCGCCGGATAAGCATCCACCAAGGGCGCCGTCACGTGCGTGGCCTTGAGGAACCACAGCGGATGGGCCATGGCGAAGTCGGCAACCGACGGCTCGCCGAACAGGAAGTCACCGTCTTCACGCTGCAACTGCTGCTCCAGACGCGCCATGACAGTCGGCCAGTTGTGTTTGGCCTGCTCGGCTGACAGCTTGGTCGCGCTGCCACCACTGAACAGTCCGGCCCGATCGGCGAGGAAGGCCTTGATCGCTTCCGGCGGCAACTTGCCGAAACGCACCGCCACCGACTCGGGCTGGAACACCAGGCTCACCGCATGCTGGAACACCACCGAATCGGCCCAGGCGGCAAAACTGGCGGCAATCATTTCCTGACCTTCCGGGAAGAACGAAGGCTGAGCCTTTTCCTGCTCGAGGCGGCGGGCGATCAGCGCGGTGTCGCAATAGATGTCGGCGCCGATCTGCAGCACCGGAGTCTTGCGGTAGCCACCGGTCAGGGCGGTCAGGTCCGGTTTCGGCATCACCGGCGAGATGTGCACCGAGCGCCAGGACAAGCCCTTGAAACCCAACAGCAGCCGGGCCTTTTCGGCGAATGGAGAGGTCGGGTAATGATGCAGAATCAACTCGGACATGCTCGGCTCCGCCGCACAGAAAGTGAGCCAGCAGCTTAGCGCGCAATTCGTTCGCAGCCTACGGATCCGGCTGATGGGAACTGATCAGTCAGGTTGATAATGGGCGCAAAGGCGAATAGTCTTCAGCCACGCCAGTGTATTCAGTGAGATGCACCAAGCTCGGCCGCAAACCGATGCTTGCCGAAAAAACCGCCCCGCAAAGGCGGTTTTTTTTCGCCTTTCGTTTGCCTGAGGCCGCCGCGTCGACGTGGAGACTTCTACCGTCTGCTCCCGATCAATCAGGCCGATAAGACGCCACCAGACACTCCTTCGCACTCTTCCTCAGCTTCTTGATCAACCGCTCCTGGCGCAACGCATCACCCTTGTCTCGGCAACGCTCGGTATAGACCAGCGCCATCGCCGGGCTTGAGAGAAAGAAGCGTGCGCCCTTGCCGCTCTGGTGCTTGGCGAAACGGCGCACGGGATCATCGCTGATCCCGCAGTACAGCGAACCGTTGGCGGCGCGTACGAGGTAGACGAACCAGGACTTGCTCACTGGAACGTCGGCATCGGGAGGATTTTCGCTGAGGCTGGTCACGGGACAATTCAGGCGTAAGGAAAACAGGCCGCGATCTTATCAGCGACTCGCCTGAAATGCCTTCAGCCCTTTCAGCGCCTGGGCGCGGACGGCGTTGCGCACCAACGGCGTCCAGCCCAGCAGCAGGCCCTTGAAGCCCAGCGCCTGGCGGGACCAGCGCCACAGATCGAAATGGTCGTGGTGTTCGCAGATCTTGCCGTCACGGAAGACGAAGCGTGCCTGGATATCGTTGATCACGATGTTGCCGGTCTGGCTGAACAGGTAGGTCGCCACCCAGTGGGCGCCGCCGCTGCGCTCGTCGGCGCGGACGTTGTCGAAAGTCAGGGAGAAGTCCTTGGCGCGAGTGGTGAGCATCCGCCACATGTCGCCGGCATCGCGGCCGCGCAGCTCGCCGAAGGCCGGATCGCTGAACACTACGTCGTCGGTGTAGCAGGCGGCCATGGCCTCGGCGTCGAGGCGTTGGAAAGCCTGGTAGAAACGGGTGATCAGGGCGCTGTGGGCTTCTTCACTCATGGGCAATCTCCAGGAAAGGTACAGATTGCCAGCACGATAATCCGCAAACGCTCGAAACACTATCGGCATTCGCATTCCGAATACCGACAGTGTGTGCGCATCAGACCTTTTCGCTTACGACCTGCACGTACAGCGCGCGACCGGCACCGAGGCCAGCGAGGATTGCCCCAGCACCGATAATGCCGAAGATCCAGCCCACGGCGTTCCAGCCGCCGGTCCAGTCATGCACCACGCCGACCGCGAACGGCCCCATGGACGCGAGGGTGTAGCCGAAGCCCTGGGACATGCTCGACAGGTTCGCCGCCACGTGGGAATCCCGCGAGCGCAGCACGATCAGGGTCAGCGCCAGGCTGAACGTACCGCCCTGCCCCAGGCCCAGCAGGATTGCCCAGCCCCACAGGCCTTCGATCGGCGCGTAGAGGCAACCGAACAGGCCGCCGAGTGTCAGGGCCATCACCACCACGATCGCCAGCCGCTGATCCTTGCCGCGCGTGGCCAGCCACGGTGCCGCCAGGGAGCTGGCAAGCTGGATGATCACCGAACCGGACAGCACCAGACCGGCCTGGGTCGGCGTCAGCCCGCGACCGATGAGGATCGACGGCAACCAGCCGAATACGATGTAGGCCAGCGACGATTGCAGGCCCATGTACAAGGTCACCTGCCACGCCAGCGGATCACGCAGCAGACCGCGGACCCGATAGGCAACGTTGTGCGCGCCGTGCTTCTGGCCGACTTGCGGCAGCCAGAACACTGCCGCCACCAGTGCCGGAATCACCCAGAAACCCAGGCCCATGGCCCAGCTGTGATCGAAGTGTTCGCTCAGCGGCACACTGGAACCCGCCGCCATCGCCGCGCCCAGGCACAGCGCCATGGTGTAGACACCGGTCATGGTGCCCGCATGCTTTGCGAAGTCACGCTTGACGATGCCCGGCAGCAACACGCCGATGATGCCGATGCTCGCGCCGCCGAGCACGCTGCCGGCAAACAGACCGATTTCGCCGAAGTTGCTGCGCAGGGTAATGCCGCCGGCCAGTGTCAGAAGAATCCCCAGGACTACCCGCTCGGCACCGAAACGCCGCGCGAGCACCGGGGCCAGCGGAGCGAACAAGCCGAGGCAGAGCACCGGCAACGTCGTCAGCAAACCTGCCTGAGCAGCTGACAAACCAAGGCTTTTCGACACATCACTGAGCAGCGGCGCCATGCTCGACAGCGCCGGGCGCAAGTTCAACGCGACCAGAATCAGCCCCAGCAGCAACAGCCACGGGCGCCGTACCAGCGGATGGCTTTGCTGCACCTGCTCGTCATCGGCCTCGGCATCGATCAGCAACTCCTCCAGTTCGGCGGTGCGCTTGGGGGCATTGGTGGCTTCTGGGCGGGACATGGTTTTCTCGGTTTCAAGGTTCATTGATCAACTGCCTCGACAGGGCTTTGGCCCGCTCCGGATCGCGCTGCTCGACGGCCTCAAGCAAGGCGACGTGCAAATCGAAGACTTCCTGTCGACGGGGGACGATGTTCAGGGTCTGGCGCAATTGCGCGCCGACGATGCTGGAAAAATAGCGATACAGCTCGCTGAGGGTCGGGTTGTGCGCGGCGTCCACCAGACGGCGGTGAAACACCAGATCGCAGCGGATGTAACTGTCGAGGTCGCCGTGATAGTGGCTGCCGGCAACACCCAGCGCCTCGCGCAACGCAACGAGGTCCTCGTCGGTACGGCGCAAGGCCGCCAGCCCAATGGCCTCGACTTCAAGAATGTGCCGGGTTTCCCGGGCCTGATCCAGCGAGCATTTGGACAGTGCCTTGAGCGTGTCCATTGGATCGACCACCGCCCGCAGGTAACTGCCGTCACCCTGACGGATCTCGATCAACCCGGAAAACGCCAGCACCCGCATCGCCTCGCGCACGGTGTTGCGGCTGATGCCGAGCTCGGCGCACAGCTCGGGCTCGGTCGGCAAACGCTGACCGACCTGCCACGTGCCGTCGGTGATGCGTTGGCGCAACTGATCCAGGGCCTGATCGACCAGGGATCGCTTTATGAGTGGAGAAATGTCTGACATAGGATTCGCCCTTTCATCCAATCATGGGATGAATTTTCTGACATGTTAGTCAGCTCCGTGTAGGACGGCAACCACCTAGGGTCAGAGAGACGCAAATGGAGCGGGATTTTCGATTGGTCAAAATTACCCTTTAAGGGTAATTTCAGGGACAGGGTTTTGGTTTCTTATGGAAAAGAACACACCCCATTACGACTTGGTGGTGATCAAGGCTGAGGTCAGGCGACGGGGAAGACAGGCATTCACCAAGAGCGCAGAAAAAACCGGACTGGATCTCGGCTTCAGCATCATAGAGATGCAAGAAATCGTTTTCGAACTGCAGAACAGGATGTTGTACAAGTCGATGACCACCTATGACGATCATCGAGTCTGGCAAGACGTTTATCACACGCACTCACACGATCTGGAGATTTACATCAAGGTGACATACCGCCCCGAAGGTGGCCCACCGGTAATCTCCTTCAAGGAGAAAAACCAATGAAGACCCGGCAATGTTTCAGCTGCGGTGCACGTGAGGGAATGACACATTTCGAGGGCCGCGGCGAAACCATCAGTGTCAAAGGCATGGAACGTCGTATCGATGACCTTGCTGGCTGGGAATGTCGCAAATGCGGTGAGGTCGAGTGGGACGCCGATACCGATAGTGCAGAACGATACACGCAAGCCGGTGATGATCTGGTGATTGCTGCCCGACAAATGATCGGTAACGAGATGAAGCGCATCCGGCGCAAATTGCACCTGACGCAAAAAGAAACGGTGCAACTGCTGTCTGGTGGCGGACACAACGCATTTTCCCGCTATGAGCGCGGCGAAGTGCTTCCGCCGAAGGCGTTGATGCTGCTGATGCGCCTGCTCGATCGCTATCCGCACTTGCTCGCCGATGCGAAAGCCTTGGGTGAAGGGGCGGATCTGAGGAACGCCTTCAAGTATACCGAGCACAAAGAACACGAAACCCTCACCGTTTCCTGACTCCCAAAAAACAAACCCGGCACAAGGCCGGGTTTATTTTATTCACCAGATCTCAATGCAGGATCTGACTCAGGAACAGCTTCGTACGATCATTCTGTGGATTGTCGAAGAAGTCGTTCGGCGCCGCCTGTTCAACGATTTCGCCCTTGTCCATGAAGATCACGCGGTTGGCCACGGTGCGGGCGAAGCCCATCTCGTGGGTCACGCAGAGCATGGTCATGCCGTCTTCGGCCAGGCCGATCATGGTGTCGAGTACTTCTTTCACCATCTCCGGGTCGAGTGCCGAGGTCGGTTCGTCGAACAGCATGATTTTCGGTTTCATGCACAGCGCGCGGGCGATCGCCACACGCTGTTGCTGACCGCCGGACAATTGCCCCGGGTACTTGTGCGCCTGCTCCGGAATGCGTACGCGTTCCAGGTAATGCATGGCAATTTCCTCGGCCTTGCGCTTGGGCATCTTGCGTACCCACATCGGCGCCAGGGTGCAGTTCTGCAGGATGGTCAGGTGCGGGAACAGGTTGAAGTGCTGGAACACCATGCCGACTTCACGGCGGATCGCTTCGATCTGCTTGAGGTCGTTGGTCAGTTCCACGCCATCGACCACGATGCGGCCCTGCTGGTGCTCTTCCAGACGGTTGAGGCAGCGGATGGTGGTGGATTTGCCGGAACCCGACGGGCCGCACAGCACGATACGCTCGCCCTGACGCACGTTGAGATTGATGTCTTTCAGCACGTGGAACTGGCCGTACCACTTGTTCACGCCCTGCATCTGAATGATGCCTTCAGGGCCCACTGGCTTTTTGATTGCTTCGCTCATCGAAAAAACTCCTAACGCTTGTGGCCAGTGTCGAGCTTGCGTTCCAGGTGCATGGAATAGCGCGACATACCAAAACAGAAAATCCAGAACACCAGGGCGGCGAACACGTAGCCTTCGGTGGCCATGCCCAGCCATTTCGGATCGGCAGCGGCTTGCTTGACGCTATTGAGCAGGTCAAAGAGGCCGATGATGATCACAAGGCTGGTGTCCTTGAACAGCGCGATGAAGGTGTTGACGATGCCGGGAATCACCAGCTTCAGGGCTTGCGGCAGAATCACCAGGCCCATGGCGCGCCAGTAACCGAGGCCCATCGCGGCCGCGGCTTCGTACTGGCCTTTGGGGATCGCTTGCAGACCGCCGCGCACCACCTCGGCGACGTACGCCGACTGGAACAGGATCACGCCGATCAGCGCCCGCAGCAGCTTGTCGAAGTTCATGCCTTCAGGCAGGAACAGCGGCAGCATCACCGAGGACATGAACAGCACCGTGATCAACGGCACGCCGCGCCAGAACTCGATGAAGGTCACGCAGACCACACGGATCGCCGGCATGTTCGAGCGTCGGCCCAGCGCCAGGACAATCCCCAGCGGCAACGCACCGGCGATGCCGACAGTGGCGATCACCAGAGTCAGCATCAGACCGCCCCACTGGCTGGTCGCCACGGTGTCGAGGCCGAAGACGCCGCCATGCAGCAGGCACCAGGCAACGATCGGGTAGACCACCAGGAAGCTCAGGCCGTACACCGCCTTGTGCGCCACGCGCTTGATGAACAGTGGCGCCACGCCGATGACCGCCAGCCACACGGTCAGGTCCACGCGCCAGCGCAGTTCCGGCGGGTAGTAGCCGTACATGAACTGGCCGAAACGCTGCTGGATGAAGACCCAGCAGGCGCCATCCTTGGTGCAGTCGGCGCGGGTGGTGCCGACCCAGTTGGCATCGATGATCGCCCAGCTGAGGATCGGCGGAATCACCAGGTAGATCAGGTAGAACGCGAACAGAGTCAGCAGGGTGTTGAGCCAGCTGGAGAACATGTTCGCGCGGATCCACGCCATCGGGCCGAAGACCTTGGCCGGCGGTGGCATGTCGGGTTTGAAAGTATGAGTACTCATGCGCTATTCCTTACCGCTCGATCAGCGCGATGCGCTTGTTGTACCAGTTCATCAGCAGGGAAATGCTGATACTGATCGCCAGGTACACGCTCATGGTGATGGCAATGACTTCGATCGCCTGACCGGTCTGGTTCAGCACGGTGCCGGCGAACAGCGAAACCATTTCCGGATAACCGATACCGGCCGCCAGCGAGGAGTTCTTCGCCAGGTTCAGGTATTGGCTGGTCAGCGGCGGGATTATGACCCGCAGCGCTTGCGGAATGATCACCTTGCGCAGGGTCGGGCCGTTGCGCAGGCCGAGCGAATGCGCTGCCTCGGTCTGGCCGTGGCTGACCGACTTGATGCCCGAACGCACGATCTCGGCGATGAACGCTGCGGTGTACACCGTCAGCGCCAGGGTCAAGGCCAGCAGTTCCGGAATCAGCACCCAGCCACCGACGAAGTTGAAGCCTTGCAGCTTCGGCATTTCCCAGTGCACGGGCGCACCGAAGATCAGCGCGCACACCGCCGGGATCACCAGGAACAGCGCCAGGCCGGCCCAGAACTTGTGGAACGGCTCGCCAGTGGCTTCAAAGCGTTTGTTGGCCCAGCGGCTCATCAGCACGATGGCGACGATGGCCACCACGATGCTGACCACGAACGCCCAGAAACCGTCGGCCATTTGCGCGGCCGGCATGTTCAGGCCACGGCTGCTGACGAAGAAGGTATCGCCGAAGTTGTGGCTGTTGCGCGGCCCCGGCATGGTCAGGAACACCGCGAAGTACCAGAACAGGATCTGCAGCAGTGGCGGGATGTTACGGAAAACCTCCACGTACACCGTTGCCAGTTTGGAAATGATCCAGTTCTTCGACAGGCGCGCGACGCCGACGATGAAGCCGAGGATCGTGGCCAGGATCACACCAATGAACGTCACCAGCAGCGTGTTGAGCAGGCCGATGACAAACACCCGGGCATAACTGTCCGCTTCGGTGTAGGAGATCAGGTGTTGAGCGATGCCGAACCCGGCACTGCGCTCCAGAAAGTCGAACCCCGAAGTGATACCCCGGTGTTGCAGGTTGGTCTGGGTGTTATCGAACAGATACCAGCCCAGGGAGACCACCGCCACGATGGTGATGATCTGAAATACCCACGCACGCACTCGTGGATCGCTGAGGCTGAGCCTCTGCTTTGGTGCGCCGATTGAATTTTGCATGAAGTGCCCCGGAAATAATGGAACAGAACGTCACCCGGCAGTTGGCCTGCCGGGTGACAGAACCATCAGCGCACTGGTGGTGCGTATTGAATGCCGCCGTTGTTCCACAGCGCGTTCAGGCCGCGGTCGATTTCCAGCGGAGTGCTCTTGCCGAGGTTTTTCTCGAAGATTTCGCCGTAGTTGCCGACTTGCTTGACGATCTGTACGACCCAGTCCTTCGGCAGTTTCAGGTCTTTGCCGTATTCGCCGTCTGCGCCCAGCATACGAGCGACATCCGGGTTCTTGGTCGCTTTGGCTTCAGCTTCGACGTTCTTCGAAGAGATGCCTGCTTCTTCGGTGTTCAGCAGCGCGTAGCCAACCCAACGCACGATGGCCAGCCACTCGTCGTCACCGTTACGCACGACCGGGCCCAGTGGTTCCTTGGAAATGGTTTCCGGCAGAACCACGTAGTCCTTCGGCGAAGCCAGCTTGCTGCGCTGGGCGAACAGCTGGGACTTGTCGGAGGTCAGCACGTCGCAACGACCGGATTCCAGCGACTTGGCGCTTTCATCGGAGGTGTCGAAAGTGATCGGGGTGTATTTCAGACCGTTGCCGCGGAAGTAGTCGGAAACGTTCAGCTCGGTGGTGGTACCGGCCTGGATGCAGATGGTTGCACCGTCCAGCTCTTTGGCACTCTTCACGCCCAGCTTGTTGTTTACCAGGAAGCCGATGCCGTCGTAGTAGGTAATGAAGCCCGGAAATTTCAGGCCCATGCCCGCGTCACGGGAGCTGGTCATGGTGGTGTTGCGCGACAGGATGTCGATCTCGCCCGACTGCAGAGCGGTGAAGCGCTCCTTGGCGTTCAACTGACTGAACTTGACCTTGGTCGCATCGCCGAACACGGCAGCGGCCACGGCGCGGCAGACGTCAGCATCGATACCCACGATCTTGCCGGTGGAATCCGGAACCGAGAAGCCTGGCAAGCCATCGCTGACGCCGCACTGCACGAATCCTTTCTTCTTCACTGCATCCAGGGTTGCACCCGCCTGAGCGAACCCGCTGACACCCAGTACTGCAGCAGCAGTCACGATCGCCAGAGTGGATTTCAACATCTTCATTCAAACCTCCAGTTTTGCTCTTGTTGTGTCGGAGCTTGAGTCCAGTCGCACCCTTTTGAGGCGCTGTTGACCCGTGTTGGCTTTTTTTGGGGTCAACCGACGCAGGACCTTCGCTATGAGTCTAGTAGGAGAAAATCCACATCATGGACAACTCACTTCTCACCAGTCGGCCGAACGGGCGGTAGCCCTTTCACGTTCGCTAAGCCCGTTGCGGCCATTGGCGAACATCCATCACCGGATTCTTTGCTATCCCGTCGCCAGGCGTTCACTGATAGTGTTACCGCCAGGCGCGAGATCGATTGCACGACTACCTCATAGCAAAGCCCGTACCACACCGGCAGCTGAAGCGATTGAGTGACAGGTCAATAGCAAAACTTGCAGCCTTGCGACATCTTCTTAACGGATCAACCGGGCGCGCACGCAAATCACGCACTCAATGAGAGCGCCCGCACACAATTGGAGCAGCCATGACCGAGCCCTTGATTCTTCAGCCTGTTAAGCCCGCAGACGCCTGCGTGATCTGGCTGCACGGCCTCGGCGCCGACCGCTACGACTTTCTGCCGGTGGCCGAAGCGCTTCAGGAAAGCCTGCTGAGCACGCGTTTCGTCCTGCCCCAGGCGCCGACCCGTCCGGTGACGATAAATGGCGGATATGCCATGCCGAGCTGGTACGACATCAAAGCCATGAGCCCGGCCCGGGCGATCGACCGCGACGAGCTGGAAGCGTCCGCCGACCGCATCATCGAATTGATCGAAGAACAGCGAAGCAGCGGAATAGACGCTTCGCGGATTTTCCTCGCCGGTTTCTCCCAGGGTGGCGCCGTGGTCTATCACACCGCGTTTCTGAAGTGGCAGGGGCCGTTGGGCGGGGTGCTGGCATTATCGACATACGCGCCGACGTTCAGTGATGAACTGGAGTTGTCCGCCAGCCAGCAGCGGATTCCGGTGCTGGCGCTGCACGGCCAGTTCGACAACGTGGTGCAGAACTCCATGGGACGCACGGCTTATGAGTATCTCAAGGCCCATGGTGTCACCGTGACATGGCAGGAATACCCAATGGAGCACGAAGTGTTACCCGAAGAAATTCGCGACATCGGCACATGGTTGAGCGAACGCCTGCGCTGACAATTCCGCCAAGGGTCGTCCTTTGATCATCCCACTACGCCGCGCCCGTTTCTTGCATTACACTGGCCGGCGTACATTCCTTAACCAATTGATGAGATGACCGTGCTCAAAGCACTCAAGAAAATGTTCGGTAAAAGCGAGGCTGAGCAGCTCGCGCCAGTCCCCACTGCGCCGTCGCACGCCCCCGGTCATCGCAGCGATGCCAGCCAGGCCGACCGCCAGACGCCCGCCACGACGCCAAAACGTGAACCGAAACCCGCTCCAGCTGCCGCGCCCGCCACCGAGCCAGCCCGCAGCGAAGCACCGAAACCGGCCAAGCCACGTCGCGAACCCAAGCCCAAGGCGCCGGTGATTCCCTGGAAACTCGAAGACTTCGTCGTCGAACCGCAGGAAGGCAAGACCCGTTTCCACGATTTCAAGCTCGCCCCGGAACTGATGCACGCCATCCACGACCTGGGTTTCCCGTATTGCACGCCGATCCAGGCTCAGGTGCTGGGTTATACCCTCGCCGGCAAAGACGCCATCGGCCGAGCCCAGACCGGTACCGGCAAGACCGCCGCGTTCCTGATCTCGATCATCACCCAGCTATTGCAGACCCCGCCGCCGAAAGAACGCTACATGGGCGAGCCACGGGCGCTGATCATTGCGCCGACCCGCGAGCTGGTGGTGCAGATCGCCAAGGACGCCGCCGACCTGACCAAGTACACCGGCCTCAACGTCATGACGTTCGTCGGCGGGATGGACTTCGACAAGCAGCTCAAGCACCTCGAAGCGCGCCATTGCGACATCCTCGTCGCGACCCCGGGCCGTCTGCTCGACTTCAACCAGCGCGGTGACGTACATCTGGACATGGTCGAAGTGATGGTGCTGGACGAAGCCGACCGCATGCTCGACATGGGTTTCATCCCGCAGGTCCGGCAGATCATTCGCCAGACCCCGCCGAAAAGCGAACGTCAGACCCTGCTGTTCTCCGCGACCTTCACCGATGACGTGATGAACCTCGCCAAGCAGTGGACCACCGATCCTGCGATCGTCGAAATCGAAGTCACCAACGTGGCCAACGAAAATGTCGAGCAGCACATCTACGCGGTGGCCGGTGCCGACAAATACAAACTGCTCTTCAACCTGGTCAACGACAACGGCTGGGAGCGTGTGATCGTGTTCGCCAACCGCAAAGACGAAGTGCGCCGCATCGAAGAACGCCTGGTGCGTGACGGCATCAACGCCGCGCAACTGTCCGGCGACGTGCCGCAGCACAAGCGGATCAAGACGCTCGAAGGCTTCCGCGAAGGCAAGATCCGCGTTCTGGTCGCCACCGACGTGGCCGGTCGAGGTATCCACATCGACGGCATCAGCCACGTGATCAACTTCACCCTGCCGGAAGTCCCGGACGACTACGTGCACCGCATCGGCCGTACCGGTCGTGCTGGCGCCGACGGCGTGTCGATCAGCTTCGCCGGTGAAGACGACTCCTATCAGTTGCCGTCCATCGAAGAAAAACTCGGTCGCAAGATCAGTTGTGAAACGCCGCCGACCCATCTATTGCGGGCGGTTGAGCGCAAGCGTCCACAATAAGCGACGCCATAAAGAGAAGCGCAGCCGGCAACGGACTGCGCTTTTTTTTCGCCCGGATATTGTTCGGAAAAACTAAAAGTCCATAATGGACAAATTAGTTTATAAACAGCCTCCGGAGTCCGACATGTCCAGTACGCCTTACGTGATCGACCAAACCCAGGCCCGCGAGCTGCTGGCCCGGATCGATGTGCCGCAAATTCTGCGCAAGCTGTTCCGCGATCTGGCGGCCGGGCATGCGGTGCAACCGGCGCAGCAACTGGTGGAATTCCCCCAGGGTGCCGGGGACTTCATCAACTATCTGGGCGTGCTGGCCGAAGACGGCGTGTACGGGGTCAAGACCTCGCCTTACATCGTTCGCGAACAAGGCCCGCTGGTGACGGCGTGGACACTGCTGATGTCGATGCAGACCGGCCAGCCGCTGCTGCTCTGCGATGCCGGCGAACTGACCACCGCCCGTACCGCTGCAACCACCGCCGTGGCGGTCGATGCCCTCGCCCCGTTGAAGGCCGCGCGACTGGCAATCATCGGCAGCGGCAAGGTCGCCCAAGCGCATCTGCATTACGTCAAAACGTTGCGCGACTGGCAGAGCATCAGCGTGTACTCGCCCACCTTGAGCGAAAACCCGGCAACCGCCCGCCAACTGCAAACCCTCGATCCACGGGTGAGCATCGCCGACAGCCGCGAAGCTGCCATCGCCGAAGCGGACGTGATCATGCTCTGCACTTCGTCCGCCGGCCCCGTGATCGACCCGACAACCTTGAGCAAACCGGCGCTCATCACCTCGATCAGCACCAACGCTCCGCGCGCCCACGAAGTGCCGCCGCAAAGCCTCAACGACATGCAGGTGTTCTGCGACTATCGTCTGACCACCCCGGGCTCGGCCGGCGAGATGCTGATCGCCAGCGAACAATATGGCTGGAACAGCAGCGCGATCATCGGTGACCTGGCGGATCTGCTCAGCGAAAAAGTGCAGCGTCCCGATTACAACCGTCACGTGTTTTTCCGCTCCATCGGTCTGGGCCTGGAAGACATCGCCCTGGCCAACGCCGTCTATCAATTGCAGCGCTGACACGGGAGATTTTCATGAGTCATGCAGATTTCATCATCATCGGCGGCGGGATTGCCGGCGCTTCCACCGGTTTCTGGCTGTCGCAGCACGGCAAGGTCGTGGTGCTGGAGCGCGAGTCTCACCCGGCCTATCACTCGACCGGGCGTTCGGCTGCGCTGTTCACTGCTGCTTATGGCACTGCGCAGGTTCGGGCGCTGACCCAGGCCAGCCGCGAATTCTTCGACCATCCGCCCAGCGGCTTCTGCGAGCATCCGCTGCTGACCCCGCGCGGTGAAATGACCGTGGATTTCACCGGCGACGCTGCCGAGCTGAACAATCAATACCTCAGCGCCAAAGCCACGGTGCCGGAGATGCAGTTGCTCAGCGCGGATGAAGCCTGCGCGCGGCTGCCGATCCTGCGCCGGGAGAAAGTCCATGGCGCGATCTACGACCCCACCGCCAGCGACATCGACACCGACGCCCTGCATCAGGGTTATCTGCGCGGTATCCGTCGCAACAACGGCGCGGTGCAGACCGATTGCGAAGTGCTCGGACTGAGCCGCGACGCCGAGGGCATCTGGCAAGTGCAGACCAACGGCCAGACCTTCAGCGCGCCCGTCGTGATCAACGCGGCAGGTGCCTGGGCCGACAAGATCGGTGCTCTCGCCGGCGCCCAGCCGCTGGGCCTGCAACCAAAACGTCGCGCCGCGTTCATCTTCGCCGGCCCCGAAGGCGTGGACATTCATCACTGGCCGATGCTGGTCAGCCTCGACGAATCGTTCTACATGAAGCCCGACGCCGGGATGTTCCTCGGCTCGCCGGCCAACGCCGACCCGGTCGAACCCCACGATGTGCAACCGGAAGAACTGGACATCGCTATGGGCATCTACCAGATCGAGGAAGCGACGACCCTGACCATCCGCCGACCGACCCGTACCTGGGCCGGCCTGCGCAGTTTCGTCGCCGACGGTGATTTGCTGTCCGGGTTCGATCCGCAGGTGCCGGGGTTGTTCTGGGTCGCGGCCCAGGGCGGTTACGGCATCCAGACTTCGCCGGCGATGGGCCAGGCCAGCGCGGCGCTGGTGCGTGGCGAATCGTTGCCCGAACACCTCAAGCAGTTCGGCCTGACCGCCGCCATGCTCGCCCCTGCCCGCCTGACCTGACCGTCCGCCCGGATGACGAGCCCGACGGATTGCGGCACACTCGCAACGCCCCCGGATCACGGGGCGTTGACGTTGCCTGGAGCTCCACAGTTATGACCGCCCCCGAACACACGCCCGAGCTGCATGACGCCGCGCTGGACAACTACCACGCCATCGCCGACGCCATTGCCACGCTGTTTTTCCCCCACGCCGAAGTGGTGCTGCATGACCTGCGCACGCAGAAGGTCGACTACATCGCCAACAACCTGTCGAAACGGGTGATCGGCGATGAATCGTCGCTGGAAGACATGCTCAGCGACGACGTCAGCGAACGGAACATCGGTCCGTACGAAAAGCTCAACTGGGACGGCCAGAAGATTCGCAGCCTGAGCACTGTGCTGCGCGACAACGAAGGTCATCCGCTGGCGGTGCTGTGTATCAACCTGAATATTTCGCTGTTCGAGAATGCCAAGGCTGCGCTGGATCTGTTTCTCTCGCCGAGCAAACTGATCCCGCAACCGGACTCGCTGTTTCGCGATGACTGGCAGGAGCGCATCAACACTTTCCTGCACGCCTGGCTACGCGAGCGGCAACTGAGCCTGAACCTGCTGACCCGCGATCACAAACGCGAACTGGTGCTGGCGCTGCACGCCGAAGGGGCGTTCAAGGGCAAGAGCGCCTCGAACTATGTGGCCAACGTGCTGAACATGGGACGGGCGACGGTGTACAAGCATTTGAAGGAATTGAAGGGCTGAAACCGTGCAGCCTGCAAAGGCTGCACGGTTTTCGGACTCAGTCGCCGTAGATATCGGACTTGAAGTACTTCTCGGAAATCTTCTGGTATTCGCCACTGGCGCGAATGCCGTCGATGGCAGTGTTCAACTGGCTGACCAGTTCGGCGTTGCCCTTGCGCACCGCAATCCCCGCGCCCTCGCCCACATACTTCGGATCCTTCAGCTCGGGCCCGACGAAGGCGTAACCCTTGCCCCGCGGCATCGACAGGAAGTCGGTCAGCGGAATGGTGTCGGCGAAGATCGCATCAAGACGCCCGGCCGCCAGGTCCATGTAGATCTCTTCGTTGTTGCCGTAACGCTTGACGTTGATGCCCTTGGGCTCGAACACCTCGGTGGCGTAACGGTCAGTGGTGGTCGCACGCTGCACGCCGACGGTCTTGCCTTTGAGGCTGGCGTACTGGTCATCGACGGTCGCGCCTTCCTTCATCACCAGCCGCGACGAGGTGAAGTAATACTTGTGGGTGAAGTCCACGGACTTCTTGCGGTCTTCGTTGATGGTCATGGACGACAGCGCCATGTCGATTTTCTTCACTTTCAGGGAAGGAATCAGACCATCGAACTCGCCCTCGACCCACACGCACTTGACCTGCATCTGCGCGCACAGGGCATTGCCGATGTCGTAGTCGAAACCGACGATTTCACCCTTGTCGGTCTTCGAGGCGAAGGGCGGATACGCCGCTTCGATACCGATGCGCAGGGTTTTCTCGGCGGCGAACGCGCTGCTGCACGCCAACAGGCTCAGTGCCAGACCGGTGATGAGGGGGAATTTCTTCATGTTCGTTCTCTCGCAGGTTGTTGTTGGTTTGGCAAGACAGAAGAAAAAACTGAAAAGGGGGAAAGCCTTTTTTGTACTTGTAAATCCATACTGGACTTTTACGTACAAACCGTCAATTGGACAAACGCCATCGGCGTCAGCCGATGGTCGGGAGTCGAGGGGGAGATTGATTGGGGAGAGGAATTACTGCTTCCAGCGATCCGCCGCCGCATGATCGCTGTCACGACCTTCGACCCAGCGCGGGCCATCGCTGGTGTTTTCTTTCTTCCAGAACGGTGCGCGGGTCTTCAGGTAATCCATGACGAAGGCGCAGGCGTCGAACGCCGCCTGGCGGTGGGCGCTGGCGGCGGCGACAAACACGATCGGCTCGCCCGGCTCCAGTGCGCCGATGCGGTGCAGGACTTCCAGCTTCAACAGCGGCCAACGCTGTTCGGCTTCAACGGCGATCTTGCCGAGGGCCTTTTCGGTCATGCCCGGATAGTGTTCGAGGAACATCCCGGCGACATCGAGGCCATCGTTGAAGTCGCGCACGTAACCGACAAAACTCACCACCGCGCCGACGCCGACATTGGCCGCGTGCATCGCGTTGACTTCAGCGCCCGGATCGAACGGTTCGGACTGCACCCGAATGCCCATGGCTCAGCCTCCGGTCACGGTAGGGAAAAACGCCACTTCGTCGCCATCGACCACCGGTTCGTCGAGCTGGCAGAGGTCTTCGTTGCGCGCGCACATCAGGTTCTGTTCGCTCAGCACGTCGGCGCCCTCACGCTGCGCCAACAGTGCGCGAACGTCATCGACGGTGGCGAAATCACCCTCGACCTTCACCGAATCCACACCCAGCGCTTCGCGGTAACGGGCGAAAAACTTCACGGTCAGGTTCATGGCTGCTCCGCCTGGAAATGCCCGCTCTTGCCGCCGACCTTTTCCAGCAGACGCACGCTTTCGATGGTCATGCCACGGTCCACGGCCTTGCACATGTCGTAGATGGTCAGGGCGGCGACGCTGGCGGCGGTCAGTGCTTCCATCTCGACGCCGGTCTGCCCGGACAATTTGCAGCGAGCTACGATGCGCACCGCGTCATCGCCTTCGGCACTGAGTTCGACCTTGACGCCAGTCAGCATCAGCGGATGGCACAGGGGAATCAGGTCACTGGTTTTCTTCGCCGCCTGAATGCCGGCAATGCGCGCCACGGCGAACACATCGCCCTTGGGATGGCCGCCGCTGACGATCATCTGCAGGGTGTCGGGCAGCATGCGCACCAGCGCTTGGGCCGTCGCTTCACGGAACGTCACGGCTTTTTCGGTGACGTCGACCATGTTGGCGCGACCTTGGGAATCGAGATGAGTCAGCACGGGATTACTCCTGATCAGGAGCGTCGATTGTAAACCTGGGGGTCAGAATTGCGCACATAAAAAACCGGGCGACTTTGCAGTCGCCCGGTTCGGTTTGACGGTTACAGATGCGATTCGGCGTATTCGGCCAGGATCGAGCGAGGCACCCCTTGCAGGGTGATGTGCACACCGTTGGGGAAATCCTTGAAGCGTTCGGTCAGGTAGGTCAGCCCGGAACTGGTCGCGGACAGGTAAGGGGTGTCGATCTGTGCCAGGTTGCCCAGGCACACCACTTTCGAACCGGCGCCGGCCCGGGTGATGATGGTTTTCATCTGGTGCGGCGTGAGGTTCTGGCATTCGTCAATCAGGATCAGGCTCTGCTGGAAGCTGCGACCGCGAATGTAGTTGAGCGATTTGAACTGCAACGGCACTTTGCTGAGGATGTAGTCGACGCTGCCATGGGTGTTTTCGTCATCCATGTGCAAGGCTTCGAGGTTGTCGGTGATGGCGCCCAGCCAAGGCTCCATTTTTTCCGCTTCGGTGCCGGGCAGGAAGCCGATTTCCTGGTCCAGACCCTGCACGCTGCGGGTGGCGATGATGCGGCGATAGCGTTTGCTGACCATGGTCTGCTCGATCGCCGCGGCCAGCGCCAGAATGGTTTTACCCGAACCGGCGGCGCCGGACAGGTTGACCAGGTGAATGTCCGGATCCAGCAGCGCGTACAGCGCCAGGCTCTGATAGATGTCCCGTGGCTTGAGGCCCCAGGCTTCCTGGTGCAGCAGCGGTTCCTGGTGCAGGTCGAGGATCAGCAGCTTGTCCTCTTCGATCTCCTTGATCCAGCCGACGAAGCCCTGCTCATCGATGATGAACTCGTTGATGTGCACGGCAGGCAGGTTGTCGATCAGCTGTACCTGATGCCAGGTGCGGCCGTGGTCCTGACGGGTTTCGACCTTGCTCACGCGGTCCCAGAAGGAGCCGGTCATGTTGTGATAGCCGTTGGGCAGCAGGGACACGTCGTCGACCAACTGGTCGGTGCTGTAGTCTTCGGCGTCGATCCCGCAGGCGCGCGCCTTGAGGCGCATGTTGATGTCTTTGGTGACCAGCACCACCGGTTTTTTCGGGTCGCGGGTGTGCAGGTCGATCAGCTGGTTGATGATTTTGTTGTCGTTCAGATGCTCCGGCAGAATCAGGTTCGATTCGGCCTGCTTGCTCATCAGAATCGACAGCAAGCCCTTCGGGCCGCCCTTGCCGCGCTGGATCGGCACGCCCTGTTCGACGTCATCGGGTGAGGCATCGCCCAGGGTCTTGTCGATCAGCCGGATAGCCTGACGGCATTCGGCGGCCACGCTGTGATGCCCGCTCTTGAGCTTGTCCAGCTCTTCAAGCACGGTCATCGGGATCGCGACGTGGTGTTCTTCGAAATTCAGCAGGGCGTTCGGATCGTGAATCAGTACGTTGGTATCGAGTACATAAAGGATTGGCTGGTTGGAGGAAGGGCTACGTCCGTGATCATCCATACTCGGTCACCTTTGTGGGAGCCATTCGACGCAATACCTCGGCGGTGCTGCGCCTCGAAGTGACTGCCGAATCCACCTGCACAGCTTTTGTCGGGATAGCAGGTGAACCGCACACAAAATGGGTCTTGGAAGACGCCACCTGTGTTGCAGGTTTCGGCGGTCTGACTTCGTAATACTCCAAAACCCGTGACAGAAAAAAGCACTTTGACGCTTTTTTGAAGTTTATTTTGCAAAGTGACGAAAAGCCCTTGGCGGACTGCCCTGCCCCCGTTAGAGTCGGAAGTCCGCCTGCACCGAATTTTGCAAAAAAATCACCCCAAGCCCAATGTTTCCGGGCTCTTGCCGTTTTTCAGCGAAACGCGTCCTGACAGTCTTCCCAGCCGATGCCGCTTTGCGCGGTTTGCGTGATCAGCCACGGCAACGCGGTCTTCACCGCATCCTGCTTCATGTTGAAATTGATCACCCCGTGCCGCCACAACAGCATCAGGGTCAGCACCCGCTGCGCGCTCGGAGCGCCCTTGAGCTTGCCGGCGCCGTCCTGGGCATCGATGTCCCACAGCGCCACTTGCAGGCCCTGACTGTTGAAGAAACTGCGGGCATCGCTGCGACGTTGGCCTTCCGGCGGACGGAACAGCGGCACGTAGTTTTCCGGCAGCTTGTTGCGGACCAGATCGGCACTGCGTCGCACCGAGTCCTGCCAGTCCTGCCAGTGGCTGTGGGAGCGGAACTCCCAGCCCTGCACGCCGACGCACTGCTGCGAAAACGCCGCTTGCAGACTGCTGACGGAACGGTCGGCCAGCCGCGCCTGAACATCCTTGCCCAACATGAAGAACGTACCGCTCAGGTTCGACTTGCGCAGGTACTCGGCGAGCCAGTCGGTGTTGTCCGGTTGCAGGTTGGCGGCGCTGTCGAAACTCAGCAGAAACAAGCGATCGTGCATGTCGTCGCCGTTGCGCTCATAGTCTCCGAAATGATCGATTTCACTGGTGGTCTGTGGCGACAGCGCAGCCTTGCGCATCAGCTCATCAAGGTATTGCAGGTGGAAGATCCGGCTCGGTTCGGCCCACCTGGTGTAATAGCTTTCGTCGCTGACCACGAATTTGGCGGCCTGCTCGCGCAGGGTCGGCAAGTCTTCGACGAGAAAGCAGAACGAGGCGTCCTGATCGCAACTTTGCTGGGCGAAGTTGTAATTGGCGAGCAGACGCTGCCACAGGCGCTCGCGCAGGCTGTTGATCGCGTCCAGATTGACCGTGCGCAGCCCCAGACGCTGGGCCAGCGCGGCTTCGTCCAGCGCTTCGGTGCCGAGCAGGCCTCGGGCGAACATCAGGATTTCCGCCCGCGAGGCGACATCGAACAGGGTCGGGTTGTCGAGTTTTTCCGGCCAGGTGCTGCGATCCAGCGTCGCGATATCGCCCGGCGCCGCAACGGCACCGACGCTCAACAGCCACGCGGTGAAAAAAAGAACAATGCGCAAAGGGTGTCTCCATAACAAAACCCGCGCGGCACTATAGCTGATGTGCAGGGCTCACGGACGCGGCCCTCACCCCAGCCCTCCCGAAACGTCGGACCGCCCGGAGGGAGAGGGAGCCGATCTGTGTGGATTCAAAATCAGCGCTCAACTCAAAAGATCAGGTCGGCGGAGATCGACAGTAAAACTCGGTCAGTCCCCTCTCCCTCTGGGAGAGGGTTAGGGTGAGGGAAAAATCCACCAGCTGTCGCAAATGCTTGAGCTTACTCATACCTATAACCCCCATAGCTGGAGTCATCCGCCCCAACCCCCTAGAATCGCCCCCACGATTAAAGGAGACGACTTCATGCTGATGGTGATTTCCCCCGCCAAGACCCTCGATTACGAAACACCGCCGGCGACCCAGCGCTTCACCCAGCCGCAATACCTCGACCATTCCCAGGAACTGATCCAGCAACTGCGCGAGCTGAGCCCGGCGCAGATCAGCGAACTGATGCACGTGTCCGACAAGATCGGCGGCCTCAACGCCGCGCGTTTCGGCAGCTGGACACCGGCGTTCACCCCGGAAAACGCCAAACAGGCACTGCTGGCCTTCAAGGGCGACGTCTACACCGGACTCGACGCCCAGAGCTTCAGCGAAGCCGATTTCGATTACGCGCAACAGCACCTGCGCATGCTCTCCGGCCTTTACGGTTTGCTGCGCCCGCTCGACCTGATGCAGCCGTATCGCCTGGAAATGGGTACCAAACTGGCCAACGCCCGAGGCAAAGACCTGTACGCATTCTGGGGCACGCGCATCAGCGAATGGCTGAACGAAGCGCTGGCCGACCAGGGCGACGACGTGCTGTTGAACCTGGCGTCCAACGAATACTTCTCGGCGGTCAAACGCACAGCCCTGAACGCGCGGATCATCAATACCGAGTTCAAGGATATGAAGAACGGCCAGTACAAGATCATCAGCTTCTACGCCAAGAAAGCCCGGGGCCTGATGAGCCGCTTCGTGATCCAGGAACGCATCAACGACCCGGCAGCCCTCAAGCAGTTCGACGTGCAGGGTTATCGCTACAGCGCCGAGCAATCGAAACCGGACAATCTGGTGTTCCTGCGCGACCACGCACCGGAATAAAGCATGCACTTCTGCACGACTCTTAATAGAGAGAGTCGTGCAGCTCGCACGACGTCAAAAATCCCCCGCCCGTTTGCGCCTATTTATTGGCGCCATAAAAACATCACCCTCTTTTCTATCTTTAGTTTCACTCGACAGTTGTCATTTTTTTCAGTAGTGGCACCTAAATTTTTTCACGGTAGTGGCACAAAACCATCTAAGGCGATCATCTCCCTGTCAATAAAGGGCGAAATGGAAAGTGCTATCAATATGAAAGCAGTGCCATCTTTCTCAATATTTCAAAAAATTTCAGATTTCGCGATGAGCGGACAGGAACTATGTCCAAATGCATAGCTCATACCACCGGTAACGATTCTCGCCGAGTTTGTACGAGATAACTTACGCAGAGAACAAACCCATGTAACCAAGTTGTCACAGCAACTTGCCCCAATGGATAACAACTCTGGACAACTAGCGAAGGACAGGAGATACGCATCATTAATATCCCCTACAAGGCCAAGGCCGCGCCCTTATAAACGTGCTCGCCAGAGCACCCAACCGCCCGATCTACAGGCCTTCCGCCTGACATCGAGCGCGCAATACGATTGCACAAGAGCCCTCTGACAAGAGGATCAGCTGCATAACGGGGCACGTCATAACAACAAGGCCTGGTTGCGCACATCTTGAGTGCACTTATTTAGACACTCGGAACTTAAGTATGCCTGCACACGGCATTGTGACGCCTGCAAGTCACACTTTCGAGTGCACTAAGACCGCTGAACACCATTAACTCCGGCCTTCTAATGGCCTGATATATACAGAGGTAATTGCGATGCGCATCAGCATATTTGGTTTGGGTTACGTCGGCGCTGTTTGTGCCGGTTGCCTGTCTGCACGGGGCCATGACGTGGTTGGCGTCGATGTTGCCAAAGACAAGATCGACATGATCAACGCTGGCAAATCTCCCATTGTCGAACCGGGCCTGGGCGAGTTGCTGGCACAAGGTATCCAGACCGGTCGTCTGCGCGGCACCACCAACTTCGCCGAAGCGATTCGCGACACCGACCTGTCGATGATCTGCGTCGGCACGCCGAGCAAGAAGAACGGCGACCTGGAACTGAACTACATCGAAGCGGTGTGCCGCGAGATCGGTTTTGTCCTGCGTGAAAAAACCACCCGTCACACCATCGTCGTGCGCAGCACCGTTCTGCCGGGCACCGTGGCAAACGTTGTCATCCCGATCCTCGAAGACTGCTCCGGCAAGAAAGCCGGCGTTGATTTCGGTGTCGCCGTGAACCCTGAGTTCCTGCGTGAATCCACTGCGATCGCCGACTACGACCTGCCACCGATGACCGTCATCGGCGAGTTCGACAAGGCGTCGGGCGACGTTCTGCAATCGCTGTACGAAGAACTCGACGCACCGATCATCCGCAAGGACATCGCCGTCGCCGAGATGATCAAGTACACCTGCAACGTCTGGCACGCCACCAAAGTGACCTTCGCCAACGAGATCGGCAACATCGCCAAAGCGGTCGGCGTCGATGGTCGCGAAGTGATGGACGTGGTCTGCCAGGACAAGACCCTCAACCTGTCCCAGTACTACATGCGCCCGGGCTTCGCCTTCGGCGGTTCGTGCCTGCCCAAAGACGTGCGCGCCCTGACCTACCGCGCCGGTTCCCTGGACGTCGAAGCGCCGCTGCTCAACTCGCTGATGCGCAGCAACGAATCGCAAGTGCAGAACGCCTTCGACATCGTTGAAAGCCACGACAAACGCAAAGTCGCCCTGCTCGGCCTGAGCTTCAAGGCCGGCACCGACGACCTGCGCGAAAGCCCGCTGGTGGAACTGGCCGAGATGCTGATCGGCAAGGGTTACGACCTGAGCATCTACGACAGCAACGTCCAGTACGCCCGTGTTCACGGCGCGAACAAGGACTACATCGAGTCGAAGATCCCGCACGTGTCGTCCCTGCTCAGCGCGGACTTCGATTCGGTGATCGACAACTCCGACGTGATCATCCTCGGCAACCGCGACGAGAAGTTCCGCGCGCTGGCCCAACAGGCACCGCACGGCAAGCAGGTCATCGACCTGGTCGGCTTCATGACCAAGGCCACCGATGCCGGCACCCGCACCGAAGGCATCTGCTGGTAACGCAGCAGCAAGCCCCGAGTTTCAAGCCGCACGCCGTGAATCGGCGGCGGCTTGAAGCCCCCATCACCTTCGGATGACGGTCATGTCCAAGCTCAAACATTTTTTTCTGCAATCCGCCGGCTGGCTTTTGTTTCTGAGCCTGCTGATGGGCCTGGCCCTGATGCTGCCCACGTCCACGTTCGACTCCGAGTCGAAGGACTTCATTTTCCTGATTGGCGCCGTGGGTATCTGGCGCTACTCGATGGGTGCCACGCACTTTGTGCGCGGCATGATTTTTCTCTACATCGTTTACCCGCACCTGCGCCGCAAGGTTCGCAAGCTGGGTAAAGCGGCGGACCCGTCGCATGTGTTTCTGATGGTCACCAGTTTTCGCATCGACGCGTTGACCACCGCGCAGGTCTACAGCTCGGTGATCCGCGAAGCCATCGACTGCGAACTGCCGACCACCGTGGTCTGCTCCATCGTGGAAATGTCCGATGAGCTGCTGGTCAAGGCGCTGTGGGCGCGGATGAATCCGCCAGAACGCGTGAAGCTCGACTTCGTGCGCATCCCCGGCACCGGCAAGCGCGATGGCCTGGCGTTTGGTTTCCGCGCGATTTCCCGCCACCTGCCGGACGACCGCGCCGTGGTGGCCGTGATCGACGGCGACACCGTGCTCGGCGAAGGCACCGTGCGCAAGACCGTGCCGTGGTTCCAGCTGTTCGGCAACGTCGGCGGCCTGACCACCAACGAATTCTGCGAAGTGCGCGGCGGCTACATCATGAGCGAATGGCACAAGCTGCGTTTCGCCCAGCGCCACATCAACATGTGCTCGATGGCCCTGTCCAAACGCGTGCTGACCATGACCGGGCGCATGTCGGTGTTCCGTGCCACCGTGGTCACCAACCCGGAATTCATCGCCGACGTCGAAAGCGACTCGCTGCAACACTGGCGCCTGGGCCGTTTCAAGTTCCTGACCGGCGACGACAAGTCGAGCTGGTTCAGCCTGATGCGCCTGGGCTACGACACCTTCTACGTGCCGGACGCGGCGATCAACACCGTTGAACACCCGCCGGAAAAGAGCTTCATCAAGGCCAGCCGCAAACTGATGTTCCGCTGGTACGGCAACAACCTGCGGCAGAACTCCCGGGCTCTGGGCCTGGGCGTGAAACGCCTCGGCGCCTTCACCTCGGTGGTGCTGTTCGACCAGCGCGTTTCGATGTGGACATCCTTGCTCGGCCTGACCGTGGCAATCATCGCCAGCTTCAAGTACGGCACCGCGTTCATCCTGGTTTACCTGCTGTGGATCGGCATCACCCGGCTGATTCTGACGCTGCTGCTGTCGTGCTCGGGCCACCGGATCGGACCGGCCTACCCGGCGATTCTCTATTACAACCAGATCGTCGGCGCGCTGGTGAAGATCTACGTATTCTTCCGCCTCGACCAACAATCCTGGACCCGACAACCCACTGCCCTGACCCGTGATCTCGCCAGCTTTCAACGTTGGTTCAACACCTGGTCGTCTCGGACCATGACCTTCTCCGCCGGCAGCATTTTCGTCGCCGTGCTGCTGATGATGGTCTGACCCGCCCCCTCTTGAATTAACAAGGAAATCGCCCCTATGAATACCGCCGTCAACGTCAACGTAGTGCATGAATCCGAAGCCCAGCGCCAGCACGCCCGGGTCAAAATCCCGGCCAAGCTGCGGTTCTTCGGCCCTGACCGGACGCCCGTCGAGGCGCGGGTCATCGACCTGTCTGCCGGTGGCCTGGCGTTCAATGCCGGTCAACTACCGCTGACCGTCGGCGAGGTGTACAAGGCGCGTCTGCAATTCGTCATCGACAACCTCGGCCTGGCCATGGACGTGGAGCTGCAAGTGCGCTCCTTCGACCGCCAGACCGGCCGTGCCGGTTGCCAGTTCCAGAACCTCGAACCGCAGGACATTTCGACCCTGCGCCACCTGATCACTTCGCACCTGGCCGGCGACATCGTCAGCATCGGCGAAGTGCTGGCGACCCTGCAGCGCGACAACTTCACCAAGGCGCGCAAGGTCAAGGACGGCGGCCACGGCATGACCCCGTTCGGTCGCCTGAAAGCCGTGACCTTCAGCGCCGGTGTGTTCGCGGTCGGCCTGGTGGCGGCGGGGTTCATTTTCAAATCGGTGTACAGCATGTACTTCGTCAGCCATGCGCAGGCCGGTCTGGTCAGCGTGCCGGGCATGAACATCACCATGCCGCGCGACGGCACCGTGCAGAGCCTGGTGAAATCCGACGGCGTTGCCGCCAAGGGCGCACCGCTGGCGACGTTCAGCACCAGCATGCTCGACGTACTCAAGGGCCATCTGGAAGAAGATCAACTGTCCCCGGCCAAGGTTGAAGAACTGTTCGGCAAGCAGATGACCGGAACCCTGACCTCGCCGTGCGATTGCACCGTGGCCCAGCAACTGGTGGCTGACGGTCAATACGCAAGCAAGGGTGACGTGATCTTCTCGCTGGTACCGCGCAACACCCAGGCCACCGTCGATGCGCGCTTCTCCTATCGCCAGTTCGGCGACGTGCGCCCGGGCACTCCGGTGAGCTTCCAGATCGCCGGCGAAGACAAAACCCGCACCGGCAAGATCGTCAGCAGCACCAGCCTGAAAAGCGCTGACCTGTCCTCCGACATCCGCGTACAGATCCAGCCAGACGAGCCGCTGGACAGCCGCTTCGCCGGCCGCCCGGTGGAAGTGAACAGCGACCGTGGTCCGAACCTCAACTGGCTGATCGACAAAGCCATGGCTGCCGGTCTTTAAGTCGAGGACATGCCCGTGACGAGCCCTATCAGAATCCTGCCGGTCCCGCTGACGCTGGCCATGGCAATCGCCCTGGCCGGTTGCGCCGGCCTGCCCGACCAGCGTCTGGCCAACGAAGCGCTCAAGCGCGGTGACACCGCGACCGCCGCGCAAAACTACCGTGCGCTGGCCGACCTGGGTTACAGCGAAGCCCAGGTCGGCCTCGCCGATATTCAGGTCGACAGCCGCGACCCGGAACAGATGAAACAGGCCGAAGCCACCTACCGCGCAGCCGCCAGTGTTTCGCCGCGTGCCCAGGCCCGACTCGGTCGCTTGCTGGTGGCCAAGCCCGGCTCCACCGAAGCCGAGCATCAGGAAGCCGAAAGCCTGCTGAAGAAAGCCGCCGCCAGTGGCGAAGGCAACACGCTGATCCCGCTCGCGATGCTGTACCTGCAATACCCGCACAGCTTCCCGAACATCAACGCTCAGCAGCAGATCGACCAATGGCGCAAATCCGGTTACCCGGAAGCCGGTCTGGCGCAGGTGCTGCTGTATCGCACCCAGGGCACTTACGACCAGCACCTGGATGACGTGGAAAAAATCTGCAAAGCCGCGCTCAACACCACCGACATCTGCTACGTCGAGCTGGCCACGGTCTATCAGAAACGTGGCGCGCCGGAGCAACAGGCCGAGCTGATCAAGCAGCTGCAGGCCGGTTACAGCCGTGGCACCGTCAGCGCTCAGCGGGTGGATTCGGTGGCCCGTGTGCTGGCCGATTCGACCCTGGGCAAGACCGACGAAAAAACCGCGCAGTCGCTGCTCGAGCCGATTGCTCCGGGCTACCCGGCGTCGTGGGTCACCCTCGCACAACTGCTGTATGACTTCCCGGAACTGGGCGACACCGACCAGATGATGAAGTACCTGGACAACGGCCGCGCCGCCGACCAGCCGCGCGCCGAACTGTTGCTGGGCAAGCTCTACTACGAAGGCAAACTGGTCCCGGCCGATGCGAAAGTCGCCGAGGAACATTTCCAGAAAGCCGTCGGCCGTGAAGTCGCCGCCGATTACTACCTCGGCCAGATCTACCGCCGTGGCTACCTGGGCAAGGTTTATCCGCAGAAGGCCCTCGACCATCTGCTGACCGCTGCGCGCAACGGCCAGAACAGCGCCGACTTCGCCATCGCCCAGCTGTTTTCCCAAGGCAAGGGCACCAAGCCCGACCCGCTCAACGCCTACGTGTTCAGCCAGTTGGCAAAAGCCCAAAACACTCCGCAAGCCGATGAGCTGGCGACCACCCTCGCCGCGCAACTGCCGCCCGAGCGTCTGGCCGAAGCCCAGCGCCTGCTGCAACAGGAACAGGCGACCCGTGGCGCCCTGAGCCAGAACACGCTGCAACTGCACGCCCTGCAAGAAGAAGACGGCGAGGAAAAATTATGAAACTGAATCCCTTTGTGAAGGCCGGCATTGGCCTCACGTTCGCGCTGATCTGGTCTTGCCCGACCCTGGCCGCGATGACTGAATCGAAGAACTTCGGCCTCGAAGTGAAAATCACCGGCCAGTCCGAAGACGACCGCGACCTCGGCACCGCCAGCGGCGGCGACGTCAACGGCGTCGGCCTCGACCTGCGTCCTTGGGTCTACGGCGAAAGCGGCGCGTGGAGCGCCTACGCCATGGGCCAGGCCGTGACCTCGACCGACATCATCGAGACCGACACCCTGCAGCAGTCCGACAGCGAAGGCACCCAGACCACCGACAACGGCGACCGCAAGACCAAGAAAAACTACCTGGCGATGCGCGAATTCTGGGTCGGCTACAGCGGCCTGACGCCCTACCCCGGCGAGATCCTCAAGTTCGGTCGCCAGCGCCTGCGCAATGACGACGGCCAGTGGCGCGACACCAACATCGAAGCCCTGAACTGGACCTTCGACACCACCCTGCTGCGCGCCAACGCCGGTGTCGCCGAACGCTTCAGCGAATACCGCACCGACCTCAAGGAGCTGGCGCCGAAAGACAAGGATCGCCTGCACGCCTACGCCGATGCCGCTTATCAGTGGACGCCGGGCAACTGGGTCGGCATTCGCGGCCACCACACCCATGACGACGGCAAGCTCGACTATCCAGAGCCGGGCGTGGCCGGCGACTCGCTGGACAAGAAAGAAAACGGCGACATCAGCTGGCTCGGCCTGACCGCCGACAGCGACGCCTACAACTGGCGCAACACCAACACCGTCAACTACTGGGGCAGCATCACCGGCATGAGCGGCGACCGCGACACGGTCAACGCCCTCAACGCCGACGGCACTCGCCCGGCCCAGGCCAAGCGCAGTGACAACGTCGACGGCTGGGCCACCGATGTCGGTGTGCGTCTGCGCCTCGATCCGCAGTGGCAGGTCGGTGCGGCGTATGCCCGCGCCAGCGCCGATTACGAACAGAACGGCCTGGAAAGCAACCGCTCGAACTACACCGGTACCCGCTCGCGGGTTCACCGTTTCGGCGAGGCCTTCCGTGGCGAAATGAACAACATGCAGACCGCCACCCTGTTCGGTTCGTGGATGCTCAACGACCAGTACGACGCCAGCCTGATCTACCACAAGTTCTGGCGCGTGGACGGCAACAAGCCGGTGGGCAGCAACGGCATCAACGCCGTGGAAAACAACACCGACGACGTGACCGGCGCGATCCTCTCCAGCACCTCGCTGCCACTGCAGGACGGCAACAAGGATCTGGGCCAGGAAATGGATCTGGTGGTCACCAAGTACTTCAAGCAAGGCTTGCTGCCGGCGGCGTTGAGCCAGTCGATCGACGAGCCTTCGGCGCTGGTGCGCTTCCGTGGCGGCGTGTTCAAGCCGGGTGATGCCTATGGCAGCCAGGTTGATTCGTACATGCACCGCGCGTTCATCGACGTGATCTGGCGCTTCTGATGCTGACCGCCAAGGGAGTGCCCGACATGAACAGTGCCCGCAAAGGCTCACTCAGCCTGCTGGCCGGCGCGATGCTGCTGGCCTCGGCTGGCGCCTTCGCCAACGTGGAACCAGCGAAGCCTGTAACCACCGCGAAGGAGTTGCAACAGGCCAAAACCTACACCGTCAGCAGCGCGCCGACCGAAGCGCTGGAACTGGCCAAGCCGAAATTGCCCGACCTCTCCGGCTACACCGCCGAAGCCGCCGCCGCGAAAATCGAGCGCAGCAAACCGGGCAAGATCAGTGTGCGCCGGATGATGCAGGAAGACGCCCTGAAGGACTTCATCGGCGGCGACAACAAGATGGCCGAATGGGTGGTGCGTCAGCACGGTATCCCGCAGGCGATCTTCGTCGACGACGGCTACATGAACCTGAAAGAGCTGGCGCAGAAACTGCCCAAGCAGTACTTCAGCGAAACCTCACCGGGCGTCTATCTGGCCAAATTGCCGATCGTGGTCGGCCGTAAAGGCATCCTCGAAATCGACGGCCAGACCCAGGAATTGCGCCTGTCCCAGGAGGCCGGTTCGTTCCTGGTCAACGACGGCCAGCTGTTCGTGCGTGACACCAAAATCACTGGCTGGCGCGAGAAGGAAAACGGCCCGGCAACCTTCCGTTCGCCGAAAGAATTCCGCCCGTTCCTGCTGGCCTGGGGCGGCACCGAGACCTACATCGTCAACAGCAAGATGGCCAGCTTCGGCTACGCCAACAGTAAGTCCTACGGCGTGAGTATTTCCCAATACACGCCGAACATGGCCAAGGTGCTCAAGCGTCCCGAGCCGACTGGCTGGATCGTCGGCTCCGAGTTCTCGGACATGTGGTACGGCTTCTACTGCTACGAGACCCGCGACTTCGTGGTCAAGGGCAACACCTACAAGGACAACATCGTCTACGGCATCGACCCGCACGACCGTTCCCACGGTCTGATCATTGCCGAGAACACGGTGTACGGCACGAAGAAGAAGCACGGGATCATCATTTCCCGTGAGGTCAACGACAGCTTCATCTTCAACAACAAAAGCTACGACAACCACCTCTCGGGGCTGGTGATCGACCGTAACAGCGTCAACAACATCATTGCCTACAACGAGATCTACAAGAACCACACCGACGGCATCACCCTCTACGAGTCCGCCGACAACCTGCTGTGGGGCAACAAGGTCATCAGCAACAAGCGCCACGGCATCCGCATTCGTAACAGCGTGAACATCCGCCTCTACGAAAACGTCGCCATGGCCAACGGCCTGACCGGCGTCTACGGGCACATCAAGGACCTGACCGACACCGACCGTGACATCAAGCTCGACCCGTTCGACGCCCAGGTCTCGCTGATCGTGGTCGGCGGTGAACTGGCGGCCAACGGCAGCGGCCCGCTGTCGATCGATTCGCCCCTGAGTGTCGAGCTGTATCGCGTGTCGATGCTGGCGCCGACCAAATCCAGCGGCATCAGCTTCAACGGCATCCTCGGCGAGCGCCAGGATGAAATTCTCGACCTGTTGGTACGCCAGCAGAAAGCCGTGCTGATCGACCCTGTCGAACGCCAGACCGAAATGCGGGACTGAGGACAATTTTATGCACCCACACTTGATCAAGTTACTCAGCCTGTCGGCCCTGACCGTGGGCATTCTGGCGGCCAGCAACGGCGCCCGCGCAGATGAAGTGCAGCCGCCGAAATTCACGGCCGAACCTTGCTGTAGCCTGTGCCCTGCCGCCCACGACGCGAAGAACTACACCACTCGCTACCAGCAGAACTTCACCACTCTGGTGCAGGCGCAGGGCGACTGGTTGTTCCGGACCCAGGAAGACCTGCGCACCGAGTTCAACACCACCCCGGCCGGCTACAAACGCCTGCAACAGTTGCACGACGCGTTCAAGGCCAAAGGCGTTGAACTGGTGATCGTCTACCAGCCGACCCGAGGCCTGGTGAACCGCAACAAGCTCAACCCGGCAGAAAAAGCCGCGTTCGATTACGAGAAAGCGCTGGGCAACTACAAGACCATGCTCGGCCGTTTCGCGAAGATGGGTTACGTGGTGCCGGACCTGTCGCCGCTGACCAACGAATCGCTGCCGGACACCCTGCCCGCCCACGATTTCTACTTCCGTGGCGACCAGCACTGGACGCCTTACGGTGCGCAGCGCACGGCGAAAATCGTCGCCGAGCAGGTCAAGCAGATCCCGGCCTTCGCCGATATTCCCAAGCGTGAGTTCGAAACCAAACGCTCTGGACGCATGGGCAAGACCGGCACCCTGCACAACATGGCCGGGCAACTGTGCGGCACCAGTTACGCGATCCAGTACATGGACCAGTTCACCACCGAGCCGAAGGGCGAGGCAGGTGATGGCGACCTGTTCGGTGATTCCGGTAATCCGCAGATCACCCTCGTGGGTACGTCGCACAGCGGCAAGAACTACAACTTCGCCGGCTTCCTCGAAGAAGCCATCGGCGCCGACATTCTCAACGTCGCGTTCCCCGGCGGCGGTCTGGAAGGTTCGATGCTGCAATACCTGGGCAGCGACGAATTCCAGAAGACTCCGCCGAAAATCCTCATCTGGGAATTCTCGCCGCTGTACCGCCTCGACCAGGAAACCATCTATCGCCAGATGATGTCCCTGCTCGACAACGGCTGCGAAGGCAAAGACGCGCAGATGTCCGCGAGCACCACGCTCAAGCCGGGCAGCAAACAAGAACTGCTGGTCAACAGCAAGAACCTGAACCTGCAGAACAGCAGCCATCAGGTCGACATCCGCTTCGCCGATACCTCGGTGAAAACCCTGCAAGCCACCCTCTGGTACATGAACGGTCGCCACGAGGACATCAAGATCGAGAAACCGGAAACCTCCGACACCGACGGTCGTTTCGCCTTTGAGCTGCGCACGGACGAAGACTGGGCCTCGCAAAACCTGCTGGCAGTCGAAGTCCAGGGCCCGGAAGCGGGCACCGCGCCACAGAAAGTCGAAGCGAAAATCTGCAAACGCAACGTATTCCCGGGCGCTGGGCAACAAACCGCTCAGCTCGGGCAATGAGGTCTGCTATGCGAAATCCGAAACTGAAAACTCTTTTGGCGCCGACGCTGCTCGGGCTGGCGATCTTCGCCGGCACCGCGCAGGCCGCCGCGCCACTGCGTCCTCCTCAGGGCTACTTTGCGCCTGTGGATAAATTCAAGACCGGTGACAAAAGCGAAGGCTGCGACGCGATGCCGGCGCCCTACACCGGCCCGCTGCAATTTCGCAGCAAGTACGAAGGCTCGGACAAGGCCCGCGCAACGCTGAACGTGCAGTCGGAAAAAGCCTTTCGCGACACCACCAAAGACATCACCACCCTGGAGCGCGGCACCGCCAAACGGGTGATGCAGTTCATGCGCGACGGTCGTCCGGAACAGCTCGATTGCACGCTCAATTGGTTGACCGCCTGGGCCAAGGCCGACGCGTTGATGTCGAAAGACTTCAACCACACCGGCAAGTCGATGCGCAAATGGGCGCTGGGCAGCATGGCCTCTTCGTACATTCGCCTGAAGTTCTCCGACTCCCATCCGCTGGCCCAGCATCAGCAGGAAGCGCAGTTGATCGAGGCCTGGTTCAGCAAGATGGCCGATCAGGTGGTCAGCGACTGGGACAACCTGCCGCTGGAAAAAACCAACAACCACTCGTACTGGGCCGCGTGGTCGGTGATGGCGACATCGGTCGCGACCAACCGCCGCGACCTGTTCGATTGGGCGGTCAAGGAATACAAGGTCGGGGTCAATCAGATCGATGCCGACGGTTATCTGCCGAACGAACTCAAGCGCCAGCAACGCGCCCTCGCCTATCACAACTACGCCCTGCCGCCACTGGCGATGATCGCCAGTTTCGCCCAGGTCAACGGTGTGGATCTGCGTCAGGAAAACAACGGCGCGCTGAAGCGTCTGGGTGACCGGGTACTGGCCGGGGTGAAAGATCCCGAGGACTTCGAGAAGAAGAACGGCAAGGAACAGGACATGACCGATTTGAAAGAGGACATGAAATTCGCCTGGCTCGAACCGTTCTGCACCCTCTACACCTGCTCGCCGGATGTGATCGAGAAGAAGCACGGGATGCAGCCGTTCAAGACGTTTCGGCTCGGTGGCGACCTGACCAAGGTCTACGACCCGTCCCATGAAAAGGGCAACAAGGGATCGTGAAAAGCGAAAGGCAAAAGCCCCTCACCCTAACCCTCTCCCGGAGGGAGAGGGGACTGACCGGGGTGCTTATGAGAAATCCGCCGACCTGATACATCGAGTCGATCTCGATATTGGCAGCACCAGAGATCAGGCTCCCTCTCCCTACGGGCGGTCCGACGTTTCGGGAGGGCGGGGGGTGAGGGCTGCGGTCGCAAGGCCACCCACAACCTTCGAAGAAACACCGTTTCACCCCTCCAGCACCACGGGGGGTTTGGGGGGGCTTTGGCCCTTGACTGTTGGTTCAAACATGGAGAGATCGGGATGGTATTTTCATCCAACGTGTTCCTGTTTCTGTTCTTGCCGATCTTTCTCGGCTTGTACTACCTGAGCGGGCAACGCTATCGCAACCTGCTGCTGCTGATCGCCAGCTACGTGTTCTACGCGTGGTGGCGGGTGGACTTCCTGGCGCTGTTCGCCGGCGTCACCCTGTGGAACTACTGGATCGGCCTCAAAGTCGGCGCCGCCGGCGTGCGCACCAAACCGGCCCAGCGCTGGCTGCTGCTCGGCGTGGCGGTGGACCTGTGCATCCTCGGCTACTTCAAGTACGCCAACTTCGGCGTCGACAGCATCAACGCGATGATGACGTCGGTCGGTCTGGAACCGTTCATCCTGACCCACGTGCTGCTGCCTATCGGTATCTCGTTCTATATCTTCGAGTCGATCAGCTACATCATCGACGTCTACCGTGGTGATACCCCGGCGACCCGCAACCTCATCGACTTCGCGGCGTTCGTGGCGATCTTCCCGCACCTGATCGCCGGCCCCGTGCTGCGTTTCCGTGACCTGGCCGACCAGTTCAACAACCGCACCCACACCCTCGACAAGTTCTCCGAGGGCTGCACGCGGTTCATGCAGGGTTTCATCAAGAAGGTGTTCATCGCCGACACCCTCGCCGTGGTGGCCGACCATTGCTTCGCCCTGCAAAACCCGACCACGGGCGATGCCTGGCTCGGCGCGCTGGCCTACACCGCGCAGCTGTATTTCGACTTCTCCGGTTACAGCGACATGGCCATCGGCCTGGGCCTGATGATGGGTTTCCGCTTCATGGAAAACTTCAAGCAGCCGTACATCAGCCAGTCGATCACCGAGTTCTGGCGCCGCTGGCACATCAGCCTGTCGACCTGGCTGCGTGACTATCTCTACATCACCCTCGGCGGTAACCGTAAAGGCACGCTGATGACCTATCGCAACCTGTTTCTGACCATGCTGCTCGGTGGTCTGTGGCACGGCGCGAACATCACCTACATCGTCTGGGGTGCGTGGCACGGCATGTGGCTGGCGATTGAAAAAGCGCTCGGCCTGAATACCTCGCCGCGCAGCCTCAACCCGATCCGCTGGGCGCTGACCTTCCTGCTGGTGGTCATGGGCTGGGTGATCTTCCGCGCAGAAAACCTGCACGTTGCCGGCCGCATGTACGGCGCGATGTTCAGCTTCGGCGACTGGTCGCTGTCGGAACTCAATCAGGCCAGCCTCACCGGCCTGCAAGTCGCGACTCTCGTTGTGGCTTACGTGACCCTGGCGTTCTTCGGCCTGCGTGATCTGTACACCAACCATCCGCCAGCCAAGAGCAAACCTGAAGTCAACGTGGAGGCTAACGGCCCTGCCACGGCGACCCCGGGAATGATCAAAGCTGCGCCCGGCGAAAACCCGGCGAGCATCCACGAGCCTGGCTACACCGTCGGCGTCGACGCCCAGGTGCAACCGGCGTACTGGACGGCGGACTGGTCGCGCTACGCAATGCGCGCCGTGATCCTGCTGCTGTTCATCGCCTCGATTCTCAAACTCTCGGCGCAAAGCTTCTCGCCGTTCCTTTACTTCCAGTTCTGAGGGATCTGACATGACCCGCTCATTACGCATCTTCTACATCGCGCTGTTTCTGGTGACCCTGCTCGTGCTCGGTCTGTGGTCGGTGCGCAGCTTCTTCGGCTTCAGCACCAACGCCGACGCGACGGTGCTCAACGGCCGCTGGACCAAAGCCGTGGAAACCCACTACGACGATGAATTCCCGATCAAGCGTCTGGGCACCAATCTCTGGGCCGCGCTGGATTTCAAACTGTTCAACGAAGGTCGTCCGGGCGTGGTGCTCGGTCGCGATCAGTGGTTGTACAGCGATGAGGAATTCAACCCGATCGTCAACGAAGAGCTGAACCTGCAAGGCAACTACGCGCTGGTCGAAGGCGTGCGCCAGACCCTGAAAGAAAAAGGCGTGAAACTGGTGATGGCGATCGTGCCGGCCAAGGTTCGCCTTTACCCGGAACACCTGGGTGAAGTGAAACCGGCGAGCATCCACGCCAACCTTTATCAGGACTTCCACGCCCGTGTCGCGGCGGACAAGATCCTCGCCCCCGACCTGCTTGGCCCGCTGCAAGCCGCCAAGCAGAACGGTCAGCAAGTGTTCCTGCGCACCGACACCCACTGGACCCCGGAAGGCGCGGAAATCGCCGCCAACACCCTGGCCAAAACCATTGCCGACAAGTTCCCGCTCAGCGGCGAGCCGCAGCGTTTCGTCACCACGCCAGCCGAGAAGGTCACGCACAAAGGCGACCTGCGTCTGTTCCTGCCGCTGGATCCGCTGTTCGAAAACCTGATGCCGGCGCAAGAGCCGCTGCAAAAGCGCAACACCGTGGCCGCCGCCGAGCAGCCTGCCGGTGACGACGCGCTGTTCGCCAACAGCGAAGTGCCGGTCGCGCTGATCGGCACCAGCTACAGCGCCAACCCCAACTGGAACTTCGTCGGTGCGCTCAAGCAAGCGCTGCACAGCGACGTCGTCAACTACGCAGAAGACGGCCACGGCCCGATCCTGCCGATGCTCAGCTACCTGAAAAGCGACGACTTCAAGAACAGCCCGCCACAGGTACTGATCTGGGAGTTTCCTGAACGATATCTGCCTGTGAACAACGAAATCGGCGACGCCGACCCGCAGTGGATCGCAGAGCTTAAACAAGCCGGCGCGCGCCAACAAAACGTAGCAATCAACACTAAATCCGAGACGCCCGATCGGGCGCAAAACTGAAAGAGAGGTACACCATGACTTTCACTACAACTCCTCGTCGTCTCGCTAAACGCATTGCTCTGGTTGCGGGTATGAGCGTGCTGTCGGTCCAGGCCTTTGCCGGTGGCGACGCTGCGCTGTACGGCCCGACCGCACCGAAAGGCTCGACCTTCGTACGCGTCTACAACGCCAGCAACGCTGAAGTCAGCGCCACCGTCGGCAGCACCAATCTCGCCGACGTCGCGCCGCTGGCCAGCAGTGACTTCAGCTTCATGCCGGGCGGTGACTACAGCGCCAAGGTCGGCAGTCAGACCCTGCCGGTGAAACTCGCCGGTGACCATTACTACACCCTGGTCAACAACGCGTCCGGCGCGCCGCAACTGATCGAAGAACCGCCGTTCAAGAACAAGCAGAAATCCCTGGTGCGCGTGCAGAACCTCAGCGACAAACCGCTGACCCTGAAGACCGCCGACGGCAAGACCGACGTGGTGCCGAACGTGGCCGCCAAGGGCCGTGGCGAGCGTGAAATCAACCCGGTGAAAGTCAGCCTCGCGCTGTACGAAGGCGACAAGAAAGTCGGCGACGTGAAACCGGTCGCCCTGGAGCGTGGTGAGGCAGCCGTGCTGTACGTCACTGGCAACGGCAGCAACCTGTCGCCGGTCTGGGTGAAACGCCCGGTGTCGACCCGCTAACAAATTTTCCGAACTGAACCGGTTCCCTGTGGGAGCTGGCTTGCCAGCGATGCAGACACCTCGGTTCTGCAGATACACCGAGGTGATGCCATCGCTGGCAAGCCAGGCTCCCACAGGGGCCGAGGTGAGAGTTCGGATACGAGACAAAAACAAGAGTGAAACGACACAGCGTTCGTGCCTCTAACCAATCGATTTTATGGAGTAAACAATATGATTCCGGTGATCTTGTCAGGTGGTAGCGGCTCACGTCTTTGGCCGCTTTCGCGCAAGCAGTTTCCCAAGCAATTCCTCGCCCTGACCGGCGAACACACGTTATTCCAGCAAACCCTCGAGCGTCTGGTGTTCGAAGGCATGGACACCCCGATCGTGGTCTGCAACAAGGATCACCGCTTCATCGTCAACGAACAGTTGGCCAGCCGCAATCTGGAATGCCAGCGCATCCTGATGGAACCGTTCGGTCGTAACACCGCGCCGGCCGTGGCGCTGACCGCGATGATGCTGGTCAATGAAGGTCGCGACGAACTGATGCTGGTGCTGCCGGCCGACCACGTTCTCGAAGACCAGAAAGCCCTGCAACGTGCGCTGGCCCTGGCCACCGTGGCGGCAGAAAACGGCGAGATGGTGCTGTTCGGCGTACCGGCCACCAAACCGGAAACCGGTTACGGCTACATCAAGTCCACCGGCGATTCGCTGCTGCCGGAAGGCGTCAGCCGTGTCTCGCACTTCGTCGAAAAACCCGACGTCAAACGCGCCACCGAGTACGTCGAATCCGGCGGTTACTACTGGAACAGCGGCATGTTCCTGTTCCGCGCCAGCCGCTTCCTCGAAGAGCTGAAAAAGCACGATCCGGACATCTACGACACCTGCCTGCTGACCCTCGAACGCAGCCAGCAAGACGCCGACACCATCACCTTCGACGAAGCCACCTTCGCCTGCTGCCCGGACAACTCCATCGACTACTCCGTGATGGAAAAAACCCAGCGCGCCTGCGTGGTGCCGCTGACAGCAGGCTGGAGCGATGTCGGTTGCTGGTCGTCGCTGTGGGAAGTCAACGAGAAGGACGCCAACGGCAACGTCAGCAAGGGCGATGTGGTGATCCAGGACAGCAAGAACTGCATGATCCACGGCAACGGCAAACTGGTGTCGGTGATCGGTCTGGAAAACATCGTGGTGGTCGAAACCAAGGACGCCATGATGATCGCCCACAAGGACAAGGTCCAAGGCGTCAAGCAGATGGTCAACACCCTCAACGAGCAGGGTCGCAGCGAAACCCAGAACCATCTTGAGGTCTACCGTCCGTGGGGCTCCTACGATTCGGTGGACATGGGCGGTCGCTTCCAGGTCAAGCACATCACGGTCAAGCCGGGCGCATGTCTGTCGCTGCAGATGCACCACCACCGCGCCGAACACTGGATCGTGGTCAGCGGCACCGCCGAAGTGACCTGCGACGAGAACGTGTTCCTGCTCTGCGAAAACCAGTCGACCTACATCCCGATCGCCTCGGTGCATCGCCTGCGCAACCCGGGCAAGATCCCGCTGGAAATCATCGAAGTGCAGTCGGGCTCGTACCTGGGCGAAGACGATATCGAGCGCTTTGAAGATATCTACGGTCGCTCGACCCCGATCGAACGCGGCGTGTCGGTGAAAACCATCGCGCAGTAAGCGTTGCGTAAAACAAGAAGCCCCTGTCCAGCCCGCTGCGTCCCCTATCCGCAGCGGGTTGGGCGGGGGCTTTTTTTCAGCCCGTCTTGCGCCTGTCGCTCGCAATGACTGCTCGGCTCATGGTTTTCCTGACACGTGTCTGTGGATAAACCGAAACAGCTGCATTGGTTTTCTTGAAAAGGCCCGAGCTGCCCGGGCTGTAACGCTCGATCCCGCTGGCGCCCTGAATGGTCTGGTAATGGATGTTCCAGTGCTGCTGCTTGCGGTCATATTTCATGAAGGCGAAACCGGTCGTGAGGTTTTCCTGACGGCCCTGATCATCCGGTGCATAACCATAATCCTGATATTCCATGGCGGCGGCCTGCCCCATTCCGTGACCTTCGGAGAGATCGTTGTATTGGACATTTTCCTTTCCGCCTTCCACATGCCGGACACGAAGCACGTTGTCGTTGAGTTGATCCACTGTCAGTGAGCAACCGCTGAAACCGGGGGTAAATACGTGGTCTGGCTGCGTTCCGGTCGGATGCAGCGGGATATCGACATAGCCACCCTGAGGCGCCCAGAACCCCGAGACTGCGTTGTGCTTGTCGGGAATCTCGCCTTTACCGATGTCGACAATCCTCAACGCATTGAACTCACCCTTGCTTGTGCCCGAATAAGCGATCCGGTCCAGGCTGAAGATCAACTCGCCCTTGCCGTCCTTACGTATCAATTGAGCCACCGTATCGTTTGAATAGCGTCCGGGAGCCGGATCGAGAAACTGAGTACTGATTTCCATCCTGCCGAGTTCACGCGCCTCCAGCGCCTTCTGGATATTGCCGGGCTTACCCGTCGCGGCAACGCCGCGCAACGGACTACCCAGGCTGACCGGCACAGCACCGGAAATCTCACGACCGGCCCCTGTGGCGATCACTGGTTGCCATAAGCCGTTGGCCAGTTTCTTGCGGGTGACCGCTCCCTCGTTGTCGATGAAGGTGAGCGGATTGTTGTGAACCATTCGATAGAGGTTCACACCGTCGGCGTAATCGGCAGGATCGGCACTGGTCCAGCGCTGCAACCACGGGATGTAATAACGCAGCCCGAAGTAGTCGAGCCCGGTCGCATCGCGCTCCTTGCCAGAGTAACGGACGAATTTGTAGCTGAATTCGCCGTCCTGCCAGGCGCTGGTACCGAATGGGTGGAAGGTTTCGCGGCTGATCATCGCGCCGTCATCTGCGGTTTCCAGACAGACCGAACCCAGGTGGTCGACATGTTGGTATCGATACCGATTGTTGATTCCCGAAGGTGGCGGGCTCTCCCAATGCTGTATTTGAGCGTTGTCGGCAATGATGACCTGCAATCGTTCGCACGTGCCGTTGTCGGTGCGCAGTTCCAGCCTGGGCAAATAGCGCACCTCGGTAATCAGGGTGCGGGGGCCGGTCTGCAAAGAACGGATTTTGCGCACCCGCTGGCTACCGCCATCGTAGAGATAGGTTTCGCTGTCATTGGCACCGGAAGCGCGCTTCACCGGGCTGACTGATTGCAGTTGGTTACGCAGGTTCCAGTTCAGTATCCGCCCCGGCTCCAGTTGCAGCAGGTTGCCTCTGCGGTCATAGGCGGCCTCGATTTGAGCGTCGTCGGGAGGTGCGTGCTCGTAAGGCAGAGCGCGATTGCTGTAACTCGCCGGTTGCAGCGTGCGCCCATGACTTTGTGCGCCGACATGAGTCAGCCTGCGCAGGTTGCCAGCGGGATCATATTCGTAAGTCTGCCGATAGTTGCTGAGCGCCGCCGGATCGACGCGCCCCACCGATTGCGGCCCCTGATTAACAGTGCCGGCTTCCCAGCCAAACGCCTTGGTCAACTGGTAAAGACTGTCGTAGACAAAACGGCTGACTGGCGCGATGCGCGTGTTGGCGAAGTATCGGATCGGCAGCGCTCTGTCTTCGATACTCAGGACATTGCCCATCCTGTCGTAGCCGTAAATCAAGTGTTGCAGCACACGACTCTCGGCACTCTCGGCCCGGCGCATCATCAGGCGACCGTCTCCGGGCCGATATGTCAGCGTGGTTTGCACGCCGTTACCGGCGGTTTCCTGCTCGACGCTGCCGTACGCGTTGTAGTGAATGTCACTGACCAGGGTCTGACCGGGCTGTCCCTTCAACTGCAATCGGCGCTCGCGCAAGCGGCCATCGACGGTCAGTGCGAATGTATGCCGGTTGTCTCGGGCATCCGTCTGCTCCACTACATCCCCCAGCGCACCATAGCGCCACCGCGATATCGCACCAGCGCCGGGCTCAAGCAGCCGCTGACGATCCGACTCCTGCTCCGGCCAGTCGGGTATCAGCGGCTCCAGGGTGAAGTGGCGGGTGTCTTCGGTGCATGGGCCGCTGATTGCAAACGCATTGAACAGCACGCTGCCGGCCGGATGGTCATGACGAATCAACTGACCGAACTGGTTTCGTGACGGGTCCCCGCTGCCGGGATGGCCGTAAGTCAGGCGCTCGACACAACGCCGAGGCTCACCTGCCCCCTCTTCGAATATCGCGACGGGGCGCAGCAAATTGTCGTGCTCGATCTCGCGCTGCGTCTGACGGCTGTCCCAGCTGAACACCGTTTGCGTGGCAAGCCCCTTTAACTCGATTTGCGTACCGGCATCGACGCTGTCCGAACGTATGACCGAGGCGTCCAGTGCAAATACCTGCGCCAGGTTCGCCGATGTCAGCGGGTCGCCGGCTTGTGACCGCCAAAGTCGCGGATCCCAGTGTTTCACCGCACGTCCTGCCGGATCGTGAAGCGTGCGGTTGAATCGCGGCTCGACCGGGCCGTCCTCGATGTCTCGACAATAGTCGACCGTGCCGACCGGCAAACCGCGCGGGTCGACCACAGACATCCTCGGTGTATCGATGTGCAAACTCATGGAACGCGCTCCCGGCGCGACCGACATTTTTTCTGCCCCGGGCATCTGAGCAGGTGAAGCGTCCAATCGGCCACTGTCAGAAATTACAGTTCCGACCGACGGCGCCTTCGCTCAATCAGCGAATGTCCATTCCCGCGCCCCTTCGGTAGGATGGGGGCACAAGTTCAAGGAGCGTTCGAACATGTTCATCGGCGTCTTGCTGGTCATCACCTGGCTGATCCTGCTGCTGCGCTACCCGGCCAAGGCCTTGCCGGTGTCCATGGCCGCCGCCGTGGGCCTCGGGCTGGTAGCAATGTGGGTGGTGTGGCTGGACAACCGCGAGGTCAAGCAACTGGCGCGCCTGGAACTGCGCATCGCCTATGCCCCAGAGCATTGCCCTGCCGACCGCCCTCTCCTGCTGAAGATGAGCAACGGCAACGACGTGCCGCTGACCGAACTGCGCTGGCGCATTGCTGCGTACGCGCCGGGCGACACCGTGAACCTGGCCGACAATCAATACGCCGCGCCGCGCTATCGCGGTCCTGGTGAATTGCAGCCCGGCGGCAACTGGGAAGACTGCCTGCCGATGCCACCGCTGCGTCCCGGTTATCGCCCGCAAACCCTGGAGTTTCGCGCCGAGCGATTGCAGGGTAGTTTCTCCGACTGATCCCCTCTCCCACTCTTTTGCACAAGGAATGCGCCATGCCCGTTGCGTTGATTACCGGTTGTTCCAGCGGCATCGGCCGCGCCCTCGCCGATTCCTTCAAAAGCGCTGGCTACGAGGTCTGGGCCAGTGCGCGCAAGGCTGAAGATGTCGCGGCACTCGGCACGGCCGGGTTCACGGCAGTGCAGCTCGACGTCAATGACAATGCAGCGCTGGAACAACTCGCCGAACGGATCAACCAGCAGCACGGCGGCCTCGACGTGCTGATCAACAACGCGGGTTACGGCGCCATGGGGCCGCTGCTCGACGGTGGTGTTCCGGCCATGCAGCGCCAGTTCGAAACCAACGTGTTTTCGATTGTCGGCGTGACCCGTGCACTGTTCCCGGTGTTGCGTCGGGCCAAGGGCCTGGTGGTGAATGTCGGCAGTGTTTCCGGGGTGCTGGTCACGCCATTTGCCGGCGCCTATTGCGCGTCGAAAGCGGCGGTGCACGCGTTGAGCGATGCGTTGCGCATGGAATTGGCGCCGTTCGGGATTCGCGTGCTGGAAGTGCAGCCGGGGGCGATTCAATCGAGCTTCGCCAAGAATGCCGGCCATGAGGCCGAACAACTGATCAACGAACAATCGCCGTGGTTTCCGTTGCGTGAAGGCATCCGGGCGCGGGCCAAGGCCTCGCAGGACAAACCGACGCCGGCCAGCGACTTTGCCGCCGAGTTGCTCAAGGCTGTGCAGCAGAACAAACCGCCACGACTGATCCGCATCGGCAATGGCAGCCGGGCGTTGCCGCTGCTGGCGACGCTGCTGCCGAAAGGGTTGCTGGAATCGACGCTGATGAAGCGGTTCGGGTTGCGCGGGCAACTCTGAAACCGCGTCAGCCCCAGCCTTTCATGAAATCAATGAACGCCCGCACCTTCAGTGGCAGGTGCCGGGTGTCCGGGTACAACGCGTAAACCCCTTGCTGGGCGAAGCGGTAATCCGGCAGCAAACGCTGTAATCGCCCGGCGTCCAGGTCTTCTTGAATCAGCCATTGCGGCAGAATCGCCACGCCTTGTCCGGTCAATGCAAAGGCACGCAGGGTCGCCGAGTTGTCGGCGACGATGGCGGTGGTTCCCGGTTTTGGCTGGTAGATATGCTCGGTGCCGACCGGGTCGCTGACCGTCATTTCCGGCACTCGCCCATGCCCCAGCGTCGGCATCGATTCCAGCACCGCCAGCGTGTTGACCGGCGCAAATCGCTCGACCAGCCCCGGTGCCGCCACGGCAAACACTTCGAACGTCGACAGCTGCACCGCCCGCAGATTGGAGTCGTGCATGCGGCCCAGACGAATCGCCATGTCAAAGCGTTCGGAGATCAGATCGGCGTGGGTCGAGGACGTGGACAGATGAATGTTCAGTTGCGGCTGCTGTTGTCGAAACACCTCCAGCGCCGGCACCACCTGAGCCAGCGCGAACTCCACGGTCGTGGTGATGCGCAGGGTGCCCTTGAGTTGCGAGTGTTCCGAGCGCGCTTCCTCGATGGCCAAGCGTGCTTCGTCGAGGGTGCGCAGACAGCGTCGGTAAAAGCGTTCGCCGGCATCGGTCAGGGCCAGTTGCCGGGTGTTGCGGGTGAGCAAGGTGACGCCCAGCTCTTCCTCAAGACGTTTGAGGTTGAAGCTCACCACCGCCCGCGTTTGCCCCAGCGTATCGGCGGCTGCAGTCAGCGAGCCGGCCTCGACCACGGCTTTGAAGGTATCGAATCGATCCAGGCTGACCATGCTCGCAGCGCTCCCTGTCAAAATAATTTTGACAAACTAGCAGCCAAACCAGCGTATTTCTATCGCCGCCAGCGCCCTACCCTGCACGCCTCATCACAGGGAAGCTGCCATGGCCTATCACTCGAAAGTCGCGCTGGTGTATCTGTTGGGGTTCGCCCTCGACCTGCTGAACATGTTCGCCGCGAGCATCGCCTACCCGGACATCGCCGCGCAGTTGCACGCCTCGGTGACGCAACTGGCGTGGATCACCAACGCCTACATGCTCGGGCTGACGCTGATCATTCCGATGAGCGTGTGGCTGGCTGCACGGCTGGGCGAGCGGCGGCTGATCCTCGGTTCGCTGCTGGTGTTTGGAATCGCCTCCGGGCTTATCGCTCAGGCGACTTCGATTGAAAGCCTGATCGGCTGGCGACTGCTGCAAGGGTTGGGTGGCGGGTTGCTGCTTCCGGTTGGTCAGGCGCTGGCCTATCGGGAGTTTCCGGCGACACAACGTGCACACTTCACTGGCGTGGTTTTGCTGGTGGCGCTGATGGTGCCGGCGCTGTCGCCAGCGGCGGGTGGTTTGATCGTCGAGGTGCTGTCGTGGCGCTGGATTTTCCATCTGAACGTACCGGTGGCGCTTTTCGCTTTCGGATTGGGCGTGCTCTGGTTGAAGGCGGATCAGGCAGCGAGTGAACGGCCGACACTGGATGCACGCGGTCTGTTTCTGGCCGTGTTGGCCCTGAGTTTATTTTTGATCGCTGTCAGTCTGGCGAGCGCACCCGCAACCCAACATCTCGCGGGCGGTGTCCTGCTGCTCAGCGTCATTACCTTGTGCATCTACCTGCGTGATGGCTGGGGCAAACCCGGGGCGGTTCTCGACCTGCAGTTGATCAAGAACCCTTCGTTGCGCCTGGCGATGCTGATCTACCTGTTCGTGCCCGGCATCTTCACCGGCACCAACATGATTGCCGTGTTGTACCTGCACGACCTCGGTTTCGGCGCAGCACAAACCGGGGCGTTGATGCTGTCCTGGGCGGCGGCTTCGGGCGTGGCGATCATGCTGGGTAAACGCAGCTTCAACCGGACCGGTCCCAAGCCGTTGCTGATCGTCGGCATGCTGCTGCAATGCCTTGGCATCGTCGTGCTGATGCAGATCGATCAATCCGCCAGCGGCCCGTTGATCCTCGCCTATGCCCTGATGGGGTTGGGCGGCAGTCTTTGCAGCGTCACCGCCCAGACCCTGGCGTTTGTCGGTATCACACCAGACAAAATGGGCCACTCCAGCGCCCTATGGAACATCAATCGCCAACTCGGTTTCTGCCTTGGCGCGGCGCTGCTCAGTTCATTGCTGGGTGCCTTGGGGGCCAACGGTTTCAAATACTGCTTTCTCGCCGCTGCATTGCTCACGCTGTTGCCGATGGCGGCCGTGCTGCGTTTCGACTCGACAAAAGTGCTAGCCCTTCTGCGCTCACCTCACCTTCAGGAAAAATCCACATGACTGACTACACCGACTATTTTGACGAAGTGATCCGGGCCCATGAGGCCATCGAACGATGGTTTGCCGTTGAGGAAGACGAGGCGGCACTCGAGCGATTGCTGACACGTTTTTCGCCACGGTTTTCCATGGTGACGCCGCTGGGCCGCGTACTGGATTTAGAAGCCTTGCGTGCGTTGTTTCAAATGGCGGGCGGGAAGAAGAAGGGATTCAGGATCGAGCTCGGGGAGCTTCAAGGAATTGCCTTGCATGAACGCGGCGCGACGGTGAGTTATCGCGAACAGCAGACCGATGCGAGCGGCTTGCACACGGATCGACGTTCAACCGTGGTGTTCGAAAAAGCCGAATCCGGACGGGTGATCTGGCGGCATCTGCACGAGACGTTTTGCCAGGGCTGACACCGTCCGGTTCTGGCGAGGGAGCCCGCTCCCTCGCCAACGGATTACTCGACAGCGTCCTGCTTCACAACAACGGTGCAGGTAATCCCCGCTGCCAGCAGCACGCCTTCCGGCACCTCATCGATGTGTATCCGCACCGGCACCCGTTGCGCCAGACGCACCCAGTTGAAGGTCGGGTTCACATCGGCGATCAGCTCGCGGCTTTCCGGGTTGTCACGGTCGTAGATACCGCGGGAAATGCTCTCCACGTGCCCCTTCAGGACTTCGCCGCTCATCAGTTGCATGTCGGCTTTGTCGCCAACGCGCACATGAGGCAGTTTGGTTTCTTCGAAGAAGCCGTAGACCCAGAACGAATTCATGTCGACCACGGCCATTTTCGCTTCGCCGATGCGCGCGTAGTCGCCGCGATGGACGTTGAGGTTGGTCACGTAGCCGTCCACCGCCGCCCGCACTTCGGTGCGTTTGAGGTTGAGTTCGGCGGCTTCCAGTTGCGCCTGGGCCTGTTGGTAATCGGCCAGTGCGGAGTCGGCGATGTTGCTGGCGTCGTCGCGACTTTCCTTGGAGATCACCAATGCGTCCATGTCAGCGCGGCGGTGGGCGTTGACCCTGCGCATCTCCCACGTGGCCTTGCGCGAAGCCACCAGCGACTGCGCCTGTTTCACCGCCAGACGATAGTGCTCGGGGTCGATCTGCATCAGCAAATCACCCTTCTTCACCAACTGGTTGTCGCGCACCGGCACGTCGACCACTTCACCAGTGACGTCGGCGGCGACGTTGATGATGTCGGCGCGCACCCGGCCGTCGCGGGTCCACGGGGTGTTCATGTAGTGCTCCCACAACGTGCGGCCGATCCACAACGCCAGGGCCAGCACCAGCAGGGTCGCGAGCAGGCTGAAAAACTTTTTCATCAGAACGTTCTCAACGGTAGACAGTCAGCGCCATGGCGCCGAACAGACAGGTAAACAGACTCAGGCGCAGCAGCGCCGGGTGCCAGAAGAAGCGGTACAGATCGAACCCCGACAGAAACCGGTCCAGCGCCCAGGCCAGTGCCGCAGCGACGAAAAACATCAGGGTCATGGTCGGCATGTACACGCCGTGGAAGGCGATTTCACGAGGCATGGGCAAGTCCTTCGGGCTTGGCGATGGCGTAGGCGGCGAGTGGCGATTGCGGGTCGAGCAACGAGGTGCGGATGAAGTGCAGGTAGCTTTTCACCCGCCGCAGGGCCGAGGTATCGAAGTGCGGTGCGAACGGCTCGTCGGTGGCAGCGACCCGGCTGATCGCGTGATCGACCGCCACCAGCGCACGTTCCAGATTGCTCGAATTCGGTTGCAGGAACAGCCGCACCAGCGAACGCCCCATGACCCGGATCGCCTGACGCCATGGCTGCGATTCGGCATACGCCGGGTGCACCGGCAGGATCGCCTGTTCCTTGCGCAACTCGATGATCGCGTGACCGACTTCCAGCACCACGAACATCCAGCGCAGCAGGTTTTTCTGCACCAGCGGCTGACCGGCCGCCAGGCCATAAGCCTGATGCATCAGGTCGCGGGTACGGCTTTCGAAACTCGATGCCAGGCCCTTGAGTTTGCCGCTGATCGCGTACACCACTTGCCCGCGCAGGTCCTGCTCCAGGCGCTGCCACAACCAGCGGCTGTTCGGCGGCAGAATGATCGCGCCCGCCGCCGCGCAAACCAGCATGCCCATGACCATGGCGATGTAGTCGTTGATGAAGGTGTAGGGGTTATAGATCGTCAGGTTGTCCGGCACCGAACCGGTGCTGAAAAAGATCAGCAGACCGAGGCCGACGCCGGCGTATTGCGGCCGCGATGCGAGGAACGATCCGAGCACGATCACCGGCGCGAGCATCACGCACAGCAACGGAAAACCGTCGATCCACGGGAAGATGAAAAACATCTCGACGAAGCCGATCAGCGCCCCAAGAAAAGTACCGCACGCCATCTGGAAGGCCATGCGTTTCGGGTTCGGCGTGGCCGCCGACAGGCCCACGGTGGCGGCAGCGATCAGGGTCATGGTCGCGCCGCTCGGCCACGCGGTGGCGACCCAGTAACTGCCGAGCACGACCAGAATGAATGCGGCACGAATCCCCGAAGCTGCCGCCGCCCACCAACTGGTCTGCGGGGTGAACGGTTCGTCCCAGCGCTCGCGTTCGTGGCTGTGATCGGCCAGCGAGGCGTGGGTCTGTGCATAACTGTGCAGGTCATCGACGAAGCGATAAAGCAGCTCATACGCGGTGTGGAAATCCAGTTGTTCGGCGTCGCTCGGCTCGCTCTCCTGGAAGATCGCCCGCAGGCTGCGCACCCGCGCCGGCAAGCCTTCCTTGTACGCCGCAAGCGCCAGCACCAGACGCGCCGCGTCCGGGCTGGTCAGGGCGCGGCCGCTGAAGCCGTCGAGCACTTCGGCCAGATCCTGCAGGCCCGGTTTGATCGCCGCTTCCACATGGTCGGCACCGTTGCGGCGCAGGCGTTCGAGCAACTGGTGCAAGGCGTTGAAACGGGTGGTGATGCCCATGAACTCGCTGTTCAGGCGACTGAGCCGGCCGTTGCGCCGACGCATGTGCGGGTCTTCGAACACGGTCACGCTGCGCAGCCCTTCCAGGCCCACCGCTTCGGCGATGAAGCGTACGTTGCTGGCCTCGAACGACTCCGGTTTGCTGCGCCCGCGCAGGCCATCGGTGACGAACAACGCGAACACACCGAAGCGCTGATACAAGGCGTTGCGCATCGCGGCGCTGGCGGTTTGCGGCAGGATCGCGGCACTGACCAGGGTCGAGCAGAGAATCCCCAGCGAGATTTCCAGCACCCGCCACACCGCCGCCATGAACGCACCGTCAGGATGGGCGAGCGCCGGCAGGCCGACCATCGCGGCGGTGTACCCGGCCAGCACAAAACCGTACGCACGGAAGTTGCGGCAACGAGCGGCGCCGGCCGAACAGATGCCGACCCAGATCGCCAGCGAACCGAGGAACAGTTCGGTGTTCTGGGCGAACAGCGAAATCAGCGTGACCATCATCGCCGACCCGGCCAGTGTGCCGAGAAAGCGATAGAAACTCTTGGCGAACACCTGGCCGCTCTGTGGTTGCATGACGATGAACACAGTGATCATCGCCGTGCGCGGTTGCGGCAATTCCAGGCGCATCGCCAGCCACAGGGTCAGGAATGCGGCGATCAACACCTTGAAGATGTAGACCCAGGTCACGCCGTCGCTGCGCGCCCAGTCGAAGAAACCCCGGCGCCATTCCAGGGAGTAGAGCCAGCGCAAAGGTGCGGGCAAGGGAGTCATTGAATCTTGCTCAGTGGTCGAGGGCTTGAAGAAGGGCCGGGGTTTTCGGTGCAGCGGTCTGTTCGGCAGTCGGCACGTCTTTACCCGCACCAAGGCCACCGCCCAATGCCGTCACCAGTTCCGCATGAGCACTCAACCGCGCCGCCTGCACCTGCTGCTGAACCTGCTGCTGTTTGAACAGCAGGGTCTGGGCGTTGAGCACGTTGAGGTAATCGGTGAGCCCGCGCTGGTAGGCGATCATCGCGATGTCGTAGGTTTTCTGCGCGGTAGCCACGGATTCGGCGGCGAATGTCTGCTGCTTGTCCATCGACTCGCGGCGGATCAACTGGTCCGAGATGTTCTTCAGCGCATTGACCAGGGTCTGGTTGTAATGCGCGACGGCGATGTCATAACCCGCCGAGGCTTCACCGAGTTCGGCACGCAGTCGCCCGCCGTCGAAGATCGGCAGCGAGATCGCCGGCCCGACGTTGTAGTTGAGCTTCTTGCCGGTCAGAAACTCCAGCGCCCCGCCGCCGGTGGCCATGTAGCCGAGGCTGCCGACCAGATCGACGTTGGGGTAGAACCCGGCATGCGCGACCTCGATCCCGCGCGCCTGCGCCGCCACTTGCCAGCGACTGGCGACCACGTCCGGACGCTGGCCGAGCAGTTCGGCGGGCAGTGCCGACGGCAGTTTGAGTGCCGCGCCGAGGGACAGGGTCGGACGCTGCAACTGCGCGCCAGCGCCCGGGCCTTTGCCGGCCAGTGCCGCGATCTGGTTGCGGCTCAGGGCGATTTCTTCGTCCAGCGCATCCAGTTGCCGATGGGTTTCCGGCAGTGGGGTTTCGGCCTGGCTGACTTCGAAGTGCGTGCCGATTCCGCCGTTCAGGCGTTTCTGCGCCAGCTCGAGAATCTGCTGTTGCTGCTTGAGTGTCGCCGCGACGATGTCGCGCTGGGCGTAATGCAGCGAGAGATCGATGTAGGCGCGCACGATGTTGTTCTGCAATTCGAGCTGCGCCTGACGCGCCTCGGCAGCGCTCATGTGCGCCAGATCGACGGCCCGCTCGGTGCTGTTGCTTTCACGGCCCCAGAGGTCCAGTGCGTAACTGAAACCCAGCGCGGCGTTGTTGTCCCAGGTGGTGCTGTTGGCCAGCTCACCGGGACCGTAGAACTGGTCAGTCGGCCAGTTGTGGCGCTTGAGTGTCGACTCGCCATTGATCTGCAACGACTCGGCGGCTTCGGCGACACCGGCCATGGACCGGGCCTGACGCACTCGCGCGGCGGCCATCGCCATAGTCGGACTGCCCTGCACGGCAAGGTCGATCCAGCGGTTGAGTTGCTGGTCGCCGTAGGCTTGCCACCATTGGGCGGTGGGCCAATTTGCGTCTCGGGCGGCGTGGGCGATGGCCTCGTCGGTGGCCAGTTCATTGGCCTCCAGAGCCTTGCCCTGCGGGGCAATCCCTCCGGTTCCGATGCAGCCGCCAAGACCTAACGAAAAAGCCAGAACACTGAGCGGCAAAAGCGCTCTGTTGATGCGACGCGGCACTGCTGCGAATTCCTGAGGTGGGAGATGTTTCGAGGTGGGCATAATTCTAGGGGGGCGCCATTACGGCGATAAGCTGGGAATCCTGTGAATCTTTGTTACCGTTAACGAGATAATCCCTTGGTCGGGGGTCTCAGCCCCTGAAACTTCGTGTCACAATTTGCCATCTCCCTTGAGAGCACCCCATGGACACTTTGCAAAACATGCGCGCCTTCAGTTGTGTGGCCGAAGCCGGCAGCTTCACCGCCGCCGCCGTGCAACTCGACACCACCACCGCCAACGTCTCGCGCGCGGTCTCCAACCTTGAGGCCCACCTGCAAACCCGCTTGCTCAACCGCACGACCCGCCGCATCGCGCTCACCGAGGCCGGCAAGCGCTACCTGCTGCGCTGCGAGCAGATCCTCGCCTACGTCGAAGAGGCCGAAGCCGAAGCCAGCGAAGCCCACGCCCGCCCGGCCGGACAGTTGAAAGTGCACACCATGACCGGCATCGGCCAGCACTTCGTGATCGACGCCATCGCCCGCTACCGCAAGACCCACCCGGATGTGACCTTCGACCTGACCATGGCCAACCGCGTGCCGGACCTGCTCGACGAAGGCTACGACGTGTCCATCGTCCTCGCCCGCGAACTGCCGGACTCGGGCTTCGTCTCGCAACGCCTGGGCATCACCTACAGCATCGTCTGCGCCTCCCCGGCCTACGTAAAAGCCAACGGCTGCGCACAAAAACCCAGCGACCTGCTGAACCACGCCTGCCTGCGCCTGGTGAGCCCGGTGATCCCCCTGGAAAAATGGGCCTTCGACGGCCCTGACGGGCAGGAAATGGTCACCATCAACAGCTCGCCTTTCCTGGTGAACTCCGCCGACGCGATGAAAAGCGCGATCACCAGTGGCATGGGCGTCGGCGTGTTGCCGGTGTACGCCGCGATTGAAGGCTTGCGCAACGGCTCGCTGGTACGGGTCATGCCCAACTACCGCTCGCAGGAACTGAACCTGTACGCGATCTACCCGTCGCGGCAGTATCTGGATGCGAAGATCAAGACCTGGGTTGAGTACCTGCGTGGGTCGTTGCCGGAGATATTGGCGGGGCATCAGGCGGAACTGGCGGCTTATGAGCTGAGTGGGAGTCTGGCGGGGGTGCGGGTGGCGAACTGATTTGGCCGGCCTGAAAAATGGGGTGATGCGGAGGGCGCCAACCCCTCACCCTAGCCCTCTCCCGGAGGGAGAGGGGACCGACCGAGTTGTTTGGGAGAGGTACGCCGACGTGAAATACCGAGGTGAACTCAGGTTCGAAAATGCAAGCAACTAGACTCACGCATCCACACCCACATCCTCAACCTCATCAGCATCAGCATCAGCATCAGCATCAGCATCAGCATCAGCTTCCACCGCTTTTTGCCGCATCTGCTCCTGCTTCCGCCTCCGCTTTTGCTTTGGCTTTGGCTTCCCACCACTCAACACAATGAGCGTTAGCTCGAGTACCGCTTTTGACGTGCCGGCCCCTTCGGAAGGCTGAGTGGAGGGATTCATCCGGGGGTGGGAGCGCAGCGACCGTGCGGCGCAGCCGCATGCATCGAGAGGAGGTGCAGCGAAGCAAACCGTAGGCGATGCCCCCGGATGAATCCCGGAACGAAGGAACACCGAGCCAAAGCGAGGTGCCGAACGCCGGGGCCCAGACCTTTGCTTCCTTTGGGCTGGGCCGGCACTCCGGCGTTTGCCAAAGGGAGTCGCCGTAAGGGCGAAACCGCCAGCCGCAACACCCGCAAAAACGGATATTCACCCAAAACCCCAAGAACCTGGTCGGCCCAAAGGCCGCCAAGACAACCCAAAACAGAAATGTTAGCTTGCTTGGCATCACACCAGCCGCCATGCCCGAGCCAAATGCCAATGAAAAAAACAGTCCTGGCCTTCAGCCGCATCACCCCCCCCATGATCGAACGCCTGCAACAGGACTTCGACGTCATCGTCCCCAACCCGAAAAACGGCGACATCAACGCCCAGTTCAACGAAGCCCTGCCCCACGCCCACGGCCTGATCGGCGTCGGTCGCAAACTCGGCAAAGCCCAACTGGAAAACGCCACAAAACTTGAAGTGGTCTCCAGCGTCTCCGTCGGCTACGACAACTATGACCTCGCCTACTTCAACGAACGCGGGATCATGCTCACCAACACCCCGGACGTCCTCACCGAAAGCACCGCCGACCTGGCTTTCGCCCTGATCATGAGCAGCGCCCGCCGCGTCGCCGAACTGGACGCCTGGACCAAGGCCGGCCAATGGCAGGCCAGCGTCGGCGCACCGCTGTTCGGTTGCGACGTACACGGCAAGACCCTGGGCATCGTCGGCATGGGCAACATCGGCGCCGCCGTCGCGCGTCGCGGACGCTTGGGCTTCAACATGCCGATTCTCTACAGCGGCAACAGCCGCAAGAACGAGCTGGAACAGGAACTCGGCGCGCAATTTCGCAGCCTTGACCAACTGCTGGCCGAAGCCGATTTCGTCTGCCTGGTGGTGCCGCTCAGCGACAAGACTCGCCACCTGATCAGCCACCGCGAGCTGGCGCTGATGAAGCCGGACGCCATTCTGGTGAACATCTCCCGTGGCCCGGTAGTCGACGAGCCAGCACTGATCGAAGCGCTGCAAAACAACCGCATTCGCGGCGCCGGCCTCGACGTCTACGAGAAAGAGCCGCTGGCCGAATCGCCGCTGTTCCAGCTGAAAAATGCCGTGACCTTGCCGCACATCGGCTCGGCCACCAATGAAACCCGCGAAGCCATGGCCAACCGCGCCCTGGCCAACCTGCGCAGCGCCCTGCTCGGCGAACGGCCGCAGGATCTGGTCAATCCGCAAGTCTGGAAAAGATGAAAAAAAGGGGCAGACGTCGTGAAACGTCTGCCCCTTTTACCTTCAGAACACTCAGGCCAGTTTGCCGTGACTCGGCAATGCCGGCGCCTTGGGTTTGCGAAACACCAGCACATTGCCCAGCATCACCAGCACCAGTCCGGCCAACGCCGGCGCCGTCCATTGATAGCCTTCGGCAAAGGCCGAAACGTTCAGCGCCACCACCGGGAACAGCACCGTGCAATACGCCGCGCGCTCCGGGCCCATGCGGCCGACCAGCGTCAGGTACGCGGTGAAGCCAATCACCGACCCCGGAATCACCAGATACAGCAGCGCGCCGATGTAGCGCGACGTCCATTCCATCTCGAACGGAATGCCTTTGACCAGACACCACACCGACAGCATCGCCGCACCGTAAGCCATGCCCCACGCATTGGTGGTCAGTGGCTTGAGACCGGCCTTCTGTTGCAGGCTCGAGAGCATGTTGCCCGCCGAGAAACACAAGGTGCCGCAGAGTGCCAGGCCAAGGCCGAGCAGGGTTTGCGGACTGGCGTGATGCCCGGCCAGCTCCGGCCAGAACAACAGGCCCAGACCGCCCAGCCCCAGCGCCCCACCCATCAGCACATTGCGCGCGATACGCTGGCCGAAGAACACCCGTGCATTCAGCGCGTTCCACAACGTTGCCGTGGAAAACACCACCGCCACCAGACCGCTGGGAATCCATTGGCTGGCGGTCAGGAAACACATGAAGTTGACGCAGAACAGGCACAAGCCCTGCGCCACGCAGATCAGATGCCCGCGCCGGTTCATCGGTTGCAGGCGACGGCTGAGCAGCAACAGCGCAAACAACACCAGCGCCGCGAGACCGAAGCGGTAGACGATCGACACCGGAATCGCCACCACGCCCAATTGCCATTTGAGGGCGATCCAGGTGGTGCCCCAGATCAGCACGGTCAACAAATACAACGACAGGTTCATGACAGACACTCCTTGATTGGGTTTCAGTGTCCGCCCCCGCCCTCGACCTGCGCTTGCATAAACTTGCGCTTTTGTCGGCGCGCGGGCTGGCAGCGCGAAATCTACGGAGTAGGATGCAAGGCGTTGAAGAGAACCGATCATGGCCGCCATCGATACCCTGCAAGTCTTTCAAGCCCTCAACAATTCGCCCAATGCACGTCTTGTGCACAGCGCCGAGTTGGGTGACGGCCTGTCTGCAGCTTTGTGGACCAATCACCACGACGCCCAGGAATACGAAGCGCCGAGCCATCACACCCTCTCCTGCTACATCGCCGGCGGCACCGGCACCTTCCGCCGTGGCGAACCCGGCCACAAGGGCGGCCCGGACAAGCTGTGCATCCTGCCGGCCGACCATGAATCAGGTTGGGTGATCAACGGCGATATTCGTCTGGCTCACCTGTATTTCAGCGCCGAACAATTTGCCTTGGGTTGCGTGACACTGCTGGATCGCGAGCCTCGGGAAATGCAGCTGCGCGAACAGACTTTTCTCGAAGACCCGCAACAGGCCCGACGGTTTCGCCAGTTACTGACCCTGAACTGGGACGAACCTGGCGAGCGTCTGCTGACCAGCAGCCTGGCCCACGAACTGATCAGCCATACCCTGTTGAGTCAGGTCGGCGTACGTCAGGGCTTGCGCCTCAAGGGTGGACTGGCGCCGCATCAACGTCGGCAACTGGTGGAATTCATCGACAGCCAACTGGCCGAGCCGATCAGCCTCGGTCAACTGGCGGGGTTGTGTGCGTTGTCGGAATACCACTTTGCGCGGATGTTCCGGGTGAGCTTCGGCCTGCCGCCGCATCAGTACGTGCTGGCGCGGCGTTTGAGCCGGGCGCGGGAGTTGTTGCGCGGGACGGCGTTGCCGTTGGGAGAAATTGCCCTGGCGTGCGGTTTTGCCAGTGCCAGCCACTTCACCAACCGTTTCAAACAGGTTTTATGCGGGACGCCTGGCGAATATCGGCAGGCGTTTTTGCGTTGAGCCCCTCTCCCCTCACCCCAGCCCTCTCCCAGTGGGAGAGGGAGCCGATTGGGGGATGCTCAAGCTTTACACCGACCTGAAAGTGCTCTTCTGAATCCATAATCGATTCGATATTTCGGGTCGACGTATCGCGCAAGACACCTCGGTCAGTTCCCTCTCCCTCCGGGAGAGGGTTAGGGTGAGGGGCTTTTGATCTTGCCTCAAAACTCCAGCGTGCTCGACAACGAAATCTGCCGCGAATCGCCCATCGACACGAAGAACCGGCTCGCCGCCGAAGTGTAGTAAGTGCGGTCGAACAGGTTCTTCACGTTGAGCTGGAACTTGACCTTCTGCCCTTCAACCTTGGTGTAGTACGTGGCAAACGCATCGGCCACGGTGTAGCTCGGCAGGTCGAAATCATTCACCGCGTTACCCGCTCGTTCACCGACATACCGGGCGCCGGCGCCGACCCGAAGCTGATCGCCGCCGATCACGCTGCCGAAGTCGTAGACTGCCGACAGCGAGCCGGTATTTTTCGCCACGTTCTGCAGCTTGTTGCCTTTGTAGTCCGGGTCTTCCGTAACCTCGGCGTCGGTGTAGGCGTAGCTGCCGATCATGCTCCAGCGGTCGCTGAGCTGACCGGTGAGATCGACTTCCAGACCACGGGAACGCACTTCGCCGGCAGCGCTGTAAATCGTGGTCGGGCCTTCGGCATTGGCCACCAGCACGTTGCGTTTCTTGATGTCGAACAGCGCGATGTTGCCGGTCACGCGTCCCGGCATATCCAGACGTGCACCCAACTCCCAGGACTTGGCTTCTTCCGGCGCAATGCTGCCGTCGAGCACGGTGCTGCTGCCGCTCAGCGGAGCGATGGTCGAGTTGGGTTTGAACGATTCGGTGTAGCTGCCGTAGAACGACAACGCGTCGGTGTAGCGATACACCAGACCTGCACGCGGCACCCACTTTTGGCCGTTGCTGTCGGTGTTGGCCTTGAATGGCACGCCTTTGCCGGCGTACTGGTCGTACTCCTGGAAGCGCCCGCCGGCCACCAGAATCCACTGGTCATTGAGGTGGATCGAGTCCTGCAGGAACACCGAATCGCTGCGCAGTTCGTCGGTCTGCGCACTATCGGCGGCGCTGACCGTGGTGCCTTCGACTTCGCGGCCGTAGACCGGGTTGACGTAGCTGAAGGTGCTCAGGCTTTTCTGGCGGATCAGGTCGGCGCGGTAGATCTTGCGGTACTCGTCGTCGACGCCGAACACCAGGTCATGCTGCATGCCCAGCACGTTGACCTTGCCTTCGAGGCTGGCGGTGGTGAAACGGTCGGTGCTGATCGCGCCCTGGGTGCCGTCCATGCTGCGGGTCAGGGTGCCTTTTTTGGTGTCGATCGCGGTTACGCGGACCTGGCTGGCATCGTAGGTTTCGCGGTTCCAGCTGTAGCCGAAATGGGCTTTCCAGTCGTCGTTGAGTTCGTGGTCGGCCTCGAAGTGATAGAGATCCGAGCGGCCTTCCATATCGTTGAATTTCTCGTCGAGACGCTCGTTGCGCGAGATGTCCAGCGGATGGTTGGTGCGCGGATCGATCAGGGTTCCACGATCGAATGGGGTCAGGAATTCGCGGTGCTCATAAGCGAACAGCAACTTGGTGCGCTCGCCATACCAGGCCAGCGACGGCGCGATCAGGGTTTCACGATGCGTGCCGAAATTGCGCCAGTAATCTTCGTCTTCGTGGTCCAGCACCATGCGATACGCGAGGCCGGAATCCCCCAGCGCACCGGTGCTGTCGAACGAGCCGCCGCTACCATTCTTGCCGTCGCCGTAGGTCGAACCGCGCAGGGTCAGCGCGTTGTACTGGGTCAGCTCAGGCTTCTTGCTGACCATGTTGACCACGCCGCCCGGGTCCTGAATCCCGTAGAGCAGAGAGGCCGGGCCTTTGAGTACTTCGACGCGATCCACGGTCGCGTTCATGCCACGGCCCTGCACCACCGGCATGCCGTCGCGCATGATCGAGCCGTTGCGGTTGTCGCCGAAGCCGCGAGTCATCACCGAATCCTGGGTGCTGCCCAAGGTGTTGCCCTGGGTGATGCCGCTGACGTTGGCCAGTGCGTCATCGAGGTTGCGCGGTGCCTGATCGCGAATGACCTGGGCCGGAATCACGTTGACGGTCTGGGGGATTTCCTGAAGCGAAGCGGAAGAGCGCATCACCGAACTGGTTTCCGGTGGCTGGTAACTCATCGGCTGGTTGACCACCGAGGTGATGGTGGTCGCGCCGAGGTTCAGAGCGCCTGCGGTCGGTTGCGGTTCGAGCGCCAGGGTGTGGCTGTCGGTGCGGCGGAAAGTCAGTCCCGAGCCGGTGAGCAGACGTTGCAGCGCCTGTTCGGCACTCATCTGGCCGTTGATCGCTGGAGCGGTCAGGCCGTAAGGCGCTTCATCGGTGTAGACCACACTCTGTCCGGTGACACGGCTGAAATCACTCAGAGCCTGAGGCAACGGCTTGGCAGCCAGGGAAAAACTGAATTGCTTTTGTGGCTGACTGCTGACGGATTCAGCGGCCAGCGCCACGCTCATCGGCAACAGGGCCAATGCCGAAAAACTCAAGGCCGAAACGCCTAACCACTGTTTGACCGAACCCGATTTTGCCCTGGACTTCATTGCTCATGACCTGTGTAGAACCGCAACGGATGCGAATGACTCGCAGTTTCAGTCACTACACGAATGGCGCCCGGGTTTACCTCACCACAAAGTTGAAAATATTTTCAGCGCAGGATGATCAGCTTGCCCAAGACCTGATGCTGCTCGAATCCCAACACCCCTTGCAGCGAGTTCAACACTGCCTGCGGGTCCTTGCTCGGAAAGCTGCCGCTGACCTTGCGCGCGCCCAGTTCGTCGTTGAGCAACACGATCCGTCCGGGGTAATAACGCCGCAGATCCTGCACCACATCGGCCAGTGTCGACTTGTAGTAAGTCAGCCAGCCCTGGCGCCACGCCAGTTGCGCTTCGCTGTCCACGGCGTGGAGTTTTTCTGCGGTGCCTGCGCCGTACGCCACTTGCTGGCCGGCGGTGAGAATCTGCTGCTCGGCATCACGCGCCGCCGTCACGCCAACGCGTCCGGACAGCACCGTGACTTGTGCGCCATGGGGTTCCAGGCGCACTTCGAATTGCGTGCCCAACACTCCCGCCTGACCCTTCTCGGCCTCGACCACAAAGGGATCGCCCGTGTGAGTCACGCTGAAAAACCCGGCCCCTCGGCGCAATTGCACATGCCGCTCGCCATGACTGAAATCCACGGCGATGGCGCTGTCGGCGTCCAGCGTCACCTGCGATTGATCGGCCAGGGTCACGGTGCGGATCTCGCCCGGCGCCGACACGTAATCGGCGCCCAGATCATCGATCCAGCGCTGCGGCTGCCAACCAGTGCCGAGGCTGATCATCAACAACAGACAGGCCGCCATCGCCAGCGCGCCGGCCCAACGTCGGACCTGCGGACGACGCGGCCGGTCCATCGCATCGAGCAAACCCTGCAACGCCAACGCGTCTTCATCGGCCAAGGTGCGCGCCGGCCCTTCGCTCAATTCCCACACCACTTGCGCCTGGGCGTAGGCCTCGGCGTGGGCCGGGTCAGCGTGCAGCCACTGGCTGAAGGTAAGTTGATCACCGGTGCTCGGGCGGTCGTGCAGCAGGCTCAGCCAGGCGAACGCGGCCTGTTCCTGAGCGGGCGTCGGAATGACGCGTTCGATGTGATTCACGGTGCTTTCCCTGGCAGGCGTGGCGCGGGTTCGCGCAGGCTGGCCTTGCAGGCCTCGAGGGCGCGCATCATATGTTTTTCCACGGCGCTTTGGGACAGGCCCATGGCTTTGGCGATCTCGGCGTACTTGCGCCCGTGGATGCGATTGAGCAAAAAGATCTGCCGCGTGCGCTCGGGCAATGCGCGCAACGCCGCTTCGACATGACGCAAATCGTTGCCTGCTTCGAGCGCCGCCTGCGGTTCGCTGCCACTGCTGTCCGGCTCGTCCGGTTGCCAGCCTTCGTTGACCCGCACCCGCGCGCCTTCGCTGCGCAAATGATCGATGGCGATGTTGCCGGCGCAACGCAACAGATAAGTGCTGAGTTCTTCGACCTGCACCAGCGGCCGACGCCAGAACCGCAGGAACAGATCCTGCACCAGATCCGCCGCCGTCGCCCGGCAGCCGACGCGCCGGCTCACCAGCGCTTCCATCTGCGAACGCTGGGACAGGAACACCTGAAGAAAATGCGCACGGGCGCCATGGGGTTCGTCGTCGCGATGCTCGGGAGGATGGCCGATCAGCATGTCAGTTCAAGGCCCACGCAGCGACCGGGCTGGCGAGCAGGCTCAGTCCGGCCATGGTCAATGCCAAACGTGGTCGATAGGGCAACAACAGCACCAGAGTCAGCGCGCTGAGCATCAACACCGCGCCCCAGTCGACCAGACCAAAACTCCAGCCCTTCATGGAAACCGCCGCCCAGAGCGACAGCCCCAGCAACAGCCAGCCCACGAGTTTCAAACCTTGCCGACGGCGAGCCGAAGGTTTGTGGCCCAGTAGCTCCTCGTGATGGCGGGGCATCGCGAGGCACAGCGCGGTGAAAGCGGAATAACAGAGCAACAGCGCCAACAGCATTCAGTTCGCCCCTTGCTCAAGGGTGATCGGCCGGGCCTTTTCGCGGGCTGGTTTTTTCACGCTGACGGCGTGCCCGGCGCGCTGCATTTTTCGGGCGGCCCAGGCGAGGAAGAGACCGCTGCCCAGACACGTCAGGTCGAAACCGGCCAGGGCCCAATCGCCTTCGGGCACTGTCACGCCGAGGTGATACGGGGAAGTCAAACCGTTAACAAGCGGCACTGCGACAAACAATGCGGCTCCCAGCGACAGCTGTTCGACCCAGGCCTTGCGCCCCGGTCGCAACATGGCGTGGACCACGCTCAAGCCCCAGGCGATGAAAAACGCGTTCACTTCCCGGTCGTCACGTCCGGCCAGACTCACCGGCAGCAGACGATTGGCCCAGAAGAACACGGCGACCGCCGCCACAAGCCCGGCCATGCTGGCAATGTTCAGCACTTCCACCAGCCGCAGTTCGAAAGGCATCACTCCCGTCTTGGCGTGTTTGAGCTGACGCTTGCCGAGCCAGATCACCAGCCCGGTGCCGATCATCGCCGTGCCCGCCAGACCGCAGATGAAATACAGCCAACGCAGCACCGGCCCGGCAAAGTGGCCCATGTGCAAACCGTAGAAACTGCCAGCGACCGCCATCGCCATTGGCTGATCGGGCGTTATGCCGATGACTTGTCCGCTGACACCGTTAAAGGTCACGGCGCTGCCGGAATTCACCACACGGTCGGAGCCCGCGCGGGACATCACCACAGAAGCATTGGCATCGCCCGGATTGTTCACGCTGATACGCCCGACGCGCCCGCCCGACCATTGCTCGCTGGCCACCAGCAACAGGGGCGCCAGCGGTGCCAGTGTCGCCGGTTGGTTCGCACGTTCAGGAATGCTGGATTCGGGAAATACCTCGTCGTAAAACGCCCGGAGGTTGTTGCCGTACGAAGCCAGAATGCTCGCCGGCATCACCATCGACATGAAGATCACCAGGCTGCTGTAGGTGATCATCAGATGAAACGGCAGCACCAGCACACCCACCGCGTTGTGCCCGTCGAGCCACGAACGCTGGCCCTTGCGCGGGCGGAAGGTGAAGAAGTCCTTGAAGATTTTCTTGTGGGTGATGATCCCGGTGATCAGCGCGACGAACATCACCATCGCGGCGATGGTCGAGAGCCAACGGCCCCACGGATAAGGCATTTGCAGCTGGAAGTGGAAGCGGTAGAAAAACTCTCCGCCCATGCTCTCCCGGGGCTGCACTTCGGCGCCGGTCTGCGCGTCGAGGGTTTTGCGGGTGAATGCGCCGCGCTCTCCCGGCTTGGCTGGCGTCTGCTGCCAGCCCACGCTCAGACCGGGATCACGAGCGTCGGGCAGGCCAATGATCCAGCGCGAAGCGTCGGGGGCGTTTTGTTGCAGATACTGCTGGGCCAGCGTCAGGCTTTTTTCGGCATCCAATGGGTGCGCGTGGATTTCCGGCTGCATCCAGTGCGTGGTTTCATCCTTGAAATAGGCCAGAGTTCCGGTCAGGAAAATCGCGAACAACAGCCAGCCGAAAACCAGCCCGGTCCACGTATGCAGCCAGGCCATCGCCTGCCGAAAGCCCTCTTTCATGCCAGACCCAGACCGCGTGCAGCCCCGGAAACGGTCGCCAGGATCACGCTCGGCACCAGCAGACCTACCCACGCCGACCACGCCGTGCGACAGGCGAAACACCAGAGCACCGCCACCAGATAGACCAGAAACGAAACGGTCATGCCGGTCACCACCGCTTCGGCGCGGTTCAACGGCAGCCACATTGTCAGCGTGACACTGGCCAGCGCCGCAACCAGATAGCCGCCAAACACCGCCGCGAGCACCCGCGAAGTGACGGCCAGACGATAAGACATGGGGAGTGCGGCGAGTTTGGCTTTCATGTTTCGACCCTGAAACGGTTAACGCCCGGCCAACACGCCGAACGACAGGCGAGCAATATTAATGATAAATATTCTCATACGCAAAAGAGTCTGATTGCCGGCAGGCATTCACGACCCTACAATGCGAACCATTCTTGTTCTCTAACGCATCCCGCATGCGCCCGGAGTGATGCCGTTGTCGTCCGCCCATCCTGTCGAATCGCTGTATCAGGCCCACCACAGCTGGCTCACCGGCTGGCTGCGGCGAAAACTCGGCTGCCCGGACAGCGCCGCCGATCTGGCTCAGGACACCTTCATCCGGGTGCTGACCGCCCGCGAGCCGCCGGTGATCATCGAGCCGCGCGCATTCCTCACCACCCTGGCCAAGCGCGTGCTGTTCAACCATTACCGCCGCCAGGATCTGGAGCGCGCCTACCTCGACACCCTCGCGCAGATGCCGGAAATGGTTGCGCCTTCGGAAGAAGAGAAAGCCATCATCCTGCAAACTCTGATGGAGCTGGATCAGTTGCTCGACGGTCTGCCGCGCGCCGTCAAACGTGCATTTCTGCTGGCGCAGGTCGATGGCCTGACCTATCCGCAGATCGCCGCTGAACTGGGCATTTCTGTGGCGACGGTCAAACGTCATCTGAATAAAGCGGCGATGCGCTGCTATTTCGCCCTATGAATCCGCCGATGGGTTTTTCCGCGCAGGTTGCCGAACAGGCGGTGCACTGGTTGCTGGAAATGCAGCAGGGGCAATTGAGCCCGCGCCAGCAACAAGCCTGGCAACATTGGATCGACGCCCACAGCGAACACCGCCGCGCGTGGGAGCACATTCAGCGGGTCAATTCGCGGTTGCGCGGGTTGTCGTCGCCACTGGCCCACGCCGCGTTGAATGCGCCGAAGTCCGGTAGCCGTCGTCAGGCGCTGAAGTTGTTGCTGATTCTCGGCGCCGGCTCGGCGGTCACCTGGGGGATGCGCGAGCACAATCCGTTGCCATCGCTGCTGGCCGATTACCGCAGCCCGATCGGTCAACGCCGCAAGATATCGCTTGGCGCCGGCGGCCAGTTGCAGCTCAACACCGCCAGCGCGGCGGATGTCCGGGGCGATGGCTTGATCCGCTTGCTCGAAGGCGAAATGTTGCTGACCGCTACTCAATCCTTCGAAGTGCAAACCTCCCAAGGCCTGCTGAAAACCCAGGGCGCGCGAATAAACGTGCGGCAGTTTGCCGACCGCACGCAGATCGCACTGTTTGAAGGTCGAGTCGAATTGAACGCGCAAGGTCGCGCGCCGATGCTGCTGCCGGCCGCCCGACAACTGAGTTTCAGCACCACCTCCATCAGTGACGCCAAACCACTGGACGCCAACAGCGGCGCCTGGGCCGACGGCATGCTGGTGGCCGCGCACATGCGACTGGGCGATTTCCTCGATGAACTCGGCCGCTACCGTCGCGGGCAGCTCAATTGCGATGCGAAAGTGGCTGACTTGCTGATCTCCGGGACTTATCCACTGGACGACAGCGAGCGCATTCTCGATCTGCTGGAAATCAGCCTGCCAGTGAAAGTGAAGCGTTTTACTCGCTATTGGGTGACGGTCGAAGCCAAAGCCTGATCGTTCCCAAACTCTGCGTGGGAACGCAGCCCCGGACGCTCCGCGTCCCCCGTAAAAATAAATGAGCCGTTTTTCAGATCTGGCGTGACAGAGAAGGAAAGCCCCCTTGATTCAACCTTCTCAGGACCGTCCTCCATGCACCCCACCCGCCTCACGCCGCTGGCCCGAACCCTACGCAACCTCGTCCTCGGCGCCAGCCTGAGCTTCAGCGCCCTGCCCCTTGCGCAGGCTGCCGACACCAAGGCTTATCACATCGCCCCGTCGTCGCTGGAAAATGCCCTCAACCAGTTCGGCCGTGAAGCCGGTGTGCTGATTTCGTTCGGCTCGCAGGTCACCAGCGGTGTGCAAAGCCGTGGCCTCGAAGGCAGTTACACAGCCGAGCAAGGCCTGAATGCGCTGCTCGAAGGCACTGGTCTGCAAGCCCGTGCCGAGGGCGGCAATGCCTTCAGCCTGCAGCCGGCGAACGACAGCGCCCTGGAGCTGGACACCTCGAAAGTGGTCGGCGACTGGCTGGGTGAAGCGGCACAGGTCAACGTCTTCGAACATCCCGGCGCCCGTGACGTGATCCGCCGCGAAGAGTTCGAACGCCAGGGCGCGACCCAGGCCCGTGACGTACTCAACCGCATTCCCGGCGTCAACGCGCCGGAAAACAACGGCACCGGCAGCCACGACATGGCGCTGAACTTCGGCATTCGCGGCCTCAACCCGCGCCTGGCTGCACGTTCAACGGTGTTGATGGACGGCATTCCAGTGCCATTCGCGCCCTACGGTCAGCCCCAGTTGTCCTTCGCGCCGATCAGCATGGGCAACATGGACGCGGTGGACGTGGTGCGTGGTGGCGGCGCCGTGCGTTACGGCCCGCAGAACGTCGGCGGCGTGGTGAACTTCGTGACCCGGGCGATTCCGGACGAGCCGACCGTCAAGGGCGGCTTCCAGACTGAAACCAGTCCTTCTTCCAGCCATGATGGTTTCAAGACCAGCGCCAACCTGCTAGCAGGCGGCACCAATGCCAACGGTCTGGGCGGCGCGCTGCTGTACTCCGGCACTCGCGGTGGCGACTGGCGCGAGCACAGCGACACGGAAATCGACGACCTGATCCTCAAGGGCAAATACCAGCTCGACGAAGCCAACAGCTTCAACGCCATGGCCCAGTATTACGAAGGCAAGGCCGACATGCCCGGCGGCCTGAATGTCGCCGATTACGATGCCGACCCGTATCAGTCGACCCGGCCGAAAGACCAGTTCTGGGGCCGTCGCACGATGTTCAACTTCGGCTATCGCTATCAGGAAGATCGCCGCGAGTTCACCGCCAACACCTTCTTCACCAAGACCCTGCGCAGCGGTTATCTGGATCAGGGCACCTTCCTGTCGCTATCGCCGCGCGAATACTGGGTTCGCGGTCTGGAAACCCGCTTCGCCCAGGGCTTCGATCTCGGCGCGACCAGCCATGAAGTCGGCGTCGGCTATCGCTACATCAACGAGGCCGGCCACGAACTGCGCTATCGCACGCCGATCAGCAGCAACGAGTACCCGACCACCAACAGCCGCAACGACCGTGACACTCGCGGCGGCACCGAAGCCAATGCGTTCTTCGTTGATGACCGGATCGACATCGGCAAGTGGACGATCACCCCGGGCGTGCGCTACGAGATGATCGAGTCGCAACAGACCAACAACCTGACCAACGTCAAATACAAGGGTGACTACAACACCGCGCTGCCGGCGCTGAACGTGCTGTATCACCTGACCGATAGCTGGAATCTGTACGCCAACACCGAAGGCTCCTTCGGCAGTGTGCAATACAGCCAGATGCCCAACCGCGTCAGCAGCGGCGAAGTGAAACCGGAGAAGGCCCGCACCTGGGAAGTCGGCACCCGCTACGACAACGGTGCACTGCGAGCGGAGATCGGCGCGTTCCTGATCAACTTCGACAACCAGTATGAAAGTAACCAGACCAACGACTCGGTGATCGCCCGTGGCGAAACTCGCCATCAGGGCATCGAGACCAGCGTCAACTACGCTCTCGACGACTTGAGCCCGGCGCTGGCCGGCTTCGACGTCTACGCCACTTACGCCTATGTCGACGCGACCATCCGCGAAGACGGGCCGAACAAGGGCAATCGTGTGCCGTTCTCGTCGAAACACAAAGGCACGATCGGCGTCGGTTACACCGAAGGGCCGTGGAAACTGAACCTGGACAGCAGCTTCCAGAGCGACCAGTTCGCCGACAACGCCAACACCTCGAAAGAAAGCGCCGACGGCAGCACCGGCAAGATCCCCGGCTACATGCTGTTCAGCAGCCGTGCCGGTTATGACTTCGGCCCGCAACTGTCGGACCTGAACGTGGCGGTGGGGGTGAAGAACATCTTCAACACCCAGTACTTCACCCGTTCGTTCGATGACAACAACAAGGGCAAGTACGTCGGTGAGCCGCGTACGGTGTACGTGCAGACCTCAGTGGCGTTCTGACGCTTAAAAACCCCTCACCCTAACCCTCTCCCAGAGGGAGAGGGGACTGATTGGGGGATATTGAGAAGGTACGCCGACTTGAACGATTGGCTTTGAATCCATAATCGACTCAATATTTCAGGTCGGTGGATAGTTATATTCACCTTGGTCGGCCCCCTCTCCCTCCGGGAGAGGGCTGGGGTGAGGGTTTCGTACCTGAGCCGTTCACAAATACCAGCAACACCACAAACAAAAAAGGGCCTGCAATTGCAGGCCCTTTCTCATTGGGTGGCTTGGAAAATCAGCGCATCAACTGTTGATCGCTGCCTGTTCGTTCTCGTCAAACTCTTCCGCCAACAACTTGTCATTGGCTTTGCTTGTGAATGGCACCACAGCGGCTCGCGGTTTGCCGCGCAGTTTGCCAAACAGGTGCTCCAGCGCGTGCTCCAGTTTTTCGGCTGCACCATCGATCGCCTGTTCCAGCGAATCGGCTTTATGGGTGACGGAAATCGGTTGATGGCCTTTCGGCCGCGCTTCCAGTTGGCAGCGCAAGTCATGGGGACCCGGTTTGTCACCGTTCTCGTCGCTCAGATGGACTTCAACACGGGTCAGGTCTTCCTCATAACGGTCGAGCGTGCTCTCAATTGTGGTTCGTACCCACTCCTCCAGTCGTTTGCTGCTTTGAATATGGTTGTCGCTGTTGACTTGGATTTGCATAGTTCATCCCTTATTTCAGCTAGCTCGCAAGAGGCCTGGAACAGGATTTCGTGACCTCTTGATTACAACAATCGGCCCGCCGGACGAACATTTCAACCCCTTAAAAAAGATAAATATTCATACGCAAAAAAAGCCGGACAACCGAGTAAAGCGCTGGTAAGGTCGGGAGTTGGGTCGCCCCGCCGCCCCGAAAAATCTGCTCACAATTGGCCATCACCCAACGGGTGCAGGCTGCGGAAAATCCCCGCCTCTTCCACCAGCCAGTCATGCACCGCCCGCACGCCCGGATGACTCAGCGCCCCCGGCGCATAAAGCAAGACATAGCGCTTGTGATTGGGCACCGAAATCCCGAACGGCACGATCAACGTCCCCCGCTCCAGCTCATCGTTGAGCAGCGTGCGCCGGGCAATCGCCACGCCCATGCCGGCAATCGCCGCTTCGATGGTCAGGTGGTTGCGATTGAACGTGTGCCCACGCCGGACATCGGCGCCCTCGAAACCGATGGCATTCAGATAAAACTCCCACTCCGCGTATTCATAGCTGCCGCGCCAGGCGGTGATGTCATGCAACAGCGGGAAATGCACCAGATCCGCCGGCCCGTGCAGCGGCGGCCGTCCGCGCAGCAGGCCCGGCGCGCACACCGGGAAAATCTGCTCATCGAGCAAGGCTGTGGATAACAATCCCGGATAACTGCCGTCGTTCAGGTCGATGGCCAGGTCGAAATCCCCTTCATGTAACGGCACGCTGCTGTCCTCGGCCACCAGCCGCAACTGGATGTCCGGGTATCGCTGTTGCAGGCGCGGCAGGCGCGGGGTCAGCCACTTGCTGAGGAACGACGGAATCGAACGCACCCGCAGAATCCCGCTGATCATCCCCGCATCGAGGCGACGCAATTCCGCGTCGATGCTGCCGTAAGCCTCGTTGACCGTGATCGCCAGTCGCTGCCCTTCCGCGCTCAGCTCCACACCGCGCGCGCGGCGGTGAAACAGGCGAAACCCCAACCGCTCTTCCAGCTGTCGGATTTGCTGACTCACCGCCCCCGGCGTGATGTGCAGTTCTTCGGCACAACGGGTGAATGACAGGTGCCGCGCGGCACAGGAAAACACCTGCAGCCAGACGTAAGTCTGGGCATGCAATTGACGACTCATTGTTTAGTCCTGCTAAAGGCTTACTTAGGAAGTTTCGTTAGTCACGTTGAAGCGAGGTAGGCAGTATCGCCGACATTGCGCTTGTCCTACAAAAAATGGCAGCGATTCCTACTCCATTGCTTGTAAGGGTTTAGCATGGCTATCAGTGTTTTCGATCTATTCAAAGTCGGCATCGGCCCGTCCAGTTCCCACACCGTCGGCCCGATGCGTGCCGCTGCGACCTTCGCCCAGGCCCTGATCGAGCAGCATTTGCTGAACGATGTGCAACGGGTGGAAATCCGTTTGTACGGCTCGCTATCGGCCACCGGCGTCGGCCATGCCACTGACCGTGCAACCGTCATGGGCCTGATGGGCGAGTGGCCGGACAGCATCGATCCTTCGACCATCGAGCCACGCATCCAGCAACTGCGCGAGACAGGCCAACTGTCCCTCGCCGGTGAACGCTCGATTGCCTTCAACTGGCAGCACGATCTCCTGCTGCTGGACGAGAGTCTGCCCTACCACCCGAACGCCATGTCGCTGACAGCCTTTGGTGCATCCGGGCAACTGTTCGAGCAAACGTACTACTCGGTCGGCGGCGGTTTCATCATCGAAGCGGCCGAAGCGGAATCGGGTGTGGCGCCGGCCGGCGACGTCGAGTTGCCTTACGAATTCTCCAGCGCCGTCGAACTGCTGTCGCTGTGCAAGCAGCACAACCTGCGGGTTTCCGAACTGATGATGGCCAACGAACGGGCCTGGCGCAGCGACGCCGAGATCCGTCAGGGCCTGCTGCACATCTGGTCGGTGATGCGCGAGTGCGTCGAGCAGGGCCTGCGTCACGAAGGCATCCTGCCTGGGGGTCTGAATGTTCCCCGTCGTGCGGCGAAATTGCACCGCAGCCTGCTGGAAATCGGCAAGCCGAACGTCATCAGCTCGACCCTGTCGGCGATGGAGTGGGTCAACCTGTTCGCCCTTGCTGTCAACGAAGAAAACGCCGCCGGCGGGCGCATGGTGACCGCGCCGACCAACGGAGCCGCCGGGATCATTCCGGCCGTCCTGCACTACTACATGAAATTCAATCCGGACGCGTCCGACGATGACGTGGTCGCGTTCTTTCTGGGTGCGGCAGCGGTCGGCATCCTGTGCAAGAAAAACGCCTCGATCTCCGGTGCCGAAGTCGGCTGCCAGGGCGAGGTCGGTTCGGCCTGTGCGATGGCTGCTGCAGGTCTGGCCGATGTGCTGGGTGCCACTCCGGAGCAACTGGAAAACGCCGCCGAAATCGGTCTGGAACACAACCTCGGCCTGACCTGCGACCCGGTCGGCGGACTCGTGCAGGTGCCGTGCATCGAGCGCAACGCCATCGCTGCGGTGAAGGCGATCAACGCCACGCAAATGGCCCTGCGCGGCGACGGCAAACACTTCATTTCCCTCGACCGGGTGATCCGCACCATGCGCGATACCGGCGCCGACATGCATGACAAATACAAAGAGACTTCACGGGGCGGCCTGGCCGTGAGCTGGGTGGAGTGCTGAGGAGCACTCCCTGACCGCCCGTAATACGTGAGCCCGAGCAAGAATAATAACGAGGCAAAAACGATGACCGATGTACGCACACCTGCTGCCGAAAATCCTGCTGTAGACCGCACACGCAACAACGAAACCGCCCACAAGGGCTGGAGCAAATTCGACACCACCTGGATGCTCGGCCTGTACGGCACAGCCATCGGTGCCGGCACCTTGTTTCTGCCGATCAACGCCGGTGTTGGCGGCTTCTGGCCGTTGCTGATCCTGGCGCTGCTCGCCTTTCCGATGACCTTTTTCGCTCACCGTGGCCTGACCCGCTTCGTACTGTCGGGCCGTTCCGGTGACATTACCGAAGTGGTGGAAGAACACTTCGGCATCGGCGCCGGCAAGCTGATCACGCTGCTGTATTTCTTCGCGATCTTCCCGATCCTGCTGGTGTACAGCGTGGCGCTGACCAACACCCTGAGCAGCTTCCTCGAACACCAGTTGCACATCGCCCCGCCGCCGCGCGCGGTGCTGTCGCTGGCGTTGATCCTCGGTCTGATGGCCATCGTCCGTTGCGGTCAGAGCGTGATCGTCAAAGCCATGAGCGTGCTGGTCTATCCGTTCGTCGCCGCGTTGCTGTTGCTCGGCATCAGCCTGATTCCGAACTGGAACGGCGCATTCTTCGCCAGTGCTCAAGAACCGATGCAAATGTCGGTGTTCCTCAAGACCCTGTGGCTGGCGATCCCGGTGATGGTGTTCTCGTTCAACCATTCGCCGATCATTTCCGCGTTCGCCGTCGAACAGAAACAACGCTACGGCGAGCAGGCCGAACGCAAGAGCAGCGGCATTCTCGCCATGGCCCACGGGATGATGGTGGTGACGGTGATGTTCTTCTGCTTCAGCTGCGTGCTGGCGCTGTCGCCGGCGGATCTGGCAGCGGCCAAGGCGCAGAACATTTCGATCCTGTCGTACCTGGCCAACCATTTCCAGACCCCGGTCATCGCTTACGCCGCGCCGCTGATCGCGCTGGTGGCGATCACCAAATCCTTCCTCGGCCACTACATCGGCGCCAGCGAAGGCTTCCAGGGCATGATCGTCAAAAGCCTGCGCGGCCGCGGCCGGGTGATGTCGGCGAGCTGGCTGAACCGTGCGACCGCGCTGTTCATGATCCTCAGTTGCTGGGCCGTGGCGACCTTCAACCCGAGCATCCTCGGCATGATCGAAACCCTCGGCGGGCCGGTGATTGCCTGTCTTTTGTTCCTGATGCCGATGTACGCCATCCGTCGCGTGCCGGCCTTGCGCCAGTATTCGGGCCAGGTGTCGAACGTGTTCGTGGTGCTGATCGGCCTGATTGCACTGTCAGCGATCATCTACTCGGTTCTGCCCTGAAACGGGCCGCAAACGAAGAAGGCGAGCCATGGGCTCGCCTTCTTTTTGGCCGGTTTCATTGTTCGACAATATTCCCGGCATGTCCCTTGCTAGATCGCTGAAGGAGACAGGACCACGGAAGGGCCGATGGTCAGGTTTGGCGAACCAACCCGATCAAGGCCGGTCAACAACTGCACGTTCAATCAGGCGGTGACGCATCATGGACAATCCTTTTCAGATCATTACCGATGCCTTCGCGCCGGACTATCAGATCAACCTGAGCATTCAGGGGCTCGACGGCAGCATCATGCTGACCCTCTCCAACGGCGGGCGGATCGTCGCCAAAAGGATGATCAGCGCCGAACAGCGCAACGATCCCAAGCGCCTCAAACGCCTGGTGCAGAGCATTCAGTTCGGTATCGCCATCGAGCAGGGTCACAGCGCCATGGCGATCCTCGATGCCATGACCGGCAGTGGAATACCCCGCCCGACACTTCGAAAAAACAACCAGAACAGAACAGTACCTGGCCCGTAACCAATACTCAGCTTCCGGCCAGTGAATGGTTGCCGATGTTCCACGAAAAACATCGGCAGCCATCGGTTAAATAATGCGCAAAATGCTTGATGATCTAGATTCCAGGACTCAAGTAGCTCGTAAGAATACTGACAACGTACTCTCTCGATTCCTCAAGAGTCTGATCCACGGCCCATCCCAGATGAGCGCGCACAAAGTCACCCATAGCGCCATCGATATAATAGGCTTCCTCTGCCTTACCCAGAGTGTACAAATTGAACAGCACCGCTTTGAGATCATCCGGAATGCTTTCAATAAGCCGATTATTCGATGAGTAAACCAATGCCTTGCGTGGAGTTATCGCCAAGACAAGCAATAGTTCTCCATCAAACTTACCCCAACGCGCCGCAGGATAATTTGAACATAACAGCCGGTCTGAATCGAACTCGTACTCCCGTAACTCGACACTTGCCAGCCCCTCGGCAAAAGGTTTTCCATACCGACCGTCACTCTCATTCTTGATGAATAGACCAAGAGACACAGGCCCGAGATTACCCAGTTTCAGATAATCTGCTACGTGATCAACGTCTGCCTTTTTCAGGCCATCACGAATGGATTGCTCAGCGATTTCGGACAACTGGGGACGGATGTCCATGATTTTTAGAATCTTTGGATTACGCGCCTCCAGCAAAACCACGTAATTAGCCAGTTCTCGTAAATCTTCCGCATCGAATTCACAAACACTGGACGAGCGCGCCCTTTCTAAAACCTTAAACCCCGGAACATCTACTTGCGGGGTCACATGAGACGTTTCGGTTTCAAAGCGGCCATCAGGAAACTCTACTGTATAGAGATCATGTTCAGAGGCCACTCTGTCAAGAGACGCCTTTTGCACTTCAAGATCTCCGCCCCATGGTTGAAGCTTATATCTGTACAGCTTTTTTCCATCAAACGACCAGGCTTTTAGAAAGTGACGGGGAACGTAGTGATGGTTTTTGGGTGGGTTATCACTCATTTGAATTTATCCCAGACATACTTACGATCCAGAATACAAAACTGCAGTTTCCCGGCCGTTTGCATGTCGCCCTTGGGAAAGGCCAGGATATGTTCATCCGGCTTATTTCCCCGGCGCTGGTCGTACCATGCTCGATGAATACCTTTCAGCAAATGCTGGATGTAAATATTTCGATTTACATCCTTTCCACCTGTCCACAGGTATTTATTGACCTTATTGACGCTATCCGCTGCGAGATTATCGCCCTTGACCAGAAATCTATCGAAAACAATAACCGAATCCAACATTTCGTTCCAAGAGTACAAATGCTTTCTGGCTTTGATATCTATACGAGGCTTATAAAAGCTCTCGATTGCCGAATACACCTTATCCTTCATCGTCAAGACTTTGTCAGTCTCCGAATCAAACGCGACCAGCGTCAAATAAGGCTTTGGATATCCGCGTCCGCCTGCTCGTGCACCAATGGCGGATAACGCGGAGATTTCGTTTTCAAGCTGGCTTGCGTATAGAGTTCTTTTAACCGATATCGCCGCAATGACAGACTGCACAGGCAAGACAACCGCGTCGCCATACTTCATGAGTGGCGCATAAGTCGCCGCATCATAAAGGAGAATATCTATCTGCCGAGAGTTCCAGCCGCTATCGACATCGATGACAAAACCACTGCCTGCACCAATGCCCTGCGGGAGTTTCTCACGCAAAAACTGCATCAGTGCCAATTCGATAAAGCGGCCTTCCTCGCCCGAGTGCACCGATGCATTATTTTTCACATGAGGCAATAACGTTCGAAATAGATCGATCGTTTTCAACAACGCATCATGCTGATCGTTGATATATTTCTGAAAAGATTCTTTACTCAACTTTCAACTCCCTTTGCTTTCAGATCACTTCAACGACTTTACAGTCACTCTTAAATATTCGCTCAATTCTTCACCTGCTACAGTTCGCCTTTCTCGACTTCAGGGTGTTCTCCGGAACCCGCACCGAGTTTGCGCTGCGGCTTCTCGATTTTCACCGAAGGGAATTGCGACGAGGCGTAACGCACCACCAGGATAGAAAACGCCAGCAGCAGAATGCCGCCACACAGGTAGATAATGCCCATGTCCGGCGGGTTGTGGTGCGAGACGTTGGAGATCAGCAGGCGCGTCAGTGCGGTAATCGCCACGTAGATCAGGAAGCGCACCGGCATGTGGTTGGTCTTGAAGTAAATCCCGACCATCGCCCCCAGTTCCAGATAGATGAACAGCAGCAGAATGTCATCGATCTTGATGTGCCCTACCTCGAGCATCCCGAGAAACTCCATCACCGCCGCCCAGGCGGTTACCGCACCAATGGCGAACAGCGCCAGGTAGTGGAAGGTCTCGACGAACAGGTTGCCCAGGGACTCGGCCAGTTGATGCACGTTTTGCCGCAGTTTCTCGGCCCAGTTGATTTTCACGATGAAGGTTCCTTAGCCCGGTTCGAGCGGATGTTGCTTGTTGGACGTGACGGTTATTGCGCACGTACACAGATGCATGCAGAAAAGAGGCCACGCCATCATGGCGAGCCGCCGCGAAACCCGCGCCGTGGCGTTTGGTCGCACCTGTGCGCAGGCGCCGGGCTGACAAAATCCGAATCCGGTCTACATTGAAAAGCCACTACCCAAAGCGCAGGGATTCGCTTATCCTTTTCGCTGTATATAGATACAGTAGTCGCAAAGACAACTTAATGTGAAGGCATGTGAGGTGGTGAATGGCCGTCGAAGTGGTATACCGCAGCAGCCGAGATCTGGAGCGCTTGTTCATGGATAAAGCCGAAGCTGACCGTCATGACAAAATGCTCGAACTGGCCGAACTGTTGGCCGAAGTGCTGGAAAAAGCCGTTCCTTCGTTGAGCGAGCAGCAAGTGGAAGAAGTCGGAATCTTCATGGCGAAGAACCGCGATGTGTTCGCCCGGGCGTTCAAGAGCCAGCCTGACGCACTGTCGGAGCTGATCAACGCACCGGCCGAACCGGTTGTAGCGACCGAGACGGCAGACGCGACTGATGCGGCAGAAGCGCCAGTCAAACCCGCCAAAGCGGCGAAGACTGCAAAGTAAGCGACACTTGAATTGAATAGCCCCTGAGTTGAAAGACTCAGGGGCTTTTTCATGCCCGGACCAATCTCAGCGGTACAACACCTTTTCCGCCAGCTCGTCCGCCACCCGCGCGGGCGACCGTTTTTCCGCCTGGGCGTGGGCGAAGACTTCGGTCAACCGCGAACTGATTTTCGACAGGTGCGCAGTGATGGTCGTCAGTTCTTCGCCCCGATGCTTGAGGGAAACGTAGATCAGCCCGCCGGCATTGATCACGTAATCCGGCGCATACAGGATGCCGCGCCGCTCCAGTTGATCGGCGACGTCCAGATGCGTCAACTGATTGTTGGCCGAACCCGCCACCGCCGAGCAACGCAACTGGGTGACCGAGTGACTGTTGAGCACACCGCCGAGGCCGCACGGCGCGAGGATGTCGCATGGCGTGCTGAGCAATGCGTCGTTGGCAATCGGATGGGCGTTGAGCTGTTCCATCGCCAGTTGCACCTTGCCGTGGTCGATGTCGCTGACCAGCAGTTCGGCACCGGCTGCGTGCAGCTGTTCAGCGAGGGCAAAACCGACATTCCCCAGCCCCTGAATCGCCACGCGCAAGCCTTCGAGGTTATCGCTGCCCAGCCGCGCCATGGCTGTGGCGCGAATCCCGGTGAACACGCCCATCGCCGCATGCGGCGCGGGGTCGCCGGCCGAGGTGGTGCTGGTGACGTGCTGGGTTTGCTGGGCGATGCAATCCATATCCGCCACTGACGTGCCGCTGTCGATGGCGGTGATGTAGCGCCCGTCGAGCTGGTCGATGCAACGGCCGAAGGCTTCGAACAAGGCGCCGCGGTTTTCCACATGGGCCGGCCGCACGATCACGGCGACACCGCCGCCCTGGGCGAGGCCAGCCAGCGCGGCCTTGTAGCTCATGCCCTGGGCCAGGCGTATGGCGTCCTCGACCGCGGATTCGTCGTTCGGATAGGCAAGATAACGACACCCGCCCAGGGCTGGCCCGAGGCGACTGTTATGAATGGCAATGACCGCCTTCAATCCGGACACCGGATCAACGCTAAGGTGCAGCGATTCCAGGCGAGTGCTTTGCATGAGAGCGAACATCGGCAGGCTCCCGAATCACTTCTGGTAGACGCCAGTATAGGCTTGCGCCTGAAAATTGCTGAAGCGCGCCGGAATAAGCGCCGCCACCGATCGGAGGGTTGTGGCATAACCCGATGGCAGAGCGGCCCGGCACTGGACGAATGGCAAAGACGGGGCTAAAACGAGGCATGCCCCGGAGATTTAGATGAGTCCGCGCCAACGTTTCTTCGATTGTCTGCACCGTTCACCGCCCGCGCTGTTCGAAGCGGCGTTGTGGATGGCCGCCGAACACGACAAACAAGCCGACCCCGAAGCGCTGCTGCAGGAATTCAAGGAACTGCAGCAGCGGGTCAGTTATGGCTTGCCGTTGCTGCCGGTCAGCGAGCTGGCGCAACCGTTGCTGCGACGCATGACCGACCTGGGGTTTGCCCAAGATGATTTCGTACCGCTGCGCCCGCAGGCCGCGATGGTGCACAAAGTCATGCAGACCAAACGCGGTCAGCCGCTGGCGCTGGCACTGATTGCTCTGGAATTGGCCCGTGGCCTGGAGATTCCGCTGGTGGGCGTGAACTTTCCCGGGCATTTCCTGCTGAAGGTTCCCGGGGCCGATCACCTGCTTGATCCGTGCGGCGGGCGGCGTCTGTATCCGAACGACTGCCGCGAACTGCTGCATCGCCAGTACGGCCACCAGATGAAACTCAACGCCGACCACCTGCTGACTGCCGAACCGGTGCAGATGCTTCAGCGTCTGTCACGCAACCTGCGCCAGTTGCACCTGACCCACGACGACTTCATCGCGGCGCTGATCGATGCCGAGCGCGTGCTCGAGCTGGGCAATGCCAGCGCCGCCGACTACCTGGCGCGGGCCAGTCTGTACCAGCGCCTCGATTGCCCGAACGCTGAGCGTTTCGATCTGGAGCACGCGCTATTGCTCAGTGACGACCCGATTCAGCGACTTCGCCTGACGGAACGACTGGGGCATCTGCCGCCGAACGCGGTTGTCCACTGAGCAGCGCAGTGGCTGGTGAACGCACCTGAATGATCAGCAATGCCGCAATCACTGCCGGAATCGCACAGAAGAAGAAAATCTGCTCCACCGGAATGTGCATCGCCAGCAACAGGCTGCCGAACAGCGGCCCGAGAATCGAGCCGAACCGCCCTACTCCCAACGCCCAACCAGTGCCGGTGGCACGCACATGCGCCGGATAGAAATTGCTGGCGAACGCATTGAGCGTCAGTTGCCCGCCGATGATGCAGAACCCCGCCGCAAACACACAGGCCACCAGATAACGCGGGTTGTCGTGATTCAGGCCTAACAAAATCGTGCACACCGCCGCGCCAGCCAGCACGCCGGACAGCAGTCGCACCTTGCTTTTCAACCGGTCGGCGAACCACGCCATGCAGATCGCGCCCAGCGTGCCGGCGAACAGGAACATCGACGTCACCAGGTTCGCTTCGTTGAGTTTCAGGCCACTTTCCAGCAGCAGCGACGGCAGCCAGCTGATCATGAAATACAGCAGGATCAGGCTCACAAAAAACGTTGCCCAAATCAGCAAGGTCGGGCGTGCGTAACCGTTGCGGAACAACTCCACCACGGTCAGTTTGCTGCCCTGCTCGCGTTCGTTCTGCTCAGCCGATGCGGCGGGCGGTTGCCAGTCTGGCAGCATCCGTGCGGTGACTTTGCGCAGGCGCGTATACGGCGGCGCATCACGCAGCAGACGTGGCAGGGATTCGGGCAGCATCCACCAGAGAAACGGGAACAGCAGCAACGGCGTGACACCGCCGGCGAGGAACACTGCTTGCCAACCGAAACGGTCGATGAAGCCGGCCGCGACAAAACCACCTGCCGCACCGCCGAATGAAAAGCCGCACGCCGCCAGCGTCACCATCAACGTGCGCAGGCGTGGCGGTGAATATTCCGACATCAACGCCATGGCGCTGGGCATCGCGCCACCCATACCGATACCGCAGATGAAGCGCGCGATCATCAGGGTATTCAGGGAATCGGCGAACACCATCAGCACCGTGAGGCTGGCGTAGATCAGCACGCAGGCGAGCAGAATCCGTCGAACGCCGAAGCGGTCCGCCAGCGGCGTCACAGCGAGCGAGCCTAGCGTCAGGCCGAGCAGGTTCGCGCTGAACACCGGGCCGAATGCGGACTTTTCCAGGCCCCAGTCCTGGGCCAGCGCCGGCACCACGTAACCGAGCACCTGGGCGTCATAACCGTCGGTGACCAGCAACAAGGCGAGAAGGATCAGGAGCAACCACTGAAAGCGGGACACAGGACGGGCGTCGAGTGCCGCCCGAAAGCTGGCAATCTGGTTGTGCATCGCAAGGTACCTGTTTTGTTTTTATGTTTTTTTGCGGGTAACCGGAATGGCTCCCGTGCGCTGCACGGGAGCCATCAAATGCTACTTCGGCGTGTCCGGCTGATTCGCCGGATGCGCCGCAATGAATGCCGGATGCTCAGCCGCCAACGCGGCCACCCGACGAATCCGTGGATACGCCTCCAGCGAAACGTTGAACCGCTCGGCCGCGTACAACTGCGGAATCAGGTACACGTCCGCCACGCACGGCCACTCGCCGAAACAGAAGCCGCTGTCGCCGATCAACTGCTCCACCGTCGCCAGCCCCTGACTGATCCAGTGACCGATCCACTCGTTCACCTGCGGTTCGTCATGCCCCAGACCGCGCAGGCGATTGAGCACGCTGACGTTGTGCAACGGATGCACATCGCAGCCGATCACCGCCGCGACGCCGCGCACCTGGGCGCGGGCAACAAGGTCTTCGGGCAGCAGCGGCACCTGTGGATAACGTTCCTCCAGATACTCGATGATCGCCGGCGACTGAATCAGTAACTTACCGTCATCAGTGCGCAGCGCCGGCACCCGGCCCTGCGGATTGATCGCCAGGTACGCCGGTTGCCGATGCTCGCCACCGGGCGCTGCGATCAGATTGACCGGCAGCGCCTGATAGTCGAGACCCTTGAGTGCCAACGCGATCCGCACCCGGTATGACGAGGTGGAACGGTAATAGGTGTAGAGATCCATGAGCCGCTCCTGTCAGCGCGCCGCCAGCACGGTGCCACGGCATTCGCCGAAACCGATCGAGGCAAAACCTTCGCGGGCGCAGCGGGCGCGCAGGATGATTTCGTCGCCGTCTTCAAGGAATTTGCGCACTTCGCCGGACGCCAGTTCAATCGGCTTTTTGCCGCCCTCGGTGATTTCCAGCAGGCTGCCGAACTGACCGTTTTCCGGCCCGGACAAGGTGCCCGAACCGAACAGGTCACCGGCCTGCAACTGGCAACCGTTGACGCTGTGGTGCGCGACCATTTGCGCGACGGTCCAGTACATGTAGCGGGTGTTGCTCAGGGTCAGGCGATGGGCCGGCAGATTCTGCTCGCGCATTTTCTCGGTAAGCAGCAACACTTCCAGCTCGATGTCGAAACCACCGCCATCCTGATCGCGCTTGTCGAGCAGGTACGGCAGCGGCTGCGGATCACCTTGCGGACGCGCCGGTTGCGCGGTGCGGAATGGCGCCAGCGCTTCGGCAGTCACCACCCATGGCGAAACACTGGTGATAAAGCTCTTGGACAGAAACGGGCCGAGCGGCTGGTATTCCCAGGCCTGGATGTCACGGGCCGACCAGTCGTTGAGCAGGCAGAAACCGGCGATGTGTTCAGCGGCGTCACCAATGGCAATCGGCTCGCCCATCTCGTTGCCCTGACCGATCCAGATCCCCAGTTCCAGCTCATAGTCCAGACGCGCGCATGGGCCGAAGGTCGGCTCGGTCGCACCGGCCGGCAAGGTCTGGCCTTTCGGGCGGCGCACGTCGGCACCGGAGGCGCGCACGGTAGACGCACGACCGTGGTAGCCGATCGGCACGTGTTTGTAGTTCGGCAGCAGCGGGTTGTCCGGGCGGAACAGTTTGCCAACGTTCTGCGCGTGCTCGATGCCGACGTAGAAGTCGGTGTAATCGCTGATGCGCGCCGGCAGGTGCAGCTGGCAATCGGCGGCCAGTGGCAGCAGTTTTGCGCCCTGGGCTTCAATGTTGCCGCGATGAGTGCTGCCTTCGCTGAACAGTTCCAGCAGGCGTTCACGCAAGGCAACGCGGGCATCGCGGCCGAGCTCGAAGAAGGCGTTCAACTGACCGCCGCGCATGGCTTCGACGGCACTGCGCGCGACGCCGTCGAACAGACCGGCCTCCAGCGCGACTTGCAGATCGAAGATGTGTTCGCCAATCGCCACGCCCGCGCGTGGTGCCGAGCCGTTGTGGCTGAACACACCCAGCGGCAGGTTCTGCAGCGGGAATTCGGTGTGGCCGTTGGCCGAAGCGACCCAACTGCGGGTGATGGAATTCTGAGTCATGGGTTATCTCCGGGTCGGGTCGAACGTGGCGGGCAGCGTGGCCCAGCAGGCGTCGTAAGTGGATTGCAGTTGCGGGCAGTCGAGGGCAAAGCGGCTTGGGCGCAGCACCTGACTGGTCTCGAACATGAAGGCCATGGTGTTGTCGATCTTCGCCGGTTTGAGGTCCGCGTTGATGGCTTTGGTGCAGGTCTCGCCGTCCGGGCCGTGGGCGCTCATGCAGCTGTGCAGGGACGCGCCGCCGGGCAGGAAGCCTTCGGCCTTGGCGTCGTACTCGCCCTGGATCAGGCCCATGAATTCGTTCATCAGGTTGCGGTGGAACCACGGCGGACGGAAGGTGTTCTCGGCCACCATCCAGCGCGGCGGGAAGATCACGAAGTCGAGGTTGGCCAGACCGTGGACGCTGGTCGGCGAGGTCAGCACGGTGAAGATCGACGGGTCCGGGTGATCGAAACTGACGGTGCCGATGGTGTTGAAGCGGCGCAGGTCATATTTGTACGGCACGTTGTTGCCGTGCCAGGCGACCACGTTCAGCGGCGAGTGATTGAGTTCGGTGCCCCACAACTGGCCGAGGAATTTCTGCACCAGGGTGGTCGGTTGTTGCAGGTTTTCGTAGGCGGCGACCGGGGTCAGGAAGTCCCGCGGATTGGCCAGACCGTTGCTGCCGATCGGCCCCAGATCCGGCAGGCGCAGCGGCGCGCCATGATTCTCGGCGACATAGCCGCGAGCCTGCGGGTCGAGCAGTTCAACGCGGAATTTCAGGCCCCGTGGCAACACGGCGATTTCCAGCGGCGCCACGTCCAGAACACCCAGTTCGGTGGCGATCCGCAGGCGCCCCAGTTGCGGCACCAGCAGCAGCTCGCCGTCGGCGTTGAAGAACACCCGTTCCATCGAACGGTTGGTGCAATAGTGGTAGATGCTGATGCCGGCCGGTTTTTCGGCCGCGGAGTTGGCGGCCATGCTTACCAGGCCGTCGATAAAATCAGTCGGTTCGGCCGGGATCTCCAGCGGGTTCCAGCGCAGGCGATTCGGGGTGACTTCGCCCAACGGGCCGCCCGCCAGTTGCCGCTCCAGTTTGACGAATGCCGGGTGATTGGCCGACGGCTGGATCCGGTACATCCAGGTGCGCCGCGCTTCGCTGCGGGTCATGGTGAACGCGGTGCCGGAGAACAGTTCGGTGTACAGACCGTACGGGGCTTTCTGCGGGGAGTTCTGGCCGACGGGCAGTGCGCCGGGCAACGCTTCGGAGCTGAATTCGTTGCCGAAACCGGACTGGTAAGCCAGGGCTGAATCGAGGTTCATGGAGCCTCCTGAACAGGGAGTCGGCATGGCCGGACGCTCTGGATCAGAGGTCTTGGCACGCCGGGGTTATTTTTATCGTAATTCAATTACGCATAACGTAATTTGCCCGCTATCCAGCGTCAAGCTATAAAGACGGCCATTCGTTCCGGGACACGGCAGCACCATGGAAAAAACCAGCGACAGCAACGGCAAACAGAAAGTCCGCTCCGCCGAAGTCGGCACCGACATCCTCAAGGCCCTGGCCGAGTTGTCGCCGTCCACTTCGCTGTCGCGTCTGGCCGAACATGTGCAGATGCCGGCGAGCAAGGTTCACCGTTATCTGCAGGCCTTGATTGCCAGCGGTTTCGCCGAACAGAACACCGCCACCAACCACTACGGTCTCGGCCGTGAAGCGCTGCGCGTGGGCCTGGCCGCACTCAACAGTATGGACGTGCTGAAAGTCGCCGCCCTGCCGCTGGCCGAGTTGCGCGACGAACTCAACGAAACCTGTTTCCTGGCGGTGTGGGGTAATCAGGGCGCGACCGTGGTGCACATCGAACCGGCGGTGCGCGCGGTGACGGTAGTGACGCAACTGGGCTCGGTATTGCCGCTGCTCAGTTCCTCCACCGGCCTGGTCTTCGGCGCCTACCTGCCGCATCGGGAAAGCGACGAATTGCGCGAACAGGAAATCGCCAGCGGCGGCCATCCGCTGGCAGACGAAAAGGCCTATGCGGCGTTGTGCGAACAGATCCGCGAACGCGGTCTGCATCATGTCCACGGGTTGCTGATGCCCGGCGTCGATGCCCTGTCGGCACCGGTGTTCAACGCCCTCGGGCAGGTCGCTGCGGTGTTGACCATCGTCGGCCCGACCTCGCTGTTCCACGCCGACGAAAACGGCCCGGCGGCGCAGCGGTTATTGGCTGCGACGCGGGCCGTGAGCTGGCGGATGGGTTATCAGCCAGATTGACGAAGCAAGGGGTCAGCCGATGATTCGGGTTTTACTGTCCGCGATCACATAGGGAGAAGCGACGGCGGTGACATAACCAATGCCCACCGGCACCCCGGTCGCGGTCGATACGATTTCGGAAATATCCTTGACTCGCGTCAGCAGCCCCACCGCCGAAACAGACCCGCCAACGCCTGCCACAATCCCCACATACAGGAGAATGGAGCTTCTCCAGGCCGAGGCGAGATGGTTCTTGCCGGCTTCGTCATCCCCCAGGCTGTAGGCAACGATGCCCTGGACGATCGACCGTGTGATGCGCACGATGCTGCTCACCAATCCCACCGGCGGGACGAACAGCGAAACGATATCCACCGCAAGCTCGGTGATCACCATGACCGTGTTCCAGAATCGCTCGGCAGGTGTGGTGGTCTGATAGTCAACGTCGCTGAGCACACGGGAAATCATGCTGTCGAATTCGAACTTGAAATGGGTCACGACAGAACTGTTGTTCAACGCCGGGGCAGGGAGAGCGCCTGAAGCGTTTTGGCAGCGACTGACAAAGTTCTGTACGACACTCCTGTGTTCGAGCCTGGTCAGTGCGATGACGTGATTTCCCAGGTCGGCGTCCTTGAGCCCCAGTGTCAGGGACTCGAGTGGGCGGAAACCAAGGCCATCCGGAGCCTTCGGAATATAGACCAGCAGCTGCAGCTTCCCTGCCACCCGGCGTCCAAACGTATAAGCGCCCTCGATGCGTCGCCCTTCAAGAACCAGCGTGTAGATACCGTCCTGCGGGGTAGTGCCCGGCTTGAACGGATCCAGTTCATGAGGACGGTCATGATCGAGCCCGTCGACCAGTCCCGCCAGCCAGGTGAATTGCTCGGAGGACAGAGAGCCCTGCATTTTCTGGGTCAATGCGGCCCTGAGCATTTCGTTCTGCTTGATCTTGCAGAACAGTTTCGCCTTGAGATCCAGCGAAGGGCCGTTGGCGAAACGGTCGACCAGATGCCATTCATACATCATGCCCGGCCGCAAACCGATCAACGATTTGACGACCGTCGCATTCAGATCTCCCAATGAAGATCCATCCCGGGAGACGAATGCCACCTGATCGTCACCAGGCCAAAGCTGCCATTGAATGAAGAGATGGGTGAGCGTCATCCAGTCCTGCCCTTTCACCTTGACATCAACGCGATCAGGATCGATCAACGGGTGGTTCGGGTCAGAACGACGCAGATGACTGTTCAACCGCTCCATCACCTGGTCTCGTGAATAAGAAACCAGCGTGGGGATATTCAGCTCCTCTTTCGACAGTTCGTAGATCGCCCTGAAATCCGTGGTCAGTCGGGTAAGCATTTCGCGATCCCGCGACGCCGCACTCCTGTACCAGACAGGCGTAGCCACCTGTTCCTCGGCAATTTCCCAATCGATGATTTCATGAATGGCCCCCATCAGCGGCCCGTCTTCGTGCCCCCGAGTCCACTCGACCAGGGTGACACCACCCCACCACCATGGCTGAAACACAGGGCCCGGTTCGTCATAAGAGAGCTCGTCTTTCACGAAAGCTGCACGATCGTTGCTGAAAGCCTGACCGGTCAGGAATTCACGATCACGTGGCTCGAATCCCCAGGAGATGAACTGGCGCTTCAACCCCGTCAGATCGGAGAATTCGTACCACTGCTGCCCGGTCGGGGCACCCGGCGCGTACAGCACATGTAATTGACGGTCAGGCGCAGCCCCCCTTGCACGAAACGCAATCATGTCCTTGAACGGCTTGTAGCGTTGACGAAAGGCAACGCCAAACGCTTCGACTCCCGGGTCGCCATACAGATACCGCTGCACCATGTTCTGCGCTTGTGGGCCGATGTGTTTTTGCAGGACGGCGGCGAAGTGGCTGAGCGCAATTTCCTGCCCCAGGACTTCGCGCATGGCTTCGCGGGTCCGCGCCTGTGCGAAACGCTGATTGCGCTGATTGGCATATTGCACACGCAGATCAAACTGGCGGATGGCGAGTTCGATATTCGAAGCCGTCAGTCGCGGATTGTCGTGAAAGGCTTCGAGCTTGATCGTGTAGGGAGCCGCCGTGTCATGAACGCCGTACATGAACAACTGGGTCAGGGTTTTACGCTCCACATGTTCGATACGCCGAGTCCCCATGCGCAACGAATGTTGCACTGTCACCCAGACAGTATCAGGGTCCACTCGCCGGGTATCACCCGCGCTGATGTGGGTTTCGACGACACCGCGCACGTAGTCCTGAAAAGAAGATACCCCTTCCATGGCCTCATGCAGGCCCATCTGCCCCTTGAGCAGTTCCTTTTCCAGAGAAGCGAATGCTTCCTGATGGTTGGCGGTGGCATCCTTCAACCATTGCGGCCGGGCGTTTCGGTTCATCAGGGCCAGTAGTCTGGCGACCCGCCCCCTGGCAGCGTCGATGACCGCCTGCTGCTGAAGGGCGCTCTCGACCGAACGCACGAGAGCCGGCCGATCCCCGCCCGGCGCCTGTAACCGGCGAAGAGGGTAAGCAACGTCGCGTTGTTGTTTTTCAAGAAGCTGGGCGGTGAGGGTCTGGAAGATTTCGCCTTGAATGTTCAGGTAACGGATATCCGGAACGCTGCCGAGCTGCTCGGCATCTTCCTGTGAAACGCTCCTGAGCAATTGTGCCCGGGTTTGTGCATTGCCCAGGCGTTGCTGCAACGTTTGATGCATCAAGGCGGGTGTGCGGAACGTTTCCAGGCCGTTCACGGTGGTGTAGAGGACAACCCATTCGTCATCGTCCAGAACCAGTTCGGGAATAGAGCGCCCCGTGAGGTAGGTGACAAAGCAGCCGGCCAGCGTTGCGAATCGACCGTTTTCCAGTTGCAGTGAAAGACTGTAGGCCGGAGTCGGGGATGTGCCCCTGATGAAAACGGCATAGCTTTCCTCTACCTCCGGCCTGACGCCTTGCATCTGCACCGTCGCGCCCAATTCCTGCCAGAACAGCGCTGCATGGACATCCTGCAGCTGACGACTGCGCGAAGCCAGCTCACGCCCCTTGTCGTCCTTCCCCGAAGAAGCAGCCCAGTATTGCGCCAGCAAAGGCGTGTACTTCTGCGCCAGCGATCCCAGCACATTACCGATCAACGAACCGACGGCGACCACATCCAGCCCGTGTATCCGGTCCTCTTCATCCGTGGAGTCAGGCCAGTCGTAGACGCCGTACAGATTGGCGTCATAGACGGGCGCATTGCCGGACATCAGGCACTGCATGAACACGTCCATCAACAACCCGGTCGGTTGCGGATTCACAATCCCTGGACGTTGGGCGGTGATGTACGTTTTGCTGATATAGATATCCGGCGATAACTGTTGAAGTTCCTTTAACATCAGATCCTGCAACAGTGACTTGAACGACGGTAGTGCACCCAGCAAACTTTCCAGGTCGTCCCTGCGCTGATTGATTTCATTCAGATGTTTTTCCGCCGAAAACCTTTTTTCTGTACTCATGATAAAACTCCGTTATTACACGCGATAACCAGACGACAAAATATCGCCCGAGCCGTGCAAACAACTTAACCGGAGCAAAACCAACAAAAACACCCACCATCCTTTGCAAGAAATTTAAAGGGTCAAACTTAAAAAAAACCGACACTCTTATTAACTGACAATTAACAACACAAACCCAGCATTCTCGCGCGCGCCACGGCATGCGTCCGGCGTTCGACGCCCAACTTTGCATGAATTCGCCGGACATGAGTTTTAACGGTATGCAACGAGATGAACAACTTGTCCGCTATTTGTTGATTGGAACTTCCCGCCGCAATCAACCCCAACACTTGCGACTCTCTCAGACTTAATGAACTTTCACTCTCGCCACCCTCAGAAAACTGCTGTTCGGACAATGATTCGGATCCAATAACCGCAGCGGCGTCATCGAACTTCATGAGCAGGCGCCGCAAGTTGAACTGGCGGACCAGCATTCGGCCCTTATCGGAATATTGCCGGGCAGATTCCCGATCACTGAGAATTGATGCCACCTCGCTCATTGCCAGCAGCAGCTCGGCTTCCAGAACGATCATCCGGCAAGACCGAGCCTGCTCGAGCAGAGACTGCAATCGCAGCACTGGCTGCTGCGTCTGCCCCAAACGGGTCTCGGCCAGAATCAGCAAACACTCGATGCGCGGAATCAGCTCCAATGTTGCCGGCGGCGCCTGCCGAGCACCTGGGCCGCGATAGTGCCTGAGTACACGAGTCAGCGCCTCGCGAGCCAGTTCGGGCCGTCCTTGTTGCAGCCAGAATTCGCTGCTGACTTGCAGCAGAACGCCGCGATAAACCGTGTCCGGAATCTGCCGCTGCTGCATGAGCCGCTCGGCATCACGCAGACGCATGAACGCCTGCGGGTAATCGCCCTGATCCGCGGCCAGTTGTGCCTGTCCGAGAAAGCCGTAGAGCACGCGCTTGTCAAAGCTGCGCAGACAGTCGTCGAGCCCTTGTTGAAAGAATCCGGCGGCCCGATCCTGCTGCCCCATGCTCAACGCCAGCCGCCCGCGACGCAGGGCGATGCGTCCCAGCAGCGACGTCGGTCGCTCGACGGACGAGCCGAGCATTTCGCAAAGATCTGCCAGCAACGCCTCCGCGCGAGCAGACGCGCCCCGCTGCTCCAGCAGCTGGGCGTGATCAAGCTCCAGCAAAGCCTCGAACAGTAATGAGCCCTCGGCCCGGGCCAGGCACAACGCTTCACGATTGATCGAATGAGCCAGTTCCAGATCACCGCACAGCAACGCCTGCTGAGTGCGGCCCGACAGACACAGCAGACGTGCAGTCCAGGCCTGGGGCGACAGATCGTTCAAGGCTTGCTCGAAATGCTCGCGCGCCTCGTCCATGTGCCCTTGCAAGTGCAGCAGCCAGCCTTGCTGAGCCTGCCAACGAGCGATCAATTGCCTTTGCTGGCCAGCTGACGGTGGTGGTAAAAAACGCGACAGTTGCCCGATACAATCCGCCGCTTGGGCAAATCGTCCGGCGAACAGCAGCGCTGCCGTGATCAGGCCGACCAACTGGGCAGAGCCGAGTAGCAGTTCCTCGCCGCGTTGTTCGTAGAGCCGCAGCAACAGAACGACCGTCTGCTCCTCGAACAAATGCTCGAAGCTGAAGTGCTGCAGCAGGCTCACCGCGACTTCGTACTCTTCGGCCAGCAACGCCTGTTCGAAGGCGCATTTCCAATGCTGTCCGGCAGCAAACCACTGACAGGCGCGGCGATGCCAGGAACGCCCGGCCGACCAGGGTTCGTCGCGCATCAGACGCGACAGCGGAGCGCACACCTGCAACCAGTCCGGCGACCCTTGCCAGGGTTCGATAAAACACCCGAGCGTTTGCAGCGTGCGCATCCACTGCGCCCCGTCGCCGGCACCGAACAGGTGATCGCACAGGCTGGCATTGAACCGCGGCAGATGCACCAGCACCCGCCAGGCCTCGGCCAGCTCCGGACTCAAACCACTGAACAGTTCGTGTTGCAGGTAATCCAGCAAGGTGTCCATGCGCTGCTGCGGCAAGGTCTTTTGCGACCAGTCGCATTTTTGCATCAACAGCATCCGCACCCCGGCGCACCAACCGCCGCTGCGCTGGAAGATGCGCCCCGCCACACTGTCGGCCTGGGCGGGAGGCAAATGACGCAGCACTTGTGCGATTTCGTCCCGGGTCAGCGCCAACACCGCGCCTTCACATTCGTACAAGGCATCATCGAGCAGCAGGCGGGGCCAGTTGCAGGACGGACGGCGCCGCGTGCCGATCCACCACGTCAGGGCCGGACTGCTGACCGCCAGCATTCGATCGAGAAAAGCATCCAGTGCAGGCTCCGGATATCGGCAGTAATCATCGATCAGCACCCAGGTTGTCGAAGTTCGCCGCGCCAGTTCATACAGCAATGACGTCTCGTCTGCGACTGTCAGCCCCATGGCGTGCGCAAGCCGTTCGCAAAATTCGCCAACGCTCAAGGACGAGCCTGCCAGTGGCAACCAGCACACCGTGCAATTGACGGGCGCCTGCAACAAGCATTCGGTGAGCAGCGCGGTCTTGCCGCTGCCGGCGGGTGCGCAGACCAGTTTGACCCGCGTCGCAGACTCAAGCAGAGCCCCACAAAGGCGCGGACGCGCAAGGTGATGGGAAGACAGTCTCGGGAGAAAATCCGCTCGATCCGGAGCGTGGGTCATGGCGGTCATCGGGTACGCCTTTTTATCGTTGTACACTCACCCTAGCCCTCTCCCCGGCGCTTGTTGACGAGTATTCAGTACGCTGATTGGCGCCCATAAAAAAGGCGACCGTACGGTCGCCTTTTGCCTTGCCAATGTATCGAAACCCTTACCGTACGCCCTCGGCGCGCAGGGCCGACGGGGTGTAGTCGGCGGCCTTGGCTTCGAAGCCGAATTCGAAGCTGTGCTTCTCTTCGTTCTTCATCCCCAGGGCAATGTATCGGCCGGCGATGATGTCGTAGAGCGCTTCGAGGGTGTAGGCCTGGGCCTGGTGATCGTAGTAGTACTGCGCGTGTCCCTCGGCCACTCGCCACAGTTGCCCGCGACCGTCGTAGTGATCGGCCAGCGCCACTTGCCAGCTGTCCTCGTCGATGTACATGTGGCGCTTGGCGTAGATGTGCCGCTCGTTCGGTTTCACCGTGCCGACCACTTCCCAGACCCGATGCAGCTCATAACGGGTCAGATCCTGGTTGATGTGCCCGGCCTTGACGATGTCGTCGTACTTGAGGCTCGGCGAGTCGAGCTTGTAGCTGTTGTACGGAATGTACATTTCCTTCTTGCCGATCAGTTTCCAGTCGTAGCGGTCCGGCGCGCCAGAGAACATGTCGAAGTTGTCCGAGGTGCGCAGGCCGTCGGCAGCGGTGCCCGGCCCGTCATAGGCGACCTGCGGCGCACGGCGCACCCGGCGCTGGCCGGCGTTGTAGATCCACGCCAGACGCGGCTCCTTCACCTGATCGAGGGTCTCGTGCACCAGCAGCACGTTACCGGCCAGGCGCGCCGGAGCGGTCACCGACTGTTTGAAGAAGGTCAGCACGTTGGCGGCTTTGTCCGCGTCCAGATCCTTCATCAGTTGCGGCACCGCGATCTCTTCTTCGAAGCGGATCGGCGTATAGCTGCCGTTGGTCTGCGGGGTCACCTGAGTGATGATCCGTTTGACGTTGCCGCCGTGATAGCGAGTGATGTGGTTCCACAACACCTCGACCCCGTTCTTGGGAATCGGGAAGGCGTAGTAGCGATTGCCGGTGAAATTGGCCAGACCGTTACCGTCGTTGATCGTGGTGACGTTGAGCGCACTGCGCTTGGCCGACTCGTAGATTTCCGGCGGCACGGCCACGGTGCGATGGGTCGGGTAGACCGGGATCTTGTAGGTCTCGGGGTAACGTTTGAACATCGCCACCTGGCCGTCGGACAGCTTGTCCTTGTACTTGTCGACGTTGGCGGCGGTGATGGTGAACAGCGGTTTTTCGCTGGCGAACGGGTCAGCCAGGAAGCCCTTGCTGTCGACCGCACCGGCGTTTTTCGGGATACCACCGGTCCAGGCCGGAATCGACCCGTCGGCGTTGCCGGCCTTCTCGGCGCCCAGCGGCGTCAGGCTGGTGCCAAGCTTGTTGGCTTCGTCCGGCGACACCGCCGCGATCACGTTGGCGGCCAGCAGGCTCAGGGCCAGGACACCGCATTGCAGAATCATCTTGCGCATTGCATTCATCCTTCTCGGGCAGATCAGAAGTTCACACCGAAGCTCAGGGCCACGAAGTCACGGTCTTCGAGGGTGTTGTAGTCACCGCCGAAAAAGTCGGTGTAACTCAGGCTCGCGGTATAGGTGTTGCGGTAGTCGGCATCGACCCCGACGCTGACGGCTTTGGCACCCTCGTTGAACAGACCGTTGGGGCCATAACCGGCGACATCGTGGGACCAGGACAGGTTCGGCTTGAGGTTGATCCCGCCGATCACGTTGGCGTAGTCGAGGATCGCCCGGGCGCGATAGCCCCAGGAGGTGGAGGTGACGAAACCGTCGGTGTCACCGCCGAAACCGTACTGGCCGTAGACCGAGTCACGGCCGTAACGCAGTTTGCTGCGCGACTCCAGTCCACCAACCCGAACCACCGCTGCTTCGCCGACCAGGGTCAGACGCTGTGCGCCCCAGACCTGATCGAAAAAGTGCGTCAGCGTGCTCTGGATCTGCGTCACTTCCTTGCGCCGGTAGCCCTTGTTGTCGGCGCCCGGCGAGGTGACCAGCGGCGACGCGGTACCGCCGGCAATCGGATTGAGCAAGGCCAGAGTCAGGTCGTTGGTATTGACCTGCACCGGCGCGTTGGGCCGGTAGCTGATCTCGCCGGTCCAGGCGGTGCCGGTCGGAAGTGTGGTGGAGAAACTCGCGCCATACAGGCGGATGTCTTCCGGGTATTCGAGGTAGTACTGACCACGCCCGAGCATCACGCTTTGCGCCAGTCCCGATCCACTGCCGGGCGCCAGCCGGTTGGCGATCCCGACCATGCCCGGCAGGGCCGCGAGGGTCGACAGGCCGGCAGTGCTGGTGCCGACGGTCGGTGTGCGGCTGTGGTAATTCATGAAGTAGAGGCCGTACTCGGTGTCATCGCCGAGCCAGCGCAACGCCGTGCCCCATTGCCCGGAATCCCGCGCATCGCGGTCGCCGCCACGGGGCACGATCACGCCTTCGCGGGTCACCTGGATCGGCTGGCCAAAGGCTGCCGCCAGCGGCGCCAACGGGGCGATCGCCGGGCTGCCGACGGTGTAGCCGTTGTTGCAACCGTCCGCCGCCACGTCGACCCCGAAGAAGGTGCCGCAGTTGTCGAGAACGGTCTGATCCCATTCCAGCTGATAGAAGCCTTCGACCGTCAGTTGGTCGGTCAACCCCTGGGAGGCGAACAACATGTTCACCGGAATCAGCCCTTCCTTGATCTCCGCACCTGGCCGGCGGAACGCCGAGACGTCGATCGGGTTGATGCTGTTGATCGAGTTGCCGATGAAGGTACTTTCGCCCCAGCTCACCACCTGCTTGCCGGCGCGCACCGTGCCCGGCAAATCGGCGATGGAGTAGTTGTGATAGACGAACGCATCGAGAATCTGCGCGCCGGACGACTTGGCGCCCTCCTTGCGGCCCTTGTCACTGATCTGTTTGAACTCGCGGTCTTCGTCCTTGAGTTCGAAGTCGTACCAGTACTTGCCGCGCACGAACACACCGGTGTCGCCGTACTTCAGTTCGAGGTCGTGGATGCCTTTGAAGATCTTGGAAAAGGTCTCGCCCTTCTTGAAGTTCAAACGCCCGTCATCACCGGTGGAAGACTGGCCGGTCCCGCCGTTGACCGTGCCCACCAGCGACTTGTCGGCATCGCGCATGCCCCAGCTCGCACCGACCGACAAAGACGAATCGAAGGTGCCTTCGATTTCCCCGATATTGAACGCGACCGCGTGCGCCTGGGCACAGCAACCCAAGGCCACCGCTGCGGCGAGCGCCTGCGGCGTGAAGATGGCGCGCATTGTTGTTTTTGTCATGCGTCTTCCCCGGTGAGTGACAGAAGGCCTCACCCTACTGCCGCCACACGGGAACGATAAGCGCACCAAGGAGGTATTCACGCCGTCGCTCGAAAGGATGAATCCCCGCCTGCGACAAGGCTTCGCGCCCGCCATGAACAGGCTGGATAGAGCACTATCAACGCAACAGATAATGACGAGCACGGTGCGCGCCACTGTTACATGCCCCGTAACAGTGCATGTCCGGAATCGCTATTTTTCCTTTGGCCTCAGGCGCTTATTCTGAGCGGGCTTTCACGGCAGACCGCCGGAAAGCACGAAGTCCACGACCGAGTCGTCGGCAACCGATTTCTGATCGATCGAAGCGTTTTTTCGATTCATCGCCCCGGTGTTCACTGACGTTGATTTGTAGCTCCTTGATCCAACGTCTTACCTTGGCCGCTGCGTTTGCAGCGGCCTTTTTTATGGGCGATGTTTTGGCTGGAAGTCAGCGGCAGAGGCTCTCGAGGCGAGCACTCAAAGGGGAAAGCAGGACTCGGGCAAGTCCTGCCGGATAACCCAGGGGATCAGAGCGAATACTTCTGCAGATTCCCCATCATTTCCTTCAGCGCCTCGATGTTGTCCTTCGGATGCGCCGCGCCTTCGAAATCACAGATCTGCTGCCAGTGCGCCGCGACGTCTTCCGGGGAAAACCCGACACGAGGATCGAACCCGGCACCCAGGCTGCGCTCCCAGCGCACCTTGCCCATCCAGCCGCCACCGACTTCGAACAGGCCCGAGGTTTCCTGGCACTGTTCGCTGGCCAGGTACACCACCAGCGGGCTGACCAGTTCCGGTTTGAGTTGTTCGAACACTTGCGGCGGAATGAGGCCTTCGGTCATGCGCGTGCCGCCGGTGGGGGCGATGGCGTTGACCAGGATGTTGTTCTTGCGACCTTCGATGGCCAGGGTGCGGGTCAGGCCGTAAAGACCGAGTTTGGCCATGCCGTAGTTGGACTGGCCGAAATTGCCGTAAATGCCCGAGGTCGACGCGGTGAAGATCACCCGGCCGTAGTTCTGCTCGCGCAGGTGCGGCCATGCGGCACGGGTCACCTTGTAGGCGCCTTCGACGTGGACGCGGTAGACCAGATCCCAATCGGCGTCTTCCATTTTGTGGAAGGTCTTGTCGCGCAGGATCCCGGCGTTGTTGACCACCACATCGACGCGGCCGAACACATCGAGCGCGTTCTGCACCAGTTTGTCGCCGTCGGTGACCGAATCATGGTTGGCTTCGGCGATGCCGCCGGCCTCACGGATTTCCGCTACCACGCGGTCGGCGGCCGACGCGTTGGCACCTTCGCCCTGGGTCGAGCCGCCGAGGTCGTTGACCAGCACTTTGGCGCCCTGTTTGGCGAACAGCAAAGCGTGAGCGCGTCCCAGGCCACCACCGGCTCCGGTGACGATCACGACTTTATCTTCGAAACGCACAGACTCATTCATCGGGGCAACTCCAGCAGGCCTGAGGGACAGTGTCCCTGAGTGTCAGGCACGACGCGTCTGGTCACAACGAACACGGCTGGGGCTGAATGGTGCGCGATAAGGCTGGGGGATGATGAAAACGTGCCGAGGCGCCAGGCGCCTGCGACACGCAATCAGGAGCACGCCACCTTGCGTGGTGGCAACACGAAGTGATCGCGAAATTCGAGGTAGTGCTTGAGCACCTGCACCGGCGCTTCGGTTTGCGGGTAATGACCGATACCCGACAACAGCACGGTGTCGGCGTCGGGGATCAGCGCTCGATAGCGCTCGACCATGTGCGCCCCGGAAATCGGATCGACTTCGCCATCGATCACCCGCAGCGGCACCTCACCGCGCTGCATCGCCGCGACCCAGCGATCACGCTGAACCCGGCGTTCGGGAATGTATTGAATCAGCTTGTGCATGACTCGCGGCCCGCGATTGCATTCGATCAGGCTCCAGAAATCATCCATCTCGCTTTCGCTGGGCCGGGTGTCCGGGCCAAAAATCTGGTGGAAACTTTTCACCAGTGCATCGCGAGTGAAGGCCCGGCCGATCATCCAGCCCAAGGGGCTGAGCAGCAGTTTTTGCGTCAGCAGCGGCCGGTGGGTTTCCGGGAAAAGTCCCCCGTTGAGGAATACGCAACTGGCGACCTCGATCCGGTCTTCGTAATGCCGGGCCAGCAGTTCCTGGGCAACACTGTCGCCGTAGTCGTGGGCCAGAATGTGCACCGGTTGTTCGACCTGCAAATGCGCGAGCAAGGCCTGTTGCAGATCGGCCTGCTCCAGCAGGCTGTAGGTGTGATTCAGGGGTTTGGCCGAGTCGCCGAAGCCGAGCATGTCGCAGGCAATCACCCGGTAGCGCTGGGACAGTGGCTGCCACAGGTAATGCCAGTCCCAACTGGCCGTCGGAAAGCCATGGATCAGCAGCAGCGGTTCGCCCTGCCCGGCCGTCCAGTAGCGGATCGGCTGACCACGGAAGACAAACGTCTGGCTGCGTTTGCGCCAGGCACTCAGAGGGATCTCGGCGAGAGGCATTAGAGTTTATACCCCGGGTCTTGTTTATCGAGTTTGCGCAGCAGCGCCGGCCAGGCCAGCGCGCCACCCATGCCTTGAGCACTTTTGGTGACGCCGGCGATCATCGCCTTGGCACCTGCCAGAATCTGCGGTTCGATGGCAATCAGTTCCGCGCCGCCGGTCTGCGCCATGACCTGAATGTCGCAGGCGCGCTGAAAGGTGAACATCATCAGGAACGTGTCGGCGATGGTGCCGCCACAGGTCAGCAGACCGTGGTTGTGCAGCATCAGGAAATTGTTGTCACCGAGATCCGCCTGCAACCGCGCTTTCTCTTCATGGTTGAGCGCCACACCTTCATAGGCGTGAAAGGCCAGGCTCGAGAGTACGAACAGCGATTGCTGACTGATCGGCAACACGCCTTGTTTCTGCGCCGATACCGCGACACCGGAGGCGGTGTGGGTGTGCAGCACGCAGGCCACGTCGTGCCGCACTTCGTGCACGGCGCTGTGGATGGTGTAGCCGGCGGGATTGATTTCGTAGGGGCTGTCCATGAGTTTGTTGCCGGCCTGGTCGACCTTCACCAGGCTCGAGGCGGTGATCTCATGGAACATCAGGCCGAACGGGTTGATCAGGAAATCTTCGGTGCCGGGCACTTTGGCGGAAATGTGGGTGAAGATCAGATCGTCCCAGCCATGCAGCGCGACCAGACGATAACAGGCGGCCAGATCGACCCGGGTCTGCCATTCCGCGGCACTGACCTGGTCTTTGACACTCACGGACGAAGGGACGGGGGCTACGCTCACTGTATGCACCTCTGCGTTCTTATTGTTTTTTGCGTGTGTCAGCAGTCTAGTCAGCCCCGGACCGTCGCGTAGTTGCATTGGCAGCCAGCTTGATGACTGAACGAGTCAGCTACGCAAACAGCTTGGATCCATGTCAAAGCAACGACGCCAACAAAGGCGCGGCGAACAGATTGAGCAGCCCCGTCAGCACCATTACCAGGCCCGCGACCGAGCCTTCTTCACCGCCCACCTCATGGGCCCGACTGACCCCGGCACCGTGCGCACCGACACCGAACAATGCACCGCGCGCCAGGGCGCTGCGCAACGGCAGCCACTTGAGCAGCACACCGCCGAGCATCGCGCCGAACACCCCGGTGAACATGACGAACACCGCTGTCAGCTCAGGCACACCGCCCAGGTCCTGCGCCAGCGGCATGGCAAACGGCGTGGTAATCGAGCGCGGCACCAGCGACAGCGTCACCGAACTGTCCAGCGCCAGTGCTTTAGCGAGGCCGAACGAAGTGGCGATCGACGCGGCACTGCCAGCCAGCATGCCCAGCAGCAACGCCGACCAATGCCGCACCAGCAATCGCCGCTGTTGCCAGATCGGCACCGCAAACGCCACGGTGACCGGACCGAGCACCAGCATCAGCCAATGGGTGTTGCTCGAATATTCGGCATAAGCAGTGTGCAGCGGCACGGCAAGCGCCAGCAGCAATGCGGGGACCAGAATCAGTGGAGACAGCACGTAGCGCCCGGTCCGGCGATACAGCCAGCGACTGAACAGATAGGCCAGCAACGTGAATGCCAGCCAGAACATCGGCATCAGCTCAAGCTTCATGGGACCGCCTCAGGCGCACGGCCAGCTCCACAGTGAATGCGGTCACCAGCATCACCATCAGCGTACTGGCCGCGATCACCAACAAGATCCGCCAGCCGTCATCGCGCAGCAACGCGCCGTAATCCAGCAGGCTCATCAGCGCCGGAATGAAGAACAGCAGCATCTCCGCCATTAATAACCCAGCGCCCATTTGTAACGCCGCCGGTTTGACCCAGCCGAACGCAAAACCCAGCAGCAACAGCGCCATGCCGATCACACCGCCGGGGATCGGCCAGGCCAGCCACGCTGCGATCTGGCAGCCGAGCAGGTAGAGAGCAAGCAGAACTGCCAGTTCGGCCAGCAGGCGGGAGAGGTATTTAACGGTCGAGGCTTTCATCGGTGGGCTCCTTTCAGTTGCCTATTTTACGAACCCGACTGCCATCTCCGAAGCGAATTGTTAGACTCAAAGCCATTCCAATCTGGAATCAGGCCATGGAATTCAAACAGCTCAGAAGCTTCGTCGAAGTCATGCATCAGGGCGGTTTCACCCAAGCCGCGAAGACCTTGCACATCAGTCAGTCCGCCGTGAGCAAGCAGATCGCCCAGCTCGAACAGAGCCTCGGTACGCCTCTGCTCGAACGGCTGGGTTCGCAGATACGCCTGACCGCCGCCGGCAGCGTGGTGCTGCAACGGGCCGAAGGCATGCTGCGGTTGCGCAATGAATTGCTCAGTGAACTGGATGACCTCAGCCATCTGGCACGCGGCGAGTTACGTCTCGGGCTGCCATTGCTCGGTAGCGACGCATTGTTTGCCGGGCTGTTCGCCGAATACCGCCGGCGTTATCCGAACATCAGCGTGCAGTTGCTTGAAGGCGGCAGTCGCAATATCGAACAGGCGGTGCTCAGTGGGGAGCTGGAATTGGGTGGCAGTCTTCTGCCGAAAGATCCGCAATTCGACTTCCAGCCATTCTGCGATGAACCGCTCGATGCTCTGCTGCCTGTGGATCACCCACTAACGGCGAGAGGTGAAATTGGTCTGGAGGAATTGGCCGATACACCGTTTCTTTTATATCAGCGCAGTTTCGTGCTCAACGATCGCTTGCTTCAGGCGTGCCAGCAGATGGGCTTCACTCCGAAGGAAGGCGGGCGCAGCGGGCAGGCGGATTTTCTCGCGGCGCTGGTGGCCGCCGGACAAGGCGTGGTGTTGCTGCCCAGCGTGGTGGCGCGCGGTCTGGTGCGGCCAGGCGTGGTTCGCCTGACCCTGAACGCGCCGGACTATTTGCGCTGGGACATCGCCTTCATCTGGCGCCGGGGCGCCTATCTGTCGAAGGCTGCGCAGGCCTGGCTGGCGCTGTTGCGTGAACGCGGGATCAGCCCTTGAGCGTGGCGATCAACTGTTCCAGCCAAGGCTCGGCGTCGGTTTCCGGGGTGACGCTTTCGCTGGCGTCGATGCGCAGCATGTCCTGCACTTCGCGCACGCCCAGTTCGCCGAACAACTCGCGCAGTTGCTCGCCGCCGCCGCAAAAAGTGTCGCCGTAGCTGGCGTCACCCAAAGCGATCACGGCGCCCGGCAAACCACGCCAGGCCGCCGGCAATTGGTCGCGAATGGCCGAATACAACGGTTGCAGGTTGTCCGGCAGCTCGCCCATGCCGGTGGTCGAGGTCACGCCGAGCAAGGCTTCAGGGCCGAAGGCCTGGAGATCGGCAAGGCTGGCGCGGGAGTTGTAGAAGGTTTCAAAACCGGCGGCGTTCAACAGGCTCTGAGCGTGGCGAGCGACTTCTTCGGCCGTGCCGTACACCGAGCCGGAGAGGATGGCGACTTTCATCAATCTGATCCTGAAACTGAAAAAAAGAGCGGCGATAGTAACAGCCAGCGGCGCCCTGTTGCGATTGGCTCTCGATAAGCGCTGATGGCCAGTAGACAGCGCCGGTCGATCTTCTAGAATGCCTGCCACCGAAATCCTTGTAAGGCTTCATAGATGATCAACGCCAGTCTGCTGCAAATGGTGATCAATGCGTCGAACGACGGGATCGTGGTGGCAGAAAAGGAAGGCGATCAGGACAACATCCTGATCTACGTGAATCCGGCTTTCGAAAAGATGACCGGCTATACCCGCGAAGAAATTCTCTATCAGGACTGTCGCTTCCTGCAGGCCGGAGATCGAGACCAGACCAGTCTCGCCTTGATTCGCGAGGCATTGCAAAACGGTGGCTCATGCCGGGAAATCCTGCGTAACTACCGCAAGGACGGCACGCCGTTCTGGAATGAGCTGTCCCTGTCGACGGTAAAAAATGCCGACGACGGTTTGACCTATTTCGTCGGCGTGCAAAAAGACGTCACGGTTCAGGTCAAGGCCCAGCAGCGGGTTGTGCAACTGGAAGCTCAGGTTGCGGCACTGGAAGCAGAAATTGCTGCCTTGAAAGCGACGAACGGCGCAAACAAAACAGCGAACTAATTGTCATTAACTACAATCACCAATGACTTTGTAATTATTCATTTCGAGTTAGCCATGCAGCGTGACGCCCTCCTGACCCAGGATGAGCTGGATTTCATCCAGACCATGCAACACAACCCGCAACTCAATGTGCGGGATGCGACGTCGAGCCTGCTGGTCAATGGTGGTTCGCAGATCCGTGATCTGCTCACGCGTCTGGCGGCCCATGAGCAAGTCACCATCCAGGCCAACTTCGAAAATCAGCAGATGACCTTTCCGTTGCATCTGGTGGAAGACGAGTTCCACGCCCTGCACCTGCGTCTGGGCGTACCAAGCATCTATGAAGACGGGCCGATGGTGCGTCCATGGCGCCTGACCCTGGAAGAGCCGGTGGCACTGGAAAATGCCAAGGGCCAGCCAGGTACGCTGTGGGTTCATGAGGTTTCGCACAAGGGTGTGCTGCTGGAAGTGCGCAACAAGACCAAACCGCCGAAGCATTTTGCCTTGTGGTTCAGTCCGTCGGGCTACGAGCGGATTTCCCTGCGCGGGACGTTCGAGCGGGAAACCGAAAGCGGCTTTTATGCTTACGAGTTAAGCCAGAGCGATGCCGACGAAACCGAGCGTCTGCGCCAGTTCATCCTGCAACAGCATCGTCTGACCCACCCTGCCCTGCACACCTGAGTCTCAGGTATCCAGCGTTCCTGCGAGGAACTGATTCATGCGCTGGCGCATGGTCGATCCTTCATTGCCCAGACAGCCAACCGATGATCCGGCCAGGCTGTCCTGCGCCAGATCGGCAGCATCGCCTGCCAACATCAACTGACAATCCAGACTCAAGGCCAGACGATTCAGACGTCGCGGCAGCTCTGCGGTCGGCGCGTGATTGGAAAACAGCACCAACGCCTGGGGCCGGGTCTTTTCGCACACCAGCGTCAACTCGTCGAACGGCTGACCAGTGGTGAGCACACGAACCCCCGCGTCATTGCCGCTGAGAAACAGCGCCGCCACCAGCAATTCCAGCTCACGACATTGACCGGCCAGCGCGCTGACGATCACCTTGCGCGGTTGCGAGCCGCGCAGTACGACGATGCGCTGCAGCACCTTCGCTCGCAGAAAACCATCGAAGAACAGCCACTCGCTGGTCTGCCCGAACGCATCCTGACGCTGGAGCATTTGCAGCCACAGCGGCATCAGGATGTCCTGAAACACCACGGGCAAGGCATAGGAAGAGAAAATCTGACCGTAGACGCGATCGAGCAACTGATCGTCAAACGAGCTGACTGCCTGCCGGACCTGTTCCTGCCACTGGAGGTAGTCAGCCTGCACCAGATCATCGGGAATGAAGTGGGCCAACACCTTCATCGGCTCGGTCTTGGCGAGGATCTTGCCGATCTTGCTCACGGCGACACCGCGATCGATCCAGTCGACGATGCTGCGAACGCGCTCGATATCGGTCATCGAATACAAACGATGCCCACTTTCGGTGCGTGTCGGCTGGATCAAACCATAGCGGCGTTCCCATGCGCGCAGCGTGACAGGGTTGACCCCGGTCAGGCGCGCCACTTCTCGTATCGGGAAAAGTTCTTCGCGCTCCAGCGCATCAGATGCCTGCGAAGCAGGGCGAACGTCTGTAATGACAGGCATTTGGGCGGACACGTCCTTGTTGGCGTAGTTGGATCCCATTCTACTCCGGATGCCCCTTCTCGGTTCAAGCGACGAAATGGGACGAAAGTCTCTGGTTTTGTCACAAAAATCAGGAATAATCCTTGCTTGTCGAAAAACGCAGCTCTCTACCCCGGCGCTGCGTCAGGCGAAGCTCCTACCCGGAGCGACGCAAATGCAATACGGAGATACACAATGTCTACTTCCCCCGTCACGCTGATGGTCGCACGTCGTGTCGCCAATGGTCGTTATCAGGATCTGATCGCCTGGTTGCGCGAAGGCGAACAACTGGCCACCGACTTCCCCGGTTACCTCGGCTCCGGTGTACTGGCCCCGCCTCCCGGCGACGATGAATTCCAGATCATTTTCCGCTTCGTCGACGAACAGACCCTGCACGCCTGGGAACACTCGGCATCGCGCACCGCATGGCTGGCCCGTGGCAGCGATCTGTTTGCTCACCCGACCGAACATCGGGTCAGCGGGATCGAAGGCTGGTTCGGTGCAGCCGGCGCGCGTCCTCCACGCTGGAAGCAGGCCGTGGCGATCTGGCTGGCGTTCTTCCCGGTGTCGCTGCTGTTCAATTTCGTGCTGGGCCCGCTGCTCGCTGAAATGAGCCTGTTGCCGAAGGTCTTCATCAGCACGCTGTGCCTGACGCCGTTGATGGTCTACTTCTTCATTCCACTGTCGACCCGCCTGCTGGCCGGCTGGCTCAACCCGGCGCCTGCACGCCCGCTGCCTGCCACACCCTCCACGCAAAATCGCTGAAGCCGTCGCTCGCGTCGCTGTTATAGTTTTTGCTCTGACTTCGACGCGAGCCGTACATGACTTCTCCCCCCGCTCCCATCCTCATCACCGGCGCCGGCCAGCGGGTCGGCCTGCATTGTGCGCAGCGTCTGCTGGAAGACGGCCATCGGGTGATCTTCACCTATCGCAGTGAACGGCCGGGTGTGAAGACGTTACGGGATCTGGGCGCCATCGGGTTGCACGCGGACTTTTCCAGCGAAGCTTCGATCCTCGCGTTCATCACCGAACTGAAGACCCACACCGACAGCCTGCGCGCCATCGTGCACAACGCCTCGGAGTGGCTGGCGGAAACAGACGACGGCGAAGCCGAAGCCTTCAGCCGGATGTTCAACATTCACATGCTGGCGCCGTACCTGATCAACCTGCATTGCGCCCAATTGCTGCAACGTTCGAGTCCTGCCGACATCATCCACATCAGCGATGACGTCACCCGCAAGGGCAGCAGCAAACACATCGGCTATTGTGCCAGCAAGGCCGGGCTCGACAGTCTCACGCTGTCCTTCGCGGCGCGCTATGCACCGTCAATCAAGGTCAACGGCATCGCGCCAGCCCTGCTATTGTTCAATCCCGACGACGACGCGGCGTACCGCGCCAAGGCGCTGGCCAAGTCCGCGCTGGGCATCGAACCCGGCAGCGAAGTGATTTATCAGAGCCTGCGCTATCTGCTCGACAACCCATATGTCACCGGCACGACCCTGACCGTCAACGGCGGGCGGCACGTCAAGTAATACGCCCCCGCGAGGATGCTCCATGACCCGTTCCCTGCCCGAGAATTACCGCGAGATCCTGATCGGTCTCGGTGAAAACCCTGACCGCGAAGGACTGCTCGACACGCCGGTGCGGGCGGCCAAGGCCATGCAGTATCTGTGTCACGGCTACGAACAGAGCGTCGACGAGATCGTCAATGGCGCGCTGTTTGCCTCCGACACCGACGAGATGATCATCGTCGCCGACATCGAGCTCTATTCGTTGTGCGAACATCACCTGCTGCCCTTCATCGGCAAGGCCCATGTGGCTTATATTCCGACGGGCAAGGTGCTGGGGCTGTCGAAGATCGCACGGCTGGTGGACATGTTCGCCCGCCGCCTGCAGATCCAGGAAAACCTCACCCGCCAGATCGCCGAGGCGGTCCGGCAAGTCACCGATGCCGCCGGTGTCGCGGTGGTCATCGAAGCCCGACACATGTGCATGATGATGCGCGGTGTCGAGAAACAGAATTCGACCATGAACACCTCGGTCATGCTCGGCGCCTTCCGCGAGTCGAGCAACACCCGTCAGGAGTTCCTGCAATTGATTGGACGGAGCAAGTAAATGCCACAACTTCAACCGGGAATGGCGCGCATCCGGGTCAAGGATCTGCGCCTGCGCACCTTTATCGGGATCAACGAGGACGAAATCCTCAACAAGCAGGATGTGCTGATCAACCTGACCATCCTGTACGCAGCGCAGGAAGCGGTGCGTGACAACGACATCGACCACGCGCTGAACTACCGCACCATCACCAAGGCGATCATCGCCCATGTGGAAGGCAACCGTTTCGCGCTGCTCGAACGCCTGACCCAGGAGCTGCTGGATCTGGTGATGGCCAACGAATCGGTGCTGTACGCCGAAGTCGAAGTCGACAAGCCGCATGCGTTGCGTTTCGCCGAATCAGTGTCGATTACCCTCGCGGCCAGCCGCTGAACGTGTCTGGCGCTCCGGGCGTCAGACTTTTATCATCCGCGCCACGATTTGACTGCACAGAGCCCATCATGACCGAGCAACAACGCCTCGAACTCGAAGCCGCCGCCTTCCGCCGGCTGGTCGCCCACCTGGACAGCCGCAAGGACGTGCAGAACATCGACCTGATGAACCTCGCCGGGTTCTGCCGCAACTGCCTGTCCAAGTGGTACAAGGCCGAGGCCGACGAGCGCCGGATCGAGGTCAGCCTCGACGATGCCCGTGAAGTGGTTTACGGCATGCCGTACGCCGACTGGAAAGCCCAATATCAGCAAGAAGCCAGCGCCGAACAACAAGCGGCGTTCGCCAAAGGAAAACCCAAGGGTTAGGCCCTTGCCAAGTATCAAAAACAGGCATGCCTGACATACAGGGAATCAGACAGCTTCCACTTCGTTGCTACCCCAGCAAAGTGTGAAGCTGTTGGTGCAACTCGTCGGAGCTCAACTTCATCTCATCAATGAAGGCGGTAGCAACTGGCGTCTGTGGGCGGTACAGCGGTCTGATGAGGTTGACGGAAAACGGTATCGAGATCGAAAACCGCCGCAAGCACACACCCTGATCGGCAAAACTCAAGGCCGTCAGCGGATTGATGATACCGACCCCGACGTTTTGCTGAACGAAGAAGCAGACGGCTGCTGCGCTGTGGGTTTCTACAACCGTGCGCGTCTTGACCTGGGCGTCGGCAAGAATCTTGTCGAAGATGATCCGGTAGGGGTCCTGGCCCGATAGGCTGACCATGTTGATACCAGCCATATCCAGAGGCGTAATCACCTTTTTGTCGCACAGCGGATGACTGAGTGGCAGCACGCACACTTCATCACCGGTAAAGATGTTTTCACATCGAGTACCTGGCGGCGTTTCACTGTTTTCAGTCAGTCCCAGATCATACCGCTGGGCTGTCATCCACTCCTCAAGCAACGGGGATTCCTGCGGGGTGATGTTGATGTTCACCTCCGGGAACGCATTGATGAACCGACCACACACATAAGGCAACAGGCTCTGCGAAAAAGCAGGCAGGCATGCGATCGTGAGACTGCTCTGGAAATTCTTGATCGATTGCGCCGCATTGTGGATGCGTTCGAGCCCGTAATAGGAGGTTTTCACTTCCTCGAACAAACTCAGCCCCTGAGTAGTTGGCTGCAAGCGCGCTTGTGTTCGCTCAAACAGTTTGAGCCCCAGGACATGCTCGAATCGTGCGATTTCACGGCTGACGGTCGGCTGTGAGGTTTTGAGCAATGCCGCCGCCTTGGTCACGCTGCCGGTGGTCATGACCGCCCAGAATATTTCGACTTGCCTGAAACTGAATCTCACTCTACCCCCAGACAGATACCGCCTGAACCCATTGAAAAGCGCCAGCGAGCATAGCATGCGTGGCTGTTTGAGCCTTGCTCAGGGCATATCAGAAATGAAAGCCCCCTCCGAAGAAATGATATTTTGAATGTAGTGGCCATCTAACTACACTGGCCCGACAAAATAAACCTCTGCCACTCTGCCCATCAGATCCGAGATCAGCTGCCCGTCATTCAGCGGTGCCGACATGATCATCGGAAGCAGGCGCGTGCGAGCAAGAGGCGGATCAGGTTTACCAACGGATTAACCGGAATCGACCCGGGTGAGGGGTCAACTTATGGACATGCATGATTTGGTTGGCGTTGGTTTTGGTCCTTCGCATATTGGCTTGGCAGTCTCGCTTTATGAAGATTACAAAGAAGAGACTGAAGGCAAAAAAATCATGTTCTTTGAAGCCAAGAACAAACATGGCTGGCACCATCCGATGATGCTACCCAGTGCCAAGATGCAAATTTCCTTCATGAAAGATCTTTGTTTCTTGCGCAATCCAAAAAGTCATTTCACATTTGTGAACTACTTGCATGAACATCGCCGACTGGGTTCTTTCGCCAACCTGCGAGACTTCAACCCCAGTCGCAAGGAATTTGACGATTACCTGCGTTGGGTCGCCGGCCACTTCAATCATGTGACGCGTTACTCATCATGGGTTCAATCGGTTTTACCGGTTAAAGAAGGTGATCACGTCGTCGCACTTGATGTAACCGTCAATGACACGCTGACGGGCAACACACAGGTCGTCAGGACGCAAAACCTCGCTATTGCCATTGGCGGTGAACCGGCAATGCCGGTGGCGTGCGCCAGCCCCCACGTCTTCCACTCTTCGCAGTTGCTGGAAAAGCTGCCTGAATACGACGAAAACAAACGCTATCGTTTTCTGGTCGTGGGTTCCGGACAGAGCGCCGCGGAGATCTATCAGCACCTGATAAGCCATTATCGTCATGCAGATGTTCGAGTGGCCAGCAGTGGTATCGGATTCAAGCAAGCCGATGACAGTGAATACGTGAATGAAGTGTTTGATAACGAAATGATCGACCGGATTTTTTACCTGGATCCGGATAATCGCCAGGCACTGATTCGAAAACACTTCGACACCAACTATTCGGTGGCCGATCTGGCAATTATCCAAAGCCTTTATCGCGAAGAATACGAAGCCACGATTGGCGGGAATGTCGATCGCTTCGGAATGCTCAAGTTCAAACGACTCACCGAGGTGGTCGAGCACAATAATGCGTTGTCCGTCACATTGGTTTCGACGCTCGATGGCGAATATCAGGAACTTGAAGTGGACGTCGTCATCTGCGCTACCGGCTACAGCCGACGGAACAACCTGGCGCTGCTGGACTCCCTCAAATCTTATTGGGCAGAGCCTGCACACATACCGCGTTTGAGCCGTCATTACGCGTTGCAGATGAATGACAATTTCAAACCCAACATTTATATCCAGGGCATGTCGGAACATACCCATGGACTGAGCGATACATTGCTTTCGGTTATTTCACGGCGGTCCCATGAAGTGGGTGGGGAAATCGTCAACACGCTGAATGACAGAGTCTTGCAGGGAGCATTGACGACATGAAAACACACAGAGAGCTGATCGTTTTTTTAATCTGTTCCACGGTTTACCGGTTGTTTTCCGGTGCACTGCTGGTTTCCCTGACATGGACCATTCTCAATCAGGATGAAGGCGGCTACTTGCCGCTGGCACTCGCGATTTTCTGTTCCTTCATTCCGGCGTTTGTTACGCCGATGATGATCAAACGCCTGTCGACCCGAATGAACGGACGCCAGATGAGCAGTTGGTTCCTGGTCTGTCTCGCAGGTCTAAGCCTGGTCGCCGGGGTGTGCCGTGATATCACGGTCGGGCTGTTGATCACCAATCTGTTTGTGTGGCTGATATTCATGTTGCTGGAAGCCAGCCTGGATATGTGGTTTACCCAGGTTCAGCGCGGTATGGATGAAGCGACAGTCAGACGCATCAGCGGTGCGACCACCGCCACCAGCCAGGCGGCGCTGATGATTGGACCGTTGCTGGCGGCCGGCCTGATGCCGATTCTGACCGGCATGGGGTTTTCCATTCTTCTGGGCGTCAGCTTCTTGCTCGTCGCCGTGGTCTGCTACACCCGAAATGGTGCCGCCGTGATTGAAACCCGGGAAGGCAGTGCCCTCGCAGCGCCGGCGAAGCTTCCACTGACCCTGTTCATTCCAATGGTGTTGATCTGGCCCATCCTCGGAGCATTCAACTTCATGCTTCCGGTGTACGTGTCGAGCCATGGCTGGGCGCTGTTTGAGTTAGGTGTGCTGGACGCCGTATTCGGCATGGGCATGGCGTTGATCGGTGTGCTGATCATTCTGGGCAATACCGGCCGTAACCTCTTGGTCTTCCTGTCCGGGCTGATTGCACTTGCCATCACCGCCGCTCTGGTCTGGTTCCTGGTGCCTGACACACTTGTGCTCAAAGCCCTGAGTCTGCTGATTCTAGGCATGGCATTTGGCGGCGCCCGGGTGCATATCCGCGCTGCGATCGCCTATCGCTACAGCGAGGCCGCCGTCGGCCTTTGTGTCAGCAGAGCGAATGCGCTGGCTACTCCGGTGTTGTTGCTGGTTCTGAGCCTGCAACTGGCAATGATCGATACGGCCTGGTTTGTGCCGTTCCTGATGATCACGTTGTCCATCGCGCTCCTGCTGCAGACCTCTGCGACTCGTTTCGCCAAAGGGCAAGCGAACACCGCATCTGCCAGCGCCTGATAAAGACGGCACCCTAACTACGTAAGAGTTTGAGGATTCGATATGACCTTATCCAATCGCTACGCCTTGTTGATCGGCGCCGATTTACCCATGAGGGAGCGGGCCGTGTTGTGTACCGCACGTGCGCTGGGCATGGCCGTTGTGGTGCTGGCCTATCCAGGCGAGGTTCTGGCCCAGCGGCGCAGGCCGGCAGCCAGCCTGGCCGATGACTACATCGTCAGCCCGTACCTGCTGGATCCGGTGCGCGCGCTTGAGGCGGTCAAAGACTACGAACGCAAGACCGGCCTCACACCGGCAGCGGTCATTCCGGTCAATGATTTTGTTCTGGAGGCTGGCGCTGCGATAGCAAGGCAATACGCAATACCGTTCCACAGTGACGAGGTCATTCTGCGCTGCCGCGACAAATTACTGATGAAGACCGAACTGGCCAAGGCAGGGCTGAATGTGGCGCCGACCCTGGCGGTCAACGAAGGTGTCGCCAGCTACATTTTCAAGGATCAGGAAAAGGTCATTTTCAAACCCAGTGTCTTCGGTGGCAGTGGGGGTGTGCGTCTGGTGAGCAACCCGCAGGAGTTGCAGGTGGCGATTGATGACGCCGCGAAGTTGTTGCACAAGTACAAGGACATTCTTTACATCGATCCTGAACGGATTCATCTGGAAGCCTTTCTCGACAGCGAGCTTGAAGTCTCCGTCGAAGTTTATTGCAGACCTGGCGAGTGCAAGGCGGCGGCCGTCACCCACAAGCAACTGTCGCCACGTCCTTTTTTTGCTGAAATGGGTCACATCGTTCCCTATGCCGGGACGGATTACCAAGCCTTGTGCGTAACCGCCGAAAAGGCATGTCGGGCGCTGGGTATCGAACGTGGCGTATCACACGTCGAGATCAAGATCGTCAACGGTGTGCCTTTCATTATCGAGGTCGGCGCCCGGCCCGCAGGCGACCGCATCATCGACCTGGTTTATCGCTCGCTGGGCATCGACCTTTATGCCCTGCATGCCAAGAGCTATTGCGATATCTGGGACGACATGCCCCTGATCAAGCATCGCGGAACGGCGGCCGTCGCTTTCCTGAAGGCGGCACCCGGAAGGATCACCCGTATCAATCCCGTTGCACTGCCCGAGGGTGTGCACGAACTCAGCCTTTACAAAGGCGTTGGAGATTTTTCCGACCGGGACGCGCAGAACTTCGAAACCCGGGAAGGGCATGTGGAATGGTTCTGGCCGATCGAGCATCAGGACACGCCTGACTTCATGTTTCAAACCGCCAGGCTCTCAGCCGACCTGTTTGAAATCGAACAAAACTGAGCCGGTTCTGCCAACGCCTTCACGAGATAAAAGCATGTTCGACAATCGCCACATTCGTTCCTTGGCCAACCAGGCCATGGAATTGATCGAGTACGCAACACCACCGGAAAAGTGCACGCAGGGTCGTCCGGTACAAACTTTTCACAAACAGTTCGAGAGCGCGGACCGGTTGTTCTCGGTCGGGATCTGGGAATGCAGCGTGGGCAGTTTTACGGTGAATTTCACCGGGCATGAATTCGCCAGCCTGCTGGAGGGGCGGATCATGATCGAAGACGAGCACGGCTCCCAGTTGATGTTTTTACCCGGTATGCAACTGGTCTTTCCCGCCGGTTACAAGGGCGAATGGAATGTGCTCGAACCGTCCCGAAAGTCTTATGTCTGGTACGAACTCAGCCCTCCGACTCCTTGAACGGATACCTCATTTTGAACAACTTCAACGATTCACTGATCAACCAACTGGCGCACGAGTTCGGTACGCCGTTCTGGCTCTATGACGCCGATTCCATTCGTCGCCGGACCGGGCAGTTGCGCGCATTCGATGTGATTCGCTATGCGCAGAAAGCCAATCCGAACATTCAAATACTCAAGTTGATGAAAAGTCTGGGCGCCATGGTCGACGCGGTGTCACTGGGCGAAATTGAACGAGCTCACAGAGCCGGATTTCGCAACGATGAGGGACATGCCCAAATCGTTTACACCTGTGACGTCCTGGACGAAGCGACGCTGGCGCGGGTGATCGAACTGAACATTCCGGTCAACGCCGGCTCCCCGCAAATGCTGGAGCAACTGGGCAAGGCAAGTCCCGGGCATAAAGTCTGGTTGCGGATAAACCCGGGATTCGGTCACGGTCATAGCCGCAAAACCAATACCGGAGGCCCAAGCAGCAAGCACGGCAACTGGCATGAAAACCTGGCTGAATGCTACCAACTGATCGAAACCTACGGTCTTGAGTTGGTGGGTCTGCACATGCACATTGGCTCCGGCGTCGATTACGAGCACCTGCAACGTGTCTGCGCAAGCATGGTCGAGCACGTATTGCGTTGCCCGTTCGATATTTCGGCGATCTCGGCGGGGGGCGGATTGCCAATCGCCTATCGCGACAATGACCCGCAGATCGACATCGACGAGTACTTCCGGATCTGGGATCTGGCGCGTCGCCAGATCGAAGCACATCTTGGGCACCCGGTGACGCTGGAGATCGAACCAGGGCGCCTTCTGGTCGCAGAATCCGGGTGCCTGGTCACTCAGGTCAGAGCGAAGAAGGATGTCGGGCCAAATCATTTCGTGCTGGTGAACTCCGGCTTCAACGATCTGATGCGGCCAGCCATGTATGGCAGTTTTCACCAGATCACCGCCATTCAGAAAATCCCGGTGCTGGATCGGGAGCGGTGGCGCAATACCGTGGTGGCGGGTTCGTTGTGCGAGGCTGGGGACGTATTCACTCAGCAGAGCAACGGCGAAATCGATCACCAATTGCTGCCGGATTTGCAAGTGGATGACTTGCTGGTTTTCCATGATTGCGGCGCCTACGGTGCAAGCATGTCATCCAACTACAACACCCGACCGTTAATCCCGGAATTACTCCTGGATGGCGACTCGGTCAGGGTCATTCGTCGTCGTCAGACTTTCGACGAGTTACTTTCGCTAGAAACGATTTAAAACAATAAGAACGGATGAAGGATGCAGACACAAGTCTGCATCCGGGGATTCGTGTGCCCGGTGATTAGCATTTTGCAAGTTGGGGAGACAAGCATGGAAGTCGTCAGAAAGCACCAACAGTTCAAATCCAGTCATGAATACAATGCACTGATCAAGCGTATCTATCCTGAGCCTTCGCTGCGTACACCCTTCGGTTCTGCGTGTGTCACGGTTGAAGCCGGGACACTAAGCCAACCGCATCTGCATCACGAACATGAAACGTTCATCATCGTATCCGGTCATGGAGCGTTTGTTCAGGACAATACTCGAAGCGATATCTCGGCCGGGGATGTTATTTACATCAAGCCTTTCAGCGAACACTACATCGAGGCTCATCCTGAGTCGCCAGTCGAGTTCATGAGTATCTGGTGGGAAGACGCAGAATCACAATCCGAACCCCGGACCACTCGCCAGATCCTGTTTACTCCACCACCGACACCTAACGGCAATCTGCACCTGGGGCATATTTCCGGGCCTTACATCTGTGCCGATATCATCAAGCGCTATCTACAGAGTCAAGGCACACCGGCCAGCCTGATTGTCGGTCTGGACAAGCACCAATCCTATGTCGACCTGAAGGCTCGGCAACAGGACATTTCTGCCCGCGAAGTCTATGAACATTTCAGTCGATCGATCCTGAGCACCTTTGATAATGCCGGTATCGATTACGACGACGTGCATGATTGCGACAGCCATTTTCACCTCGAATTCGTCCACGACTTCATTCAGCGCCTGCTGGCCAAAGACATTCTGCAGATCAAACCGCAGGACATCGCATGGTGTGCCGATTGCCGGATCGAAGTATTTGACGCCTTTGCCCGGGGCGCTTGTCCCACCTGCCAGGCGCCCTCCAACGGGTGCGTGTGCGAAGACTGCGGCAGTCCCAATAACAGCTACAACCTGCATGATGTGTCGTGCAACCTGTGCGGTTCGGCGCCGACGCTGCGGCAAGGCAAAAAGGGTGTACTGGATCTGGGCCGATGCGCTGCCGATTTTGTACACGCCGGTTTTCAGGTCACTGCGCCACCGAAACTCGAGAAGTACTTGCTCAAGCAACAAGCGCTCGCACAAGAGGATTATGTGGTGACGTTCCACAGCGAATGGGGCGTGCCATCAAGACATCCGGAATTGGTGGGGCAATCTTATCTGGCCTGGATCGAAATGGCTGCCGGTTACCTGGCCGCCATTTACAAAAGTGTATTTGGCGAAGAAATCAGTGATGTCGGGCGGGCAATCGAACGCTTGAATGCCGCAGACTTCGAAATCATTCACCTGATGGGTTTCGACAACTCGTTCTATTACGCCCATCTGTACCCACAGTTATTTGCCGCGCTGGGTGTGCGGGCGTTGAAGATGACGTTCGTGGTCAATGAATTTCTGCTGTTGGATCAGTTGAAATTCTCCACCAGTCGCAACCACGCGATCTGGGCCAACGACGTGTTTACCTCACCGGCCGTTGCTGACTGGTATCGCTTTTACCTGTCGTTGAAAAGACCCGACGTCAACCGCGAAAACTATGATCGCAGTGAATTTGAAAGCTTTCGTCAAAGCACTCTGGCTGATCTGGGGCGGTTGTTCGCGACTCATCGGCAGCGACTTGAGGGGCAATTCGCAGGAGTCGTCCCCCAGCCCGGTTCCTGGACTCGGTTGCACCAGGAATACGACACGTTTTTCAATCGGCACAAGATCCATTTGGGCAACGCCCTTGGTGTTCCCAACGGCTATGCCGTCAAACAGTACGCCAGCTCGGTCAAACAGCTGCTTGATGTGGTAAGCCGTTTCCAGCGGATGACCGCCGACGACTTCGAGGACTCGGCCGATCACGGCGAACGGCGCACCAGCATGTACCTGGAGGCCGAAGCCGTGGCGCTGCTGCGCCTGCACTTGGGCTGCATAATGCCGCAAGTGATTGGCGAGCTGGATCGCTGATGAGCTCACGCCAGGTATTGAGCCACTACGACTGGCTCGTCGTCGGTGCCGGGCTCGTCGGTCTGTGCACCGCACTGCACCTGGCCCGACGCAAGCTGCGTGTGTGTGTCATCGAGCAGATGTCCCAGGTGACAAACGCCTCGACTGTATCCGGGGCCGGGATACGTTTTTTCGACCCTGACCCTGTTGTCAGCGCCCAGGTTGCAGAAAGCCACGGTTTTTACTCGGAACTGGGCCTGGCTGGCGATTTCCGTCCCTGCCCGAGTTACTACTGCTTCGGTGCGGCAGCCGCCGAGGGTGTGCTGGACGGGGCCGGTGCGAGGGGCCTGCAGGTTCTTTCACGTGCGCAGCTTCAGGCCCGCAGACCACATATTGAATGGAAGGCTGTGGATTACGCCGTGGAAGATGAGCACGCCGGTTTCAGAGATCCCCTGCTCACATGGCATGCACTGCGCTCAGCATGCGAGCGACTTGGGGTGACCTTCCGGTTCGGCCATCCGGTTCTGGCTCTGGAGCAAAGTGCCGGTGCACGGCACTTGTTGACGCAAGCGGGGCGTTACGTGGCGCATGGGGTGATCTTTGCCACCGGTTACTGGACGCCGAGCCTGCTCGAACGCCTGGGACTGCCGGTTGCAGTGCGCAATCGAACCATCACCGTTCATCGGCTTGCAGGCCATAACCTGTCACATCTGCCCTTTGTGGTTGAACACGACAGTGGCTTCCATGCTCGTCCGACCGCATGCGGCGAGATTCTGTTTGGCATTCCTCAGCCGGATTGGGACGTTGCGCCAAACCATCTGCCTGACCGCGCCGACGCTCACCTGAACAAAGCCCTGGCACATTTGCAGCGGTTCGCACCCTTGCCGCTTTCATTCTCCGAAGTGCGAACCACCCGCTCGGCAGACGCCTTCGCCTCACTGGCACCCGAGGCGCAAACCGCGTTGCCGGCACACACACATGTATTTGCTTTCGGCGAAGGAGCCGCTTTCAAGTACGCACCGGCCAGGACTTTGGCTTACATCAACTCAATACTGGGATCATAGATATGCAGAATCAGGGAACGATTGACTTTCGCGGTAAATTGCCAAGTTCCGAAGCATTGATTCACACCCTGGTTAATAGCTATATGTTGTCTGCCTCGTTATTCGGTTGTGTCGAGGTCGATCTGTTCAGTCATCTGGATGAGACATCAGGAACGGCAATCAGCGAATTGGCCGACGCGTGCCAGCTAAGTGCGGCGCAGGTCCAGAAACTGGTGTCCTTCGGTTTGTCGGTGGGACTGATCATTGAGCGAGATGAAAAGTTCTTCAGCTCAAGCGATGCGCAGAAACTGCTTTCCCGCCACAGCACGGACAATATTTGTTCGGCGATCGAGCACCATAGCCGTCATGTCTATCCGTTGTTCGGTCAGCTAGCCGAGTCGCTTAAAAGCGGCAAACCGATCTCTGATCGTCTGCACCTGTCTTCGGCGCAAAGTGATACCAATGAGTTCTATGCCGAGCTGGATAAAAGCGAGAAAGACTTCAATGTGTTCATGACGGCCATGAACACGTTCAGCACCGGCGCAGGGACTCGTATTGCCGACGCGCTGAGCGCGAGAGTCGGTTCTGCCACTCCGTTACGCATACTTGATCTGGGGGGCGGCGGCGGGCAGGTGTCCATTGAAATCGCGCAGGCGATTCCTCAGGCGCAGATCACAATGATTGATCTGGAAAAAGCCACGCGTTTCGCCCGCGCCGAAGTCGGGCGCAAGGGATTGAGCGATCGAATTTCATGCCTGTCAGGGGATATCTTCGCTCGTTTGCCATTGACCGAGGCTGACTTCGATGTAGTGCTGATCTCCGCTGTATTGGGGGACTGGAGTCATGATTACCAGGTCAAGCTGCTGGCCAATACTCACTATTATCTCAAGCCAGGAGGATGTCTGGCGGTCAGTGAAACCTTGTTGGACGATGATCTGGCCGGACCGATTCTGCCGGCGCTCATGAGTCTCTATGTACAGATCCTGACCGAGGGCGGGCAGAATTTCAGCGCCCGTTCTCTGGTGGCGCTACTGTCCGGGAACCGGTTCGATCACATCGAGGTGCAGCTCAATCGCGCACATGGCTGTCGCGACACCGTGCTTGCCAGCAAGGCATCGGGATAACTTTCACGCCCCTGCGATTGCCCGGCGCGCATGTGGCCCGAAAAAGTTACCATGTGTAAGTTCTTGAATATATTTGTGAATATCACATGTAACAGTGAGAAGGAGTCGTAAGTCATGAGTGATCTGAACACCCTGCGCGCCAGCCTCAAGAGCGGCGAACACGTTTTTGCCGACACCTTGTCCTTCATCGCCGCCGGTTACGACTACCAGCCTCAGGCGTTCAACAACGGTGGCGTGGAAAACGCGGCCGGGCAGAACGAAGGCTCGTGCAAGACCCTGGGGCTGGCGCTGCTGGAAGGCTTGAGCGATGAAGAAGCGCTGCTGGCGTTCGGCGAACACTACCGCTCGGTCGTGGCAACGCCTGAAGGCAGCGATCACGGCAATATCCGTGCGCTGATCCAGCACGGTCTGGCGGGCGTGAAGTTCGAAGCGCAACCGCTGACCCGCCGCTGATTCCGAGCGAATCGCAGGCACAAAAAAACCGGCCAATTGGCCGGTTTTTCTTTGCCTGCGTTCTTAGAACGAAACGTTCTGCAGATCGTCCAGGTAACGCTCGGTGTCCAGTGCCGCCATGCAGCCGGCGCCGGCCGAGGTAATGGCCTGACGATAAACGTGGTCAGCCACATCGCCGGCGGCGAAGATGCCTTCGACGCTGGTCGCGGTGGCGTTGCCTTCACGGCCGCCCTGAACCACGAGATAGCCGTCCTTCAGCTCCAGCTGACCTTCGAACAGCGAAGTGTTCGGGGTGTGGCCGATCGCGATGAACACGCCGTCGACCTTGATTTCGTCGAAGCTGCCGTCGTTGTTCTTCAGGCGCGCACCGGTCACGCCCATGTTGTCGCCCAGCACTTCGTCCAGGGTCGCGTTCAGTTTCAGCTCGATCTTGCCTTCGGCCACACGGGCGTTGAGCTTGTCGATCAGGATCTTCTCGGCGCGGAAGGTTTCGCGACGGTGGATCAGGGTGACCTTGCTGGCGATGTTGGCCAGGTACAGGGCTTCTTCGACAGCGGTGTTGCCGCCACCGACCACAGCCACCGGCTTGTTGCGATAGAAGAAACCGTCGCAGGTCGCGCAGGCCGAAACGCCCTTGCCCATGAACGCTTCTTCCGACGGCAGGCCCAGGTAGCGAGCGCTGGCGCCGGTGGCGATGATCAGCGCGTCGCAGGTGTAAGTGCCGCTGTCGCCGGTCAGGCTGTATGGCTTGGAAGCGAAGTCCACAGCGTTGATGTGATCGAAGACGATCTCGGTTTCAAAACGCTCGGCGTGCTCGCGCATGCGCTCCATCAGTACCGGGCCGGTCAGACCGTGGACGTCGCCCGGCCAGTTGTCGACTTCGGTGGTGGTGGTCAGTTGACCGCCGGCCTGCATGCCGGTTATCAGCAGCGGCTTGAGGTTGGCACGGGCAGCGTAGACGGCAGCGCTGTAACCGGCAGGGCCGGAACCGAGGATGATCACTCGCGAATGACGGACTTCAGACATGAACCTGCTCCTGTTGACCGGCCAAGACACCTGGCCGGACGCCGGACTGCCGGCGGGAATAAAAAAGGACTGTGGATAACCTTGGGGAAGGCGTGAGCTCGACAGTCCTGTAAAAAGTTGGGTGCAGCGTATCGAGGGGGGCAAGATTAAGGAAATACGGTTTAACAATCCAGCTCATAGGTGGTCTCTATGCCGACACACTGACGAGATGGACGTCTTTGTTACAGTGAATGTCGATCCCGCTGCCGCGCTTTCACAGGTTCTGCAAAGTCGGTAAGGTCGGCGCGTTTTCCCTTGCTCGGAGCACCTTATGCCCGCCCCTGTTCTGTCCGGCCCGCAATACCTGCGCGAAGGCCTCAAATTGGTCCTCAGCCCGAGCCTGCGCCTGTTCGTGCTGCTGCCGCTGGCCATCAACCTGGTGCTGTTCGTCGGATTGATCTATCTGGCCGGCCACCAGTTCAGCCTGTGGGTCGACACGCTGATGCCGTCGCTGCCCGAATGGCTGAGTTTTCTCAGTTACATCCTGTGGCCGCTGTTCGTGGTGCTGGTGGCGTTGATGGTGTTCTTCACCTTTACCATACTGGCCAATGTGATCGCCGCGCCGTTCAACGGTTTCCTCGCGGAAAAGGTTGAAGTGGTGGTGCGCGGCACCGACGATTTTCCGGCCTTCAGCTGGGGCGAACTGATCGCCATGGTCCCGCGCACATTCGCGCGGGAAATGCGCAAGCTCGGTTACTTCCTGCCCCGAGCCATCGGCCTGTTTATCCTTTCGTTCATCCCGGTGGTGAACATCGTCGCCGCGCCGCTGTGGCTGCTGTTCGGGGTGTGGATGATGGCGATCCAGTACATCGACTACCCGGCGGACAACCACAAACTGGGCTGGAACGAGATGCTCGCCTGGCTGCGGCAGAAACGCTGGCAGAGCATGAGCTTCGGCGGGATCGTTTATCTGGTGTTGCTGATTCCGGTGGTCAACATCCTGATGATGCCGGCCGCGGTGGCTGGCGCGACACTATTCTGGGTGCGCGAGCGCGGGGCCGAGAATCTGGTGACCCAACGCTGAGCCCGCGTCACAAATCCATCATCCGAACGTCACAACCACGACATGGCCTCCGCCGACACTGAGGTCATGACGACAGCTCTACATATCACCCTCATCAGCGAAACCTTCCCACCGGAAATCAACGGCGTGGCCAACACCCTTGGTCGCTTGTGCGACGGTTTGCGCGCACGCGGGCACCGGGTGGAACTGGTGCGACCGCGTCAGGCTGACGACCCGCAGCGCACTGAAGACGACTCGCTGTTGTTGTGCCGGGGCTGGCCGTTGCCGGGTTATCCGGGGTTGCAATGGGGTCAGTCGTCGATGCACAAGTTGCTGCGGCGCTGGACGCGTCAGCGCCCGGACGTGCTCTACATCGCCACCGAAGGTCCGCTCGGGCTGTCGGCATTGCGCGCGGCACGGCGTCTGGGGATTGCCGTGGTCAGCGGTTTTCACACCAACTTTCAGCAATACACCCATCAGTACGGGCTGGGTTTGCTGACGCGTTTGCTCACCCACTATCTGCGCTGGTTTCATAATCGTTCGGCCATGACCCTGGTGCCGAGTGTCAGCCAGCGTTTGGAGCTGGAGCGTCGGCATTTCGAACGCCTGGCGCTGCTGTCCCGGGGTGTCGACAGTCAGTTGTTTCACCCGGCCAAACGCCTGAATGCCCTGCGTGAGCAATGGGGTCTCGGCGAGCGGGATATTGCCGTCATTCACGTAGGACGCCTGGCGCCGGAGAAGAACCTCGGCCTGCTCAAGCGCAGTTTCGAAAAGCTCGCCGGCACTTATCCACAGCGCAACCTGAAGCTGATCGTGGTCGGCGACGGGCCGCAACGAATGGCACTGGAAAAGGAACTGCCCGAGGCGATTTTCTGCGGCTCGCAACGGGGCGAAGCGCTGGCGGCGCACTATGCGTCGGGGGATGTTTTTCTGTTTCCGAGCCTGACCGAAACCTTTGGCAACGTCGTGCTCGAAGCGCTGGCCTCAGGCCTTGGGGTGGTGGCTTACGATCAGGCCGCAGCGGCCCAGCACATTCGCCATGGCTACAACGGCGTGCTGGCGATGCCCGGGGATGAAGAGGCGTTCTGCGAGGCAGCGGCGTGGCTGCTGGAAGAGGATGAACGGTTGCGCTGCGTGCGCCTGAACGCACGCCAACACGCCAGCCGCCAGGGTTGGGCGGCCATCGTCGAACAGTTTGAAAACCATTTGCTGGGGGCTTGCCGCGACCTGCGCGACAAGCCGCCCACGGCGATCAAACCAGCGTCATCAACGCCTCACGGCTGAAGGGCAGAATGTCCTGCTCGCGGCCTTCGCGTACTTTCTGCGCCCAGTCCGGATCGACCAGCAGTGCACGCCCCACCGCCACCAGATCGAACTCGTCGTTGTTCAGACGCTCCAGCAGTTTTTCCAGACTGGCCGGTTGCGCGACCTTGTCGGTGTTGACCATGAATTGCAGGAACTCGCCATCGAGGCCGACGCTGCCGACGGTGATGGTCGGTTTGCCCGTCAGTTTGCGTGTCCAGCCGGCCAGGTTCAGGTCGGAACCGTCGAACTCCGGCTCCCAGAAACGGCGCGTCGAGCAGTGGAAAATATCCACGCCGGCGTCGGACAGCGGCTTGAGAAATTCGCCCAGCGCTTCGGCGGTTTGCACCAGACGCGCGGTGTAGTCCTGCTGTTTCCATTGCGAGAAGCGGAAGATGATCGGGAAGCCTTCGCCAACAGCGGCGCGGACGGCCTGGATCAGCTCGATGGCAAAACGCGAACGGTTGGCCAGGCTGCCACCGTATTCGTCGGTGCGCTGGTTGCTGCCTTCCCAGAAGAACTGGTCGATCAGGTAACCGTGAGCGCCATGGATTTCCACGCCGTCCATGCCGATGCTCTGGGCATCTTTGGCGGCTTGGGCGAAGGCTGCGATCACGTCCTGGATGTCCTGTTTGGTCATGCCGTGCACGACGACCTGACCGTCCTTGAGTTTTTCCGACGGTCCGTAACCCGGCACGCTCGCGTCCGGCTCGGTGCCCAGACGGCGCACATTGCCGACGTGCCACAGTTGCGGAACGATCTTGCCGCCTTCGGCGTGCACCGCGTCGACGACTTTCTTCCAGCCAGCCAGCGCGGCTTCACCGTAAAAGTGCGGCACGTTCGGATAACCGTTGGAAGCCTGGTGGCCGACGGTGGTGCCTTCGGTGATGATCAGGCCGACACCGGCCGCCGCACGACGACGGTAGTATTCGATCACTTTGGAATTGGGTACGCCGCCCGGGGAAAACGAGCGGGTCATCGGCGCCATGACCACGCGGGTCGGCAGTTCGAGGGCACCGAGCTGGAACGGTTTGAACAGGGCTTGCACGGGCATGGGAGGCTCCACGAAAAATTGATCGACGGGCATGCGATTCATATGACGGCGATAATATGCGCAGTTTCAACCAGCCGATAGCACTATTGATCTGAATGATTAAGGGTCAAAAGGCAGGCGAAAAAAATCGCAGCTCGAGGGCTGCGATTTTTGTGTTTCAGCTCAGGGCTTTTTCAATCGCCGTAATCACCGAAGGATCATCCGGCGCCGTGCGCGGCGAGAACCGGGCCAGTACCCGACCGTCCTTGCCGAGCAGGAATTTCTCGAAATTCCAGGTGATGTCACCGGGAAATTCCGCGCCCTCGCCCGCCAGCAGGCGGTAGAGCTGATGACGGTCGTGACCGTTGACTTCGAGCTTTTTCGACAACGGAAAACTCACGCCATAGTTGAGGCTGCAGAATTCCTGGATCTCCTGCTCACTGCCCGGTTCCTGACCGGCAAACTGGTTGCACGGCAGGCCCAGCACACTGAAGCCTTTGCCTTTGTATTGCTGATAAAGGTTTTCCAGCGCCGCGTACTGTGGGGTCAAGCCGCATTTGGAGGCGACGTTGACCACCAGCACGACTTGGCCCTTGAAGGGTGCCAGCGGTAGCTCCTGACCATCCAGGGCTGTCAACTTAAGGTCGTGAAAAGCACTCATGACGAACTCCAGATTCCCGTTTTCTACTCGAAACAGCCACTTGGCGAGGCCACCAAGGACAGCCGCGGACTAAAAAGGCGCCCTCGGGCGCCTCTCCAGTTCTCTGAGCTTAGCGCAGAAAATCAGTGGTGATGGCCACCTTCGCCATGGACGTGACCATGAGCGATTTCTTCCTGGCTGGCGTCACGGATGGCAACGACCTTCACTTTGAAGTTCAGGCGCTGACCGGCCAGCGGGTGGTTGCCGTCGACGGTGACGTCATCGCCGTCCAGGTCACGGATGGTGACGATCTGCATCTGGCCGTCCGGCGCCGAAGCGTGGAACTGCATGCCGACTTCCAGCTCGTCAACGCCTTCGAACATGCTGCGGCTCAGGGTGCTGACCAGTTCAGCGGCGTATTCGCCGTAGGCATCTTCCGGCTCGACGGAAACGTCCAGCTCGTTGCCGACTTCTTTACCTTCCAGGGCTTTTTCCAGGCCCGGGATGATGTTGCCTGCGCCATGCAGGTAGACCAGCGGAGCGCCGCCGGCGGAGCTGTCGATGACCTCACCAGCGTCGTTGGTCAGGGTATAGTCGATGGAGACAGCCTTATTGGCGGCGATCAGCATGGGGCGAGACCTTTTGCATAAGAATGAAGAACGGACAAGTCTAAACAAGGATTTGCCCGAAAGCGAACAGAACCCGGACAGACGGGATCGATTGGCGCCCGTGACCGTCACCGGATTCCATCAGGACGAGGACGGCCACTGGGTCGCCGAGCTGTCCTGCGGCCACACCCAGCACCTGCGCCACCTGCCGCCGTGGCAGTCCCGGGCGTGGGTCCTGGACGCGGCGCAACGTATTGAAAAAATAGGCCAACCCTTTGCTTGCGGTTGGTGCGCACAAGGCTCGGTTAGCGATAACCTTGGCGACTGAAATTCGGCAGATCGGCACACAGAGACGATCGCCATTGCCATGCACCCTTAGAGAATCCGCATGCAAACTTTTTTTATCGCGCCCACCGACTTTGGTGTGGGTCTGACCTCCATCAGCCTCGGGCTGGTGCGTACGCTGGAACGGGCCGGGCTGAAAGTCGGCTTCTTCAAACCGATTGCCCAGCCGCATCCGGGTGATACCGGCCCTGAGCGCTCCACCGAACTGGTGGCCCGCACCCACGGCCTGAAACCGCCGCAGCCACTGGGCCTGGCCCACGTCGAGCGGATGCTTGGCGACGGTCAGCTCGACGAGTTGCTCGAAGAAATCATCACCCTCTACCAGCAGGCCGCCATCGGCAAAGACGTACTGGTTGTCGAAGGCATGGTGCCGACCCGCAGCGCCAGCTACGCCGCGCGGGTCAACCTGCACCTGGCCAAGAGCCTCGATGCCGAGGTGATTCTGGTCTCGGCCCCGGAAAACGAAGTGCTGACCGAACTGTCCGGCCGCGTCGAGTTACAAGCGCAACTGTTCGGCGGGCCGAAAGACCCGAAAGTCCTCGGCGTGATCCTCAACAAGGTCAAGACCGACGAAAGCATGGACGCCTTCGCCGCGCGTCTGAAAGAGCATTCGCCCTTGCTGCGCACCGGTGATTTCCGTCTGCTCGGCTGCATTCCGTTCCAGCCCGAACTCAACGCTCCGCGCACCCGCGACGTCGCCGACCTGATGGGCGCCCAGGTGCTCAACGCCGGCGACTACGAAACCCGGCGCATGACCAAGACCATCATTTGCGCACGCACCATGCGCAACACCGTGGATCTACTCAAGCCCGGCGTGCTGGTGGTGACCCCCGGCGATCGCGACGACATCATCCTCGCCGTCAGCCTCGCCGCCATCAACGGCGTGCCGCTGGCCGGCCTGCTGCTGACCAGCGACACCCTTCCGGATCCGCGCATCATGGACCTGTGCCGTGGCGCGTTGCAGGCCGGTCTGCCAGTGCTGTCGGTGAGCACCGGCTCCTACGACACCGCCAACCTGCTCAACGGCCTGAACAAGGAAATTCCCGTCGATGACCGCGAGCGCGCCGAGATCATCACCGATTTCGTCGCCAGCCATCTGGATGCCAACTGGCTGCACCAGCGCTGCGGCACGCCGCGGGAAATGCGCCTGTCGCCGGCGGTGTTCCGTTATCAATTGATTCAACGCGCCCAGGCCGCCAACAAACGCATCGTCCTGCCTGAAGGCAGCGAGCCGTTCACCGTGCAAGCGGCGGCGATCTGTCAGGAACGCGGGATCGCCCGTTGCGTGCTGCTGGCCAAACCGGCAGACGTCGACGCCGTGGCGCGGGCGCAAGGCATCGTGCTGCCGCCGGGTCTGGAAATTCTCGATCCGGACCTGATCCGCGAGCGCTACGTCGAACCGATGGTCGCCCTGCGCAAAACCAAAAGCCTCAACGCGCCGATGGCCGAGCAACAACTGGAAGACACCGTGGTGATCGGCACCATGATGCTGGCGCTGGATGAAGTCGACGGCCTGGTCTCCGGCATCATCAACACCACCGCCAACACCATCCGCCCTGCGCTTCAGCTGATCAAGACGGCGCCGGGCTGCACGCTGGTGTCGTCGGTGTTCTTCATGCTGTTCCCGGAGGAAGTGCTGGTCTACGGCGACTGCGTAATGAACCCGCACCCGAGCGCCAGCGAACTGGCCGAAATCGCCCTGCAAAGCGCCGACTCGGCCGCCGCGTTCGGCATCACCCCGCGCGTGGCGATGATCAGCTACTCCAGCGGCGAATCCGCCACCGGCGAGGAAGTCGAAAAAGTCCGCGAAGCCACCCTGCTCGCCCACGAACAACAGCACTCGCTGCTGATCGACGGCCCATTGCAATACGACGCCGCCGCCAACGAAACCGTGGCGCGGCAACTGGCGCCGAACAGCCAGGTGGCCGGTCGCGCCACGGTGTTCGTGTTCCCCGACCTGAACACCGGCAACACCACCCACAAAGCCGTGCAACGCAGCGCCGATTGCGTCAGCCTCGGCCCGATGCTGCAAGGCCTGCGCAAACCGGTGAACGATCTGCCGCGAGGCGCGCAGGTCGACGACATCGTCTACACCATCGCCCTGACCGCGATTCAGGCTGCCAACCGACCTCTGGATATCTGACCCGATGCTGGCTTTCCTCCCTGCCACCCTGCGCGGCGTGATCGCCGCGCTGCTGCTGGCGCTGAACACGATCCTGCTGTGCTCGTTCCTGTTTCTCGTGGCGCTGATCAAAGTGCTGCCGTTCGACCTCGCCCGCCGCGCCTCGCGCTGGCTGATGAGCCACACCCACGAAGCCTGGATCAGCAACAACAAAGGCTGGATGAACCTGGTCCGCCGCACCCGCTGGCACCTCAGCGGCCTGCAAGGCCTCGACCATCAACACTCGTACCTGATCACCAGCAACCACCAGAGCTGGGTCGACATTCTGGTGCTGCAATACGTACTCAACCGACGCATCCAGCCGCTGAAATTCTTCCTCAAGCAGGAACTGATCTGGGTGCCGGTCATCGGTCTGGCGTGGTGGACACTGGGCTTCCCGTTCATGAAACGCTATTCAAAAGCCTATCTGGAAAAACACCCGGAAAAGAAAGGCAAAGACCTGGAAACCACCCGCAAGACCTGCGCGAAATTCCGCGACAACCCGGTAGGCATCTTCAACTTCGTCGAAGGCACACGCTTCACCGAAGGCAAACACGCACAGCAACAATCACCGTTCAAATACCTGCTCAAGCCCAAAGCCGGCGGCATTGCCTTCGTACTGGATGCGATGGGCGAACAACTGGAATCGATCGTCAACGTCACCATCCACTACCCGGGCGGACGCCCTGGCTTCTGGGACCTGCTGTGCGGCAACGTCCGAGACGTAGTGGTGCACTTCGAAGAACTGAAAATCCCACCGCAGTTCATCGGCAAAAACTACGACCAGGACGGCGAATACCGCCTGCAATTCCAAGGCTGGATCAACCAGCTGTGGCAAGACAAGGATGCATTGCTGGAACAGATGCACCGCGAATATCCCAACCGACGCTGATCTTCCGTGTGGGAGCGCCTGACGGTGGTTGGCTGTCAGGTGCTCCCCCGGAAGAGCAAAGCCCCCCTTCCCGCACCTGCTCTTCACCACTCAACACAATGAGCGTTAGCTCGAGTACCGCTTTTGACGTGCTGGCCCCATCGGAAGGCTGAGTGGAGGGATTCATCCGGGGATGGGAGCGCAGCGACCGTGCGGCGCAGCCGCATGCATCGAGAGGAGGTGCAGCGAAGCAAACCGTAGGCGATGCCCCCGGATGAATCCCGGAACGAAGGAACACCGAGCCACAGCGAGGTGCCGAACGCCGGGGCCCAGACCTTTGGTTACTTTGGGGCGTTTGCCAAAGTGACTCGCCGTAAGGGCGAAACCATAAGCCGCCGTTACCGCAACAACGGATATTCACCCCAAACAACCCAAAAAAAACCCGCCGATAATCACTCATCGGCGGGCTTTTTTATTCGCAGCTAACGCTTAAATCGCACCACGCTTACGCAACAGATCCAGCACCTGCTTCACGCTTTCATCCAGCGACAACGACTGAGTGTCGATCACAAGATCAGCATCCAGCGGCACATCGAACGGGAAAGACTCACCCGGAATATTATCGCCACCTGCCGCGTACAAACCTTGCGGATCACGCTCGGCGCAAACAGTCGGCGAAGCCTGGACATAAACCGTCAGCAAACGATCCTTGCCAATCAAATCCTTCGCCTGCTCACGACCTTCAGCACTCGGCGCCACAAACGCCGCAAGCGTCAGCAGACCCGCCTCGTTGAACTGACGCGCCACATGCGCGGCACGACGCCAGTTTTCGGTGCGGCCAGCACGATCCTGCGGCAGCCCTTTGTTGAGGTCATGACGCAGATTCTGACCATCCAGCACAAACACCGCACGCCCCAGATCGAACAGCTTGCGCTCGACCGCATACGCCAACGTGCTCTTGCCCGCGCCCGACAGGCCGCTGAACAACACAGTGGCCGGTTGCTGACCGAAACGCTGAGCACGCTCGGTAGTCGCTACATGGGCCAGTTTGCCGTGATGGGTAGCAGTGCCATGAGCCAGTGGCTGAGCGACGATCATGCCGGCGCCGACGGTGCCGTTGGTCAAACGGTCGATAACGATGAACGCGCCGGTGGTGCGGTTGCTGTCGTAACCGTCGAGGGCGATCGGCGCATCGAGCGCAATCTTCACCTTGCCGATTTCGTTGAGCTGCAACGCGCTCGCCGGGCCTTCTTCGAGGGTGTTGACGTCGACCTTGTTGACGATGCTGGCAATCGAGCCCGGCACGTAACTGGTGGCGCGTTTGATGTCGTATTTCTTGCCCGGCAGCATCGGCTCTTCAGCCATCCACACCAGCATCGCTTCGAAGCTGTCGGTCACTGGCGGAACGTTGTCGGCGTGTACCAGCAGGTCGCCACGGGAGATGTCGATTTCGTCTTCCATGGTCAGTGTTACCGCCTGGCCAGGACCTGCGTGTTCCAGCTCACCTTCAAAAGTGACGATGGATTTCACGCGGCTGCTCTTGCCCGACGGCAGGACCACGACTTCGTCGCCCTTCTTGACGATGCCGCTGGCCAGGGTGCCGGCGAAACCGCGGAAGTTCAGGTTCGGACGGTTGACGTACTGCACCGGGAAACGCAGATCGGTGAAGTTGCGGTCGCCCGCCACTTCCACGGTCTCGAGGATTTCCATCAGCGACTGACCGGTGTACCACGGCGAGCGCTCGGACTTGTTCACCACGTTGTCGCCCTTCAGAGCGGACATCGGCACGAAGTGCATGCTCGTCGGCTTCATCTTCAAGCCTTCGGCGAACTTCAGGTAGTCGGCCTTGATCGACTCGAACACGCCCTGATCGAAGCCCTTGAGGTCCATCTTGTTGATGGCGACAACGATGTGCTTGATGCCCAGCAAGGATGCGATAAAGCTGTGGCGGCGGGTCTGGGTCTGCACGCCGTAACGGGCGTCGACCAGGATGATCGCCAGGTCACAGGTGGACGCACCGGTGGCCATGTTGCGGGTGTACTGCTCATGGCCGGGGGTGTCGGCGATGATGAATTTGCGCTTGGCGGTGGAGAAATAGCGGTAGGCGACATCGATGGTGATGCCCTGCTCGCGCTCGGCCTGCAGGCCGTCGACCAGCAATGCCAGGTCGATGTCGTCACCGGTGGTGCCGACTTTCTTCGAATCGCGGGTGATGGCTTCGAGGTGATCTTCGTAGATCATCTTCGAGTCGTGCAGCAGGCGCCCGATCAGGGTGCTCTTGCCGTCATCGACGTTACCGCAGGTCAAAAAGCGCAGCAGCTCTTTACGTTCGTGCTGGCCCAGGTAGGCGAGGATGTCCTCGCTGATCAAATCAGATGCGTGCGACATGACAACCCCTTAGAAATAACCCTGACGTTTCTTGTCTTCCATCGAGCCTGCGCCATCGTGGTCGATGACCCGGCCCTGGCGCTCGGAAGTTCGCGTCAGGAGCATTTCCTGAATGATGTCCGTCAGGCTTTCGGCCTCGGACTCCACCGCGCCCGTCAACGGGTAGCAGCCAAGGGTACGGAAACGCACTTTCTTTTTGACGATGCGCGCCTTGTCCTCGTCGGACAGGTGCTCGAGGATGCGCTCGTCGTCGATCATGATCAGCGTGCCGTTCTTCTCGATCACTTCGCGTTCGGCCGCGAAGTACAGCGGTACGATCGGGATGCCTTCGAGGTAGATGTACTGCCAGATGTCCAGCTCGGTCCAGTTCGACAGCGGGAACACACGAATGGATTCGCCCTTGTTGACCTTGCCGTTGTAGACGTTCCACAGCTCGGGACGCTGGTTCTTCGGGTCCCAGCGGTGCTTGCTGTCGCGGAACGAGTAGACGCGCTCCTTGGCGCGGGACTTCTCTTCATCGCGACGGGCACCGCCGAAAGCGGCGTCGAAACCATGCTTGTCGAGCGCCTGCTTCAGGCCCTCGGTCTTCATGATGTCGGTGTGCTTGGCGCTGCCGTGGGTGAACGGGTTGATGCCCTGCGCAACGCCATCCGGGTTGACGTGGGTGATCAGGTCCAGGCCAAGCTCTTCGACCATCTTGTCGCGGAACTTGTACATCTCCTGGAATTTCCAGCGGGTGTCGACGTGCATCACCGGAAACGGCAGTTTGCCCGGGAAGAACGCCTTGCGTGCCAGATGCAGCATCACGGCGGAGTCTTTACCGATGGAGTACAGCATCACCGGGTTGTCGAACTCGGCGGCCACCTCGCGGATGATGTGGATGCTTTCCGCCTCCAGCTGTTTCAGATGCGTCAGTTTGTCGACCATGGCTACTCACGAAAGCTTTCTTATGAACGGCCAGCGGGCCGTGTTCGAGCGAGGAATCCTAGCACAGCGACCTCTTCTAATCAGGACGCCAACTAGATCGAAAGGGTATATGAATATGCCCGCCCGTTCGGGTGCTTTCAGGCAAAAGTCAGATCGGATTCGGGCAGTCGATGAAGATGTGCTCGAGGGCAAAACGCTTCGCCAGATAGTCACCCAGCGCCTGCACGCCGTAGCGTTCGGTGGCGTGGTGGCCGGCGGCGATGAAGCTGATGTCGTTTTCCCGGGCGCTGTGGAATGTCTGCTCGGAGGCTTCGCCGCTGAGGAACAGATCGACGCCGGCCGCGATGGCGTTGTCGATGTAGCCCTGACCGCCACCGGTGCACCAGCCGACCCGGCGGATCATCGCGCTGCCTTCGACCAACAGCGGCTCGCGCCCCATGACTTCCTGCACTTTGCGGGCGAAGTCACGCGGGGTCATCGGCTCGCTCAGTGAACCGACCAGACCGACGATCTTCAGGTTGTCCGGGTCCAGCGGCCCTTCGACGGTGATGTCCAGCTGACGGGCCAGTTGCACGTTGTTGCCGACGTCCGGGTGCAGATCCAGCGGCAGGTGATAACCGAGCAGACTGATGTCGTGCTTGAGCAGCGTCTTCAGACGGCGCTGCTTCATGCCGGTAATGCACGGGTTCTCGCCCTTCCAGAAATAACCGTGATGCACCAGCACCAGATCGGCTTCGGCCTCGACGGCGGCATCGAGCAACGCCTGGCTGGCGGTGACGCCGCTGACGATGCGCATCACCTGCGGACGGCCCTCGACCTGCAGGCCGTTGGGGCAATAATCGGCAATTTTCGCACTGCCAAGGTAACGGTCGGCTTCTTCGACCAGGGTGCTCAGGGCGACGGCCATGAAAGACTCCTAAATATCCCGTTCAGAGGCACGCGCGGCCTCGTATAATGCGCGACATTATGGGCGGTCTGACCCCGCCTGCAACTTTTCCAGGACGTGCTTAATGCTCAAGGCGCTGCGTTTTTTCGGCTGGCCGCTGTTGGCCGGCGTGCTTATCGCTCTGTTGATTATTCAGCGTTACCCGCAGTGGGTCGGGCTTCCGAGCCTCGACGTCAACCTGCAACAGGCCCCGCAGACCACCAGCGTGCAGCAGGGGCCGGTGTCCTATGCCGACGCGGTGACCATCGCCGCGCCGTCGGTGGTGAACCTCTACACCACCAAAGTCATCAACAAGCCAAGCCATCCGCTGTTCGAAGACCCGCAGTTCCGCCGCTTCTTCGGTGACAACTCGCCGAAACAGAAACGCATGGAATCGAGCCTCGGCTCCGGCGTGATCATGAGCCCGGAAGGCTACATCCTGACCAACAACCACGTCACCAGCGGCGCCGACCAGATCGTCGTGGCGCTCAAGGACGGTCGCGAAACCCTGGCCCGAGTGATCGGCAGCGACCCGGAAACCGACCTCGCGGTCCTGAAGATCGACCTGAAAACCCTGCCGTCGATCACCGTCGGCCGTTCCGACAACATCCGCATCGGCGACGTCGCGCTGGCCATCGGCAACCCGTTCGGGGTCGGCCAGACTGTGACCATGGGCATCATCAGCGCCACCGGCCGCAACCAGCTCGGCCTGAACAACTACGAAGACTTCATCCAGACCGACGCGGCGATCAACCCGGGCAACTCCGGCGGTGCGCTGGTCGACGCCAACGGCAACCTCACCGGCATCAACACCGCGATCTTCTCCAAGTCCGGCGGCTCCCAAGGCATCGGCTTCGCGATCCCGGTGAAACTGGCGATGGAAGTGATGAAGTCGATCATCGAGCACGGCCAGGTGATCCGTGGCTGGCTGGGCATTGAAGTGCAACCGCTGACTCAGGAACTGGCCGAGTCGTTCGGTCTGTCGGGCCGTCCGGGGATCGTGGTGGCGGGGATTTTCCGCGACGGCCCGGCACAGAAGGCCGGCCTGCAACTGGGCGATGTGATCCTGAGCATCGACGGCGAACCTGCGGGCGATGGTCGCAAGTCGATGAACCAGGTGGCGCGAATCAAGCCAACCGACAAGGTCACGATTCAGGTGATGCGCAATGGCAAGGAGTTGAAGCTGACCGCTGAAATCGGTCTGCGTCCGCCGCCAGCGCCGGTGAAGGAAAAAGAAGAGTAAGACTTTGTTCGCGTCATTGGCGCGAATAACAGACATTCTCAACAGGCATGTTATATTGTTTCAATTAGCACCTTGGAACAACATAACATGTCGTCTCGAAAAAAGGCCTCCCTCCTCGGCCTGACCCTTGGCCTGCTTGGCGATCCCGCGTTTGCCGATGAACCGCAAACGCTCGAACTCGACGCCATCAGCGTCACCTCCGATTACGAATCCCCTACTGGCCCGGTCAATGGCTACCGCGCCACGCGCTCGTCCAGCGCCACCAAAACCGACACCGCAATCCGCGATATTCCGCAGGCCATCAGCGTGGTGCCTGCCAGCGTGCTCAAGGATCTGGGCAGCTCCAGCGTCGAACGTGCGCTGGATTTCGCCGGTGGCGTGTCGAAGCAAAACAACTTCGGCGGCCTGACGCTTTACGAATACAGCGTGCGCGGCTTCACCACCTCCGAGTTTTACCAGGACGGCTTCAGCGCCAACCGTGGTTACCCGAGCACACCGGACGCTGCCAACATCGAGCGCATCGAAGTGCTCAAAGGACCGGCCGCCAGCCTGTACGGCCGAGGCGATCCGGGTGGCACGGTCAACATCGTCACCAAGAAACCGCAGCCCGAAGCGTTCACTACCCTGCAAACCAGTGCCGGCAGTTGGGATCGTTATCGCACCGCGCTGGATGTCAACACGCCGCTGGATGATCAGGGTGATGTGCTGTCGCGGATCAACCTCGCGGTCGAGGACAACAACAGCTTTCGCGATCACGTCGACAGCAAACGCGTATTCGTCGCCCCTTCCTTCAGTTGGCAGTTGAACCCGGACACCAGCCTGCTGGTGGAGAGCGAATTCGTGCGTCATAGCTCGACCTTCGACCGCGGCATCGTTGCGCCAAACAATAAATGGAGCGGCGTCTCGCGCTCGACATTCCTGGGTGAGCCGAACGACGGCAACATCGACAACCACAACAACAGACTGCAAGCCACGCTTGAGCACCACCTCAACGATGCCTGGAAACTGCGCCTGGCCAGCCATTACAAGGAAGGCAAACTGTGGGGATTCGCCTCCGAAAACCGTCCTTTGAATGCCGATGGCCACACAATCAACCGCCGCTATCGCGAACGCGATACCAACTGGCACGACAGCATCACCCAGCTGGAACTGCGCGGCCTGTTCGACCTCGGCACCTGGCAGCACGAACTGCTGATCGGTAGCGAGTACGAGAACTTCCGCAAGAACGAGCGCGTCACCACCATCGCCGGCAGGCCTTACGCCATCGATATCTATAACCCGGTGTACGGCCAGCCCAAACCCAACGGCGCACGCTCCGGCACAGACTTTTTCGAACACGTCGAAAGCCATGCGCTGAACCTGCAGGATCAAATGGTCTTCAGCGAAAAACTGCGCGGGATGATCGGGGCGCGATTCGAGCACTTTGAGCAAAACATCGATGACCACAGCCGCAACACCACCAGCCGCCAGACCCACGATGCACTCACTCAACGTGCCGGACTGCTCTATCAACTGACACCGGACACCGGCCTGTTCGCCAACGCCTCGACCTCATTCAAACCGAACAACGGCCTCGATGCGGCTGGCAAATCCTTCGATCCGGAGGAAGGTGTGGGTTACGAAATCGGCATCAAGAACGAGCTGTTCGACGAACGGTTAAGCAGCACCCTCGCCTTCTTCCATATCGACAAGGAAAACGTCCTCGCCCTCGACCCGGGCACCGACACCAGCCGCGCCATGGGCAAGGCCCGCAGCCGGGGTTTCGATCTGCAAGTCACCGGGCAAGTCACCGACGCCGTCAGGGTGATCGGCGCCTTCGCCTGGATCGACGCCGAAGTCACCAAGGGTGATGCCGCGATTCCTGCCGGTAGCCGCATCCTCGGAGTGGCCAAACGCAGCGGCAGCCTGCTGGGTGTCTACGAGTTTCAGGACGGCCGCTTGCGCGGCTCGGATATCGGCGCGGCGTTCACCTACGTCGGTGACCGCTCGGGTGAGTCCGGCAGCGATTTCGAGCTGCCGGCCTATCACACCGTCGACCTGCTGGCCCATTACAAGGCCAGCGACACCGTCACTCTCGGACTGAATCTGAACAACCTGTTCGACGAAAAGTATTACGAGCGCTCGTACAGCAACTACTGGGTCAACCCCGGCGAGCCGCGCAATTTCACGGTCAGCCTGACACTCAACCTGTAAAAGGACGTCACCATGCAATACGGCAAATCCCTGCTGCTCATCGCCGCGCTGTTCGCCACTCACGCCTCGGCCCATGGTTTGTGGACCGAACAACGGCGCGGCAATATCGAAGTCGTCTACGGCCACGGTGCCGAGGACAATGCGTTCAAACCGCAGAAAGTCAGCGGGGCGTGGGCCTTTGACGCGAGCGGCAAGATGATTCCCGTCAGTGTGCAGCGCCTGGCGGATCACGCCCGCCTGCAACCGTTGAAACCGCCGGCGGTGATGGCCGTGGCCCTGAACAATGGCATGTGGTCGCAAACCGCCGACAAGAAATGGGTCAACGAGGGGCGTAGCAAAGTCCCGGGCGCCATCGAGTCGACCGAGACCCTCAAGTACAGCCTGGCGATTTATCAGCTGGGAGCGAAGCTGCCCAAACTGGATCAGATCAAATTGCTGATTTTGCCGGAGGTCGATCCGCTGACCATCGGACCGGGGAAATCATTGCCGGTGCGGGTGTTGCTGGATGGCAAACCGGCGGCGGGCGTGAAGTTGATCGGTGACTACCGCAGCGCGCCGAATACCTTGAGCACTGAAACCGACAAGGACGGCCGCGCGCAGGTGCTGGTGCGTAATGAGGGATTGAATGTGATTGCGGCGCAGGTGGAAGTGCCGGTGAAGGACAGTGCAGAGGTGAGCAGCAGAGGGTTGTTCAGTTCGTTGACGTTCCTTGGCGAACCGCATCACGAATAAACCAGCGCTGATCCCTGCGGGACGAAACCCACAGGGATCAGCGTCGTTTCAGAGTTCGCCCAGACCGTCGATCAACGCCTGATTCTGCTCCGGCGTGCCGATCGAGATCCGCAGGAACTGGGCAATCCGCTCCTGCTTGAAGTGGCGCACGATCACACCCTGCTCACGCAGTTTGGCTGCGAGCCCCGCCGCATCGTGTTGCGGATGCCGGGCGAAGATGAAGTTCGCCGCTGACGGCAGCACTTCAAAGCCCTTGGCCTGCAACTGCGCAACCACCCATTCGCGACTCTCGATGACCAGTGCGCAGGTCTTGTCGAAGTATTCGCGATCTTCGAACGCCGCCGCCGCGCCGACATTCGCCATGCGATCGATCGGGTAGGAGTTGAAGCTGTTCTTGATCCGCTCCAGCGCCTCAATCAGGTCCGGATGCCCGACCGCCAGACCGACCCGCAGGCCTGCCAGCGAACGAGACTTGGACAGGGTCTGGGTGACCAGCAGGTTCGGATAACGGTCCACCAGGCTGATCGCGGTTTCGCCGCCGAAGTCGATGTAGGCTTCGTCGACTACCACCACCGAATCCGGGCTGGCCTTGAGGATCTGCTCGACCGCTTCCAGCGCCAGCAGGCAACCGGTCGGTGCGTTCGGGTTGGGGAAGATGATCCCGCCGTTCGGCTTGGCGTAGTCCGCCGGATTGATCTGGAACTGTGCGTCCAGCGGCACCGCGTCGAAGTTGATGCCGTAAAGGCCGCAGTAGACCGGATAGAAGCTGTAGCTGATGTCCGGGAACAGGATCGGCTGATCGTGTTGCAGCAGGCCGTGGAAGATGTGCGCCAGCACTTCGTCCGAACCGTTGCCGAGGAACACTTGATTGCTTTGTACGCCGTAGTACTTGGCGACGGCGTTTTTCAGCAGATCGCTGTTCGGATCAGGGTACAGGCGCAGGTTGTCGTTGAGTTCGGTCTGCATCGCCGCCAGGGCTTTTGGCGACGGGCCGTACGGGTTTTCGTTGGTGTTGAGTTTGACCAGACGGGTCAGCTTCGGCTGCTCGCCCGGCACGTAAGGCACCAGATCCTTGACGAACGGGCTCCAGAATTTACTCATGTTCAGTTCCCCTTCACTTCGTCTTTGATGCGGTATTCGGCGCTGCGCGCGTGGGCGCTCAGCGATTCGCCACGGGCCAGGATTGATGCGGTCTTGCCGAGTTCCGAAGCGCCGGCCTCGGAGCAGAAGATGATCGACGAGCGCTTCTGGAAGTCATACACGCCCAGCGGCGAGGAGAAACGCGCGGTGCCGGAGGTCGGCAACACGTGGTTCGGACCTGCGCAGTAGTCGCCCAGCGCTTCGGAGGTGTGGCGGCCCATGAAGATCGCGCCGGCGTGGCGGATCTGCGGCAGCCAGGCCTGCGGGTCGGCCACCGACAGCTCAAGGTGCTCCGGCGCGATGCGGTTGGCGACTTCGATGGCCTGGGCCATGTCGCGCACGTGGATCAGGGCACCACGGCCGTTGATCGAGGTTTCGATGATGGTCGCGCGATCCATGGTCGGCAGCAATTTGTCGATGCTGGCGGCGACCTTGTCGAGGAACTCGGCGTCCGGGCTGACCAGAATCGCCTGGGCGTCTTCGTCGTGCTCGGCCTGGGAGAACAGGTCCATGGCGATCCAGTCCGGATCGGTCTGGCCGTCGCACACCACGAGGATTTCCGATGGGCCGGCGATCATGTCGATGCCGACCTGACCGAACACGTGACGCTTGGCCGTGGCGACATAGATGTTGCCCGGGCCGACGACCTTGTCCACCTGCGGCACGCTTTCGGTGCCATAGGCCAATGCGGCAACAGCTTGCGCGCCACCGATGGTGAACACCCGGTCGACGCCGGCGATGCACGCCGCCGCCAGCACCAGCTCGTTGACTTCACCGCGCGGGGTCGGCACCACCATGACCACTTCGGTCACGCCGGCAACCTTGGCCGGAATCGCGTTCATCAACACCGACGACGGGTACGACGCCTTGCCGCCCGGCACGTACAGACCGGCGCGATCCAGTGGCGTGACTTTCTGGCCCAGCACCGTGCCGTCGGCTTCGGTGTAGCTCCAGGAGTCCTGCTTCTGTTTTTCGTGATAGCTGCGCACGCGGGCGGCGGCTTTTTCCAGCGCTTCGCGTTGCGGGACAGTGATACGAGTCAGGGCCAGTTCCAGGCGCTCGCGCGGCAGGATCAGATCCGCCATCGAAGCGACTTCCAGGCCGTCGAATTTCTGGGTGAACTCGACCAGCGCTGCGTCACCGCGCTCGCGCACAGCCTTGATAATGTCCAGCACCCGCTGATTGACCGAGTCGTCAGACACACTTTCCCAGCTCAGCAGATGATCCAGATGATGCGCGAAATCCGGGTCAGCAGCGTTGAGTCGGCGAATTGCAGTCGGTGCGGTCATAGCGAGAGCCTCATAGGAATGGCAAAAACTCAGGCGCCCTAACTTAGCAGTCGTTTCCGCTTGGGCACCTGAGATTCTGGCTATGAGGCGGATAGACGGGCGCGACTTAACGTCGCGCAGGTACATCAGCCGCGGTGTCGAGACTCCACTGCCTTGCGCAGGGTGTCGATCAACGCCTGGATTCGGGCGTGTTGCATTTTCATCGAAGCTTTATTGACCACCAGACGCGAGCTGATCGTGGCGATCAGTTCCTGGGGTTCCAGGCCGTTGGCACGCAGGGTGTTGCCGGTGTCGACCACATCGATGATCTTGTCGGCCAGGCCGATCAGCGGCGCCAGCTCCATCGAGCCATACAGCTTGATGATGTCGACCTGACGGCCCTGCTCGGCGTAGTAACGCTTGGCGACGTTGACGAATTTGGTGGCGACGCGCAGGCGGCCCTTGGGCTCGACCGCGCCGACCTTGCCGGCGGTCATCAGCTTGCACTGGGCAATCTGCAGATCCAGCGGCTCGTACAGGCCCTGGCCTGTGTATTCCATCAGCACGTCTTTACCGGCAACGCCGAGGTCAGCCGCGCCATGCTCGACATAGGTCGGCACGTCGGTGGCCCGCACGATCAACAGGCGAACGTCTTCCTGGGTCGTGGGGATGATCAGCTTGCGGCTCTTGTCCGGATTCTCGGTCGGCACGATGCCCGCTTCGGCGAGAAGCGGCAGGGTGTCGTCAAGGATGCGGCCCTTGGACAGTGCGATGGTCAACATGGGAAACGTCAGTCCTTATCAAGGTACTCATGTCCGGTCGCAATCGGCGCCGGACATACTTCGAGGGCGTTGCCACCCCCGATCAAAACGAATTCAACGGACACTTCCCTGTGTCCAGATGCAGCGATCAGCCCGGAACGCGACGGATCTTGGCGCCCAGCATCTGCAGTTTTTCCTCGATGCACTCGTAACCACGGTCGATGTGGTAGATGCGGTCGATCAGGGTATCGCCCTGTGCCACCAGCGCCGAAATCACCAGGCTCGCCGAAGCACGCAGGTCGGTTGCCATCACTGGCGCGCCCTTGAGTGTTTCGATGCCGGTCACGATGGCGGTGTTGCCTTCGACCTGGATGTGCGCGCCCATGCGGTGCAGTTCGTACACGTGCATGAAACGGTTTTCGAAGATCGTCTCGATCACCGCACCGGTGCCTTCGGCAATGGCGTTGAGCGAGATGAACTGCGCTTGCATGTCGGTCGGGAACGCCGGGTACGGCGCAGTGCGCACGTTGACCGCTTTCGGGCGTTTGCCGTGCATGTTCAGCTCGATCCAGTCTTCACCACAGGTGATTTCTGCGCCGGCTTCACGGAGTTTTTCCAGAACGGCTTCGAGGATGGTCGGATCGGTGTCCTTGACCTTCACGCGGCCACCGGTGACCGCAGCGGCCACCAGATAGGTGCCGGTTTCGATGCGGTCAGGCATGACCTTGTAGAAAGCCGAACCCAGACGCTCGACGCCATCGATGGTGATGGTGTCGGTGCCGGCGCCGGACACTTTGGCGCCCATGGCGTTGAGGAAGTTCGCCAGGTCGACCACTTCAGGTTCGCGAGCGGCGTTCTGCAACACGCTGCGACCCTTGGCCAGAGCGGCAGCCATCATGATGTTCTCGGTACCGGTCACACTGACGGTATCGAAGAAGAAGTGCGCGCCGCGCAGGCCGCCTTCAGGCGCCTTGGCCTTGATGTAGCCACCCTCGACGTCGATGACCGCGCCCATGGCTTCCAGGCCACGGATGTGCAGGTCGACCGGACGCGAACCGATGGCGCAACCGCCAGGCAGTGCGACTTCGGCCTCACCGAAACGCGCAACCATCGGACCCAGCACCAGGATCGACGCACGCATGGTTTTCACCAGTTCGTACGGAGCGATCAGGGTCTTGATGGTGCGCGGGTCGATTTCGACGCTGAGCTTCTCGTCGATCACAGGCTCGATGCCCATGCGACCGAACAGCTCGATCATGGTGGTGATGTCGTGCAGGTGCGGCAGGTTGCCAACGGTAACCGGGCCATCGCACAGCAGGGTGGCAGCCAGGATCGGCAGGGCGGAGTTCTTCGCCCCGGAGATGCGGATCTCGCCATCAAGACGAGCGCCACCGGTAATAATCAATTTATCCATAAGAATCTCGACGCCCTAGGGCTCAGGTGCGCTCGGCCCAGGCCGCGCTGCTGAAAAATTTCATAGTGACCGCGTGGATGCTGCCATCGGCGATCCAAGGGTTCAAATGGGCATAGATGCTTTGCTGACGCTTGACCGGGCTCAACGCCGCCAGTTCATCACTAATCACGTTCAGCTGGAAGTTGCAGCCTTCGCCTTCAACTTCCACCTGCGTTCCTGGCAGCTTTCCTTCAAGGAAGCTCTTCACTTCTACGGCCTGCATGCTCAACCTCAATCGGCGCCCTGTGCGCACGGGTCGGACATCATACAAAAAAGCCCCGCGCCTGCGAACCCCGCTGCGCAGGACTCTGACGGGGGGCTTCTCTATAGATGCGGGTTCAGGGTTGCGCCAACAGCTCGGTCAGTTCGCTGACCTGAGCAATTTCGCGCATGTCTTCGGGCATCCCGCGAATGCTGACCGCCTTGCCGGCGGCCTTGGCATCGCGAATGAAGCACAGCAGCAGCGACAGACCGACGCTGCTGGACTTCTCCACCGCCGAGCAATCGATCACCAATGCCGGAGCATTGCACGACTTGATCAGCGCCCTGCCCTGCTCGCGCAGGTCAGGGGCGGTGCGGTAATCCAGCACGCCGCTGAGCTGCAGCTCACTGGCTTCGTCCAGACGAATGGCCGACTCGGTCATTGGGCAGGCTTCTCGTTCTGCTCGGCAGACTGCTTGGCCTTGGCGACTTCCCCGGCCCAGCCGTTGATGGTCTTGTCCAGGTCGTTGCCATTGCGTTGCATCGCGTCAGCGAACTGGTCACGGAACAGCTTGCCGATGTTGATGCCGTTGATGATCACGTTACGCAGTTTCCACTCGCCATTGATCTTCTCCAGGGTGTACGACACCGGGTAGATCGCGCCGTTGTTGCCCTTGACGGTCATGCCGACGCTGGTGCGGTCGCCCGACTCATCCTTGGGCGCATCGACGGTGATGCCCTGGTTGTTGTACTCGAGCAAGGCGTTGCCGTAGAACTGGAACAGGCCGCGCTTGAAGTTTTCCTCGAAGGTCTTCATCTGCGCCGGGGTTGCCTTGCGCGAATACTTGACCGTCATGATGCTCTTGGAAATGCCCTCGGCATCCACGACCGGCCCGACGATGGTGTTCAACGCGGTGTAGAAGTCAGCCGGATCCTGCTTGTACTTCTCTTTGTTGGCAGCCAGATCAGCCAGCATCCGGTTGGTGGTGTCCTGAACCAGGTCATGCGCCGAAGGCGCCGCCACGGCATTGGCCACCAGCGGCAGTGCCGCAAGCAACACCAACAGGCCACGTCGCAAGGTAGAGATCATTCAAAAGCTCCTCATTTGGCGTCTTTGCTAACGGTATTGAGCAGGAATTTACCGATCAGGTCTTCCAGTACCAGAGACGACTGCGTGTCGTGGATGGTTCCACCATCCTTCAGGCGGGTGTCTTCCCCGCCTACGCTGATACCAATGTATTTCTCGCCCAGCAGACCCGCTGTCAGGATAGATGCTGTGGAGTCGGTCGGCAGATTGTCGACGCTTTTATCCACTTGCAGGGTCACCCGACCGGTGAAGCTGTCGCGGTCCAAATCGATCGCGGTGACCTTGCCGATGGTCACACCCGCCATGGTCACTTTGGCTCTGACCGTCAAACCGGCGATATTGTCGAAATACGCGTAAAGCTTGTAGGTATCGGTGGTCGAAGTCGGAGACAGGCCACTGACCCGCAGGGCCAGCAGCAACAAGGCCAGGATCCCTGCCAGCAGGAACAGGCCGACACCGATTTCCAGGGTGCGGTTTTGCATCAGAAATCTCCAAACATCAAAGCGGTCAGAATAAAGTCCAGGCCGAGTACTGCCAGCGAGGCATAAACCACGGTCTTGGTGGTGGCACGGCTGATCCCCTCGGAAGTGGGTTCGCAGTCATAGCCTTGAAATACGGCGATCCAGGTGACGACAAAAGCAAATACTGCACTTTTGATGATGCCGTTGAGCACATCGTCACCGAAGCTCACGCTGTTCTGCATGTTCGACCAGTAGGAACCTTCGTAGACGCCCAGCCAGTCGACGGCGACCCACGAACCGCCCCAGATGCCGACCACGCTGAAGATCATCGCCAGCACCGGCAGGGAAATGAAGCCGGCCCACAGACGCGGGGCAATGATGTACTTGAGCGGATCGACCCCGATCATTTCCAGGCTGGACAGCTGTTCGGTGGATTTCATGTTGCCGATTTCCGCCGTCAGCGCGGAACCGGCACGACCGGCGAACAGCAGCGCAGTCACCACCGGCCCCAGCTCACGCAACAGGGTCAGCGCTACCATCTGCCCGACAGCCTGTTCCGAACCGTAGCTGGACAGGATGTTGAAGCCCTGCAGGGCCAGCACCATGCCGATGAAGATCCCGGACACCACGATGATCACCAGCGACATCACGCCGACGGAGTGCAGCTGCTTGACCAGCAGGCCAAAACCACCGCCGATGCCGCCACGCCCGAGCAAGGCATGAAACAGGAACAGGGTCGAACGCCCGAACACTGCGACGCTGTCGATTCCGGCGAGGCCGAAACGACGCACACGCTCCATTAATGTAATTCTGCGCATCAGCGGCGCTTCCCCAGAAGATCTGCGCGGTAATCCGGCGCTGGAAAGTGATACGGCACCGGGCCGTCGGGTTCACCGGTCATGAACTGACGGATACGCGGATCGTCCGAGCTCATCAGTTCGTCCGGCGTGCCCTGCCCCAATACCTGGCCATCACCGACCACATAGATGTAGTCGGCGATGCTCGCGGTTTCGGCGAGGTCGTGGGAGACCACGATGCTGGTAATCCCCAGGGCATCGTTGAGCAGACGGATCAGGCGAACCAGCACGCCCATGGCGATCGGATCCTGGCCGACGAACGGTTCGTCGTACATGAGGATCTGCGGATCGAGGGCAATGGCCCGGGCCAGTGCGACGCGGCGTTTCATGCCGCCGGATAGCTCGTCGGGCATCAGTTCGATCGCACCGCGCAGGCCCACCGCCTGCAATTTGAGCAGCACGATGTCGCGGATCATCTCGTCCGGCAGGTCGGTATGAACACGCAGCGGGAAGGCGACGTTCTCGAACACATCGAGATCGGTGAACAGCGCACCGCTCTGAAACAGCACGCCCATGTGCTTGCGCGCATCGAACAGATCGCTGCGCGACAGCTTAGGCAGGTTCTGGCCGTTGACCCAGACCTCGCCCTTGGATGGCCGCAACTGGGCGCCCATCAGGCGCAACAGCGTGGTCTTGCCACACCCGGAAGGCCCCATGATGCCGGTGACCTTGCCGCGCGGGATGCGGATATCGACGTTATTGAAAATGCTCCGCGCACCGCGCTTGAAGGAGACTCCCTTCAGCTCGACCGCGTAGGCGTTATCGGCACTCATCTAAACTCCTTGCGATGCAGCCTCTCACTGGGGCGCCTGGCTTCCTGGAAGAAAGCCCCTACATCCCGGGCAGGCCGAACTGGCGGCGAACTATATCACTGCAAAGGGCAAGCGCCCAAGGCCTGCACCGGCCCGCATTCTGCGAGTTGAAGGGCTTTAGGCCTTATTTGCAGAGTTTTGGTAACGAGGAATGACAAAGCACGACGAACTTGCGTGAGGCTTTTCAACATAACCGCTATAATCGCCGCCTTTTCATCGGGCTATACGATTTCTGACATGAGCCAAACCAGCGACCTGATTCAATCGGCACAACGCACCATCCGCCTCGAAGTGGAAGCCGTACAAGGCTTGTTGCCCCATATCGACGCCGATTTCGTACGCGCTTGCGAGATGATTCTGGCCAGCAAGGGCCGTGTTGTCGTGGTCGGCATGGGCAAGTCCGGGCACATCGGCAACAAGATTGCCGCGACCCTGGCCAGCACCGGCACCCCGGCGTTTTTCGTGCATCCGGCCGAGGCCAGCCACGGCGACATGGGCATGATCACCCGTGACGACGTGATTCTGGCCCTGTCGAACTCCGGTTCCACCAACGAAATCGTCACCCTGCTGCCACTGATCAAGCGCCTGGGCATCCAGCTGATCAGCGTGACCGGCAACCCGCAATCGCCGCTGGCCAAGGCCGCCGAGGTCAATCTCAATGTTCACGTCGAGCACGAAGCCTGCCCGCTGAATCTGGCGCCGACCTCCTCGACCACCGCCGCGCTGGTCATGGGCGACGCCCTGGCCGTAGCACTGCTGGAAGCGCGCGGTTTCACCGCCGAAGACTTCGCCTTTTCCCACCCGGGTGGCGCACTGGGCCGACGCCTGCTGCTGAAAGTGGAAAATGTCATGCACGCCGGTCAGGAACTGCCGCAGGTACAGCGCGGCACCCTGCTCAAGGACGCGCTGATGGAGATGACCCGCAAGGGACTGGGCATGACCGTCATTCTTGAAGCGGACGGCAAACTGGCCGGGATCTTCACCGATGGCGACCTGCGTCGCACCCTGGATCGCAGCATCGACATCCACAGCGCCACCATCGACCAGGTAATGACCGTGCACGGCAAGACCGCCCGCGCCGAAATGCTCGCCGCCGAAGCCCTGAAAATCATGGAAGACCACCGAATCAACGCGCTGGTTGTCGTGGATGAAGAGGATCGCCCGATCGGCGCCTTCAACCTCTCCGACCTGCTGCGCGCAGGAGTGATGTAAATGAGCAACGATCTGCTGCAACGCGGCAAAGCCATCAAACTGGCGGTTTTCGACGTCGACGGCGTCCTCACCGACGGGCGCCTGTACTTCCTTGAAGACGGCAGCGAGTTCAAGACTTTCAATACGCTCGATGGCCAGGGCATCAAGATGCTGATGAACGCCGGCGTACAGACTGCAATCATCAGCGGTCGCAAGACCCCGGTGGTCGAGCGTCGGGCAAAAAACCTGGGGATCCCGCACCTGTTTCAGGGGCGCGAAGACAAACTGGTCGTTCTCGACGGTCTTCTGGAACAACTGGGCCTAAGCTATGAACAAGTGGCCTATCTCGGTGACGACCTGCCGGATCTGCCGGTGATCCGCCGTGTAGGGCTGGGCATGGCCGTGGCCAACGCTGCCGCCTTTGTGCGCGAGCACGCCCATGGCGTTACCCAGGCCCGTGGCGGAGAAGGTGCCGCCCGCGAATTCTGCGAACTGATCCTGCGCGCCCAAGGCAGCCTCGAAGCCGCCAACAACGCGTACCTGTGAGTCCAACCATGTTTAGCAAAAAGTTTCGCAACATCCTGCTGTTCGGTTGCATCGCAGCGATTTTCGGTGCGGTCGGCTACTGGAACATCAGCCCGGAACGCTTCCTCGACAAACCGCCGGTTTCGGCAGAGGAAAGCCCGATCGACTGGTATGCGACCAATACCCACACGATCCAGTACCTCGAAGACGGCAAAGTGCAGTACGAAATGACGTCCGACAAGGCTGAGCACGTCAAGGCGACCGACATTACACTGGTCACCAAGCCTGACCTGAACATGTTCCGTGGCACCGATTTCCCATGGCACGTGACCAGTGAGCGCGGCGAAGTGAACTCCGGTGGCACCGAGGTAGAGCTGATCGACTCGGTACGCGTCAAACGCACCGACGAAAAGAACCGCGACACCCTGATCACCTCCACTCGCATGACGGTGTTCCCGCAGCAGCAATATGCGCAGACCCAGCAACCCGTTAGAATCGACGGCGCTGGCGGTGTATCGACTGGCGTAGGAATGAAAGCGTATTTGAAGGAAAGCAGGATACACCTGCTATCGAACGTAAGAGGACAGTATGAGGCTCGTTAAAACCCTCCCTATTTTGCTCAGTCTGGGCGCAGCACTGGGAAGCGTGAGCGCCTGGGCTCTGCCGAACGATCAAGAGCAGCCAATCCGCATTCAGGCCGACGATGCCCAACTGGACGACAAGAACGGCGTTGCCACCTACAAAGGCGACGTGATCATCACCCAGGGTTCGATGATCGTCAAAGGCAACACCGTGACCATGACTCGCGCGCCCAATGGCGACATCGACGTCGTGACTTCGGTGGGCAACCTCGCCTACTTCGAACAGTTGCAGACTGCCGGCGACACCAAACCTGTCCAGGGCTGGGGTGTGACCATTCAGTACCACGCTGCGCAAAACCGCGTTGTATTGATCGACAAGGCCAAAGTCGTCGACAAGGACAACAACACCACTCAAGGCGAGAAAATCGTCTATGACACGGTGAAGAAACTGGCCAGCGCCGGTCGAGCCACTGGCAGCAAGGTCACCGAAGCGCGCCCGCGCATCGACATGGTGATCCAGCCGAAGAAGAAAACCGACGAGAAAACCCAGTAATGGCAACTCTGAAAGCTCAGCACCTGGCCAAGGCCTATAAAAGCCGCCAGGTCGTGCGCGACGTCAGCCTGTCGATCGACAGCGGTCAGATCGTCGGCCTGCTCGGCCCGAATGGCGCCGGCAAGACCACCTGCTTCTACATGATCGTCGGCCTGGTCCAGGCCGATCAGGGTCGCGTACTGATCGACGACCTGGACGTCAGCCACCAGCCGATGCACGGTCGCGCCAAGGCCGGTATCGGCTATCTGCCGCAAGAAGCGTCGATCTTCCGCAAACTGTCGGTGGCCGACAATATCATGGCCATCCTCGAGACCCGTCAGGAGCTCGACAAGGCCGGTCGTCGCAAGGAGCTGGAAAGCCTGCTGCAGGAATTCCACATCAGCCACATCCGCGACAACCTCGGCATGAGCCTGTCCGGTGGTGAGCGCCGCCGCGTGGAGATCGCCCGCGCACTGGCCACGGCACCGAAGTTCATCCTGCTCGACGAACCGTTCGCCGGTGTCGACCCGATCTCGGTCGGCGACATCAAGCAGATCATCCACCACCTCAAGGCCAAGGGTATCGGTGTACTTATCACCGACCATAACGTCCGTGAGACACTGGATATCTGCGAAACCGCCTACATCGTCAACGACGGCCAGCTGATCGCCGAAGGCGACTCCGCGACCATCCTCGCCAACGATCTGGTGAAGGAAGTCTATCTGGGTCACGAGTTCCGCCTGTAAGCACGACGGCATTCGACCAGCCGTCCGGGTGCTGTAACGTTGAAGCGCCTTTTTATACGCTTTTATTGTTACAGCGCTCTAGGCAAACACGACAGTTTCAGGCATATAATTTGCTTAAGTTTGGCGCTCCGGCGCCCTGTAGTGGATGGCGCATAGCGCCGGCGAATAAGGTGTTAAGCCCCTGCCATGAAACCATCGCTAGTCTTGAGAATGGGCCAGCAGCTGACGATGACACCGCAGCTGCAACAGGCCATCCGCCTGCTCCAATTGTCGACCCTGGATCTGCAACAGGAAATCCAGGAGGCTCTGGAATCCAATCCGATGCTCGAACGCCAGGAAGACGGCGACGACTTCGACAACTCCGATCCCATGGCCGACAACGCCGAACAGAAGCCCAACACCGAGATCCAGGAACCCTCCTATCAGGAGACCGCGCCGACCGTCGATAACCTCGAAGACGGCGAATGGAACGAGCGAATTCCCAACGAACTGCCCGTCGACACCGCCTGGGAAGACGTCTATCAGACCAGCGCCAGCAGCCTGCCGAGCAGCGATGATGACGAGTGGGACTTCACCACACGCACCTCCGCCGGCGAGAGCCTGCAAAGCCACCTGCTTTGGCAGTTGAACCTGGCACCGATGTCCGACACCGATCGCCTGATCGCCGTCACCCTGATCGATTGCATCAACAATCAGGGCTACCTCGACGAAACCCTCGAAGAAATTCTCGACGCCTTTGATCCGGAGCTCGACATCGAGCTGGACGAGATCGAAGCCGTCCTGCACCGCATTCAGCAGTTTGAACCGGCCGGCATCGGCGCACGCAATCTGGGCGAATGCCTGCTGCTGCAATTGCGCCAGCTGTCGGCCAAGACCCCTTGGCTGGCCGAGGCCAAGCGTCTGGTCACCGATTACATCGACCTGCTCGGCAGCCGCGATTACAGCCAGCTGATGCGCCGCATGAAGCTCAAGGAAGATGAGCTGCGCCAGGTCATCGAACTGGTGCAGAGCCTCAACCCGCGCCCAGGTTCGCAGATCGAATCGACCGAAGCCGAGTACGTGGTACCTGACGTCATCGTGCGCAAGGACAACGAGCGCTGGCTGGTCGAGCTGAACCAGGAATCGGTGCCGCGCCTGCGGGTCAACGCCCAGTACGCCGGTTTCGTGCGCCGCGCCGACACCAGTGCCGACAACACCTTCATGCGCAATCAGTTGCAGGAAGCCCGCTGGTTCATCAAGAGCCTGCAGAGCCGCAACGAAACCCTGATGAAAGTGGCCACCCAGATCGTCGAGCATCAACGCGGCTTTCTGGAGTACGGCGACGAAGCCATGAAGCCGCTGGTCCTGCATGACATCGCCGAAGCGGTGGGCATGCACGAGTCGACGATTTCCCGGGTGACCACGCAAAAATTCATGCATACCCCACGGGGCATATATGAACTGAAATACTTTTTCTCCAGCCATGTGAGCACCTCCGAAGGCGGTGAATGCTCGTCCACGGCGATCCGCGCGATCATCAAGAAACTGGTTGCCGCGGAAAATCAGAAAAAGCCGTTGAGTGACAGCAAGATCGCTGGTTTACTGGAGGCACAAGGCATTCAGGTGGCTCGCCGCACCGTCGCCAAGTACCGCGAATCCCTCGGGATCGCGCCTTCGAGCGAACGCAAGCGGTTGATGTAAGCCACGTTACAGCGTTCCAGTGGCAGGCTCTTCGGCCTGCCGCTTTATGCACTGGCAACGAAGGAGAAGCTGTATGCAAGTCAACATCAGTGGACACCAACTGGAAGTTACCCAACCTCTCCGTGAATACGTTGAGCAAAAGCTCAAGAGGCTTGAGGGACATTTCGACAAGATCACCAACGTGCAAGTCACGATGTGCGTCGAAAAGCTGAAGCAGAAAATCGAAGCCACGCTGCATATTCCCGGCAACGAGGTCGTCGCAAACGCGGAACATACCGATATGTACGCTGCGATCGACGCGCTGACCGACAAGCTTGATAAACAACTCAAAAAGCATAAGGAAAAGACCCAGAGCCTGCTTCAGGGCGCTACCGGTCGATAACCCCCACCCCCATGATCCGACTTGAAAGTATCCTGACCCCCGGCCGTTCCCTGGTGAACGTGCCGGGCGGCAGTAAAAAGAAAGCCCTCGAACAAATTGCCAACCTGATCGCCCGGGAAGTTCCGGATCTGGAGATGCAAGATGTCTTCGAGGCATTGATTGCCCGTGAAAAACTGGGTTCCACCGGTTTTGGCAACGGCATCGCCATTCCCCACTGCCGCCTCAAGGGCTGCGAAGCGCCGATCAGTGCGCTGATGCACCTTGACGCCCCTATCGATTTCGACGCTATCGACGGCGCGCCTGTGGACCTGCTGTTCGTCCTGCTGGTGCCGGAAGCCGCCACCGATGCGCACCTGGAGCTGTTACGCCAGATCGCCAGCATGCTCGACCGCAAGGACGTGCGCGACAGACTGCGCAGCGCGCCAAGCAACGAAGCCTTGTACCAGGTTGTACTGGAAGAACAGAACAGGCCGTAACCATGCGCTTGATCATTGTCAGTGGCCGTTCCGGCTCGGGTAAAAGTACCGCCCTGGATGTCCTTGAGGACAACGGTTACTACTGCATCGATAACCTGCCGGCCGGTCTACTGCCGGAACTGGCCGAACGCGCCCTGATTCACACCGAGCTGGCGCAGCCACTGGTGGCGGTCTCGATCGATGCACGCAATCTACCGAGCCATCTGACCCGATTTCCGGAATTGCTTGAAGACGCCCGTGCCAAGCATATTCAATGCGATGTCCTGTACCTGGATGCCGACGAAGAAACGCTGCTCAAGCGTTTCTCTGAAACTCGTCGCCGCCACCCACTGAGCAACGCCAATCGTTCGCTGGCAGAGGCCATTCAGGATGAAAGCGCCCTGCTCGGCCCCATTGCCGATCTCGCCGACCTGAAAATCAACACCACCAATCTCAACCTGTACCAGCTGCGCGATACCATCAAGCTGCGTCTGTTGAACCAGCCGGAGCCGGGCACGGCGTTTCTGGTGGAGTCGTTCGGTTTCAAACGCGGCATGCCGGTGGATGCGGATCTGGTGTTCGATGTACGCTGCCTGCCGAACCCGTACTGGAAACCGGAGCTGCGAGCGCAATCCGGTCTCGATCAGCCGGTCGCCGAATATCTGGCGGCCCAGCCTGAGGTCGAGGAGATGTACCAGGACATTTATACGTATCTGTACAAATGGTTGCCGCGCTTTGCGGCGAGCAACCGCGCTTACGTCACCATTGCCATCGGCTGCACCGGCGGGCATCACCGTTCCGTTTACCTGACCGAACGTCTTGGCCAGGCGCTGCAGAAGACCCTGAAGAACGTCCAGGTTCGCCACCGCGACCTCAGCTAAAGGATTCACACCGCGATGCCTGCTCGTGAAATCGAAATCATCAACAAGCTGGGCCTGCACGCCCGCGCATCGGCAAAATTCGTCGGAGTGGCGGGCCAGTTTCCCGATTGCACGATCAGAGTGGGCCGCACCCCGGAAACCACGGTCGACGGTAAAAGCATCATGGCGATGATGATGCTCGCGGCCGGCAAGGGCACCAAAATTCACCTGAGTACAGATGGCCACCAGGAACAGGAAGCCATGGACGCGTTGGTGACCCTGATCAACAACTACTTCGACGAAGGTGGTTGAAAACGTTTAAGGCGAGGGAGCCAGCTCCCTCCTCCCGGTTCAACCCAACGCCGTATCCATCACCATCATCAGACAGAAGCCGATCAGCAACCCCAGGCTTGCCAGCTTCTCGTGACCATTGCGTCGCGACTCCGGTATGACCTCGTGGGTCACCACCAGCAGCATCGCGCCCGCCGCCAACGCCAATCCCAAAGGCAGCAACAATTCAGCAAGACTGACTAGCCACGCGCAGAGCAGCGCGAACACCGGTTCGACCAGTCCTGACGCGGCACCAATCAAAAACGCCTTGACCCGCGACATCCCGGCACCAGCCAACACCAGCGCAATCACCAGCCCTTCCGGCACATCCTGCAAGGCAATGCCCATCGCCAGACTGTCTGCATCCGGCATTCCACCACCCGCCGAGACGCCGACCGCCATGCCTTCCGGGATGTTATGGGCAATGATGGCGAACACGAACAACCAGATCCGCGGCGGAATCACCGGGTGCTCGACGGTGCCGATGAGCATTTCCGGCGAGGCGCCTGACACCCGGCGATCAACCAGATACAGGCCGAATGCCCCGAGCATGATGCCGAAACAGATCAGGCCGCTGGCGCCCCAGGGGCTAAGCCCCAGACTTTTGGCGGCGGCGATTCCCGGCACGATCAGCGAAAACGCGGTCGCTGCCAGCATCACGCCGGCGCCAAAACCCAGCAGCGTATCGCCCAGCGCCTGGGGCATGTTGCGGATCACCAGCACCGGAACCGCGCCGAGTGCGGTGCCAAGGGCGCAAATCGCGCCGCCCTGCAATGCCCGCGACAATCTCGGCTCCAGATTCAGCCATTCCAGTCCGTGGGCGACCAGCAAGGTCATGCCCGCCAACAGCAGCAGCGAACCGATTGCGTAACGAAACATACGCCCACTTCCGATCGCCAGTGTTTCAGTGCCCATAGTCAGCCTTGGATTGTTTTTATAGGAGACTTAAACCAGCGCGGCCTGATAGCGCGCAGCGACTTCCGGCCAGTTGATCACGTTGTAGAACGCGCTGATGTATTCCGGCCGACGGTTCTGATAACGCAGGTAGTAAGCGTGCTCCCACACGTCGAGGCCGAGAATCGGCGTGTTGCCGTTCATCAGTGGGCTGTCCTGGTTACCGCTGCTTTCCACCACCAGTTTCTTTTCCGGCGTCACGCTGAGCCACGCCCAGCCACTGCCGAAGCGGGTCAGCGCGGCTTTGGTGAAGGCTTCCTTGAAGCTGTCGAGGCCACCCAGTTGCTCATCGATCGCCTTGGCCAGCGCACCGTCCGGTTTGCCGCCACCGCCGGGCACCATCACTTCCCAGAACAGCGAATGGTTGGCGTGACCGCCGCCCTGGTTGATCACCGCCGCACGAAGCTTTTCCGGCAGTTGCTGGACGCTGGCGACCAGTTTTTCCACCGGCCATTCCGCGAATTCGGTGCCCTCGACTGCAGCGTTCAGATTGTTGATGTAAGTCTGATGATGCTTGGTGTAGTGGATCTCCATGGTTTGCGCATCGATGTGCGGTTCCAGTGCGTCGTAGGCGTAAGGCAAGGCTGGCAGGGTAAAAGCCATTTCAATGGACTCCATTGTGATGTGGGGCAGGCGCGCGGCGCGCATTGCCGGTATCCGGGTGCAGCAAACGCTGGGTACGCGGGTATTCGCCGTGTTCGCTGATGAAATTGAGCAGCTCGACGTAGGTCTTGCTGCTCTGGCGAAGGGCTGCTTCACGCAGCGCCGGGCGCAGGCGCTCGTCCTGCATGGTCTGCAACAGCCGTTGATGGATCGCGCACAAGTATTCGGCGCTCTCCTCCGGCTGATTCAGGCGCAGATGCAAATCGGCCAGGTTGTGGTGGGAGATGACGCAGGCCGCCACCGCTTCGTCGGCATCGGCCCAGCGCTCGAACAACACCTGCGCCAAAGCCAGGGCTTGCAGGTAGGCCTCGCGGGCATCGATCAGCTCGCCCAGCATGAAGCAGCGATTGGCCCGTTCGATCGTGCGTTTCCAGTGCTCCATGGTGAACCTCCAAAGCGGTTGCGGTGCTTACACGCCGCCGGCGGTGAGCTTCTCGGGATTGAGTAACTCTTCCAGCTGACTGCGCGACAGGTCGGTGTGTTCCAGCGCAACGTCGATCACCGGGCGACCCTGTTTGTAGGCCTGCTTGGCGATCTCGGCGGCTTTCTGGTAGCCGATAATCGGATTGAGCGCGGTGACCAGAATCGGATTGCGCGACAGCGCCTCCTTGAGGCGCGACTCGTTGACCTTGAAGCTGGCGATGGCCTTGTCAGCCAGCAGACGGCTGGAGTTGGCCAGCAACTCGATGCTGCTCAACAGGTTCTGGGCGATGATCGGCAACATCACGTTCAGTTCGAAATTGCCCGACTGACCGGCAATGGTGATCACCGAATCGTTGCCGATCACTTGCGCGGCGACCATGGCGGTGGCCTCTGGAATCACCGGGTTGACCTTGCCCGGCATGATCGACGAGCCCGGTTGCAGGCCTTCCAGTTCGATTTCACCGAGACCGGCGAGCGGGCCGGAGTTCATCCAGCGCAGGTCGTTGGCGATTTTCATCAACGACACGGCCGTGGCCTTGAGCTGGCCCGACACGGCCACGGCGGTGTCCTGCGAGCCGATCAGAGCGAACAGATCCTTGCCCGGCGTGAACTGGACGTTGGTCAACTGACTGAGCTGACGGCTGAAACGCGCAGCGAATTCCGGATGCGCATTGATCCCGGTACCGACCGCCGTGCCGCCCTGGGCCAGGGATTGCAGGCTTGGCAGCAAATCCTGCAGGTGACCGATATTGGCCTTGAGCTGCTGCGCCCAACCGTGGAGTACCTGACTCATGCGCACCGGCATCGCGTCCATCAAGTGGGTGCGGCCGGTCTTGACGTGATGATGGACTTGCTCGGACTTGCGCTCGATCACTTGCACCAGGTGCAGCAGCGCCGGCAGCAATTGTTCGTGTAGCGCCAGCGCAGCGCTGACGTGGATGGTGGTCGGAATGATGTCGTTGCTGCTCTGGCCGCAGTTGACGTGATCGTTGGCGTTCACCGGCTCTTCGAGCAGACGGCTGGCCAGGGTGGCGATCACTTCGTTGGCGTTCATGTTGGAGCTGGTGCCGGAGCCGGTCTGGAAGATATCCACCGGGAAGTGCTGCATGAAGTCGCCTTCCAGCAGACCTTGGGCGGCATCGCTGATGGCTTTGCCTTGTGCGGCGCTGAGCTGGTTGAGTTCGACGTTGGCGCGTGCGGCCGCCGCTTTCGCCAGAATCAGGGCGCGGATGAACTGGGTCGGCATCGGTTTGCCGCTGATCGGGAAGTTATCCACTGCGCGCTGGGTCTGCGCGCCGTAGAGAGCGTCCACCGGCACCTGCAGTTCGCCCATGCTGTCGCGCTCAATACGTGTCTTGGTCATCGGTAAATCCTTGGACTAATTCAATGAGAGGAATCGAGGGTTGCAACTCGCAGGTGGCGAGCTGCCAGGTGTAGCTTTGCCAGCGTTTGAGCCGGCATTTGCACAGTGACAGGCGCTCCATTTCACGCAGCGGGCGCCAGGCTTGATCGAGACAGAGGCTGCGCCAGTGCCACGGCAACGTGATGTCGGTGGCCGTGTCGAGCAGCAGACGGAAAGAGGTTTCGGCGACCGTCCAGGGCGAAGTCGCCGTGCACCAGGCCAGATATCGGCCTTCGGCCAGGTAATGCTCGATCAGGCGCGGTTCGTCAGGGTCCATCGCGCAACGGATCTGGCGACTCATCCAGCGCCAGCTTTCGAGATACGGCTGCTCGTGCAAGGCAGAACTCATGATCCTGGGCTCATCCGATAATGAGATTTATTATTAGATGATAATGAGAACCAAAACAAGAGCGGCTTTTTTCTGCCCTCATCCGCTCGAAAAATTCGCGGACACAAAAAAAGGCGCGTCACCCAATCGGGTGACACGCCTTTGTTGTACCTGCCTGCGGCTTAGCTGCCCGCGACAGTCATCTTCTCGATCAACACCGAACCAGTACGAATGTTGCTGCGCAGTTCCAGATCGTTACCCACCGCGACGATCTGCTTGAACATGTCGCGCATGTTGCCGGCGATGGTCACTTCCTGCACCGCGAACTGGATTTCACCGTTCTCGACCCAGAAACCCGCCGCACCACGCGAGTAATCACCGGTCACCATGTTCAGGCCATGGCCCATCAGCTCGGTGACCAGCAGGCCACGCCCCATACGCCGCAGCAACGCAGCCTGGTCTTCATCGCCATGAGTGACGAACAGGTTGTGCACGCCGCCAGCGTTGGCGGTGCTCGGCATGCCGAGTTTGCGACCGGAATAAGTGCCAAGGATGTAAGAGACCAACTCGCCTTTCTCGACGAACGGTTTGGCATAGGTCGCCAGGCCGTCACCATCGTAGGAAGCACTGCCCATGGCACGCATCAGGTGTGGACGCTCGTCGATGGTCAGCCATTCCGGGAACAGCTTCTGCCCCAGGGTGCCTTCGAGGAACGACGATTTGCGGTAGAGACTGCCGCCGGAAATCGCCGACAGGAAGCTGCCGAACAACCCACCCGCCAGTTCCGCCGAAAACAAAACCGGCACTTCGCAGGTCGGCACCGGGCGCGCGCCCAGACGACTTGCTGCCCGCTGTGCCGCGCGCTGGCCAATGCTCACCGGATCCGCCAGCAAGCTGCCCTGACGGTTCACGTCATACCAGTAATCGCGCTGCATCTGGCCGTCGGCCTCGGCGATCATCACGCAGCTCAGGCTGTGTCGGGTCGAAGCGTAACCACCAATGAAACCGTGGCTGTTGCCGTACACGCGGCAGCCCTGATGGGTGCTCAACGTAGTGCCATCGGCATTCTTGATGCGCGCATCGGCGTCGAACGCGGCAGCTTCACAGAGCAACGCCTTTTCGATGGCCTGCTCCGGAGTGATGTCCCATTGGTGGAACAGGTCGAAATCCTGGATATCCCGCGCCATCAGCGCGGCGTCAGCCAGCCCCGAGGCTTCGTCTTCGGAGGTGTGCTTGGCAATCGCCAGCGCCGCAGCGACGGTCTCGCGAATCGCATCCGGCCCGGTGGCAGAGGTGCTGGCCGAACCCTTGCGCTGGCCGACATACAGCGTGATGCCAAAACCCTGGTCGCGGTTGAACTCGACCGTTTCGACTTCACGCTGACGCACCGACGTCGACAGGCCCTGCTCCAGCGACACCGCTACTTCGCAGGCACTGGCACCCTGACGCTTGGCTTCGGCGATGATCTGCTCGACCTGTTCCTGCAGTGCCGGCAATGCCTGTGGGCCGACGCTTTCAACTGCACTCATGCTCATCTCCACTCAAATTCTGCTTTCGGCTGGGGCCTTCGAGCGACCGGGCCGGACAAGCGGCCCCCGACTGGTTATCATGGCGGCGTTTCTTTGCGGACTGCCACCATGGTTGATTCTTACGACGACTCCCTCGATACGGGAGAAAAAAGCAAATCCCAGGTCAAACGCGAGCTGCATGCTCTGGTTGACCTTGGCGAGCGCCTTACAACGCTCAAGCCCGACTTGCAGGCAAAACTGCCATTGACCGACGCCTTGCGCCGGGCCTTGGCCGATGCGCCCAAGCACACCGCGAACATCGCGCGTAAACGGCACTTGCAGTTCATCGGCAAACTGATGCGCGATCAGGACACTGACGCGATTCTCACCTTGCTCGATCAACTCGATGCCTCTACCCGTCAGTACAACGAGCGTTTCCACAACCTCGAACGCTGGCGTGACCGCCTGATCGCCGGTGACGATGCCGTGCTGGAGAAATTCGTCGTCGATTACCCGGACGCCGATCGCCAGCAACTGCGCTCCCTGATCCGTCAGGCCCAGCACGAGGTTGCGCAAAACAAACCTCCTGCCTCGAGCCGCAAGATCTTCAAGTACATCCGTGAGCTGGACGAGACTCAACGCGGCCTGCGTTGATATTCGCCACCGGGTGGCCGCACCGCGCGCCACCCGAAGCTCCATCCCTTCTTATGCGCCCGTGCCACCCACGGTGATCGCATCGATTTTCAGGGTCGGCTGACCGACACCCACCGGCACCGACTGCCCGTCCTTGCCGCAAGTCCCCACACCGCTGTCCAGCGCCAGATCATTACCGACCATCGACACTCGGCTCATCGCTTCCGGACCGTTGCCGATCAACGTTGCGCCTTTGACCGGCGCGGTGATCTTGCCGTCTTCGATCAGGTAAGCCTCGCTGGTGGAAAACACGAACTTGCCGCTGGTGATGTCGACCTGACCGCCGCCGAGGTTGGCGCAGTAGATGCCCTTCTTCACCGAGGCGATGATTTCCGCCGGGTCGCTCTGGCCGCCGAGCATGTAAGTGTTGGTCATCCGAGGCATCGGCAGGTGCGCGTAGGATTCCCGGCGACCGTTGCCGGTGCGGGCAACGCCCATCAGCCGCGCGTTGAGCTTGTCCTGCATGTAGCCCTTGAGTACGCCGTTTTCGATCAGCGTGGTGCACTCGGTCGGCGTGCCTTCGTCGTCGACGCTCAGGGAACCGCGACGACCGCTCAGGGTACCGTCATCGACGATGGTGCAAAGTTTTGATGCAACCATCTCGCCCATGCGCCCGCTGTAAGCCGAACTGCCCTTGCGGTTGAAGTCGCCTTCCAGACCATGACCGACCGCTTCGTGCAGCAGCACGCCGGACCAGCCCGAGCCAAGAACCACCGGCAAGGTGCCGGCCGGTGCCGGAATCGCTTCCAGATTCACCAGCGCCTGACGCAGCGCCTCACGGGCATAACCCATGGCACGATCTTCGGCGAGGAAATAGCGGTAGTCGGTACGCCCGCCGCCGCCGTGACCGCCGCGCTCGCGACGGCCGTTCTGCTCGACGATCACGCTGACGTTGAAGCGCACCAGCGGACGCACGTCGGCAGCCAGTCCACCGTCGGTCGAGGCCACCAGAATACGTTCCCAGACCCCGGCCATGCTCACGCTGACCTGCTGGATACGCGGATCGAGGGCGCGGGTGGCAACGTCGATGCGCTTGAGCAGTTCGACTTTTTCAGCGCGGCTCAACACTTCCAGCGGGTTATCCGGCGCATACAACTGGGCAACGTCCTGGGAGCTGAATGCCTGCACCGTGCCGTTCTGCCCGGCGCGGGAAATCGAACGGGCCGCACGGGCCGCTGCGCCGAGGGCTTCGAGGGTGATCGCGTTGCTGTAGGCGAAACCGGTTTTCTCACCGGACTGCGCACGCACGCCAACACCCTGGTCGAGGTTGAAACTGCCTTCCTTGACGATGCCGTCTTCCAGCGACCAGGACTCGGAAATCTGCCCCTGGAAATACAGGTCGGCCGCATCGATGCCTGGACCCGCCAGATCACCGAGCACGCCTTGCAGGCTCTCGATCGTCACGCCGCCGGGCGCCAACAGGTGATCACTGACTGAGGACAACAACTCGCTCATAGGTTTTACGCCTTAAATTCGTGTTCTGAAGCAGGCCGCTGTGCGCCCTGCGAAAAAAACCGCCGATGACCCGTCACCGGCATTCGCGCCCGGATGGACGCCTGTTCATTGCTGTCGCGTTCGGCCAGCAACACGGCTTCGCCTTGTTCCTGCTGCGCCAGCACGCGGCCCCACGGATCGATAATCGCCCCGTGGCCAAAGGTTTCCCGCGGCCCCGGATGCGTTCCGCCCTGAGCAGCCGCCAACACATAGCACTGGGTTTCAATGGCCCGCGCGCGGATCAATACATCCCAATGCGCCGCCCCCGTCACCGCAGTGAAGGCCGACGGTGCGGTAATCAGTTCAGCCCCGGCTGCGCGCAATTCGCTGTACAGCTCCGGGAAGCGCAGGTCGTAGCACACCGTCAGGCCCAGTCGCCCGACCGGCGTGTCCGCGACCACCACGCCACTGCCATAAGCATAGTCATCGGATTCGCGGTAACGGCCGCGATTGTCCGCCACGTCGACATCGAACAGGTGCAACTTGTCATAGCGTGCAACGATTTCGCCCTGATCGTTCACCAAAAGCGAGCAGGCATGGGACTTGGCCTCAGGCTGACCCACCGGCGGTAACGGCAAGGTGCCGGCCACTATCCATAACTTGAGGTCGCGGGCGGTCTGTTTCAACCACGGCAGGATCGGGCCTTCGCCGAGCGCTTCGGCGCGACCGATGTCGGCGATGTCGCGACGGCCCATGGCTGCGAAGTTTTCCGGCAGCACCGCCAGCTTCGCGCCGGCATTGGCCGCTTGTTCGAGCAAACGTCGGGCATCGCGCAGATTGGCCAGCACATCGCTCTGGCTGACCATTTGAATCACCGCTAAAGACATGGCGCACTCCGCAAGAGGTATGCGGCCATGCTACTCCATCGGCTCAGGGGCTGGCTGTTCAAAAAGGCTTGTCGAAGGTGATTTTCGGCTCTTTCCACGGGCCTTTGACGGTGTATTTGACGCTGGCGAACCGGGCCACGCGATCGCCGATCAGCTTGTCGATCAGGAACAAAGCGCCGCCGACTGCCGGCGCGCCGACAATCAGCGCGGCAATCGGCAGGTTGTTGGTCACCGGCAAAGTCACCAGCAATTTGGCATCCACCTTGTCGCCCACCAGATCCAGCGTGCCATCCAGTTCCAGGTTGCTCGAAGGACCGGTCAACTTGATCGGCTCTTTCGTCACATAAACGCCGTTGGTCGCCACCAGCAATCCCTTGACCCGGTCATAGCTCAGGCCCTTGCCGAACAGGTCGGAGAAGTCGAGGCGCAAACGCCGGCCAATCGAGTTGAAGTTGAGCAGACCGAACACCCGCAATGCCTGAGCGCCACCCTCCACTTCAACAAACTGGCCTTTGTTCAACGACGCATCGAGGGTGCCGGAGAAGCGCTTGGTCGCCAGCCACGCCGGCGAGCCCGGCCAGCGGCCATCGACATCCATGTGGAATTCTTCGCTGGTCACGCTCGGCGCAAAGCCCCAGCCCTTGAGCACATCGGCGAGGTTCTTGCCGCCGATCCGCCCCTTGTACCAACTGGTCGTGGCACCGGGCGTTCCTTCCCAGCCGCCGCTGCCCTGCAGGAGGATGCCCTTGAGGCCCAGATCGAGGTTGTTCAGGGCGATGCCCTTGGCGGTCGGCCGAACCTTGAGCGACCAGCCGCCGACCAGATCCTGGCCCTGGAACAATTGATTGATGGTGATATCCAGCGCCGGAATCTTGCTCGGATCCACCGAAGCCAGCGGGTCCGGTGCGTTCTCGTCGGCCTGCACCGTCGGGTCCGGCGCCGGCAACCGCACGTATTGCAGGTTCACCGCAATCGGCGCGCCCTTGGCGTCGGGAATGCCGGCCGTGCCTTTGGCCTGCTGACTGTCGAGGGCCAGAGCCCAGGCGCCCGGCTTGCGATTCACCTGCACTGCCGCCTGATCCAGCGTGGTGCCGAAGGCCGTGAGTTTGCCGATCTTGAAGTCCGCGCTGCTGAGCAACTGCTTGGCGTTGCCGCCCGGGTCCTGACCCGCGTACTTGTCCAGCAGATCCTGCCAGGGTTTGACGTCCAGCTCGGACAACACGCCGCGTATCCGCAAGCCTTTGTTACCCGGCAACACCGCTTCGCCGGCGCCGAGGAACAACTCGCCCCGACCATCGGCGAAATTATTCGGTGGCGCGGCGAAGGTGAAGTTGGCCAGTTGATCGTAATTGACCCAGTAACGCCGCTCCTGCCCCTGCAAGGTCATGCGGAACACCGTGTCACGCCCGACATCGGCCGCCATGCCGAACGGCGCCGGCAGATCCACCGCCACGCCCTTCAGACTGGAGCTGACCATCAATTGGCTGTCGGCGCCGTCCAGATTCACTTGCAACTGGTAAGGGATGGTTCCGGACACCGGCAACGGCTGAGTCACGCCCAGCCAGTCGGTGAGTTTCTTGACTTCGACCTGCCCTGACGCTGCTACCCGGGTCTTGAGTTTGCCGGGGCCGCCGTCGGCGAAGATCTGCGCAGTCACCGGCTTGTCGAAGGCCCGGGCACTGATGTTCTGCCCGCTCAGGCCCTTGGCGCTGTCGAAGCGGAAATCACCTTTGAGCTGGCTCAGTTCGAGCTTCGGCTCCGCCAGCTTCAATCGCGCATTGGCGGTTTTGAAGTCGACGAGGATTTTTGGCTGATCGCCCTTGGCCAACGGCACATCGAGTTTGAGCTTGCCTTGTAGATCACCCTCGCCTTCCCAACCGGCGAAGGTGTCGGCGGTGCCGATCGGCGCTTCCTGAAGAATCTTCAGGCCATCGCCCAACCCACCCGCGAAGGTGCCGTCGAGGAACATATGGCTGTGCTCACCGCTCGGCACATGGGGAATATTGACGAAAACATCGCTGACCTGGGTATCGAGCAACTGGCCCTTGCTGGCCAGAATCCGCACGCCGCTGTCTTCGATGAACACATCACCGCTGACCTTGCTCACGTGCGGCCAGCCCGGCTGGAAGGCCAACTCGGCATCGTGCACCTTGAAGAACAGACTGATGCTGCGATCCGCTTCCCCGGCGTTCTTGTTCAGCGAGCCCTGATACTGGAAGAAACCCTGATCCACCGCGCCCTTGAGAATCGCCGTACGCAGCCACTCGTCGAGGGCCGGGCTCAGGACTTCCGGCAGGTACTTGGCGGTGTAACGACCGTCGCCATCCACCAGGCCGACCCGCAGGTCCATGTAGTCTTCCTGGCTGTGATCGAAATGCAGGCGGATCAGGAAGTCGCCGGCGATCTTGCCTTCCTCGCCGAGCACTTTCAGGTACGGCGCGATCAGGGTGAAACCTTCTTTGTCGAGCTTCCAGGTCAACCGCGCGTTGGCCTGAATGTATTGCCACGGCTTGGCGAAAATCGGGTCGAGGTGCAGGACGAAATCCTTGCTGTCCATGCGCAGCTCGCCGCCACCGAGGTTACCGGTAAGACTGCCGCTGACATTCCGTGCGGCCGGCGCGCCGTGATAGGCGTCGAACCCGACCTGATCAAGGTTGGCGGCGAAGCCGAACTTGCTGTCGTCGGTGGCGTTCGGCCGGAAATCCAGCAGCACGTTACGCAGCCCGCCGGTCACTTTCAGGCGCTCGACCACGGTGGCGAAGCCTTGGGGCAACGGGCCGAGAGCATTGAGCAAGGGCGTGATCGGGGTCAGGTCGAGCCGGTCGGCCTGCAGATGCCAGAGCTCTTCGTTCTTGTCGGTGGCGGCAGTCTGTTTGATCTGCACATGCGATTCCCAACGGGTTTCGCCGAAATTCATCGCCAGAGAATCAAGCGTGACAGTGGCCCCCTCGGGACCGCGCTGGAAATAGCCGTTGAGCGCCAGATTGTTGATCTGGATAGGCTTGCGCTCGGCGTAAGCACCGGTCAGTTGCGGCGCGTTGAGACGGATCGCGGCACTCTGCAACGCCCCCTCGCGCCAGTTGACCCACAGCTCGCCACCGGCCTTAATCTCGGAGAAATTCCATTGCTGGGTCAGGCGCTCGGGCAGCCATTTTGACCAGTCGCTCTGCGGCAGGCTGACATAACCTTCCACTTCGCTGTTCTGTAACTGACTCGGACGAATCCGCGTGCGCAGGCTCAGCGCCACGGGCTGGCCGTCGGGCAGGGTCAATCGCGCATCGAGGCGCTGACGGCTGGTGCCGGTCTTGAGATTGAGGCCGACATACGTGAGGGTCAGCGGTGCCTGCTCTCGCGGCTGCAAGGTCACCTGACTGTCGAGCACCGACAGTTGCTGAATCATTTGCATGCGGTTGAACAGTTGCTCGGGATCCATGGGCTGATCCTGCTGCACCGGCAAGCCTTCCAGCGCCCACTGTCCGTCTTCGCCTTCCTTGAGGCTGATCTTCAGACCGTTGAGCTCTAGATGGGCGATGCGCACTTCGCGGGCCAGCAGACTGGCCCAGAGGTCAGGCACTGCGCGCACCCGATCCAGGCGCAAGGCATTGGCGCCGCTGCCGACCATCACATCGTGAGCCAGCAGGATCGGTGCAAATCCGCTCCAGTTGCCTTCCAGCTCGCCGATCTGCAGCGGCATGCCCAGCGCGGCACTGGCCTTGTCTTCGATATCGGCGCGGTATTCGGCCACCAGTGGCGTGAGTTCCCGGCCGAGACTGACGTACAACGCCATCAATACCAGAACCAACGCGCACAGGCCCAGACCCCAGCGGGTCAGTGCGGCCAAAATGCGTGTCAGACGTTCCATGTCAGTTGGCTCCCATGGCAAAAATACTGCAAAAAGCTGAGGCCAGCCGTTTCAGGAAAAGGGTGACGCAGGGGTTCAGAGCAGCACCACGTCATATTGTTCCTGGGAATACATGGTTTCTACCTGGAAGCGTATGGTGCGCCCGATGAAACCTTCAAGTTCGGCCACGTTACCGGACTCTTCATCGAGCAGGCGATCCACCACTTTCTGGTTCGCCAGCACCCGATAACCCTCGGCCTGATAGGCCCGGGCTTCACGCAGGATCTCGCGGAAAATCTCGTAGCAAATGGTTTCCGGGGTTTTCAGCTTGCCCCGGCCCTGACAGCTGCTGCACGGTTCGCACAGTACCTGCTCGAGGCTTTCGCGGGTGCGCTTGCGCGTCATCTGCACCAGGCCCAACTCGGTAATACCGATGATGTTGGTCTTGGCGTGATCGCGCTCCAGTTGTTTCTCCAGGGTACGCAGCACCTGACGCTGGTGCTCTTCGTCTTCCATGTCGATGAAGTCGATGATGATGATTCCGCCCAGGTTGCGCAGGCGCATCTGCCGGGCAATCGCGGTCGCGGCTTCGAGGTTGGTCTTGAAGATGGTTTCTTCGAGGTTGCGATGACCGACGAACGCCCCGGTGTTCACGTCGATGGTGGTCATGGCTTCCGCCGGATCGATCACCAGATAACCGCCGGACTTCAGCGGCACCTTGCGCTCCAGGGCTTTCTGGATTTCGTCTTCGACGCCGTACAGGTCAAAGATCGGTCGCTCACCCGGATAGTGTTCCAGACGATCGGCAATTTCCGGCATCAGTTCGGCGACGAACTGCGTGGTTTTCTGGAAGGTTTCCCGGGAGTCGATGCGGATCTTCTCGATCTTCGGGCTGACCAGATCGCGCAGGGTGCGCAGCGCCAGGCCGAGGTCTTCGTAGATCACGCTCGGTGCGCCGATGGTCTTGATCTGTTCGTTGATCTGATCCCACAGGCGGCGCAGGTAGCGGATGTCCATCAGGATCTCATCGGCCCCGGCACCTTCGGCGGCGGTACGCAAAATGAAGCCGCCGGCCTCCTTGATGCCTTCTTTGGCCACGCAATCGCTGACCACCTGCTTGAGGCGTTCGCGCTCGGCCTCGTCTTCGATCTTCAGGGAAATGCCGACGTGGGCGGTGCGCGGCATGTACACCAGATAGCGCGACGGGATCGACAGCTGCGTGGTCAGGCGCGCGCCTTTGGAACCGATCGGATCCTTGGTGACCTGCACCACCAGGCTCTGGCCTTCGTGCACCAGAGCGCTGATGCTTTCCACCGCCGGGCCTTCGCGCAGGGAAATTTCCGAAGCATGAATGAAGGCTGCGCGATCCAGACCGATGTCGACGAAGGCCGCCTGCATGCCCGGCAGGACCCGCACCACCTTGCCTTTATAGATGTTGCCGACGATCCCGCGTTTTTGCGTACGCTCGACGTGCACTTCTTGCAGCACACCGTTTTCGACCACCGCCACGCGCGATTCCATCGGCGTGATGTTGATCAGAATCTCTTCACTCATGGCAGGGTCTCGTTCAGGCATGTTCACGATAATGGCCGCATCTTGTCCGTTCGACGCTTATTGCGCGTTCAGGGTTTGCCAACAGGGTATGCCGAAATGGCCGAGCAGTTCTGCGCTTTCGCACACCGGCAAGCCGACGACCGCCGAGTAACTGCCATTGAGGCCGGCGACGAACACCGCGCCGAGCCCCTGAATGCCGTAGCCACCCGCCTTGTCCCGGGGTTCGCCGCTGGCCCAGTAGGCGGCGGCTTCTTCGCGGCTGATCGACCGGAACCGCACCAGACTGCGCACCACCCGCGACTCGCAGCGCTCGCCGTCGAGCACGGCAATCGCCGTCAGCACTTCATGCTCCTTGCCGGACAACATCATCAGCATGGCGCATGCGTCGGCTTCGTCCACCGGTTTGCCAAGAATTTTGCCGTCCAGCACCACGGCGGTGTCGGCGCCCAGTACGCAAAACGCTACGTCGCAAACGACGGTCCGCCGTCCGGCCTCGGCCTTGCCGCGCGCTAGGCGCTCGACGTAGGCCGATGGGGATTCATTGGCGAGAGGGGTTTCATCGATATCCGCGCTGATGGCGGTAAACGGGATGCCGATCTGCGTGAGCAACTCACGCCGACGCGGCGATCCTGAGGCGAGGTAAAGCGGCTTCATCCAAACATCTCCCTGTTGAGTGCCCTGCCTCATGGCACCGGTGGGGGCCCATGCCTGACCGAATCAGTTGATTTTGTAGCGCCGGCGCAATCCACGCAGAGCGAAGCTGACCCATGGCCAGAGCAAGGCACTGACCAGCGCCGGCAGGACCAGCGCGAGGGTCGGCTGACGGTTGCCGGTCAAGGCACTGAGCCAGAGTTGTACGAGCTGGGCGAGGCCGAAGATCACCAGGATCACCAGGCTCTGCTGCCACATCGGGAACATTCGCAGGCGTTGCTGCAATGACAGCACCAGGAACGTGATCAGGGTCAGGATCAAGGCATTCTGACCGAGCAGATCGCCCTGCAGAACATCTTCGGCCAGTCCCAGGCAGAAGGCCGTGACCATGCCGACCGTATGCGGCAGATACAACGCCCAGAAAGTCAGGAGCAAGGCCAGCCACAGCGGGCGCAGGATTTCCATGAAAATGGGCAGTGGCGACACGCTGAGCAGAATGCCGACAATAAACGTCAGCCAGACAATCCAGCCGTTACGCGATGCGGTAGCCCCGACCATTATTCTTGCCTCCCGGTGGTCGCCGGCGCAGTGACAGGCGGTTTGGCCGCTGGTCGAGCCGCCGGCTGATTCGCCGGTGGTTTGCTGGCCGCTGGTGTGGCTGCAGGCGGTTTGCTTGCAGCGGGTTTGGCCGGTGTAGTGCTGGCAGCAGGCGCAGCCGATGGCGTCGCCGTGGCAGGAGTCGATGCTGCGGCAGGCGGGGTGACGATTTTCGGCACCGTGGACGGAATCACCGGACCACCACCAAAGGCATCGAGGTTTTCCTGAGCCTGCGCGGCATCGTTGGCACGTTCTTCGGCCGTGCGGTTGTCACTGAATACCAGCAGCAGGTAACGGCTACGGTTCAGTGCGGCGGTCGGCACGGCGCGAACAATCGCGAAAGGCTGGCCAGAGTCGTGAATGACTTCCTTGACCGTCGCCACCGGATAACCGGCCGGGAAACGCTGACCGAGACCGGAGCTGACCAGCAGATCACCTTCCTTGACGTCGGCAGTGTCCGCCACGTGGCGCAGTTCCAGACGCTCGGGGTTACCGGTGCCGCTGGCAATCGCCCGCAGACCGTTACGGTTCACCTGCACAGGAATGCTGTGGGTCGAGTCGGTCAGCAGCAACACGCGGGAGGTGTACGGCATCAGTTCGACCACCTGCCCCATCAGGCCGCGAGCATCGAGCACCGGCTGACCGAGCACCACGCCATCACGCTCACCTTTATTGATGATGATGCGATGGGTGAAGGGGTTGGGGTCCATGCCGATCAGCTCGGCCACTTCGACCTTCTCGTTGACCAGCGCGGAGGAATTGAGCAACTCGCGCAGACGGACGTTCTGCTCGGTGAGGGCGGCAAGCTTCTGCATGCGACCCTGCAACAGCAGGTTCTCCGACTTGAGTTTTTCATTTTCGGCGACGAGCTCGGTGCGACTGCCGAACTGGCTGGCGATACCTTCCCACAACCGTCCGGGCAGGTCCGTAATCCAGTAGGCGTCCATCAGCACCAGCGAGGCCTGGCTGCGTACGGGTTTAAGCAGGCTGAAGCGCGCGTCAACGACCATCAGCGCGACCGACAGTACGGCCAGCACCAACAAGCGCACGCCCAGTGAGGGGCCCTTGGCGAAAAGCGGTTTAATAAGCCGCTCCTCCCAGGCAAATGTTCTGTTTATTCATACGGCATCAAACCGGCCTGGATGAAGACTGACAGAAGATAAACGCCAACAGGCAGCACTGCAAAGTGCTGCCTGTGCGCTCACCCACGTATTGCACCCGGCGATTATTCGCTGGAGAGCAGGTCCATGGTGTGCTTGTCCATCATTTCCAATGCACGGCCACCGCCGCGAGCGACGCAGGTCAGCGGATCTTCGGCAACAATCACCGGCAGACCGGTTTCCTGGGCCAGCAGCTTGTCGAGGTCACGCAGCAGCGCGCCACCACCGGTCAGCACCAGGCCACGCTCGGCGATGTCGGAAGCCAGTTCCGGCGGCGATTGCTCCAGAGCGCTTTTCACGGCCTGAACGATGGTTGCCAGCGACTCTTGCAGAGCTTCCAGCACTTCGTTGGAGTTCAGGGTGAATGCGCGTGGAACGCCTTCGGCCAGGTTGCGACCGCGAACGTCGACTTCGCGAACTTCGCCGCCCGGGTAGGCCGTACCGATTTCCTGCTTGATACGCTCGGCGGTGGATTCGCCGATCAGGCTGCCGTAGTTACGGCGCACGTAGGTGATGATCGCTTCGTCGAAGCGGTCGCCGCCAACGCGTACGGATTCGGCATAGACCACACCGTTCAGGGAGATCAACGCGATTTCGGTAGTACCACCACCGATATCCACGACCATCGAGCCGCGTGCTTCTTCAACCGGCAGGCCGGCACCGATCGCAGCAGCCATCGGCTCTTCGATCAGGAACACTTCACGGGCACCGGCGCCAAGGGCCGATTCACGGATGGCACGACGCTCAACCTGGGTGGATTTGCATGGAACGCAGATCAGCACACGAGGGCTGGGCTGCAGAAAGCTGTTTTCGTGAACCTTGTTAATAAAGTATTGCAGCATCTTTTCGCAGACGCTGAAGTCGGCGATCACGCCGTCCTTCATCGGACGAATGGCAGCAATGTTGCCCGGCGTACGGCCGAGCATGCGCTTGGCCTCGGTGCCGACAGCGACGACACTTTTCTGGTTACCGTGTGTCCGAATGGCCACAACCGATGGCTCATTCAGGACGATACCGCGCTCGCGCACGTAAATAAGGGTGTTGGCAGTGCCCAGGTCAATGGAAAGATCGCTGGAAAACATGCCACGCAGTTTCTTGAACATGGGAAAGGGACCCTAGGCAACGCGTGGGTAAAAAAGTGCGGCAAACTCTAACAACGACAGGGATTTTGGGCAAGGCGCCAATATGTTAAATTGGCCGCTTTTCTGTGCACCAAGCCCCACAATCGCGGCCTTATGACCGTAGAAGTGCGGTAGTGTTCCGACAATCTAACACACGGACGCCGTCCGTCCTGTTTTCCACTGGAGAAACCCGATGGCGCTAGAACGCTCCGACGTGGAAAAAATCGCTCATCTGGCCAGCCTTGGCCTGAATGACGCCGATCTTCCACACATCACTTCGGCCCTCAACAGCATTCTCGGGCTGGTCGACGAAATGCAGGCGGTCAATACCGACGGTATCGAGCCGCTGGCCCACCCGCTGGAAGCCAGTCAGCGCCTGCGCGCCGACGTCGTGACCGAAAGCAATAACCGCGAGGCTTATCAGTCCATCGCACCAGCGGTCGAAAACGGCCTGTACCTGGTTCCGAAAGTCATCGACTAAAGGGAAAGAGCCTGCAATGCATCAATTGACTCTGGCCGAGATCGCCCGCGGTCTCGCCGATAAAAAGTTTTCTTCCGAAGAGCTGACCAAAGTCCTGCTGGCGCGCATTACCCAGCTCGATCCGCAGCTCAACAGTTTCATCAGCCTCACCGAAGAGCTGGCCCTCGAGCAGGCGAAAGCCGCCGACGTGCGCCGGGCCAATGGTGAGAGCGGCGCGCTGCTTGGCGCGCCGATCGCCCACAAAGACCTGTTCTGCACCCAGGGCATCCGCACCAGCTGCGGCTCGAAGATGCTCGACAACTTCAAGGCTCCATACGACGCCACCGTGGTGTCGAAGCTGGCCGCCGCCGGCACCGTGACACTGGGCAAAACCAACATGGACGAATTCGCCATGGGTTCGGCCAACGAGTCGAGCTGGTACGGCGCGGTGAAAAACCCGTGGAACCTGGAACACGTGCCGGGCGGTTCGTCCGGTGGTTCGGCGGCGGCAGTTGCCGCTCGTCTGTTGCCTGCCGCAACGGCCACCGACACTGGCGGCTCGATCCGTCAGCCGGCTGCATTTACCAACCTCACCGGCCTGAAACCGACCTACGGTCGCGTGTCGCGCTGGGGCATGATCGCTTACGCCTCCAGCCTCGATCAGGGCGGCCCATTGGCTCGCACTGCCGAAGACTGCGCGATTTTGTTGCAAGGTATGGCCGGCTTCGATCCGAACGACTCCACCAGCATCGATGAGCCGGTGCCGGACTACGCCGCCGGTCTGAATGGCTCGCTGCAAGGTCTGCGTATCGGCGTGCCGAAGGAATACTTCGGTGCCGGTCTCGACCCGCGCATCGCCGACCTGATCCAGAACAGCATCAAAGAGCTGCAGAAGCTCGGTGCCGTGATCAAGGAAATCAGCCTGCCGAACATGCAGCACGCGATTCCTGCGTACTACGTGATCGCCCCGGCAGAAGCCTCCTCCAACCTGTCGCGTTTCGACGGCGTGCGCTTCGGCCACCGCTGCGAAGATCCGAAGAACCTGGAAGACCTGTACAAGCGCTCCCGTGGCGAAGGCTTTGGTGCCGAAGTGCAACGCCGGATCATGGTCGGTGCCTACGCGCTGTCCGCCGGTTACTACGACGCCTACTACCTGAAAGCGCAGAAGATCCGTCGTCTGGTGAAGAACGACTTCATGACCGCCTTTAATGAAGTCGACATCATCCTCGGCCCGACCACGCCAAACCCGGCCTGGAAACTCGGCGCCAAGAACAGCGACCCGGTCGCTGCCTATCTGGAAGACGTCTACACCATCACCGCCAACCTCGCGGGCCTGCCGGGGCTGTCGATGCCAGCCGGTTTTGTCGACGGTCTGCCGGTCGGCGTGCAGCTGCTCGCTCCGTATTTCCAGGAAGGCCGTTTGCTCAACGTTGCGCACCAGTATCAGTTGAACACTGACTGGCACACCCGCACCCCAACCGGCTTCTGAGGAGACACACATGCAATGGGAAGTCGTGATCGGGCTGGAGATTCACACCCAGCTCACCACCCGGTCGAAAATCTTTTCCGGTAGTTCCACCACCTTCGGCTCCGAGCCGAACACCCAGGCCAGCCTGATCGACCTGGGCATGCCCGGCGTGCTGCCGGTGCTGAACCAGGAAGCGGTGCGCATGGCGGTGATGTTCGGTCTGGCGATTGACGCCGAGATCGGTCAGCACAACGTGTTCGCGCGTAAAAACTACTTCTACCCGGACCTGCCGAAGGGCTACCAGATCAGCCAGATGGAATTGCCGATCGTCGGCAAGGGCCACCTGGACATCGCCCTGGAGGACGGCACGGTCAAACGCGTCGGCATCACCCGCGCGCACCTGGAAGAAGACGCCGGCAAGAGCCTGCACGAGGAATTCAGCGGTGCCACCGGCATCGACCTGAACCGTGCCGGCACGCCGCTGCTGGAAATCGTTTCCGAGCCTGACATGCGCAGCGCCAAGGAAGCTGTGGCCTACGTCAAGGCGATCCACGCGCTGGTGCGTTACCTGGGCATCTGCGATGGCAACATGGCCGAAGGTTCGCTGCGTTGCGACTGCAACGTGTCGATCCGTCCGAAAGGCCAGGTTGAATTCGGCACCCGCTGCGAGATCAAGAACGTCAACTCGTTCCGCTTCATCGAGAAGGCGATCAACTCCGAGATCCAGCGTCAGATCGACCTGATCGAAGACGGCGGCAAAGTGATCCAGCAGACCCGTCTGTACGATCCGAACAAGGACGAAACCCGTCCGATGCGCAGCAAAGAGGAAGCCAACGACTACCGTTACTTCCCCGATCCGGACCTGCTGCCGGTGGTCATCGAGGACTCGTTCCTCAATGACGTGCGCGCCACCCTGCCGGAACTGCCACCGCAGAAACGCGAGCGCTTCCAGAGTGCGTTCGGTCTGTCGGCCTACGACGCCAACGTGCTGGCCACCAGCCGTGAGCAGGCGGACTACTTCGAGAAAGTCGCAGCCATCGGCGGCGACGCCAAACTGGCGGCGAACTGGGTGATGGTCGAGTTGGGCAGCCTGCTCAACAAACAGAACCTGGACATCGAGGATTCGCCGGTTTCGGCCGAGCAACTGGGCGGCATGCTGCAGCGCATCAAGGACAACACCATCTCCGGCAAGATCGCCAAGGTGGTGTTCGAAGCGATGGCCAACGGCGAAGGCAGCGCAGACGAGATCATCGAAAAGCGCGGCCTGAAGCAGGTTACCGACACCGGCGCAATCTCGGCGGTGCTGGACGAAATGCTCGCAGCCAACGCCGAGCAGGTCGAGCAATACCGCGCGGCAGACGAAGCCAAGCGCGGCAAGATGTTCGGCTTCTTCGTCGGTCAGGCCATGAAAGCCTCCAAAGGCAAGGCCAACCCGCAGCAAGTGAACGAACTGCTGAAAAGCAAGCTCGAAGGCTGACCACAATGGAGCCAGATTTCAAACCTGGCTCTGATCCCTGTGGGAGCGAGCCTGCTCGCGATAGCGCAATTTCAGACACCGCAAAGGTGACTGCAAGACTGCCATCGCGAGCAGGCTCGCTCCCACATTGTTATCTGGGAGCTTTCGAATGAAACGTCTGCTCGGCGCCTGCGCCCTGCTCTCTTTGCTGGCCGGTTGCGCCAGCACCGATGTCATTGACCCGCACGGTTACGACCAGACCGGCGTCGCCTCCTATTACGGTGCCAAGCACCACGGTAAACGCACCGCCAGCGGCGAAGCGTTCAACCAGAATTCCCTGACCGCCGCCCACCGCCAGTTGCCGTTCGGCACGCGGGTGAAGGTCACCAACCTGAAAAACGATGAATCCGTCGTGGTCCGCATCAACGACCGTGGCCCGCACACCCGTGGCCGTCTGATCGATGTTTCACGTGCGGCGGCTGAACAGCTCGGTATGCTGCGCAGTGGAACCGCCCGGGTCCGGATCCAGGCCCTCGACGACTGATGGAGCGTCCACCATTTTCGGACTGACCGACTTACCCCTAATCAGCGTGATCGAATTGCTCAGCGGGCTGTTCCTGCTGATCGCCGGCGCCGAGCTGATGGTGCGCGCCGCCGTGCGCCTGGCCGCGCGCCTGTATGTACGACCGCTGATCATCGGCCTGACCATCGTCGCCCTCGGCAGCAGCGCCCCGCAAATGGCCGTCAGCCTGCAAGCCGTGCAGGCACACACGCCGGACATCGCCGTCAGCAGCGTGATCGGCAGCAGCATTTTCAACATTCTCGTCACCCTCGGCCTGTCGGCGCTGATCATCCCGCTGCGGGTGTCGCGGCAACTGGTGCGCCTCGACATCCCGTTGATGATCGGCGCCAGCCTGCTGGTGTTCGTGCTGGCGTGGAATGAAGAACTCGGGCGCTTCGACGGTATTCTGCTGCTCGGCGCTCTCGCACTATATCTCGGATTATTGCTGCGCCAGTCGCGGCACTCGACCCGCCCGCATTCCGATCAACCGCACGATCCGCAGGCACCGTGGTTCACCAGCCTGCTGATGATTGTCGGCGGTCTGGGCATGCTGGTGTTCGCCGGGCACCTGCTGCTGGGCGCCGCCGTGGTCGTCGCCACTGACCTGGGATTCTCGGAACGGGTGATCGGCCTGACCGTGGTCGCGGTCGGCACTTCGCTGCCGGAACTCGCCACCTCGTTGATCGCCGCGCTGCGCGGTCAACGGGACATCGCCGTGGGCAACGTGATCGGCGCCAATCTGTTCAACCTGCTTGGGGTGCTGGGCCTCACCGCACTGATCGCGCCGACACCGCTGTCGGTCTCGCCGAACGCGCTGGATTTCGACCTGCCGGTGATGCTCGGCGTCGCCGCGCTGTGCCTGCCGGTGTTCTATTCCGGTTACCGCGTGACCCGGGCCGAAGGTCTGTTGCTGCTTGGTTTGTACCTGGCGTACGGGCTGCACGTGGTGTCGTTCACCACCGGTATGCCACTGGCCGGCAAACTCGAGCGGTTGATGCTGTTTTATGTGCTGCCGACGCTCCTGACGTTTCTGTTTTTCACGTCCGTACGCGCCTGGCGCCGCCAACACCACAAGAGGGATGTGCCATGACCGAATCGAAGAAATCCGGGGTTGAAGTCCGCCGTCAGGTAATGGGCGACGCGTTTGTCGACCGCGCGCTGGGCAATGCCACCGAGTTCACTCAACCGTTGCAGGACTTCGTCAACGAACACGCCTGGGGCGGCGTGTGGAATCGCGAAGGTTTGCCGCTGAAAACCCGCAGCCTGATCACCCTTGCCGCACTGACCGCGCTGAAGTGCCCGCAGGAATTGAAAGGTCACGTGCGCGGCGCGTTGAACAATGGCTGCACGGTCGATGAGATCCGTGAAGCGCTGCTGCATTGCGCGGTGTATGCCGGCGTGCCGGCGGCGATCGATGCGTTTCGCGCGGCGCAGGAAGTGATCGACAGTTACCAGAAGCCCGAGTAACCGCCGGCCTCAGATCCACCCGCCCCACTGCAAGAAGAAGATCCCGATGTTGGTGGTGATCGCCGCCATCAACGTGGTCAGCACGATGATCGCCGCCGCCAGTTCATGATTGCCCTGGGCCGCCCGGGCCATGACAAAACTGGCGGCAGCGGTCGGGCTGCCGAAGTACAGAAACAGAATCCCCAGCTCCGCCCCGCGAAAGCCCCACAGCCATGCGCCCAGCGTGGCGATCACCGGCAGGCCGATCATCTTCACCAGACTCGAACTGAGCGCCATGTTGCCGCTCTTGCGCAGCGCCGCCAGCGACAGCGTGCCGCCAATGCAGATCAGCGCCAGCGGCAACGTGGTTTGTGCCAGGTACTGGCCGGAGGTTTCCAGCCAGCCCGGCAGACCGATCTTGAAATAAGCGAACGGCGCCGCTGCGATCACGCTGATGATCAGCGGATTGCTGACCACGCTTTTGCAGATGCTCCAGGGGTCGGACTTGATCACCGGGCTGTAGACCGCCAGCACGATGGTCGACAGGGTGTTGTAGAACAGGATCACCAGCGCCGCGAGAATCGCTCCGAGGGAAATCCCGTAGTCGCCGTACATGCTAGCGGCGAGCGCCAGACCGATCACCCCGTTGTTGCCGCGAAACGCACCTTGGGTGTAGATGCCGCGATCTTCACGCGGACAACGGAAAATCGCCCAGCCCCAGGCCACGGCAAAACTGACCAGCGTGGCGAGGGCGAAATAGATCAGCAGTGCCGGTTGCAGCGCCGCGTGCAGGTCGGCATGCAGGATGCCGAGAAACAGCAGCGCCGGCATGGTGACGTTGAACACCAGCGACGAGGCCGTGTGGATGAAGTTGTCGTTGATCCAGTCGATGCGCTTGAGCAGCACACCGAGAAACAGCATGGCAAACACCGGCGCGGTGATGTTCAGGGTTTCGAGGAAAATTGCCAGCATGCCGGGGAGCCTTGGAGGTGAGCGTCGTTAGGGGGCTAATGATAAGCCACTTCGGGCTGTTTGCCCCTCAAAAGCCCCTCACCCTAGCCCTCTCCCGGAGGGAGAGGGAGCCGATCGGGGGATATTCAAGAGGTCCGCCGACCTGAACTGACTTTGCCGAATCCATAATCGACTCGGTCTTGCAGGTCGATGTTTGACGCAAGACAACTCGGTCGGCCCCCTCTCCCAAAGGGAGAGGGAGCCGATCGGGGGATATTCAAGAGGTCCGCCGACCTGAACTGACTTTGCCGAATCCATAATCGACTCGGTCTTGCAGGTCGATGTATGACGCAAGACAACTCGGTCGGCCCCCTCTCCCCCGGGAGAGGGCTGGGGTGAGGGCATGGCCGGTGCTGACACCACACCCCTCAAGCAGATCAAGTAATCGGCGCCGGATTGAACAACGTAATGTCGTTATGCAGCTTGTGCTTCTCCGCCCAAGTCTGCTGCTTCCCACTCGCCACATCCAGATAGTAGTGGAACAACTCCCACCCCAACTCCTCGATGGACGCCCGCCCGGTGGCAATCCGCCCGGCATCGATGTCGATCAGGTCCGGCCAGCGCTGCGCCAGTTCGGTACGGGTCGAAACCTTCACCACCGGCGCCATCGCCAACCCATAAGGCGTGCCACGACCGGTAGTGAACACATGCAGGTTCATTCCCGCCGCCAGTTGCAACGTACCGCAGACAAAATCACTCGCCGGCGTCGCACAGAAAATCAAACCCTTCTGCTTGAACCGTTCCCCCGGGCCGAGCACACCGCTGATCGCGCTGCTGCCGGACTTCACGATCGAACCCAACGACTTCTCGACGATGTTCGACAACCCGCCCTTCTTGTTGCCCGGCGTGGTGTTGGCGCTGCGATCCGCCTCGCCCTTGGCCAGGTAACGGTCGTACCAGTCCATCTCGCGCACCAGCTCCTCGGCAACGGTTTTGGTCTGGGCCCGTGAGGTCAGCAGGTAAATCGCATCACGCACTTCGGTGACTTCGGAAAACATCACCGTCGCCCCCGCCCGCAACAGCAAGTCCGAGGCATAACCCAGCGCCGGGTTGGCGGTGATCCCGGAAAACGCATCGCTGCCGCCGCACTGCATGCCGAGGATCAGCTCGGACGCCGGTACGGTTTCGCGGCGGCGCTGGTCGAGTTTCTTCAGGCGGACTTCAGCCAGTTCCATGATCTGCTCGATCATTTCGGTGAAACCGTGACTGGAATCCTGCAAGCGATACAGCCACGGCTCGCTCAGGTCGACCGACGCGTCGTCCTCGTGCATCACCTGCCCGGCCTGCAATTTCTCGCAGCCCAGACTGATCACCAGCGCCTCGCCACCGAGGTTCGGGTTGCGCGCCAGATTGCGCACGGTACGGATCGGGATGTAGGCGTCGGTGGCCGTGATGGCCACGCCGCAACCGTAACTGTGGGTCAGTGCCACCACGTCATCGACGTGCGGGTACTTCGGCAACAGCTCATCCTTGATGCGTTTTACCGCGTGATCCAGCACCCCGGTGACGCATTGCACGGTGGTGGTGATCCCGAGGATGTTGCGCGTGCCGACGGTGCCGTCGGCGTTGCGATAACCCTCGAACGTGAAGCCTTCCAGCGGTGCCTGCGCGGCCGGCACATCGGTGGACAGCGGCAAGCTGTCCAGCGGTGGCGCGGTCGGCATGCGCAGTTGATCTTCCTTGACCCAACTGCCACGGGGAATCGGCTGCAACGCGTAGCCAATGATCTGGCCGTAGCGAATCACCGTGCCGCCCTCGGGGATGTCCACGAGGCTGACCTTGTGACTCTGCGGCACAAAATCCACCGTCACCAGACCATCGGCAAATGCGGTGCCGGCCGGAACGCCCTGGTCATTGACCACAACCACTACGTTGTCCCGCTCGTGCAGGCGGATGTAGCGCGGCGAGTCGGAATGTTCAATCAACTGCATGACGCCGCTCCTCAGGAATGCGCTTGAGACAATTTACCAGCCGCTTCGGAACCACCGTTGGTTGGCGGCTCCTTCAGGACCACACGCTTGATCGGGCCGACGATCACCAGGTAGCTGAACACCGCCACCAGGGCATTGGCACCCACGAACACCAGCGCCCATTTGAACGAACCGGTGGAACTGATGATGTAGCCGATGACGATTGGCGTAGTGATCGACGCGATGTTGCCGAAGGTGTTGAACAGGCCGCCACTCAGACCGGCGATCTGTTTCGGCGAGGTGTCGGACACCACCGCCCAGCCCAGCGCGCCCACGCCTTTGCCGAAGAACGCCAGGGCCATGAAGCCGACCACCATCCATTCAACGTCGACATAGTTGCAGGCCACGATGCTGCTCGAAACCAGCAGACCGGCAATGATCGGCGCCTTGCGGGCGAAGGTCAGCGAATGGCCCTTGCGCAGCAGGTAATCGGAAATCACCCCGCCGAGGACGCCGCCGATAAAGCCGCAGATCGCCGGCAACGAGGCGATGAAACCGGCCTTGAGGATGGTCATGCCGCGCTCCTGCACCAGGTACACCGGGAACCAGGTCAGGAAGAAATAGGTGATGCCGTTGATGCAGTACTGGCCCAGATAAACGCCGAGCATCATGCGGTTGGTCAGCAACTGACGGATGTAATCCCATTTCGGGCCGTCTGCCTTTTTGCCTTGTTTCTGGTCCATGTCGACCATGCCGCCGTTATCGGCGATGAACTTCACTTCCGCTTCGTTGGCCATCGGGTGTTGGCGCGGGCTGTGGATAACCTTCAGCCAGACCAGCGAGAACACAATGCCGAGCAGGCCCATGACGATGAACACGTGTTCCCAGCCAAAGGTGTAGACGATCCAGCCCATCAATGGCGCGAACAACACGGTCGCGAAGTATTGCGCCGAGTTGAAGATCGCCGAAGCGGTGCCGCGTTCAGCCGTCGGGAACCAGGCCGCGACGATGCGGGCGTTGCCGGGGAACGATGGCGCCTCGGCCAGACCGACCAGGAAGCGCAACATGAACAGCGCGACGATGGCCGTGGACATGCCGAACTCACCGACGAAGCCTTGCAGCACGGTGAACAGCGACCAGGTGAAGATGCTCAGGGCATAGACTTTTTTCGAGCCGAAGCGATCGAGCAACCAGCCACCGGGAATTTGCCCGGCCACGTAGGCCCAACCGAATGCAGAGAAGATGTAGCCGAGGGTGACCGCGTCGATGCCGAGGTCTTTTTGCAAACTGGAACCGGCGATCGCGATGGTGGCGCGGTCGGCGTAGTTGATCGTGGTCACCAGAAACAGCATGAGCAAGATCAAATAGCGGACGTGAGTCGGCTTGGACGATTGCATGTAGATGTACTCCCACTGATTATTTTTATGCGCGGGTGGATCTTCTTTGGTCTTTGTGGGAGCTGGCTTGCCAGCGATGCAGGCGACTCGTTGTATCAGTCACTCCGCGGTGATGCTATCGCTGGCAAGCCAGCTCCCACAGGTATTGCGTGGATCAGGAACCGATGTAGCTGGTCTTCACGACCGTGTAGAACTCTTGCGCATAGCGGCCTTGCTCACGTGAGCCATAGGATGAACCCTTACGGCCACCGAACGGAACGTGGTAATCGACACCGGCGGTCGGCAGGTTGACCATCACCATCCCGGCCTGGGAATGACGCTTGAAGTGGTTGGCGTACTTCAGCGACGTGGTGGCGATACCCGCCGACAGACCGAATTCGGTGTCGTTGGCCATGGCCAGTGCAGCCTCGTAATCGGCCACGCGGACGATGTTGGCCACCGGGCCGAAGATCTCTTCACGGCTGATGCGCATCGACGCTTCGCTGTCGGCAAACAGGGTCGGCGCAAGGAAGTAGCCTTCGGTGTCGCACGTCACCAGACCACCGCCGCTGACTACGCGAGCGCCTTCGGACTGACCGATGTCGATGTATTTCAGGTCCTGCTCAAGCTGTGCTTGCGAAACCACCGGACCGATGTCGGTGCCCGCTTTCAGCGCGTGGCCGACCTTGATCGACTTCATGCGCTCGGCCATGGCTTCGACGAACTTGTCGTGAATCCCGGCGGTGACGATCAAGCGGCTCGACGCGGTGCAGCGCTGGCCGGTGGAGTAGAACGCGCTCTGCACCGACAGCTCGACTGCCTGCTTGAGGTCGGCGTCGTCGAGAATGATCTGCGGGTTCTTGCCGCCCATCTCCAACTGAACCTTGGCCTGGCGCGATACGCAGTTGACGGCGATCTGACGGCCCACACCGACGGAGCCGGTGAAGCTGATGCCGTCGACTTTCGGGCTGTTGACCAGCGCTTCACCGACCACGCGACCGCTGCCCATCACCAGGTTGAACACGCCGGCCGGGAAGCCTGCACGGGAGATGATTTCGGCCAAGGCCCAGGCGCAACCCGGCACCAGATCCGCCGGCTTCAACACCACGCAGTTGCCGTAGGCCAGGGCCGGGGCGATTTTCCACGACGGGATGGCAATCGGGAAATTCCACGGGGTGATCAGGCCGACCACGCCAAGGGCTTCGCGGGTGACTTCAACGTTGACGCCCGGACGCACCGACGGCACGTAGTCGCCGGACAAACGCAGGCACTCACCGGCGAAGAACTTGAAGATGTTGCCGGCGCGGGTCACTTCGCCGATGGCTTCCGATAGGGTCTTGCCCTCTTCCCGGGCCAGCAGAGTGCCGAGTTCTTCGCGACGGGCGAGGATTTCAGTACCGACTTTGTCCAGCGAGTCGTGGCGGGCCTGAATGCCCGAGGTCGACCATGCCGGGAACGCGGCGCGAGCGGCATCGATGGCGGCGTTGACCTGAGTCAGGTCAGCCTTGGCGTAATCGCCGATGGTGTCGCTCAGCTCGGACGGGTTGATGTTGACCGAGTAATCGTTGCCGGCGACCCATTCACCGTTGATGTAGTTGTCATAGCGCTTGGTCACGAATCATTCTCCTGACGCAAAAGGCCGCTGATTGCTCAGCGGCCTTGTTTATAGAGTGGTGTTACTGCGCACCTTGCTTGTCGATCAGCGCGGCGAGCATTTCGTACTCTTCGCGGGTCAGGTCGGTCAGCGGCGCCCGCACCGGGCCTGCGTCATAGCCGGCGATCTTGGCGCCTGCCTTGACGATGCTCACGGCGTAACCGGCCTTGCGGTTGCGGATGTCCAGGTACGGCAGGAAGAAGTCGTCGATGATCTTGCCGACGGTGGCGTGATCTTCGCGGGCAATCGCGTGATAGAAGTCCATCGCGGTTTTCGGGATGAAGTTGAACACCGCCGACGAGTAGACCGGTACGCCCAGGGCCTTGTAGGCAGCGGCGTAGACTTCGGCGGTCGGCAAACCACCGAGGTAGCTGAAGCGATCACCGAGGCGACGACGGATCGACACCATCAGTTCGATATCACCCAGACCGTCCTTGTAACCGATCAGGTTCGGGCAGCGCTCGGCCAGACGTTCCAGCAGCGGCGCGGTCAGGCGGCAGACGTTGCGGTTGTACACCACCACGCCGATGTTGACCGATTTGCACACCGCTTCAACGTGGGCGGCAACACCGTCCTGGCTGGCTTCGGTCAGGTAGTGCGGCAGCAGCAACAGGCCTTTGGCGCCCAGACGCTCGGCTTCCTGAGCGTATTCGATGGCCTGGCGGGTCGAACCACCGACACCGGCGAGGATCGGCACGCTGCTGGCGCAGGTGTCGACGGCAGTCTTGATGATTTCCGAATATTCGCTGGCAGCCAGGGAGAAGAATTCACCGGTGCCACCGGCGGCGAACAGGGCTGAAGCACCGTACGGGGCCAGCCATTCCAGGCGTTTGATGTAGCCAGCGCGGTTGAAATCGCCCTGAGCATTGAAATCGGTCACCGGGAACGACAGCAGGCCGGCGGAGAGGATGGACTTCAGTTCTTGTGGATTCATTATTCGAACACCCTGGTAGCAACGTTTTTTTGTGAGTGGACCGTTCAGCCTTCGCCGAAGTTGTAGGTCATCGTACAACTTAAAAGATAACCGTCAACTGCATTTCATCGCTGGGAGGCATTTTTTGTCGGACAAGATTTCTTTTTGACGTAGGAGATTTCTCGACTAGGCTCGATTTAGCTGTATATGCATACAGTTAAACAAGAATCCACCGACGACATATCAAGGAGAAAGAAATGTCCGGTCTACAACCAAAATGCCTTGAAAAAACCACAGCGGTCATCGCCCGTTTCGATGATCTTTTTACTCCCGGCGGCATCGCCTTCAATGCTGACAATGCGCACTTACTGCTGCACATCGCCGACTCGCACAGCGATGTCGAACCCGTGACCACCCCGCCCGCTCAAGCCTTGAAAGGCAAACCGCAGTTGCGCTTCGAGGGCGCAGAACACACGGCTATCGGCGACAACACCCGGCTGCGCTTCGTTGAAAATGCCGAACCGGTGATCGCGCAAAATGTGCCCCTGCATCTGCCGAACGGGTTGGCGCTGACCTACGGCCAGGTACTGGCGCTGGGTGGTGATTTCTACGGAATCGTCGACCGGCCGATCAACGAAGGCGCGACCCCGGCTGATCGCCTTCAGCGCTTCATCGCGGCCTTCGACACCCTCGCCGCGCTGCCCACTTCAAAAGTTGAGGCGACGCAAATTCTCGCGATCATGCAAAAAGAGATCGACGCGGTTAAACAGGCGATCAAGGACGGCAAGCAACCCCATGAGGCTTATGACGCCTTGGGAGATACGTTGTCGGAAGAGTGGAACAGGATCACCGGCGGCGGCAGTTTCGTCTCGGCCCTGTTCCCGCTCGGGCGCTACCTGAAACTGGCAGCGAACAACGCCGACCACTTCGGCGAATGGGCTCGCCTGGCCTACATCGCTGGGCACACCGCCGCCCTGCAAACCGCCGCTGCCGCCCACGCCAGTCAGGACGAACTGCAACTGGAACGGGCCTACGCGATGAACGCGTTCGCCGACCACTACCTCACCGACCTGTTCTCCTCCGGGCACTTGCGGGTGCCGCGTAAAGCCATGGCTGCAGCGGTGACACCGAGCGACCTGGGCTCACTCATCACCCGCTTCATGCATGACGAAGACAGCAAGTTCGGCCTCAAGGTGCGCAACGGACATGGCGAGCAATGGCGGGCGTTCGGTGACAAGCGCTACTTCGACGCCACGGACGCCGACAACCGCAATCAGGTGAATCAGGCGGTGCAGGATTCGGCGGACGAGGTGTATGCCGCGTATTCAAGCGGCACCGTGCCGACCACCTTCAACGCGCTGCAACGGCTGCCGGACCTGACTTTCGTGATGAATCTGACGAACAACTTCTCGCCACTGTTCCGCCTTCAAGGCAACAAAGTTCTGCGGCGCAAGGACGTGAATAACCTCAACGACACCACCACCGTCGACGACTGGTGGGGCTGGAGCACCTACCTGCTGCTCAAGGACTATCACCCAAGCGGCAACACGAATTAAGGAGCGATTCGATGACCCTCAAATTGAAACTGGAACTGGCCTCCGGCCAATCGTTGAAAGGTGCGCCGCTGCAATTGCTGCGCGACGGCGTGGCCATCGCCCGGGCGTCGGTGGATGCTCAGGGCCAGGCGACGTTCGACGTCAAACCCGGTCCGGGCAAACTGGCGGTCAGGGTCGATCATTCGATTCTGCCCAAGAGCTGAAATGCCCGGACAAGATTGCCCCGGCGCGCCTCACGAGTTCGCCGGGTAAAGTGCGACGACTGCCGCGAAGGATCGCGGCAGATCTTTCAAGGAGAACGAAGCATGACGTTTGCCGCTGCACACCTTCCGCAATTCCCCGACCACGCCAGCGACTCGATCATCCTGCGGTTATCGACACTGGATGACGACTTGATCGTTCGTGTGCCCGACGGGCAGAACACTCCGCCGAACTGGGATGTGTACCCGATCCTCGGTGACGATCCTGAAGAGCCTGAATGGCTGGGTTTGTCGGAGCCGACCGGCGTCTGGGATGACGCACTCGATGACATGGTCGGACTGACCGGGATCGAACTGAGCATCCCCCGGTTTGAGCTGGAAAAGTACCTGAACAGCACCGTTGAACTGCGTTACAAGTTCGCCGACGAGTCCAGTCTGGAACCGTGTTCGGAACCGCTGAAACTCTACATCGAAGCCTGATTTCTCAGCCCTGAGCCTGCGCCTCTTCATGGGCCTGACGCAGCCGTTCGCGGCTGTTGGTCAGGTGCAGGCGCATGGCCGCGCGGGCGGCATCGGAATCCTGGCGGGCGATGGCCTCGTAGATTTCCTCGTGCTCGCGGCTCAGGCGATTCATGTAGTGCTGCTGATCGTCATGGGCCAGCCGCGCCGAATTCAGCCGCGTGCGCGGAATGATGCTAGTGCCCAGGTGCGTCATGATGTCGGTGAAATAGCGGTTGCCGGTGGACAGCGCGATTTGCAGGTGGAACTGGAAGTCCGACGCCACCGCATCGCTGGCGTGAGCCACGCTTTCGTTCAGCGCATCGAGAGCGGCGCGCATGGCAGCCAGTTGTTCGGCGCTGCGGCGTTGTGCGGCAAGGCCGGCGGATTCGACTTCGAGGCTGATACGGAATTCGAGAATCGCCAGCACGTCACGCAGGGTGACCACGGTGGCCGGATCGATCCGAAAACCGCTCGGGCTCGGTGTATCCAGCACGAAAGTGCCGATGCCGTGGCGGGTTTCAACCTGACCTGCGGCCTGTAGCCGGGAAATCGCCTCGCGCACCACGGTGCGGCTGACACCATGGGCTTCCATGATCGCCGACTCGGTGGGCAGCTTGTCGCCACGCTTGAGCAGACCGTCGCGGATCTGCTCGGTCAGCACCGTCACCAGTTCCTGAGCCAGGCTGCGGCGCTTGCGAGGGAGGCGCGGGGTGTCGATCGGGTTTTCCATGGTCTGCGTTTGTCTCGAAAAATCGGCTTGAGGGGCATCATAGCGCAAGCGGGTTGTACGATCACCGTCCTCTGTGGGAGCGAACTCCCACAGAGCTAAAGCCTGTCAGGCCGTCACGGTCTGTTCCACCAGATGCCCGCCATCGATCCGCACATGCCGTGGATGGTAGCGTTTGAGGCTGCTGCGATGGCCGACGCTGACGATGCTCAGGCCCGGCAACTGGTCGATCAGCGCCTGATACAGCGTGGCTTCGTCTTCTTCATCCATCGCCGACGTCGCTTCGTCCATGTACAGCCATTGCGGTGCATAGAGCAGCGCGCGGGCGAAGGCCAGACGTTGCTGCTCTCCCGGCGAGAGCATGCGCTGCCAGTGATTGGCCTCGTCCAGTCGAGCCACCAGGTGCGGCAAGCGGCAGGTTTCCAGCACTTGTGCATAACGCTCAGGCGCGTAGGTGTCGCCCGGTTGTGGATAACTCAAGGCGTCGCGCAGGGTGCCGATCGGCAGATAGGGTTTCTGTGGCAAGAACAGATAACGCGAAGCGGGCAATCGAATGCTGCCGTGCCCGGCCGGCCACAAATGGCCCATCGCCCGCAGCAGCGTGGATTTGCCGCTGCCGGAACGGCCGCTGAGCATCAACCGATCGCCCTGTTCCACGGTCATGTCGGCACTGGTCAGCAGGTGACGACCATCGGCCAGGTCCAGACCCAGGTTGTGAACCTTCAGCTCATCGCCCTGATTCTGCACGTCGATGGCCGGCGCACGTTCTTCGTTGTCAGTCATGGCCTGGCGGAAGCTCAGCAGACGATCGGAGGTAGCCTTCCAGGCTGCCAACGACGCATAAGCGTCGATGAACCAGCTGAAGTTCTCCTGCACGTTGCCGAACGCCGAGTTGATCTGCATCAGCTCACCCAGCTCGATCTTGCCGGACAGGTAACGCGGTGCCGCCACAATAAACGGGAAGATGATTGCGATCTGGGCATAACCGGAGGTGAAGAAGGTCAGACGCTTGGACACTCGCATGATGTCCCAGAAGTTTTGCCAGACCAGCCCGAAACGATTGCTCAGGCGACGGTTTTCGTTCGGTTCACCGTTGTAAAGCGCAATGCTCTCGGCGTTCTCACGCACCCGAACCATCGAGAAACGCAGGTCGGCTTCAAAGCGTTGTTGCTGGTTGTTCAGGCCGATCAAGCGACGGCCGATCAGGTGAGTCAGCCAACTGCCAACCCCTGCATACAGCAACGCACACCAGAACATGTAGCCGGGAATCTCGATGCCAAACACTTCGATGCTGCCGGACACGCCCCACAGGATGATCGAAAACGACACCAGACTGACCACGGTGCGGATCAAGCCCAGGCCCAGGCCCAGAGTGGTGGTAGTAAAAGTGTTGAGGTCTTCGGAAATCCGTTGGTCAGGGTTATCGGTGTAGCCACCCTGCTCCAGCTGGTAGTAATTCTTGTGGCTGAGCCAGCGCTTGAAATGGTTCTCGGTGAGCCACGCCCGCCAGCGAATGGTCAGCATTTGTGTCAGGTACTGGCGATACACTGAACCAAGAATGGCTACAGCCGCGATACCGCAGAAATACAGGATCAACTGCCAGAAAGCAGCCTCATCCTTCTTTTGCAGGGCGTTGTAGAAATCCTTGTACCAACTGTTGAGCCACACCGAAATGCCCACGCTGAACAGCGACAAGGCGATCACGGCAATCAGCAACGTCCAGGCCTTGCCCTTCTCTTCGCTGCGCCAGTAAGGCGTGGTCATGGCCCACACCTTGCGAAAAAACTGCCCGCGCACAGTATCGTTGACCGCGGAATATTCAGCGTTCTGATTCATGGAAAAGGCTCGATAAAGAAAAGAACAGACACGCACCGATCATAGATGATCGGTGCGCTTTATCGCGAGGGCTGGCGATGGTCGTTCAGCGCAGGTTCAGCGACGAACCGGGCGCTTCTGCAGTTTGCGCTGCAGGGTGCGGCGGTGCATGCCCAAGGCGCGGGCAGTGGCGGAGATGTTGCCTTCGTGCTCGGTCAGCACACGCTGGATGTGCTCCCATTGCAGGCGATCCACCGACATCGGGTTTTCCGGCACCAGGCTGTCGAGGTCGGCGTGTTCGGACAGCAGTGCTGCCAGCACATCGTCGGCGTCGGCCGGTTTGCACAGATAGTTGCAGGCGCCGCGCTTGATCGCTTCGACTGCGGTGGCAATGCTCGAGTAACCGGTGAGGATCACCACACGCATTTCCGGGTCCAGCTCCAGCAGCTTCGGCAGCAGGACCAGACCGGAGTCGCCGTCCATTTTCAGGTCCAGCGCGGCATAGTCCGGCAGATCGGCCTGGGCGATGGTCAGGCCTTCCTCGGCGGAACCGGCGGTGCTGACGCGGAAACCACGCCGGGCCATGGCGCGGGCCATCACCCGGGTGAAGGTCGCGTCGTCATCGACCAGCAGCAAATGCGGCAGTTCTTCGCCTTCGACTTGGATTTCGTCACTCATGTTGCTCTCCTCGGGCGCCGTGGGGCAGGCGCAGCTCGGTGAGCGTGCCGCCTTCCTCATGACTATAGAGTTTCACTGAGCCGCCGGCGCGTGTCACGCTGGCCTTGCTCAAAAACAGGCCCAGGCCGAAACCTTTGCCCTTGGTGGTAAAAAACGGTTTGCCGATCTGCTCGGCGATGGCCAGCGGCACACCGGCGCCATGATCGCGAATGCTGATGGTCAGGTCTTCGGCCGTCCAGTCCAGGGTCACCTGAAGGTTTTCCGGGCAGGCGTCGGCGGCGTTGTTCAACAGATTCAACAAGGCCTGGGTCAGATCCGGCGGCGGCGCCACACGCGGCAACGGGCCCTGGCCCAGACGCTGGAAGCGATAACTGGCCTCGGGACGCATCAGGTGCCAGCGATTGAGCGCTTCGTCGAGCCACTCGGTGACGTCCTGCATCTCCACCGCCATCCGGCGATTGGCTTCAGCGGCGCGCACCAGTTGTTGCAGGGTCTCCTTGCAGAGCTTCACCTGATCCTTCAACACCTTCAGGTCTTCCTGAAGCATCGGGTCGTGGTGATCCTGCTGCATTTCATTGAGCAACACGCTCATGGTCGCCAGCGGCGTGCCCAATTCATGTGCGGCGCCAGCGGCCTGAGTCGCGACGGCCAGCAATTGCTGATCGCGCAGGCCTTCTTCACGGCGGATCGCCCGTAACTCCTCCTGCCGACGCAGCTCTTCAGCCATGCGCGCGGCGAAAAACGTAATCACCGCTGCCGCCAGGGCGAAGCTCAGCCACATGCCGTAGATCTGCAGGTTCTCCCGGGCGACCGGCAGGGTTTCCAGCGGATAGAAATGCGTCAGCATCAGCGTGTACAAGGCCAGCGCAATGCCCGACAGCACCACCGAATAACGCCAAGGCAACGTCACTGCAGCGATGGTCAGCGGTACCAGATAATACGAAACGAACGGGTTGGTCGAACCACCGGAGAAATACAGCAAGGCACTGTGGATAACCAGATCGCAGGCCAGTTGCAGCGCGTATTCGAGCTCGGTAACCGGCCACGAAGTGCGCAGGCGCACAGCGGTGAACACACAGAGCAGAATCGAACAGCCTAGGGTCATCACCAGTTGCACCCACGGCAACGGCAACAGATCCAGCCAGTAGGCCAGGCCCACGGAACCGGCCTGCGCGGCGAGCACCAGGGTGCGGATGAAAGTCAGCCGCCAGAGGTTCTGGCGAGTGGCGGAAGTCAGTTGTACGGGGGCGAGCATGAGCTCTCCTGATGAGCGCTCCAGGCGGATCGCACGGAGTATAACCAAGGCGCGGGCTTGAGAGGCGAAAGTGCGGCAAACGACCACATGGCGCAAAGATTTTCTGCGGCTATAAGGGCCCCTTCGCGAGCAAGCTCGCTCCCACGGGGAACGCGTCCCAAATGTGGGAGCGAGCTTGCTCGCGATTGGCTGCGCAGCAGCCACCAGCCATCTGTATAGAAGTTGTAACTGGGCGAACCGGATCATAAAAGCTAGAGTCTGATGGTTTCACGCAGGCCCCCGAACCATCACCTGCGCCCTCATCAAGGAGCTTTCATGCACACATTTCGCCGCAGCGCCGCCCTTCTCGCCCTGACCGTCGGCAGCGTCGCCAGCCTTCCGGCCCTGGCTGCCGATGAGCTGCACTACAACCAGATTTCCCTGCGCGCCGAAGTCAGCCAGGAAGTGGCCCGCGACCTGATGATCGTGACCCTCTACACCGAAGAACAAAACACTGATCCTGCCAAACTCGCCGCCGACGTCAGCACCACCATGAACAAGGCCTTGGCTCAGGCCAAGCAAGTCAAAGACATCACCCTGCGCCAGGGCAGCCGCAACAGCTACCCGATCTACGACACCAAGGGCCAGAAAATCACCGGCTGGCGCGAACGCGCCGAACTGCGCCTGGAAAGCGCCGACTTCGCCGCCCTGTCCAAACTCACCGGCGAACTGCTGACCGACCTGAAAATGGGCGGCATGGACTTCGCCATTGCCGACCCGACCCGCAAGGCCAGCGAAGACAAACTGCTGAAAGAAGCCGTCACCGCCTTCAAGGCCCGCGCCCAACTGGCCACCGACGCCCTGGGCGGCAAGGGCTACAAAATCGTCAACCTGAACCTCAACAGCAACGGCTTCCCACAACCGTACATGCGCGCCCCGATGATGATGAAAGCCGCTGGTATGGACGCAGCCCCCGTCACGCCTGAAGTCGAAGCCGGCACCAGCCAGGTCAGCCTGACTGCTGATGGCTCGATTGAAGTGTTGATGCAGTGATTGAATGACGGCTGAATGAAAAACCGGCGATCAGTGATGATCGCCGGTTTTTTTGTGCCCGGGATTTGGGTCGTCAGGTTTGCGGATCAACCCGATCCAGCGCGCGGTTCACTGCGAGCTCGGCCAGCATGATGATCTGCTGAATACCCAGCGCCGTACTGCGCTGCGGGCCCGAAAGCTCATTGGCGAAATTGCTGGCGATGGTACTGGCCGACGCCAGGGACTCGCAGGCGTTGGCCAGCAGGCTTTCGGTGTCTACGTTGGGCGTGACCATGTACATCGTGCTCGGCGGGCGTGGTTTGGAAAGGTTGGGGCAGAGATAGAAATCGAGGGCGCGTTTGATGGCTTCGCGGTTGCGGGCGAGGTCTTCTGCGCGCATGGCTTCTTCGAGTGGGGTGGGTGATTCGAGGGGTGGATCGGGGACAACCTTGTTCATTGATTAACTCCTTGCTGACTTGAAGCCACCAAATGCCGTTCTCACGCGGCGAAGAGGTGGCAGCTATGTGCGGGGTGAGAAACCGGGCAAGGAGATTCCGGCCAGACCGAAGTCTGCCCGCACACGGCCGCCATAAATCAATTACAGGCAGCAAAAATGCTGGCGGCGATTATGGTCGGACTGGCGTTTGAATAACACTCGCTTGCCTGGGTTCTCACACCCAATCACAGAGTTTTCTGCGACAACCAAAGACTAGGGATCGTGCTTCCGACGGACAACCTGAAAACCTTGTGGGAAGGATCCTGAGTTGTTGTTGAGATTTAAACAGCTTCAAAAGCTGCCCTCACCCTAGCCCTCTCCCGGAGGGAGAGGGGACTGACCAAGGTGTTTGGGGGAGGTACGCCGACGTGAGATACCGAGGTGAATTCGGGTTTTAAAACGCATACAACTCCACTCCACTCCACTCCACTCCGGCTTTGGCTTTGGCTTTGGCTTCCACCACTCAACACGATGAGCGTTAGCTCGAGTAAAGCTTTTGACTTGCCGGCCCCATCGGAAGGCTGAGTGGAGGG